>CANRDT010000007.1 GCA_947629455.1 uncultured Ruminococcus sp.
TCCTTTTTTCGTTGGTAACTATTATTTTACCATAGCAATTCGAGTTTGGGAAGTGGGGGCGGGTTGGACGGTTACTTCTATTTCACAGTAGAAATAGCCAATGTAAGATTTGGAGATATACGCAGAGAAACCGTAATGGCCGCATCTGAATATGAGGCTGTCGATGAAGTTAGGGTATGCTGTAATGAAAGAATAATCGCAGTATGGAGGCTTTGATGATGAAGATAAGACGAGGAGATGTCTACTACGCTAACATCGAGGACGTGGGACAGGCAATCGGCTCGGAACAGTCAGGGTGCAGACCTGCGGTCGTTATCCAAAACGATATAGGCAACGAGTATTCGCCGACAACGATAGTTGCTTTTGTAACTGCGGAAAAGAAAAATCATCTGCCTACACACGTTTCCTTGCATACCAATAAGCTGTTCTATCCTTCAATAGCTCTGCTTGAACAGATAAGAACGGTATCGAAAAAGAGGCTTACGAAATATATCGGCACGCTGAGTAAGACCGAAATGAGAAAAATAGATAAGGCTTTGAAAATCAGTCTTTCTCTAAACGGTTCACTAAATAGACCTGCAAATAAAAGTCAACCCCTAACTTGAAAAAATTTGAAAAAATTTCAAGGCACAAAATGGTACGACAAAAAGACTGCCGAAGCAGCCTGAAAAAATATTCGTTTAAATTGCATTTAGGATGTGGATTCTGTAGCGGTTAAGGCTTCTTTTACTTTGGCATAGTAAATACGAAGGAACTTGTTTGCAGCTGCGTTCATGTATGAATAGTAATGCTTTCCTTCGGATTGTTTCTTGATCAGAAAATCGTACACAGGGTTATCGACTGGCTTGTTTTGTAGCAGTATCTGCATAATGATGAAAAGTGTTCTTCGCAGAGCACCTGCACCTTTCTTGGTCATCGAATTTGATATTGATACTTTCTGACCGGAATCATTGTTCTCGCTGTCATAACCAAAATAAGCAGTGATTGCCTTTCTGCTATGAAAACGTCTTGGATCTCCGATCTCAGCAATCAGCTGAGGACCTACAGCTTTACCAACACCGTACATGGACATAACAGTATCGTATTCGGGCAGCTGAGCTGCTACACGGTTCATTTCAAGCAGGATAGCATGGCAGTTTTCAACGGCTGAATTGAGCATCTGAGCAGCTTGTATAACAGCAAACACCGTTGATTCTGCTAAAGAAACGCTGCTGATACAATCCTTTGCGTAATCATATATTTTCTCGCACGATGCATCGGTGAAGTAATAAGAATTACTGTTACACCACTTCTTGTATTTTCTTGAAAACGTCTTGACAGTAAGCTTTGATATCATATCACAGTGAGGAAAGGCTAATACGAAGTCAACCCACTTTTCATGACCGTCCGATTCTCTGGAAGGTGATGTGAACAGCTTATTGATCCCAGGAAAGGTCAGATCAAGCAGTGATATCAGATTATTATTCATCATGGTCTTTAATTTAGAAGCCTGCTGGTACTGTCTGTTGAGCAGTTTTAATGACTTTCTTAAGTCCTCCTGAGGAACATATTCCTTCAGGTCAACCCAATAGCTTAACGCATAAGAGGCGATTTTTAAAGAGTCCTTCTTGTCGGTTTTAGGCTTTCTTAACGTGTTTCCACCAAAGTCACTGATAAGCACAGGATTGACTACGGAAACAAATATATTTCGTTCGTGGAGGTAACGAGCAATTGGCTCATAATAGTTTCCTGTTGCCTCCATAACAACCTTAGTCTCACCGGGAAGTTTCTTTATGAAGTCAGCTAATGCCTTCAAATCACTTCTGGTGTGAGCAACATCAAAAGGTGAAGCCACAACTTCTCCGAATGGATGAAGTACAGCAACCGTACTTTTACCTTTGGAAACATCGATACCTACTGCGTTCATAATAAATGCATCTCCTGAATTGAAATTGTAATCGGGCAAACCACACTTTACTCATTACATATTCAATCTGTTTGGTGACATGAACGCACGTGATGTGGCTCAACCTGCATAAACCGAACGCTATAATGAAAGCATGGATGACAGTCTATTCTACAGGCGCTTCGTCCCAAGGGGTGATCCGTCAGTCCAATCACTGCTTTCAGTATAGCTTAAGTAACAAGTACGTGTAAACCCTTACCGGCGTGCAAGGTTTTACCCGTCAATTATATTGTAACAGGAGTGATAAGTTTGAAGAATAACACATTGTCCGAACGTACAAAAGCGTTCTTTGATAAAATCACACAGCAGGGTCTTGAACGGCGTGACGGACAGGTTGAAATGGCTCTGGAAATATGCGACGCCATAGAAGGCAGAAAGCCGATCGTCACAGAAGCAGAGGTGGGTATAGGAAAGTCGTATGCTTATCTCGTGCCTGCGGTAATGCAGTATGAAAAGGAGCATAAGCAAATAGTCATAGCCACATCAACGATAGCCTTGCAGGAGCAGCTTGCCATAGATGCGCAGATCGTTATGGAGATTACCGGAATTAACGCTCCTGTGATAATAGCAAAGGGTATGAAAAATTACGTCTGTGAAAAAAGATTGCAGACGACAATGTACATAGCCGATAATAAAGAAAAAGCTGTGCTGAAAAAAGTATCTCGGTATGTAAGCAAAGGCATTCAGCAGCGTTCGGATATGGATATTAATATACCCGACGAAATTTGGAACAGGATATGCATTGCACGATACGGAGATAAATGCAGAAACTGCCGATGTAATTGCAACTGCGAGTATAAAAGACTAAGGGAGAAGCTGTCACATACAAACGCAATTGTTATCTGTAATCAGAACTTGCTTGTCGCTCATCTGATGAGCGGCACAGGCATTTTTAATGACAACTGCTGCCTTACGATAGTTGACGAAGCTCACGACCTTGAGCCAAAGTTTAGAGAAGCGTTTACAGAAAGCTATAGCAAAAGCGAACTGCTTTGGAAGATAAACGCTGCGGTAGAGTGCGCGCTTCCTAACAGAAAGAGGGATGCAAGGAAAGCAGCCGATACTTCAATTACGCTGACAGAACAGCTTTTCGAGCTGTTAAAGCATCAGGTAAGAGAACAGCGCGCACGCAGAGATGGCGACAACAAGGCGTACTATCTTAAATGCACAAAGGATATAAGGGCGTTGCTTTTGGGAATTATCAGGCGGCTTGAACAGCTTGAAAGAATTACGCATTATTCTCTTGAAAGAGAAAAAAGGTTTCTGACCGCCGTGCTTAAAGAATCAAGGCAAAATATCCTTTGGCTTGAATGTGACAGGTATCTGAAAATATGCATTTGCAAAAAGGATATACGGTTTTATATATCGCAAATGCTGTTCCACTTCTGCCAAACGACCGTGATGACATCGGCGACTATGACGGACAAATCAGAGGGAACGCTCAGAGAAAGATATGGATATTTTCTAATTTCCCTCGGTTTCCCTATTATCGGAAAGCTTTCAGAGCCAAAGAGATCTCCGTTTGATTATGACAGCAATACAATGCTTTACATCTCGGACAAGCTGCCGTATCCGAATTTGAGAAACAAAGCGGAATACCGTGAAAAAGCGATTGCCGAGATACTTCAACTTTTAAGTATAACCCACGGCAAAACGCTGATACTTTTCACCTCAAAAGAGGATATGGAGTATGTATACAAAAAGCTTGTAAATCTGCATTTGCCGTACAGGATAATAATTCAGGGCGAGAACTCCTCGCAGGCGCATAAAATACGGAGGTTTAAGGATGAAATCAATTCTGTTCTGCTGGGTACGGGAACATACTGGGAGGGCATAAACGTAGAGGGGAAATCCCTTTCGCAGGTGATAATATTCAAACTGCCGTTTCCCGTTCCAAACCCTATACTTGACTACAAGATGTCGCTTGCAAGAAACAGGAAAAGAGATGTTGCCCTGCCCGAGATGATAATAAAGCTAAGACAGGGAGCAGGTCGGCTGATACGCTCGGCTACCGACAAAGGCATTGTGTCTATACTCGACCCAAGAGCAAGTATTCGTGAGGACAAGCCTTACAGAAACAGGATACTTGCCGCTTTGAGCGAAAAGAATGTGACCGAGAGCATTGATGATTTGAGAATATTTTGGAAGAGGATAAGCGAAAATAGAAAGGCGGAATAGGATATGAAAAAATACGGTCAGGCAGAATATATGCAGGCTGTGATGTCGGCGATAGTAAAAAAGCTAAGAGCCTGCGGAGCAATATCCGAAGAACAGGAACGCAGGATAAACGAGCTTAACAGGCAGACGGTCAGTGCAAATTATCCGTCTGCGGCAGATTTGGAGGTTTCGGCATGATACAGTTTATTGCTGGATTACTTACGGGCGGAGTTTTAGGCATATTTACAATGTGCCTTTTTGTGGCGGCAGGAGATGCGGACAAAAGGGACGGCATGAAATGAGGGTAGTATCACCAAATCGAGCGGAGATATTCTGTTTAGTTTGGTGATACCAATTTGAAAGAGATTATGGTATTCTTGTACTCTGAGAGGGGCGTGATAAAATGCCGAAGGTGACTAAGATAGAGCCAACGATAGATAACTCGCCGCTGAATAAGATGCGCTGTGCTGCATACTGCAGAGTGTCCTCCGGCAGCGAGGATCAGCTTCACTCGTATGCGGCGCAGGTGAAATACTACACGGAAATGCTGGGCGGTTCTAAGGATAAAATACTTGCAGATATCTACGCAGACGAGGGCATAACAGGCACCTGTCAGGACAAGCGAACAGAATTTGTGCGAATGATGAAGGACTGCCGCAAAGGAAAGATCGACCGAATATACACAAAGTCGATCAGCAGATTTTCACGAAATACGAAGGATTGTCTGAAAAGTATAAGAGAGCTGAAAGAGCTTGGAATATCCGTGCTGTTTGAAAAAGAAAATATAGACACGGCAAACATTCCAGACGAGATGATGATAACCATAATGGGCGGTCTTGCACAAGAGGAATCGACCTCGATCTCGCAGAATATGAGGTGGAGCATTCAAAAGAGAATGGAAAACGGTACAATGAAATTATGTACGCCGCTTTTCGGATATAAGCTGGTTGAAGGCAGATTGATAGTTGATCACGATGAGGCAGCGATTGTGAAACGGATCTTCAATTGGTATCTTAACGGTTACGGCAGCCATAAGATCGCAGATATGTTAAATGATGCAGGAATTAAGCATAAAGGCATATCAGGCAACTGGACAGGATATTCCATCAGGATAATACTCAAAAACGAAAAATATATCGGAGATCAAATTCATCAAAAGAAATACACCACAACTGCTCTCCCTCACAAGAACCTGCCTAACAGAGGTGAAATGCCAAAGTATTATTATTCAAAAAGTCATGAACCTATCATTACTGATGACAATTATTACAAGGCTCAGGAGATTATGAAAATGCGGCATGAAAAGACTTGCAGTCAAAAGGAGAATACAAAAAGTATCCTTTCGGGAAAGATTGAATGCGGACATTGCAAAAAGAAATACAGATACAGAAAGACGGGAGATAATTGTTGTTGGGTATGCAGAAATCATAACCTTAAAGCAGAGCTTTGCGCATCAAAACCGATACTCGAAAATGATATAAGGCAAGCCTTTGTAAGGTTATGCAACAAGCTGATTCTAAACTACAAGGAAATATTGCTCTCTATGCAAAGATTACTAAGGGAGCTGAATTCAAAGCGTTTCAGCAGTAATACAAGGGTGTATGAGATTCGCAAGCAGATCGCAGAATTAAAGGACCAAAAGCACGTTATTTCAAGGCTGCGCACAAAGGGTTTTATTGACGAGCAAAAATTTGGCAAACAAAACGTGACACTTGACAACAAGCTGAGTAGGCTGAATATGGAGCTTAATAAAATATCCAAAGCCGACAGCGATGACGAGGCTCTCGAACAGTTGGATATGCTAATAGAAGCGTTTGAAAGTCGAAACGAGATATTTGCAGAGTTTGACGAAAATATGTTCAATCAAATAGTTGAGAAGATCATTGTTAAGGACAATATCCTTGAATTTGAACTGATATCTGGATTGAAATTAAGGGAGAAAATTTATTCTAATTAAAAGTATAGGCGGTGAATTTAATGAGTAAGAACAGAAGAATCCCCTTCGGCTACTGTATGAAAAACGGTGAGATGATCGTTGAAAATAAAGAAGCCGAAACCGTAAGAAAAATATTTGACAGCTATATTTCGGGTAAAAGTCTGCTTGCGATAGCAAGGGAGCTGCAAATCGTAGATGTTCCCTACAATCCCGATGAGGAAAATATGTGGAACAAGAATATGGTCAAGCGTATTCTTGAAAATGAGAAGTATCTCGAAAATGAAAGCTATCCTGCTATCGTTACATCTGAGATGTTTCAAAAGGCTAACAAACGCAAGACTGAAAAAACAGAAAATGTAAGCGGTATTCCAAAAGACTTGAAAATCATTCGCAGCCTTACATACTGCGCAAGGTGCGAAAAAAGGCTTGAGCGCATAGGAGGAAATACACGCTCCGGACGTTGGGACTGCAAAAACGAAAGCTGTTCAAGGCTCGATTATCGCTTGACAGATAAGATACTTATTGAAGCAATAACGGATATTATCAACCAAGCGATAGAGGATCCGTACATTTTAGAAAACAAAGAGGAGATAAGCGTCTACTCGCCCAATAATGCGGTCGCCTGCAAAAAGCGTGAGATAGAACACATGATTGATTCAAATGCGGATATGGAAAGAATAAAGGCTGAAATATTTGCTCTTGCCCAGCTTAAATATGACTGCTGCACCTACAATGACGGAGCAGAGAAAACCTCCGATTTGATGGCTATCCTTTTAGGCAGACCAAAACTAAACGACTTAGATGTTGACTTGCTTAAATCTTGCGTCCGCAGGATATGGGTAAGTCATTTTAATATAGAAATTGAATTTATGAACGGCATAAAATTACGAAAAGAGGTGCAGTAATGGATCAACTTACCCCAAGAGTAACGGTAATTCCGCCAAAGAAAATAACCGCTGACAATCGTGATAAGTATCATCAATTAAGAGTTGCGGCATATGCGCGTGTCAGTACCGAACAAGAGGAACAGCAAAACAGCTATCAGGTGCAGATAGATTACTATACCGATCTCATCAACAAAAAGAAAGAGTGGACCTTGGCAGGAATATTTGCTGACGAAGGCATATCCGGCACTCAGACCAAAAAGAGAACCGAGTTCAACCGCATGATAAGAATGTGCAAGAATAAAAAGATAGACCTTATCATCTGCAAATCAATCAGCAGATTTGCAAGGAATACGGTCGATTGCTTGGAGTATGTAAGGCAGCTGAAAAATCTTGGCATAGGCGTTATATTTGAGAAAGAAAACATAAACACCCTTACAATGACAAGCGAGTTTATTATCTCCCTGTACGGCAGCTTCGCTCAGGCGGAAAGCGAATCCATAAGCAAAAACGTTTCTTGGGGAGTGGAGAAAAGCTTCCGCGAGGGCAAGGTTAGGTACAATTACAAATATCTTCTCGGATACAAAAAAGGCATTGACGGCAAGCCTGAGATAATCCCCGAAGAAGCAGAAACCATAAAGGAAATCTTCTCTATGTTTCTTGACGGAGCAAGCTTAGAGAGCATTTCAAAAAATCTTGAAAGCAGAGGAAGGCTAACCAAGCAAGGCGGCACAAGCTGGAGCAAGGCGTCTATTCTGAACATTCTTCAAAACGAGAAATATGCAGGAGATGCCTTACTTCAAAAGACATACACAACAGACTGCATATCCCACAGGACGGTCAGGAACAATGGCGAAAGAGCGAAATACTTAGTTACCGATGCCCACGATGCAATAATCGACAGGGATACGTTCAACCGTGTTCAGACAGAGCTTGCGAGAAGAAACTCAAAAAGAAAGAAAAGTGATAAGACCATTACTGAGCAAGGAAAGTATTCAAGCAAATATGCCCTTACAGACATTATGATCTGCGGAGAATGCGGCACTCCATACCGCCGATGCACATGGAACGTTCACGGCAGGAAGCGTATCGTATGGCGGTGCATAAGCAGACTGGATCACGGTTCAAAATACTGTCACAATTCGCCAACCATACACGAGGATAAGTTACACAATACAATTCTCAAAGCAATCAACGAATACTTCGACTGCAAAGAGGACATCAGAAAAATTCTTGAGCAGAATGTTGAGAGCGTATTAACCGACCTTGCGCAGAACGAGAGCCGACATATTGAGCAGCGGCTCAGAGAGATTGATAAAGCGAGAAGTGATTTTATATCGCTGATAGCTTCGGGTTCTGTTGATGAGGATTCAATGGACAATGAATTTCAAAAGCTGTATGATGAGGAACAGCGGCTACAGGCAAAGCTTCAAAGTATAAAGGAGCGAGAAAAAATCTCTCAGACCGAAAAAGAAGTACTTGATCAAGCGATAAATGAAATAGAAAACGCACCTTGCAAGCTGACAGAGTTTGATGAGATCGTAATTCGAAAATTGATAGAGTGTGTGAAGGTGAATAGCAAGACTGAAATTCAGATTGTATTCAAGGGTGGGTTTGAAGTGACGGCTGAGATTGAAGCATAACAGAATAACACTATAAATTAAAAAGGCAGCCACTCGGCTGCTTTTTTGATAGAAATTATTATATCCGTTTGCTGATAGTTTCTTTGATTTAACAGCATAATAAATCAGTCGAGAAAGACTCCAAAGCATCGTAAAATCGTAGTTTTATTGATGTCATCTATTTCGTTCAACATAGACAGATCTCAGGTCTTGAAAGCAGCGATATTTCGCGGTTTTTAAGACCTGTTATTTTTTGAAAACAGTATTTGTACACTGCTTGTGTACCAAGTGAATTTACTGGTTATGCCTCTTTCTCGCAGCTGTTTACGGCGTGATCTTTTTGCCGTGTATATCATAGCCGCAGGATACTCGTATCAGATAACTGCTGCCGCGTTGATATATAATATCATTCGGTAAAAATGCTCCCCCTCAAACCGCTTTACATATTTTCCCACAATTCGACGTTTATTAATTTTAATTTATTGTTATTTTGATTTTTACTTAATATTTGCAAAAATTTACGATTTTTTGTCGGTTTTGCTTGAAATTGAAAATGAAATGTGATAAATTAATTATAAAGCAAAAATTTTCAGCAAAATTTTATCGACATCGCAAAGGAGTGAGAGCAAATTGGCAAGACCGACCGCATTGATGTGTCCCGGGGAAAACCGCGTATTTTCCGAGCTTTCCGACTGTCTTTCGCTGAAAGGTTTCAGCGTCATTAATTGTAGTTTTAATGAAATTGCTCTCATTATTAAAATTCTCAAATTCAAACCGCAGGTACTTGTAATTGATTTTTCTCAGTTTCAGGATATTCGTTCCGCAAAGCGAATTGCTGAATTTAAGCTTACAAGAGAAATACAAATTATCGTCAATCTCTGTCCGTATAACAATCTTGAAATGCAGAAAACCTACAATGTTTACGGAATTGACGCAAATTATCGTTATCCTTTTGAATATGAAGTCGTTGCCAATGAAATTTACGATCTGTATTGCCGTTTGCCGCACGATCTTTCCGCTCTGGAGGAGGATATTGACAATTGCATTTCGGGATTTTTGCGCGGTTTTAATTTCAAAATTTCAAAAACAGGGTACAATTATATCAAAAGCGCAATTCGATATTTATTGAAAAACAAAGAAATTGCAGTGCCGAATTTTTCGGCGCAAATTTACACAAAGATCGCGCAGGAATATGCCACTACCCCTGTGGCTGTTGAGCGTGCGATACGCTCTTCTATCGGCGATGCGTGGAAACGTTCCGACGACCGCGTGAAAGACGATCTCACCCTTGACAACGAATCTCGCCTTACAACAAAAGAATTTATTATGCGCTCGGTGAGGTACATATATGATTTAAACAAGCCGATATTTGATGAATATTACAGGCAGATGAAAAGACGACAATACCTATTGTAAATCCGGATAAATGTATCGGAAGTGTTGATGATGTGGATATTTTAAAAGATATTTGGCGGCAATTAGTGTCCGGTTTCCTATACTTCAAATGATTAGCGTATGTTAAATCAAAGTTTTTAAAGTAAATCAGAAAAACACTTGACAAAACTTTGTTTTAATGTTATAATGTATTAAAGTGGAGGTAATGTATATGGCTGCAATGGACACAAAAGAAGTTTTTGATTTATATTTTAAAGATGTTCCGCATGATACAGTAAGGAAAAGCAGACCACAGGTTGATAGACCGGAGGTTTATGCTTATGAATCTAAACTCGGCAAACAAATATTTGATATGGATGTTGAAGAATTATTTGGATTAATTCTGTCATTTAATAAAAATCGAGAGTTTGGAGAAAGCAATTTTAGTATTTCATATGGTTCTTATGACCAGATCGCATCAACATATCGTTCAATTTGGAATTTTTATATTGATAATATTGAGATTATTAGAAATCCGTGGAATGATAAAAAAATGCGTGGAGCTGCTGCAACGAAAAGACTTGCCGAATCTAAAACCACATTCACTTATGATATTATTGAAAATGTTCTTTCTCAAATAAAGCACGATTATGAGGATGTTAATTGTGATTATGGAATGTATTTGGAGTGCTTAATTCTGCTTTTCTACAATGGTTTTGCAGAAGCACAGGAAATTGTATTATTAAAAGAAAATGATATTAATTTCAAAACACACGAAGTTAGACTTCCCGGTAGAACAATTCATCTTTCTGATAGATGCTTTGAATTGTTGCAATATGTCCATGGTTTACACGAAATTATAGCTTTGCGTGGTAGTTATTCTGCTGTTTCTTATCAAAATAGTTATTTTAAGTTTGCAATTAGAGCAAAAGAGGTAGAAACATTTCAAGAAAAATCACTTGTAGATGTTGGAGCAACGATTACTCGTAAAATTACAATGAATATAAGGAAGAAATATGGTATTGATATAAACTATCGTATGATTTATCTTTTAGGTTTTCACGATTATATTGTAAGTAAAGTTGGAGAAGAAAGAACGAAGGCGCTTATAACATCTGTTCGTAATAGTATTGATGCGCAAGAGTTAATGAAGTATGCGAAAGAATATGGTGTTGTTGCAGAGAATGTTTCTTATATTAAAAAACTTCTAAGACCATTTATTTAAAATATCATTGGCTGTGTTCACAGCCTTTGATTTGAGATATACAATTTAAATCAGAAAAACAAACGGAAGGAGTGATGCGATTGCCACAATTTATGATTTTTTGTCGGTTTTGCTTGAAATTGAAAATAAAAAGCGCGATCCGATATTTATTAAAAAACAAAGAAATTGCAGTGCCGAATTTTTCAGCCCAAATTTACACAAAAATTGCGCAGGAATATGACACTACTCCTGCGGCTGTAGAGCGTGCGATACGATCTTCTATCGGCGATGCGTGGAAACGCTGCGGCGACCGCGTGAAAGACGATCTTACCCTTGACAACGAATCGCGTCTTACAAACAAAGAATTTATTATGCGCTCGGTGCGGTACATATATGATTTAAACAAGCCGATATTTGACGAATATTACAGGCAGCTGAAAAGACGGCAAAATGTATAAGGGTATTTTTTGAAAATATGCCGCCAAAAATTTCAATTGCTTATTGAAAATCAAAATTACCGTCTTTTACTTCTGACAAGAAATCAATTTTTAAATTATATGTAAGCATTTAATATATTTTATTTGTCAATTCGGACTTTTGGCTTATTTTTCCTCCGTCAACGGCGGAGGAAAAATAATTTAATGTTATATTCTCCGCCGTTGGCGGAGGTCCTCCCGGACGGGGCATTTCCGCCCGTCCACGGTACATATCGCTCCGTCTTTATAAATGGGGCGGATAAAGTTTTTTGACATTTTATCTCGCCTGACTGAGCAAAATATAATTATAAGAATAAAAACACTTGCATAAAATTGATTTCCGTGTCCGACCGTCTCTTGCTCTTTACAAACTCTGCGCTTTGTGATATACTTATAGTACAGTATCAACATAAAATTAATTTTTCGGAGGATAAGAAGATAAAATGAAAATAGCGATCGGAAACGACCATGCCGCGCCGCAGCTCAAACTTGCGGTAGCCGCACATCTCAGAGAAAAAGGTATCGAAGTGACGGACGTGGGCTGCGCACCGGGCGAAAAGTGCGATTACCCCGATTCCGCCGAAAAGGTCTGCCGTCTGGTGACCTCGGGCGAATGTGATCTCGGCATACTTATCTGCGGAACGGGAGTGGGAATGTCCATAGCCGCAAACAAGATAAAAGGCATACGCGCCGCCTGCTGTTCCGACTATTTTTCCGCGCGGCTGACAAGGGAACACAACGACGCAAACGTTCTCTGTTTCGGCGCAAGAGTCGTGGGAGAGGGCACTGCTTTTGATCTGGTGGACGTTTTTATTTCAACGCCGTTCTGCCGGGGCGAAAGGCATTGTCAGAGATTAGAAAAGATAAAGCGGCTGGAGGAAAAACAGGGGTAAAAATGAAGATATATACTATTATCGGCGGCGTGAACGGTGTAGGCAAAAGCAGTCTGTCAGGCGTGCTGTGCGCCGAAAATAACTACCTCGGTCTTATAATAGATACCGACCGCATTACCGCAAATCAGGGCGGCGACCGAATTAAAGGCGGAAAAATTGCGATACGCCGCATAAAAGATTGTCTGGAAAAGGGCGTGAATTTCACTCAGGAAACTACCCTTTCCGGTGTGCGGACGCTGAAAACTATCCGCTCCGCGCGTGAGAGAGATTACTATATACGGCTATACTATGTCGGTGTGGATTCCTGTGAAGAGTGCTTGCTGCGTATTGAAAACCGTGTGCGCAAGGGCGGTCATAATATTTCTCCCGAAGATGTCCGCAGACGATACGAAAAGCGTTTTGACGATCTGCTTACAATACTGCCCTATTGTGATGAGGCGGTGTTTTTTGACAACGAAAACGGATTTTCGCAGGCGGCAGAATACCGCAACGGCAGACTTACCCTGTGCAATGAAGCTCCGCCCCGATGGGTGATGTTGCTTGCGGAAAAACTGCGTGATACATTAGATTAGCTGTTAGAGATAAGAAGTTAGATGTAAGAGATAAGAGTTACTTTGGCAGTTGTATATTCTGTCGGAGAAACGCTATGTGCAATGCGCTGTTTTCCCCATTTGTTGAGAACAGACTTTAGTATGTATATGGCAATAAGCACATAAGCGCATAAGTGCGTATCTGCCTCCGCAAGCGGAGGCAGGAAACTCTTAGCCATCCATACTTAGGGGACGCCCTTCTTGTAGGTCGTCCCCTCTTTCAAAACAGTCCACCGGACTGTTTTGAAATTCACCCCTTGCGGACGCAGGCGGCAGGGGTGTTTCGCCGTCTGCGGACGGCGACGATGGGCTCTGCCCCTCGACCCCGCAAGCCTTTTTAAGGAAAAGGCTTGACCGAAAACCTTTTTAATTTTGCTCACTACTTATCAACCAAACAGCGGAGCGTGAAATCAGCCGGCGGAGCTATTCTTACTTCTTACATCTTACTTCTTCTTTCTAAACGCTTGACAAGTTGCTCATTAAAATGCTATAATGTTCTTGGGCGTTATGCGCCGCATAGGTAACCCATAGGTAAATCGTATACTCCGAAAGGAAAAACCATGAATATCCATCTGATACGGCTCGCCGCGGCAAGTACGGCTCTGTGCCTGCTTCTGAGCGGCTGCGCAAATTCCGATAAGAAAAACAACGGCAATAACAAAAACGATAAAAATAATTCCTCCTCGCAGGGAGAACCCGATCAGAACGACTCCTCCGACAGCAGTAATTCTCAGACCGCCGACAGCAAAGACGACGGCAATACCCAGAAAGAACCGGCTCAGCTGGGCGAATATCTCCAAAAAACCGAGAATATCTACAACACGGGAAAATATACCCTCGAATGTGTTATTACGGGAGATAATATCGACGGCGAGATAAAGCTTACCAGAGTGGCGGACGGGGAGAACTTTTACCAGCTGCAGGAAGAATCTCTCGGCAGCTACGGCAGGATCATATCGGGCGGCAAAAGCTATGATTTCGACTTTGCCTGCAATATGTACCGCCCTGCCGATGGGGAAAAACCACTTAACGTGGTGGAGGAAATAAAAGACCTCGGACTTGCCTGCACCTCTCCGCAGCAGAATTCCGCGGCGGACGACGATAATTATATAGTCGAGGAATATGTCTATACAGGGGATACCTATATCACCGCCCTCGATTTTTATTTCGATAAGGATTCCGGCGATCTGGTGAAGTATAACACTACCTATTCGGTAGAGGGCGAGGACGATATAGTAGAAACGCGCGAGATAGTCCGCCTCGATAATACTGCGGACAGCTCGGTATTCGATACGTCTTTTATAGACGGTCTTGAGAATTTCGACGAGATGACAGAAGATCAGCGTCTGGGATTCTGTCAGGGATTATGCGGCAGCTTTAACATTTCCACCGATATGATGTACGACGCCGCGATAACTACCGACGATCTCAAAACGATAAGCTATGAGGACTTTTTCAGGCTGGTGTACAACTACGGCAGCAAATAGATCAATTTAACAGAGCAGACGAAAGGTTTTATATATATGAATATTTTAAAGCTGTTAAAGCCGAAAGCCGTGATCGCATATATCTATGACGACTGCACGGTCAGACAGGCTATTGAAAAAATGAGAAATCACGGCTTTACTGCCGTTCCTGTTATAAACAGAAAAGGAGAATACGTCAAAACGCTTGCGGAAGGCGATTTTCTCTACTTTATGCTCGACAAGGGCATTATGGATATAAAGGGTCTGGAGCATTACAGCGTCGGTCAGATAACAAGGCGTGTGCGCAACGATCCCGTGTACATATATTCCACTATAGAAGATCTGATACTGCTTTCTATGAATCAGAATTTCGTCCCCGTTATCGACGACAGAAATATCTTTATCGGTATCGTCACCAGAAAGGATATTTTGCAGTATTGCTATAATACCATAAAGGAAAATTCGGCTTTTGCAGCGGCTGAAAAAGCTGCGGATAATTCCCCTGTTGCTTTACAGTCGGAGGGATATTGAGTTTTACATTTTCCCACGCCTGCGGCGGGGGAAAACGCAGTGTGCATCCTACTTGCGGCTGAAAGAATCGCGGATAATTCCCCTGTTGCTTTACAGTCGGAAGGATATTGAGCTTTGGCATTTACTGCCGTTTACCAAAATATAAAATTAAGGAGAAATGTTCAGATGTCGTTTAAAGCTAACGAAAAGGGCGGCGCGGCTGCCGTCGCGGTAATGATAGTCATAATTATCCTTGCGGTAGGTTCTGCGGTAATGGCAGTTTCCGGCAAGGGTACGGTGGAAAGTAACAAAAACGTTCCGCTGATAGAAGACTCCCGGGAGGACTCCTCTCAGGAAGAACCCTCATCGGCTGAACCCGAGCCTGAGCCCGAGCCCGAACCCGAGCCGGAGCCCGAAAAGCTTATGGCTTATCCCGAAAAAAGTCTTAATTACAAGGATATAGATATTGACATTCTCACCACCGATTACGGCGTGCTTATCAATACCGACAGCAACGCCATTCTCGCAGGAAAGAATTATGACAAGAAGATCTACCCCGCATCTCTTACAAAGGTTATGACCCTGCTGGTCGCAGTCGAGAATATGGACGATTTCAGCCGAACGTACACATTCAAGTCGGATATAATCGATCCGCTTATCAGCGAAAATGCGTCCCGTGCAGGATTTGAGGCAGGCGAAAAGGTCACCTATGACGATCTTCTCTATGCCTCTATCCTCGTGAGCGGCGCAGACGCTACTTCCGCCCTTGCAGATGCCGTGGCAGGCTCGGAAAAAGACTTTGTCGCCCTTATGAACCAGAAAGCGGACGAACTCGGTCTTACTTCTACTCACTTTATGAACTCCAGCGGTCTGCATAACAAAAAACATTATTCCACCTGTCAGGACCTCGCAATGATCGTAGAATACGCTATGCAGAACGAAAAATGCCGCGAGATCCTTACCGCTGCGCAATTCGTGACATCTAAGACCGAACAGCACCCCGACGGTATCACCCTTAACAGTATCCTCGCAGGCCGCCTTAACGGCTACTATATCGAGGGCGGCGGCGATATAGTCGGCGGAAAAACAGGCTTTACCGACGAATCGGGCTACTCTCTCGCCACTATCGCTCAGAAAGATGATAAAAATTATGTCTGCGTTACCGTTAAATCATCGGACGAATGGAAGTCAATAGAGGATAATATCGCAATATATGAACACTACCTCCCGCAAACACCTGCGGAGGAATGATCTTTGAGGAAAGAAATTTCCTTAAACAGGCTTTTTTCGGTGGAAACCCTTTTGAAAAAGGGTTATCCCCCGAACCCCTTTCCTAAAACTTTCAATGATTTTTGCGATGGACGGCAGGTCTTTAAAATGCTTATCGCACAAACGTCACAAAACTTGAAAGCAGACCCGTCCATCGCAAAAATGACTAAAGCTTTGAGAAGAGATTCAGAAAACATCTCTTTTCAAGAAGATCTCTACAGAAAAAGTCGGTCAAAAGAAATATCTTACTCAAAAAATCTCCCCGAAGATCGTTCTTCGAGGAGAAATTTTATTTGTATGGGTTCTCTTTGAGAGGGGACTTTTTGCAGAGCGGCTTTTCTCTTAAACTCTCCTCTCTGAGGACTTCTGACTATTTTTTGCGAGGGGTAATAGTACCGATAAAGGTTATTTCTCACGGCTCTGATAAACCATAAAACAAACGTTGCCCCTCGCAAAAAATCATTAAAAGTCTTTGGAAAGGGGGCTTGGGGGGAGAACCTTTCTTCAGAAAGGTTTCCCCCCCTAAAAGAAACCCCGTGCAGGGAAATTTTCTACTTGATCGCTGCGGAAATAAGGTCGCCCATTTGCGAGCAGGAGACGCATTTCATACCGTCGGACATAATATCTCCGGTGCGGAAGCCGTTATCGAGAACATTTTCTACAGCATTTTCAACTGCGTCCGCCTCAGCCTGCATATCGAAAGAGAACCTGAGCATCATAGCCGCGGAGAGGATAGTTGCGATCGGGTTTGCCTTATTTTGTCCTGCAATATCGGGAGCGGAACCGCCCGAGGGTTCATAAAGACCGAATTTCGTTTCGTTCATAGATGCGGAGGGGAGCATACCGATAGAACCCGTTATCATAGACGCCTCATCGGAAAGTATATCGCCGAACATATTTTCCGTCACCATTACATCGAACTGAGCAGGGTCTTTAACGAGCTGCATTGCGCTGTTATCGACAAGCATATGTTCAAGGGTGACTTCGGGATAATCGGCGGCGACTTCGGTAACGATCTTTCTCCACAAGCGAGAGGAGTCGAGGACGTTTGCCTTATCGACGCTTGTAACCTTTTTGCGGCGTTTCATTGCGACTTCAAACGCCTTGACAGCTATCCTGCGTATTTCGCCGTCGGTATATGTAAGAGTATCGACCGCGGTAGTAACGCCGTTTTCCTCGACAGTTTTTCTTTCGCCGAAATAAAGACCGCCTGTCAATTCGCGCATAATGAGCATATCGAAACCGCGCGAGCTTATTTCCTCTTTAAGAGGGCAAGCGCCGGCAAGCTGAGGATAAAGTCTTGACGG
Organism: uncultured Ruminococcus sp.; assembly: GCA_947629455.1. GTDB lineage: Bacteria > Bacillota > Clostridia > Oscillospirales > Ruminococcaceae > FB2012. Next base: position 17,634 of record CANRDT010000007.1, read on the forward strand.
ACGCAGATTTGCGAACAGACCGAGAGCCTTGCGTATACCGAGCAGACCTGCCTCAGGACGAAGATTTGCAGGCAGCTTATACCACGGCGAAGTGGTAGTATCGCCGCCTATCGAGCCCATAAGCACCGCGTCGGCGGCTTTGCAGCGGCTGACAGTTTCATCGGTAAGCGGCACGCCGTAAGCGTCGATCGAGCAGCCGCCCATCAGCAGCTGATCGTATTCAAAGTTATGACCGTAGACCTGTGCGACCTTATCGAGGACTTTCATCGCCTCGCCGACTATTTCCGGTCCGATACCGTCGCCCTTGATCACTGCTATTTTCTTGTTCATATAAATACTCCTTTTCTTTTATATTTTCAGATCGTCCAAGCATTCCGATCTTTTTGGATCGTCGCAGATCGGCATATCCATTACATATATATTATACGACAGTATTTTATAAATGTCAATGCTTGCGAAAGGGCAGAAATAAGAAATGGGAGAAAGTAAAAGCAGCTCCGCAGGTTGATTTCACGTTACGCAATTCGGTCGATAAGTACTGGGAAAATTAAAAAGGTTTTCGCCAAGCCTTTTCCTTAAAAAGGCTTGCAGGGTCAAGGGACAGCGTCCCTTGTCGCCGTCCGCAGACGGCGAAACACCCCATACGGAGGCGCTCTGAAAAGGGTGAATTACCAAACAGTCCGGTGGACTGTTTGGTAAGAGGGAAAGCGCTTGCAAGAGAGCGCTTTCCCTAAGTCTGGTCGGTATTTCTTTCTGCCGCCGCTTGCGGCGGAGGAAAAATAATTCAATATTATATTCTCAGCCTGCTGCAAAAAATATACCCCCAAAAAAACAGGCTATTATTCCCACAACGGGGAATAATAGCGCATTGTCTATATTGTCTATATTGCCTATGATATTTCTGCGGCAGCATATACAGCTGCCAAAGCAACTCTTACTTCTCCCCTCTTACATCTAACCTCTAAATCACAGCAGCGGTCCTACCAATCTCATTACCTGCCCGAGGAGCTTTTCGGGGAGCTTTTCTTTCTTTATGCTCTCGTAGGTGACCTTTTCACACTTGGAAAGAGTATCGGCAAAATCCCTCTCAATATCCTCAACGCAGGAAACTCCGTAAAGCAGCGTAGCACATTCAAAATGGTGATAAAGACTTCTGTAATCGAGATTTATCGTGCCGACTACCGCTTTCACATCGTCCGAAACAAAGACCTTCGCATGTACAAATCCGGGCGTATAGAGATAGATCTCCGCGCCGGAATCGAGCAGCGTGCTGAAATAAGTCTTAGCCAGCGCGTAAACCGGCTTTTTGTCGGGTATGCCCGGGAGTATCAGCTTAACGTCTACGCCCCTTTCCGCAGCGTATTTCAGAGCGGTCAGCAGCGTATCGTCAAGTATCAGATAAGGCGTCATTATGTGAACGTATGAATTTGCACGGTTGAGAATATCCATATAGACCTTTTCGCCGACCTTGTCGCTGTCAAAGGGATTATCTCCATAGGGAACGGCATAGCCTTTTTCCGACGGGAAACTGTCGGCAAGTCCCAGAAAACCGCTGTAATCGGTCTGCTTTTCTCCCATTGACCACATATTCAGAAACATCAGCGTAAGATTATCCACGGCTTTGCCCTCGATACGCAGGGCAGTATCTTTCCAATGACCGAATTTGCTGATGTGATTTATGTATTCGTCCGCAAGATTCACACCACCGTTGTAACCCACTTTGCCGTCTACTACAAGTATTTTACGGTGATCGCGGTTGTTGTAGTGAGTAGACATAAAGGGGATAATGGGTGAGAACATCTTGCACTTTATCCCCAGTTTTTCAAGCATTTCGGGATATTTGTAAGGCAGCAGAGCGATCGCGCAGGTGCCGTCATAGAGAACGCGCACGTCCACGCCCTGTTTTGCCTTGTCCGCAAGTATTTTGAGTATGCTGCCCCACATCAGACCCTCGTCCACTATAAAATATTCCAGAAAAATAAATTTCTCCGCATTTCGCAGATCGTCAAGCATTGCGGCGAATTTTTCCTCTCCGAGCGGATAGTATGTCACCTTATTTCCTGCTGACGGAGGAAACGAGCCGCTGTTGTCAAGATAATGCACAAGCGCGGCAGTTTCGGGACTTTCCTCTCTCAGCCGCTGCACGACGGTCTCGTCTTTCGGTATATCTCCTCTATGCTCGTCGATAAGCGCAATACAGTTCTTTGCGGCGGTACGGCTGCCGAAATTCGTCTTGGTATAGAGATAGAACAACGCGCCGAACACCGAAGTCAGCGATACCACGAGTATCCATGTGAGCTTTGCCGAGCTGTCCATATCGCTGTTTATGAGCGCGACGATAACAATAAAGTTGAATATCCCCACGCCGCCCATAAGGTAGTTGATAAGTCCTGCCCAGAACATCTGCACGGCAAGAAACAACGCCACTGCCAGCAAAAAGAGCAGCAGCACTATTCCCGTGCGGCTGAAAACTATCCGCAGAACGCCTTTTTTCCGTTTGCTAAGAAGATTAAGCTGTTCCATATTTTTAAACATCTCCCTGATTTTACCACTTTACCGCAGAAAATTACTTCGGTATAAATATAGTATACTCGCTTTTTGGGAGTTTGTCAAGAAAAAGGGAAAATACAAATGGGTGGGGGGAAAAGATAACAGGAAATTTCTTTTCCACAGATCATCAGAGCATATGCCGTTTTAAAGTCAAAGTTAAGAATGTCTTAATTTTTCAATAAGAGCCTCCTGCAATACGGACGAAAAATTCAACTGCGCCCGTTCAGATGCCGCATTGAGCCACGCAGGTATAGTGCAGTTTTTGCGGACAGCCTTATTGCCGTACTTTTCGGAATACGCGTCTATATCTATAACGACAAGATTTACAAAATCGTCACTGTTTTCGATATGAATATCCTGCGGCTTACTCGGAACAGGCAGACTGTTGCCGTCCTCTAATTCGTCCAGCAGCCAACCGCCCGCACAGTCTGCCGCCATTTCAAAAGCTTCCGACAGGTCGTTCCCCTGCGTTACCGCTCCCGGAAGATCGGGAAAAGTAACACAATATCCCGACTGTTCCTCCAACGGTGAAAAATATGCCGGATATACAAGTTTCATAATATTTACCTCCTGCATTAGTTTATGCCAAAGAACAGGATCTTATTTCAACCCTGCCTGCGTAAGTATTGATCTGACTGTTTTTATATCAAGATCGCCTTTGTGATTTGGTATCGTTACCTTGCCGGGTTTAGTGGGGTGCTTATATTGGTAATGTGAACCTTTTATGTTCTTTAAATACCAACCGTCTTTTAATAATATTTTTTCGATCTCTTTAAATGTCATTTCCATCACCTCACTATATATATTATAATACGCATTATGCGTATTGTCAAGAGGGAAGATAATTTTTGCACTATAAAAATTTAGATATTTTTCCTAATGGTGAAAATGTATGAATATACACGCCATTTCTTTAAAATCCTAAAAATCCAAACCGCCGCGCAAAGCCGCAATGACTATTTCTTATCTATTACATCTGCATGGAAATCAATTTTTAAATTATATGTAAGTATTTTAATATACTTTAACTTGTTCAGGTTGACTTTTGTGTTATTTTCCCTCCGCCGCAAGCGGCGGAGAGCAACCCCGTATCGCCCATACTAAGGGGACGCAGGCGGCAGGGGGATTTCGCCGTCTGCGGACGGCGACAAGGGACGCTGTCCCTTGACCCTGCCAGCCTTTTTAAGGAAAAGGCTTGATCCAAAACCTTTTCTTGATTTCCTGCTACTTATCAATTAAACTTCAGAGCGTGAAATCAATCTGCGGAGCTGCTCTTATCTCTTACCTCTAACCTCTTACTTCTAAACGCTTACTTCTAAACGCTTACTTCTAAACGCTTACTTCTAATCGGGGTCTTGACAATATCGCCCTACAATGCTATAATTGTATTTGGCTTAATAGTTTTATTTATAAAGGACTGATTTTTTTATGCTTACTCTCGATAAGGTCTATCACGCCAGACACGTCTTAAAACAGGTCATCAGAGAAACCGAAGTTATAAAAGCGCCGAAGATCAACCCCGACGCAAACGTCTTTCTCAAAACCGAAAACCTGCAGATCACCGGCTCATTTAAGGTGAGGGGCGCATACTATAAGATCTCTCAGCTCTCCGATGAGGAGAAAAGCCGCGGAGTTATCGCGTGCAGCGCGGGAAATCACGCGCAGGGAGTCGCCCTTGCCGCCGCGAAAAACGGTATCCGCTCTATAATCTGCCTGCCCGACGGCGCACCTATCTCAAAGGTCGAGGCTACCAAAAGCTACGGCGCGGAGGTCTGTCTGGTAGAGGGCGTTTACGACGATGCCTACAATAAGGCATTGCAGCTTAAAGATGAAAACAACTATACTTTCATTCACCCGTTCGACGATGAAAACGTTATCGCAGGACAGGGAACGATCGGTCTGGAACTGCTCGATCAGCTCCCCGAAGTAGACGCTGTAGTCGTTCCGGTCGGCGGCGGCGGACTTATTTCAGGCGTGGCTTTCGCTATGAAATCCCTCAAACCCGAAATAAAGATATACGGCGTTCAGGCGAGCGGCGCGGCGTCAATGGTCGAATCGCTTGCCGAGGACAAGATCAAATGCCTTGAAAGTGTTGCGACGATCGCGGACGGCATAAAAGTAAAAGAACCCGGCGAGCATACTTTTGAATACTGTCAGAAATTTGTGGACGATATAGTTACCGTCACCGACGATGAAGTCTCTTCGGCTATCCTTGCGCTTATCGAACAGCACAAACTTATCGCCGAGGGCGCGGGCGCGGTATCGGTCGCCGCAGTTATGTTCGATAAAGTCCCCGTCAAGGGCAAAAACGTCGTCTGCCTTGTTTCGGGCGGAAATATCGACGTTACCATTCTCTCGCGCGTTATTAAGAGAGGTCTGCTCAAATCGGGACGTTCGGACACCCTCACTATCGAGCTGGAGGATAAACCCGGTCAGCTCAAAGCGGTATCCGCAATACTTGCCGATCTGGGCGGCAACGTGGTATCTATACATCACGAACGTGCAAGCGAGGACAGCGACATCACCGACTGCCTGCTGAGGATAGTTCTGGAAACGCGCAACTTCCAGCATATAAAACAGATACGCGACGCCCTCACGTCGGAGGGATTCAGGATCGTAAACAAGTAAAAATACATAACGATATTTTAATAAAAGGAGTTTTTGATATGTCACAGACAGTACACACGTCCGGCGCGCCCGAAGCGATCGGACCTTACACTCAGGCGGTCATTTCGGGAGGACTGGTATTTACATCGGGACAGATAGCTATTGATCCTGCAACGGGAAACGTTGAGGCGCAGACTATCGAGGAGCAGACACATCAGGTTTGCAAAAATCTTTCGGCAGTGCTCGAGGCGGCAGGCTCGGGTATGGATAAGTCGGTCAAGACCACCTGTTTTCTGAAGGATATTTCCGACTTTGCTGCGTTCAACGGCGTTTACGGCGAATACTTCACCTCAAAGCCTGCACGTTCCTGCGTGGCTGTAAAAGATCTGCCCAAGGGCGTTCTGGTAGAAGTCGAGGTAATTGCGGAGCTCGGCTGATAGGCTGATAAATAAGTATCTGAAATTTGCACGGAGATCAACTTTGTAAAAGTACATTTTGTTATTTTAAAAAATCAGAACAACCGGTATATGTTTGTTCTTTCTTATGAGTTGATCTGTATTTTGTTTACCATATCTGCTCTGCTGTTGGGGGAGACCCCTTTGAAAAAGGGTCCTCCCCCAAACCCCCTCACTAAAACTTCCGGTTATTTTTGCGAGGGGCAACAAGATCTTCCAAAGACTTAGCAAGCCTGTTTCGCGCAGCGTTTTCAAGCGGACTGCTGCCCCTCGCAAAAATCATTAAAAGTCTTTGGAAAGGGGCATGGGGAATAACCTTTCTTCAGAAAGGTTTTCCCCAAAAGAAAAGCAGCTGCGGTAAATAAATTCTTATTTTAACCCAAAAGTAAGAGAAGGGGTGACGGAAAATGCCGTCAAAGGAGTTCTTTTACGACAAAGCAAAAAGCGCGGCAAGGTATTTTGCCGCGTTTTCAAAATGGGCGGTCATCGCTGCGGCAATAGGTATCTGCGGCGGTCTTATCGGGACTTTTTTTCATATGGCTCTTAATATGGCGGCGGATATTTTTTCGGCGCATCGGTTTATGCTGTGGCTGCTGCCTGCGGCAGGCGTGCTGATAGTCTTTCTATACCACATAGCAGGCATAACCGAGGACGCAGGCACGAATCTCATCATAACTTCCGTCAGAGGAAAGAACAAAGTGCCGATAGTCGTGGCTCCGCTCATCTTCATTTCCTCCTTTTTTACGCACGTCTGCGGCGGCTCGGCAGGCAGAGAGGGCGCGGCTTTGCAGCTCGGAGGAGCTATCGGCGCAAAGACCGCCGAAGTCGCAAGACTTGACGAAAAGGACCGCGGTCTTGCGGTAATGTGCGGTATGAGCGCGGTTTTCTCGGCGCTGTTCGGAACACCCGTTACGGCTTGCTTTTTCGCTATGGAAGTCATCAGCGTGGGAATTATCTACTATGCCGGATTCGTTCCCTGCCTGATCTCCGCGCTGACCGCCTGCAAGATCTCTATGCTTTTCGGGATCGCTCCGTCCTTTTACGACATATCGGGCAGCGTTCCGGGATTGAGCCTTGGGTCGGCAGTCAGGACGGGAGCGCTTGCCGCTTTGTGCGCAGGAGTGAGCATACTCTTCTGCGCGGTCATGGAATTTACGGCGAAAAAACTGCGCGGCGGCTTTGAAAATCAGTATGCGCGTATCCTCATTGGCGCGGCGGCTGTCATTCTTATGACCTTTGCGGTCGGAACTTACGATTACAACGGCGCAGGCACTGCCATAATAACCGCCGCTACCGAGGAGGGCTCTGCAAGGTGGTGGGATTTCGCCCTGAAAATGGTGTTTACCGCAGTCACGATCGGCGCGGGATTCAAGGGCGGCGAGATCGTTCCCACGCTGTTTATCGGTTCGACGTTCGGCTGCTGCGCAGGGGAACTGCTCGGGCTCGATCCGCGTTTCGGAGCGGCTGTCGGTATGGTCGCGCTCTTCTGCGGAGTAGTCAACTGCCCTGCCGCCGCCGTGTTTTTAAGTCTTGAGCTTTTCGGCGGAGGAGGTATCGCGCTGTTCGCTGCGGCAAGCGCGGTTAGCTATATGCTTTCGGGATATTACGGACTGTATTCGGGGCAGAAGATAGTATATTCCAAAACGGCGGCGGAATATATAAATATAAACGCAAAATAGACGGAAAATTGTAGAAAATCCACAAAAAACATCGGTAAAATTTATTGAAATACTCATTGAAAAAGTTACCGAAATGTGATATACTTATTGATATTAATACAAAACTGCACGTCCAGAACGTCCAAGGAGGAAAAAATTATGGAAAACCGCGAACAGACGATAGATTCCGCAAAGAATAACAGGATAAAGATCGGTATTATTCCGGGGCATTTTGCCACAAACCATTCCCATGTAAATTACTACGTCGATATGACGACCATAAAGACCAGTCACAAAATGGCGAAAGAGGCTGCAAATCAGCTTGCAATGACCTACACCGGCACTCATGTGGACACTATAATCTGTCTGGAGGGTACGGAGATGCTGGGCGCGTTTCTGGCGCAGAGCCTTGCCGAGGGCGGCATTAACAGCGGTTCGGACATCGCGGTGGTAACGCCGGAGCTCAACTCTAACAATCAGATGATATTCCGCGACAACACGCAGAAAAAGATCTGGGGAAAACAGGTACTTCTGCTTATCGCCTCCGCCTCAACGGGCAAGAGCATAAGCAGGGCGATCGAATGTCTGAAATACTACAACGGACATCTTGTCGCGATCGGCGCGATCTTTTCCGCGATCAAGGAATCGAGCGGCATCGACGTCCACGCTATCTTCTACGACGACGATCTTCCGAAATACGAGACCTACAGCTCCTCCCACTGTCCCATGTGTCAGAACGGTCAGAAGGTCGACGCTATCGTAAATTCTTTCGGATATTCAAAGATATAGACTTCCCGATACGGAAAAAACAACCGTCCCTTTCTTTGGTGAAAGCGGACGGTTTTTAATATTTTCGTTGCAAAATTTCAGTCTTTCAGATAATTTTCCACAAAGACGTTCAGTTTTTCGTAAGTTTCGTGGCTTATGACGTGTTCGATCTTGCAGGCGTCCTCGTCGGTATTTTCCTTGCTGACGCCGAGTATATCGTGCAGGAAACGTGTTATCAGCAGATGTCTGTCGTAGACCTCTCTGGCGCGCAGGTAGCCGAGCTTTGTCAGCACGATCTCTCCGTCCGGCTTTACGGTGATGTAGCCGCCCTCTCTGAGAATACCCATAGCGCGGCTGACGCTCGGTTTTGAAAAGCCGAGTTCGGCGGCAATATCAACAGACCGCACATAACCCGTGCGCTCGTGCAAGATAAGTATAGTTTCGAGATAATCTTCGCCGGATTCCCTTATCGGCATATCGCTCGCTCCTTTCGGGGGATTTTAATTATAATAACATAATAACATAATATTTTAAATTTTGCAATAGTTTTTTGTGATGTTATCGCGGAAATCCATTTTTGATTTCCGAACGCCATTTCCCCCATAGGGGAAAACAGCATATATAAACTTTCCGCCGTTAATAAAGCCACACTGACAAACTCTTACTTCTTACTTCTTATCTCTTACTTCTAAACGCCATTTTTCCCCATAGGGAAAACAGCATATATATTATTTCTCTTAGATACTCAAACTTTTGCGCTGTCAATAAAGCCACACTGACAAACTCTTACTTCTTACATCTTACCTCTTGCTTCTAAACGCTTACTTCTTTGTACGAAATGCCCTAAAATAAGGGAACATTGAGCGGAAATTTTTTGGTATTATGTATTGACAAATGAAGAAATTTGAGTTAAGATAATAGTATAGGTATTGTCGGCGTGAAAAACACGGCAAATGCTTAACGTACTTATGAACACAAAGAATATGAATTATCGGGAGGAATATTATGTCAAAGTTTTGCACGACCTGCGGAGCGTCGCTCGATGATAACGCGACATTCTGCACCAGCTGCGGAGCGTCACAATCGCCTGCGCAGAATAATCAGACCCCGGCTGCTTCTGCCGCCGATACCGTCAAGAACACTTTTAACGACATCAAGGAAAAGGTGAATGTTGACGCGGTCAAGGATTCTCTTTCAATGGAGAATATCAAGAACCTCAAGACCAATCCCAACAAGAATACAGTGGTTGCACTTGCCTGCGTGGGTGTGATCGCACTTATCGTGATCATTGTTATCTGCAATCTGCTGTTCGGCGGAGCTTATAAAAAGCCGATCGACTATATGTGCAAGGCTATCGAAAAAGGCGACGCAAAGTATTTGAAAAAGGTATATTCCGACGTTGAGTGGGAATCCGAACTTGACGACGCCGACGAGGACGAGGCTATCGAGGAAATGAACGACTGGCTTGACCTTGTTGTCGAGGGTCTGGAAGAGGAATACGGCGAGGATATAAAGATCTCCTATTCCGTAAAGAAGAAAACCAAGCTTTCCAAGAAGAAGGTCGAAGATTTCCAGGACGAACTCGAAGATCGCTACGATGAGGACGTCAAGGTAACAAAGGGCTATAAAGTAAAGGTAAAAATGAAGATCAAGGGCGACGAGGACGATGACGAGAATACCTCCACGATGTATGTGTATAAAGTGGACGGAAAATGGTGTCTCGGCGCTGGCGGACTGCTCTGATAATCATCTGTATCTGTTTTTCGGACGCGTAAGGACGGACAAATTGTCCGTCCTTTTTTAAAACCTGCGGGATCGCCGTAAACGGTCGGCGGAAAGGAGCTGCAAATCACGGTGAGAACAAAGCGTATCGTCTGCGCCGCTATGGCGGCTCTGCTGCTGACTGTCTGCGGCTGCTCCGACAGGAAACCTAAAAACGCTCTTAATTACGAACAACCTGCGCTTACCTTTGCCTGCTCGATAAAAATGGGCGATGATGAGTCGTATCTCAATTGTTATACCGACGGAGCAAAGGAAAAATATCTTAACGGCGACAGTTATAATTCTTCGCTGACCGATCTGCTCCAGCCGAAAAAAGGCGGCGGCTCGGGACTTACCTGTAAGATAGAATCCTCCAAAGAACTTGAAAATGACGATCTGCGCGCTCTCGAGGACAGCTACAGGACCGCCTACAGCCGCAGGATCGCCGTTTCAAAAGCGTATATTCTGAGGATAGCGGTCATGTCTATGAAAAACGATCAGATGATACAGGACGAACGCGACCTGACCGTAGTGCTGACCGACAGCGGCTGGAAAATATTCGGCGACGTTATCGAACAACTCGATTTCAAGCCCGTTAATAGATCTGTAGGAAAGTAATATTCAGAATTTTCAGAAAGGACTGATCTTATGTCAATTATCTGTTCCGTATGCGGACACGAACTGCCGGACGGTTCATTGTTCTGCGGCAACTGCGGTGAAAAGGTTATCCCTCCGCAGGAAGTATGCGCCCGGTGCGGAAGTCCGCTAAAGCCGGACTCGAAATTCTGCCGCAGCTGCGGTGCTCCTGTCAGCAGGCAGGAGGAAAAACCGGCAGAACCCGAAAACCCGACAATGGACGAGCTGATACCGCCCGTTATTACGGACGATATGTTCGCCTCCGCCAATACGGCCGTGAAAAAAGAAGGCGATCCCGATTTTGAATCTATAAGTCTTTCGGATATGCCGTCAGCTCCGCAGCCTGTTACCCCTCCCCCTGAACCTGCACCTGCTCCGGCTCCCGCGCCTGCGCAGTCCTCGCCTTTCCCGAACGTTACATCGCCTGCGCCCACTCCGTCCACCGCGCCTACTCCCGTTATTAACAGCAGCTATTATGAAAATTCCGCGCAGAATGTTCAAAGCGCACAGCCTGCTCAGCCTGCCCAGTATGCTCAGTATTCTCAGCCTGCTCAGCCCGTCAGAAATGTGCAGAATACGCAGCCCGTTCAGCCTGCGACTCAGCAAAAGGAAAAAGGCGGCTGGCTCGTTCCTGCTATCCTTACCGTACTTATCCTCGCAGTGCTCGCCGTTGATATCTTTGTCCTGCATATTATTCCGTGATATACGCTTTTTGTTGGGGGAAACCTTTCTGAAGAAAGGTTCTCCCCCAAACCCCTTTCCAAAGACTTTTAATGATTTTTGCAGGCAGCAGATAGCAAATTAAAATTCTGATGTAAGTAATTATCCAAGTTGCAAAAGATATATCCGCTGCCTGCAAAAATAGTCAGAACTCCTCAGAGAGGAGATTTAAGAGAAAAGCCTTTACTCAAAAAAGTCCCTCAAAAAAGAGTCTAACACGAAAAAATAGCCGTACATTCCAATTGGTCTGTACGGTATTTTTATTTTTGTATTCTTGGTATATCCTCTCTTTTTGAGGTATATCTTCCCTCTTTGGGAGGAATCTTCTTGGAAAGAGCTGTTTTCTGTATCTCTTCTCAAAGCTTTAGTCATTTTTGCGATGGACGGTGTAATTTTCAAGAGTTGTAAAGTCTGTCCGATAAGCATTTAAACGATTTTGCCGTCCATCGCAAAAATCATTGAAAGTTTTAGGAAAGGGGTTCGGGGAATAACCCTTTTTCAAAAGGGTTTTCCCCCGAAAAGGGGAGGTATATCCCCAAAAAGGAGCGTATACAACATTCAGAACAGGCCGGAGATATTACCGTCGGAGTCCACGTCAATATTCTGAGCGGCGGGGGTTTTAGGCAGACCGGGCATAGTCATAATATCGCCGGTATAAGCGACTACGAAGCCTGCTCCGGCGGATATTCTGAGATCGCGGACAGTAATAGAGAATCCCTGCGGTTTTCCGAGTTTAGAGGGGTCGTCCGAGAGGGAGTACTGAGTTTTCGCGACACAGACGGGCATTTGCGAGTAGCCGAGATAATTTATTTCTTTAAGAGCCTTTTCAGCCTGCGCGGTATAAATTACGCCGTCCGCGCGGTATATTTCCTTTGCGATAATATCGAGTTTTTCCTTAACGGGAAGTTTTTCGTCATAGAGAGTGTGGAAATCGCAGGGAACGTTTTCAATAACATTGCAGACCTTTTGTGCGAGATCCTTGCCGCCCTCGCCGCCCTTTGCGAATATTTCCGCAAGGGAGACTTCCACGTTCATCGACGCGCAGAACTTTTCTATACATTCTATCTCGGCGTCCGTATCCGTATGGAACCTGTTTATTGCAACGACCACGGGAACGCCGTATTTGCGCATATTTTCGATATGCGTTTTAAGATTCACCATACCCTTTTCAAGAGCCTCGGTATTTTCCTTTGTAAGCTCCGCCCTCGGTACGCCGCCGTTGTATTTCAGTGCGCGGATAGTTGCAACAAGTACCACGCAGGAGGGTTCCAGTCCGGCAAAGCGGCATTTTATATCCATAAACTTTTCCGCGCCGAGATCCGAACCGAATCCCGCCTCGGTGATACAGTAATCGGCAAGTTTCAGACCGAGCTTTGTCGCCCTTACCGAATTGCAGCCGTGCGCGATATTTGCAAACGGACCGCCGTGCATAATTGCAGGTGTATTTTCGAGAGTCTGTACCAGGTTCGGCTTGATCGCGTCTTTAAGGAGAGCCGCCATTGCGCCGCAGACTTTGAGATCGTCCGCAAAAACAGGCTTGCCGTCATAAGTATACGCCACGAGTATCCTCTTGAGCCTTGCCTTGAGATCGTCAAGATCGGCGGCAAGACAGAGTATCGCCATTATTTCCGACGCTACGGTGATCTGAAAACCGTCCTCTCTCGGGATACCGTTGACCTTAGAGCCGAGACCGACGATGATCTGTCTGAGGGCGCGGTCGTTCATATCCATACACCTTTTAAAAAGCACCCTGCGCTGATCTATGCCGAGGGGATTGCCCTGCTGCAGGGAGTTGTCCAGAGCGGCACAGAGCAGATTGTTAGCCGCCGTGATCGCGTGCATATCTCCGGTGAAATGCAGATTTATATCTTCCATAGGTACTACCTGAGCGTATCCGCCGCCGGCAGCGCCGCCCTTTATTCCGAAAACGGGACCGAGAGAGGGTTCTCTCAGGGCGAGTATAGCTTTTTTGCCGATCTTTGCCATAGACTGAGCAAGACCGACCGAGACAGTGGTCTTTCCCTCGCCTGCCGGAGTAGGATTTATCGCGGTGACGAGTATCAGCTTGCCGTCCGGCTTGTCAGCAAGCCGTGAGAACAGCTCTTCCGAAAGCTTTGCCTTGTAATGACCGTAAGGCTCGAGCATATCCTCGTCAATGCCCAGATCGGCGGCAATTTCGGTGATCTTTTTCATTTTCGCCTGTGCGGCGATCTCAATATCGCTCAACATAATAAACCAGTCCTTCCCCACAATTTTTGGATAACTTCTTTTTTGAATCATACCATTTTGCGCGCCTTCAAACAACCATATTTTCTGAAAATATTATTAATTGTTTTGATATATTTGTTTATCCGTATTATTCGGGATATAATAACAGTGATACAAGCCCGAAATATCCGAAAACTTAAACAACAAAAAGGGAAATACCGCAAATGAAAACGAGAAGAATGATAATGCTGATAACGGCGGCGCTTGCCGGTGCGTTCTGTATAGCGGCGCTGTTCTATGTGCAGATATATGCCGCCTACGCCGCGTGGAATACGCCCGTCGTGACCGAAAAGACGATACCTCTGCCTGCCGAACGCGGCAGGATATTCGACCGCAGCGGAGTACTGCTTGCCGACAACGCTAAAGACGGCGGCAGATACTATCCCCTGAACACCGCCGTACATCTGCTGGGGACTCTCAACAGCAAGGGAGAGGCGGAAAGCGGCGCGGAACTGGCTTTTGACGACAGACTTTCGGGAAAGGACGGCGTCCGCAGTCTGAAATATATAACCTGTCGGGGAGAAACCTACCTTTCCGAGGACAATACCGTTGCGCCGACCGACGGGGAGGACGTTTACCTGACCATAGATGTCAAAGTGCAGCAATGCGCCGAGGAGATACTTGCCGATGCGGCGCGGCAGTATGAAAAAGGCGTGGACTACGATACAGCCGCTCCGCCGTCAGGCTCTGCCGGTGCGATAGTCGTGTGCGATCCGCGCAGCGGAGAGATACTTGCAATGGCGTCCGCTCCCGATTTTTCTCTGACCGATTATCATAAGGATTATGACGAGATAGTTTCCGCGCCCGATTCGCCGCTGCTCAACCGCGCGACGCAGGGACTTTACCGCCCCGGTTCGGTTTTCAAGACCGTTACCGCCATTGCCGCTCTGTCGGAGGGAGCGATAGACAGCCGTACCCGTTTTTTCTGCGGCGGAGAACTGTGGCTCGGAGGGGACAGGTTTTCCTGTATGAACTCCCACTATTCCACGGACGTCGTAAAGGCGCTTGCCGTCAGCTGCAATGTGTTTTTCTACAGGACCGCTCTTGCCGCAGGGATAGAGCCGATCAACCGTTTCGGTCATCTTTTCGGATTGGGCGAACAGCCGAACTTTGAACTTCCCACCCTGACGGGACAGCTTACCGAACCCGAACTTTTTGAAAAGGGCGGATTTACGCGCGGACAGCTGATACAGGCGGCGATCGGTCAGGCAAAGACGCAGTGTACGCCGCTACAGCTTGCTTTTCTTGCCGCTGCGATAGGCGATCGGGGAAAACGTCCCGATCCGTCCGTGCTGCTCAGGACTGCCGACCGCGAGGGGAATACTCTCTATGAACATCAGCCGTCTGCCGCAGCCGTTATAACGGACAAAAACGATGCGTTCTCACTGTGTATCCAAGGAATGGTGCAGTCTACCGTTTACACCTACGGAGAGTATGCGCTCTCGTCCCTTGAAAAACCTGCCGCGCTCAAAACGGGTACTCCTCAGTCGCCCGGCGGATATGACAGCGCGGCGGTCGGATTCTACCCTGCGGACGATCCGGAAACGGCGTTCTGTATTATGCTGGAAAACGGCGCAAACGCTAAAAATGCCGTGAAAAAACTTATTTTGTCAACGCAGCAGTGAAAACGATTTCGGCGTTGTGCAAAACATCTAAAAAACGCCCAAAAAATTAATGCAAATTAACGATTTTATGATTTTTTGGGGATTAGGCTTTGACAATTTCAAATAATGTGATAAAATAGATAGTAGGTAACACCTCACGAGGCTGATAACAATTTTTACCAGCCTATGAGGTACTCTCTGTGATAATTCATGCCGGTCGTGCAGTAAGGATCTTCTGCGTTGGGGACGGCTGTGATAAACGAAAGGGGCAATCGTATCATGTCAAAGATCATTGCAGTAACATCGGGCAAGGGAGGAACAGGCAAATCTTCGATCAGCGCCTGTCTTGGTTATGCTCTTGCCAAACAGGGCAACAGAACGCTTATCATCGAGCTTGACTTCGGTCTGAGATGTATGGACATTATGCTGGGTATGCAGGGAAATATAACCTATGATCTGGGCGACGTTCTGGAGGGTACCTGCGATGTTTACAAGGCTACCACGACGGTAAAGCTTGCGTCCAACCTGAGCGTCCTCTGTGCGCCTTCCGATCCGTTCGTTCAGCTCAAAGCGGAGGATATTGAAAAGATAACATCTGAAATGAGAAAGTATTTTGAATACATAATCATTGACACCTCCGCAGGTATCAACGGTTCGGTATTCGACATCGTAACAAATTCCGATCTCATTCTTATAGTAACTACTCCCGATCCCGTATGTGTGCGCGACGCGCGTATGATGTCGGACGAGTTTTACAAGAGGGGCAATCAGAAACAGCGTCTGCTGATAAACAAGGCGAACAAGAGGATATTTGAATTTGACGAAATGGACGATCTGGACGCGATAATCGACACGGTCGGAGTACAGCTGCTGGGAGTTATCCCTGAGGACAGCGCGATACCTCTTGCAACGGGCAAGGGTGCGCCGCTTTCGTCAAGCTCTATGGGATTTCTGGCTTTCTCCGCTATATCGAGGCGTATCAAGGGAGAGCATATCCCGATCTCGATCAAAGCCTGATATACGTTCTACGGAAGATAACGCGCGAAAGCTGTGGGAGCTTATCGCCGCGTGAAACAGATCTGACATAATATTTTACAATATATCATCATATCATCTTCAAATTGAAATGGGGGAGGTTTATTTGAATATTGCATTGATTGCACACGATTCCAAAAAAGAACTCATGGTACAATTCTGCATTGCTTACTGCGGCGTTCTCAGCAAGCACGATCTGTGCGCTACGGGAACTACCGGAAAAGTAGTGAGCGAGGCTACAGGATTGAGGATCCAGAGGTATCTCAGCGGTTCGCAGGGCGGCGGAGAACAGATCTCTGCGAGGATATCCTGCAATGAGATAGATCTTCTGCTGTTTTTCCGCGATCCTATCTCGGCAAAACCCCACGAACCAAACGATTACAATCTTCTCAGATTATGCGATGTTCACAATATTCCCGTTGCGACAAATATAGCTACAGCCGAGGCGCTGATACACTCGCTCGAGCGCGGCGATCTTGACTGGAGAGAAATAGTGAATCCGACTTAGAATATCCGATCGGTACCGACGGTCAGATGACAAAATTTTATATCGGAGGGCAGAAGTCAGGCTTTCCGAATGATAATAAAATTCAGGAAATAGGGGAAAGGGAATTTCCGCTTATTTCTTTAAGGTGAGAACCTAAAATATTTTAAAGGCTATGACGGGGAGAGTAGTTTCCTGCGGCGCGGCAAAGCGAAGGCGGTATGGTGAGAGCGCCGGCGCGCCATGAAAGCGAAGGACACCCCCGAGTCTGCGGCTGACAAAGGCTGCACGTATCTTCTGCGTTAAAGAGAATCGAGCGGCGCAGCAGTCTGCGCAATCAGGGTGGTATCACGGTCACGGTCGTCCCTTTATAAGGAACGGCCGTTTTTGTTTGATATATCGCCCTGCCGCAATAAATATAATTGAAAGGACGATCATAATGGCAGGTATTATTCAAAGACCAAAGGGAACAATGGACGTTTTGCCGTCTGAGATCAATAAATGGAAAACCGTAGAGGAGATAGTGGAGCGTCAGGCGGAAGTGTTCGGTTTCAGGGAAATACGCATACCGACATTCGAGGATACAGGACTTTTCGTCAGATCGGTAGGCGATACCACCGACGTGGTGCAGAAAGAAATGTATACCGTCACCGCGACGGGGGACAGCTCCTTTACCCTGCGTCCCGAGGGAACGGCAGGCGCGATCAGGGCGGTAATAGAAAACGGTCTGCTCAACGAGGCGTTTCCGCAAAAGTATTACTATCTCCTCTCCTGTTTCCGCCACGAAAAACCGCAGGCAGGCAGACTGAGGGAATTTCACCAGTTCGGCTGCGAGATGATAGGTTCGCCATCTCCTGCAGCGGACGCCGATCTTATCGCGCTCGCGCAGTCGATAATAGATTCTCTGGAAATTAAAAACGTAAAGCTTTATATCAACTCTATCGGCTGTCCCGAATGCCGCGCGAAATATCACGAGGCGCTTAAAAAATACTTTGAACAGTATAGGGATAAGCTCTGCGATACCTGCAAAGAGCGCCTTGAAAAAAATCCGATGAGGATACTCGACTGCAAATCGGATGAGGATAAAAAGCTTGCAAAGAACGCTCCCGTAATTCTCGATTATCTCTGTGACGACTGCCGCGCTCACTTTGACGGACTGCGCCGCGCACTCGGTGTTATGGGGATAAATTTCAAGGTCGATCCGCGCCTTGTAAGAGGTCTTGATTACTACACGCGCACCGTGTTTGAATTTATTACGACCGAGATAGGCGCACAGGGTACCGTCTGCGGCGGAGGACGCTACGACAGACTTATCGAACAGCTTGGCGGCAAACCTGCTCCCGCGCTCGGATTCGGTATGGGTATCGAAAGAATTTTACTTATTATGCAAAAACAGAACTGCAATTTCTTTGAACCGACGACCTGCGATCTGTATATCGCGCCGATGAACGAAAATTGTCTTGATGAGGCTGTACGGACGGCGAATATACTTCGCGGCGACGGCGTTTCCGTGGAATATGATCTTATGGGCAGAAGTCTTAAAGCGCAGATGAAGTATGCCGATAAGATAGGCGCAGCGTTCGTTATGGTGCTGGGCGAAGAAGAAGTGGAGAGCGGCTTTGCAAAGATAAAGAATATGGCGACAGGCAAGCAGACGGAAGTCGATCTTGAAAATATTTCGGAAGAGTTTGAAGAGCTTTTCTGCAATGCGATCATGGAAAAGGACGAGGACTTTCGTAAGATAGAGGAGAATTTTCTCAAAAACAGGAAGAACGGGGAGGGCAGGTCATGAGGTGTACGCATTGCGAAAACATACCGATATGTGAAATAAAAAGACCCGAGGACTATATGATGGCGATAGAGGCTTTTGCAAATATGGTCAAAGCGGGATACCTTGAACCGTGCTATATGTCCTGTCCGCTCGATATGATAATACTCCCTTCGGGCGAATTTTACGGCGACCGCCTGTTCCACCAGTTCAGATGTACAAGCTGCGGCACGGTCTACGGTATGCTCGTAAACACCCACCTCGGCGGTCAGATAAAGATAAACGAAAAGGCTTTCGACCCCGACGATTATCCCGATAAGCCCGATACGGAGGAATAGACCGTGCTGCTGATATTCCCCATAAGCTACAGCTTTGAGACCACACTTTCTCCGAAAAAGGCAGCCGCAAAGCTTGAACGCGAGCTGGTGCTGCACCGCCCTACGGGAAACGTTATGGCGCAGGGCAGATTTATGAGAAAACACCGTTTTGAAACGATTTATTACGGCTGCCGCACTTCGGCGGACAGATTTCGGGTATTCCACCATACGGCGAAAAAGCGCGACGGCGCGTCCACCGGATTTTTCGGCAGGATAGAAAAGACAAGCGGCGGCTCCCTGATAAGCGGCAGTTTCCGCAAACCGATATACGTCTACGTTTGCGCCGCTTTGTGGACGATAGTTACTCTGCTTATCTCGCTTGTGCTGTTTGCTCTTCAGGAAACGGCAGGCGCGGCAGTCTCGGCAGGGCTTTTCGTTACGGGGATATTAATAATGTTCTGGGACGACAAAAAGAAGTACATAAGGGCATATCTCGATACTTTTCCCCGTGCGGAGGAAAAGCGGTAAATATACAGAACAAAATAAAATTATACAGCGAAGGAAGTAATATAAAATGGCACTCGATACGATGAAAGGCTTAAAAAGAACGCATTACTGCGGCGAGATACCGCTTGAGCCGCAGGAAGTTGTGGTATGCGGATTTGCCGACAGGGTGAGGGATATGGGAAATCTGATCTTTATCAACCTGCGCGACAGGACGGGTATCGTGCAGCTTGCGTTCAGCGACGAGACCGAACGCGCCGTATTTGAAAAGGCGCAGCAGGTAAAAAGCGAATATGTACTTATGGCAAAAGGAAATATCCGCCCGAGGGAAAGTGTGAACGATAAGCTGAAAACAGGTTCGGTGGAGATCGCCGTTTCCGATCTGAGAATACTCTCAAAGGCGGAAACTACGCCGTTTGAAGTCACCAATTCCGAAAAAGTAAATGAGGAACTGAAACTCAGATACCGCTATCTCGATCTGCGCAGTCCAAAGCTGCAAAAGAATATGATAATGCGCCACGATATAGCAAGAGTGGCAAGAGAATATTTCTACGAAAACGGTTTTCTGGAGATAGAAACGCCTATGCTTATGCGCTCGACTCCCGAGGGGGCGAGGGATTATCTTGTTCCGTCAAGAGTACACGGCGGCAGCTTTTACGCGCTGCCCCAGTCGCCGCAGATATACAAGCAGCTGCTTATGATCTCCGGCTACGACCGCTATATACAGCTTGCAAGGTGTTTCCGTGACGAGGATCTCCGCGCCGACAGACAGCCGGAATTTACTCAGATAGATCTTGAAATGTCGTTCGTCGAACCGGAAGATATACAAAGCTGTGTCGAGGGGTGCATACAGCGTCTGTTTAAGGAGATACTCGGAATAGACGTCGTTCTGCCGCTTGAAAGAATGACTTTCGCGGACGCTATGCAGCGTTACGGTTCGGATAAACCCGATACCCGATTCGGCTTTGAGATACAGGATATTTCCGAGGAAGTCAGGGGTATGGATTTTGTCGTGTTCAGCTCGGCTCTTGAAAACGGCGGCTCGGTAAGAGCGATAAACGTCAAGAACGGCGCGGCAGTCTATACCAGAAAGGAAATAGATAAGCTTACCGAACACGCAAAGGGTATCGGCGCGAAAGGTCTTGCATATATCCGCTGGGCGGACGAACCGAACTGCTCGTTCAAAAAATTCCTCAAAGACGGCGATCTTGAACGTATCTGCGGCAGAATGAACGCCGAAAAAGGCGATCTTGTTCTCATATGCGCCGACAAGACCGCGACTGTGCTCTCCACTCTCGGTGCGCTGCGCCTTATTGCGGCTAAAAAGCTGGATATTATCCCCGAGGACGTCTATAATTTTGTATGGATAACCGAAATGCCTTTCTTTGAATTTGACGACGAAAGCGGCAATTGGGTCGCCGCACATCACCCGTTCACTATGGTTATGGAGGAATGTCTGGATAAGCTGGACAGCGATCCTGCCAATGTGCGCGCAAAGGCTTGGGATCTCGTCCTTAACGGTACGGAACTTTCAAGCGGCTCGATGAGAATTACCGACTTCCAGCTCCAACAGAAAATGTTTGAGGCGCTCGGTATGTCAGATGAGGAAATACAGGCGAAATTCGGTTTCCTTGTGGACGCGTACAGATTCGCCGCTCCGCCCCACGGGGGTATGGGTATCGGTCTTGACAGACTCGCTATGATAATGTGTAAGGCGGATAGCCTCAGAGATGTTGTCGCGTTCCCGAAAGTGCAGAACGCCAGCGAACTTATGAGCGGCTGCCCTGCGGAAGTTGACCAAAAACAACTTGACGAACTCAGCATCGCTGTTAAATGAGTCCATTTATGAGATGATTTTTTTCAGGTGTGACCTTTTTTGGGGGAAACCCTTTTGAAAAAGGGTTATCCCCCAAGCCCCTTTCCTAAAACTTCCAGTGATTTTTTGCAATGGGCAACAGTACACTTGAAAAATCTTAGCGAACAGTGTTTAAAAAGTAATTAAAATATTTTATTGCCCATTGCAAAAAATAATTGAAAAGTCTTTGGAGGGGGGTCTGGGGGGCAGCCTTTCTTCAGAAAGGTGCCCTCCCAGAGAAAGTTACCCCAGAAAGAAAATTGTCCCGAAAGGGGAGGTCATATGGAAAATGAAGAAAAGTACATATATGTAGTGATCTCCACGACGCAGACGAAGTTTGGCGGAGTAATACGCAAGCTTGGGAACATCAAGTACAATCACACAGCGATCGCGCTTGACAGGGATCTGACAAGAATGTATTCATTTGCGCGGAGGAAGCACTGTGCGGTATTGACGGGTCAGCTTGTCAAGGAGAGTGTAGCGAGGTACACGCTCAACAAGACGGAGAAAGCGTCCGTTGTAGTTTTCCGTTTACCCGTCACACAAAAGCAGTATGATCGTGTTGTGGAGATAATTGACAACATATACAATGACGGAGCGTACATATACAATTTACTTTCTGTATTGCTTTATCCGGTAACGAGGGGTTGTTTTTCGGTCTACAAGGCGTTTACCTGTATCGAGTTTGTTATGTATGTCCTGAACAACATCGGATTTCTGGAATGTGACAAGCCGTACTGCGGTTACAAGCCGGACGATATGCTTAATATCCTTTCGGACTACAAGATTTTCGAGGGGGAGATAACCGATTACACTGCGGCTTACGTTCCCGACGAAAATTATTTCCTGCCGCTGTCTATGTCGGACGTTATTGAAAGCACGCTGACTGTGATACGTCTTTTTGTAAGACTTGCGATTTGATATTCTTTATATTTCCGGCTTTTGCCGGAATTTTTTTGTTTTGGGGAAAATAATTGCTTTCAGAAAAATAAAAATTGATTTTCTTAAAAATATAATTAAACCTCTTGACAAATTAAAATAAATAGGGTATAATGATGTAGCGATATTTTCGCAATAAAAAATTATGGAGGAGAAATATGGTAAGAATCAAAACATTTCTGGTAATAATGACACTTTTGCTGCTGTTTTTTACGATTACTTCCGCACCGGCAGCGGTGAAACTTTATACCGAAAAACCGAATGAATTAAGCAAGGTAAACAGCGGCGACATCGAAGAGGGCGAATACTATGAGGGCGACGTCGATCTTGTTATGGACGTTATCGCGGAAATGGAAACTACTCATAAATCACACGGTATAACTACCTCAAAGGACGTTACACCCTATTATCTGGTAATGCTTAACGAAAGCTACGCGATAGTACACGTTTCAAATGACGATCTTATCGAACAGATGAACGATCTGATGGACGATACTTGGGATTTTCTGGACGGAAATACCGAAGAACTGCCCAAGCCTATACATATCCAGACAAAGGCAGTCGAGACCGAATCCGAATTGCAGCCATATATCTACGACTATTTTGAAGAGGCAGGCTACTCCAAAGAAGAGTGCGACGACATCGTGGAAGATTCCGTTCTCCAGACTCAGGTGTATAAAAATGTGAAAAAAATTCCCCTTATAACCGGCGCAGCTTTTATCGTTCTCGCGGTTATTACTATTCTCGTGTTCGTTAAATCGGGCAGAAAATTCTGACCTGTTTAATATTGCATAAGATGAATATTTACTGGCTCGGGCAGATCTTTTTCATGGTCTGCCCGCGTTTGTTTACTATAAAATAATAAAATCTGAATATTATATAAACTTTTCTCAGCGTCTTGAAAATTGTAAAATTCTGTGCTATAATACTTTGACAGCGAAAAATTAACCCCCCTAAGACGACTTCTTTTCGGGTACAACCTTTTTTGGGGGAAACCCTTTTGAAAAAGGGTTATCCCCCAAGCCCCTTTCCTAAAACTTCCAGTGATTTTTTGCAATGGGCAACAGTACACTTGAAAAATCTTAGCGAACAGTGTTTAAAAAGTAATTAAAATATTTTATTGCCCATTGCAAAAAATAATTGAAAAGTCTTTGGAGGGGGGTCTGGGGGGCAGCCTTTCTTCAGAAAGGTGCCACCCAGAGAAGGGTCGTAACTGAAAGAAGTCAGTTTTGGGGCAGGTTATTACAAGTAAAGGAGTATCAGGGAATGGACGGAAGATTATTTTGCAAAGGTTACACCTGGGGATTTTTCTCAGGTTCGGGAGCATTTACGACAGAAGCGGCGGAGCGTTCCATGGAGCGGCTTGCGTCGGACGGTTTAGACTGGATATGCATACCTGTAAATTGTTTTCAGGAGAATTTTTATTCTCTGAATATTTTTTCGCTTTTCGGCAGGACACAGACGGACGCGGAGGTCGAATTTGCGGTAAAGAAAGCGAAATCGCTTGGCTTGAAAGTATGTTTAAAGCCGATGGTAGACTGTCTTGATCATTCATGGCGTGCGAGGATAAATTTCCCGACTGAAACTCCGTATTACTGGGACAAATGGTTTGACAGCTATACTGCGTTTATGCTGCGTTACGCGCGTATGGCGCAGGAACTTGGCTGTGAAATGCTTTGCACGGGCTGCGAAATGGCGGGAATGGACAGTCAGTCGGAGCGCTGCCGCAGGCTGATCTCGCAAGTGCGCGAAGTCTATTCGGGTATCATTATGCACAACATCAATCACGGCGACGAGCAGGCTGTAGACTGGCTGGGAGAGGTCGATATTATCGGCATTTCCGCGTATTATCCTGTAGGGCTTGGGGGACTTGGTCTTGAGGATATGAAAAAGAGCTGGGGAAGATACATAGCCGATCTTGAAAAATGCCACCAACGGTTTGGCAAGCCGATAATGTTTGCGGAGATAGGCATACGCAACGAGCAGGGCTGTTCGCGTTATCCGTGGGATTTCCATTACCGTATGGAACTGCCGGACGATCAGCAGGAGCAGGCAGATTTCTACGAGTCCGCAATGTGGGCGACGTGGGATAAACCGTGGTTTGCAGGATATTTCTGGTGGGACTGGAAAGCGAAACTGCCTCCCGAGGAGAAAGCCGCCGAAAACCGCGACTTCACCGTATACGGAAAGCTTGCGGAGAAAGTACTCAGAAAATGGTACAAAGGGGAATAGAAACCGCATTTTTTAAAATATTCGAGGTGGATACATATGGTTCGTGATATGACGAACGGCAAACCGCTGCGGCTGATACTTTCATTCTGTATACCTATGATATTTGGCAATATTTTCCAGCAGCTGTACAGTATGGTGGATTCGATCGTTGTCGGAAGATATGTCGGAGTCAATGCGCTTGCGGCGGTCGGCTCGGTCGGTTCGGTATGTTTTCTGGTAATAGGATTCGCGACGGGCATATGCAGCGGATTTGCAATACCGGTCGCGCAGTGTTTCGGCGCGTCGGATCATTCAAGAATGCGCAGGTATGTAGCCAATGCTATATATTTATGCGTGATATTCGCGGTACTCATCACCGCGGCTACAACCCTTTCCGCAAAACAGCTGCTCAGGCTTATGAATACCCCCGACGACATAATGAAAGACGCCTATACCTACATAATAATAACCCTTGCAGGTATACCGGTAACTATATTTTATAATATCCTCGCGGCTATGCTCAGGGCGCTCGGCGACAGCAAGACGCCTTTGAAGTATCTTATAATCGCGTCGGCGCTGAATATCGCGCTCGATCTGGCGTTTGTGATATTTTTCAATATGGGCGTTGCCGGCGTTGCCATCGCGACCGTTATCGCACAGCTTATTTCAGGGCTGATGTGCTTTTCATATATGCACAGAAATCTTGATCTGCTTTTCTTTCAGGAGGGCGAAATGAAGTGGGATACTTCATATGCGCTGCGGCTCATCAACGTCGGACTGCCTATGGCGCTGCAATTCTCTATAACGGCTATCGGCTCGATAATACTGCAAAGAGCGGTAAATTCGCTCGGTTCGGCTCTCGTCGCGGTGACGACCGCCGCAAGTAAAGTACAAATGCTGGTAACGCAGCCAATGGAAACACTCGGCGTTACAATGGCGACATACGGCGGACAAAACCTCGGCGCACAGCGCAGCGACAGAATAGTCCGCGGCGTAAAACAAAGCATAGCCGTGCAAATGCTCTACTGTATCGCCGTGGCAACGATCATTCACTTCTTCGGCGTCTATATCTGCTACCTGTTTATTGATTCCTCCGAAACGGAAATACTCTCAAATGCCGCGAAATTTTTGAGAATACAGTCGCTTTTCTACCCCGTGCTCGGAATATTGTTTATCTTCCGTAATCTCCTGCAGGGACTCGGATACAGCTTTATTACTATGCTCGCAGGCGTTACCGAACTCGTCGCGCGCGCAGTCGTCGCTTTCGGTTTTGTCGGTAAATACGGCTTCGCAGCAGTCTGCTACGCCTCGCCCGTCGCTTGGGCTTCCGCCGCTCTAATGCTTACTGTACTCTATTTTATGAAAATTCAACTCGTTCTTAAAAAATATCCTTACGATAAAAATAATCCACTTCCTGATTGATTCTCACTTTTTTGGGGTGTATACCTTCCCTTTTCGGGGGAAAACCCGTTTAGAAGTAAGTGGTAAGAGGTCAGAGGTAAGAGTTGGTCATTGTGACTTTTGCGCGGCAATAAACTTTAATAATCTGAGGGAAAGAAATTTCCGGTTTTTCTTTTGCAACGCAAAAGAAAAATTGCCGACCGCATAATGTCGGCAAAGGAAATTTTCTTTCAGCCCAAATGCGCAGCAGCGCGGCGCATTTGGGGTTGACCCCCCTTCCTAAAACTTTCAATGATTTTTGCGATGGACGGCAAAGTCTTTGAAATGCGTATCAAACAAAATTCACAATGCTTAAAAAATTGCACCGTCCATCGCAAAAATGACTAAAGCTTTGAGAAGAGATTCAGAAAACAGCTCTTTCCAAGAAGATTCCTCCCAAAGAGGGGAAAGATACACCTCAAAAAAAATAACAAACCCGGAAAGAAAATTCTTGCCGGGTTTTTTGATGTGATCTTACTTTTACTGTGGTGAGCCTTTGTCGGGACTTTTTTGAAAAATGTTTTTCCTCTGAACTTCCCTCACCGAGGGATTCTGACCATTTTTTGCGAGGGGTAATAGAACCGATAAAAGCTATTTCTTAACGTGCTGATTAATCTTCACGCGAACATTGCCCCTCGCAAAAAATCATCAAAAGTCTTTGTAAGGGGGTTCGGGGGAGAAACTTTCTTCAGAAAGTTTTCCCCCGAAAAAAGCTCCCCACGGTGAAAGTTTGTTTATGATCTGAGCGTTCGCATTGCATTAAGGACGGCGATTATCATAACGCCGACATCGGCGAAGACTGCCGCCCACATATCGGCGGCACCGAGTGCGCCGAGGAGTAAGATAAGAGCTTTTACAGCAAGTGCGAAAACAATATTCTGGCGGACTATACGGAGCGTTTTCCTTGCTATACCGATAGCGGCAGGGATCTTTGCGGGATCGTCGTCCATAAGCACAATATCCGCCGCCTCTATTGCCGCGTCCGAGCCCATTGCGCCCATTGCGATACCGACATCTGCTCGTGAGAGGACAGGTGCGTCGTTAATGCCGTCGCCGACGAATACAAGACTTCCCTTTTGATTTTCAGCGGAGCGTTCATCAAGCAGCAGCTCGACCTTTTGCACTTTGTCGGACGGCAAAAGCTGAGTATACGCCTCGCTTATCCCAAGCTGTTCTGCCGTGTGTTTTCCCGATATATCGGAATCTCCGGTAAGCATTACCACGCGCCTTACGCCTTTTTCGCGCAGAGCGTTAATTGCCTGTGCGGAGTGTTCCTTTACCTCGTCCGAAATAACGAGCCTGCCGCAGTATCTGCCGTCCACCGCTATGTGTACCACTGTTCCCGGATCGCCCGCGTCATCTGCGGACGCTCCGACCTCACGCATAAGCCTTATATTTCCGGCTGCGATAGTTTTTCCGCCCACGACGCAGATCATTCCCTTGCCGGATATTTCCTTATTTTCCGAAATGTACTGACGATCGGGAGCTTTTCCGTATGCATTCAATATAGAAACGGCGATAGGGTGTACCGAGTAACATTCCGCATAAGCCGCCGCCGCAAGAAGATCCTCTTCCGAAAGTCCCTCCGGACAGATCTTCGTCACCTTAAAAACTCCCTTTGTAAGAGTTCCCGTCTTGTCGAATACCACGGTATTTGTCACTGCGAGAGCCTCGAGATAGTTGCCGCCCTTTACGAGTATGCCCTTGCGGCTTGCCGCGCCGATACCTCCGAAAAAGCTGAGCGGTACGGATATAACGAGCGCGCAGGGACAAGAGATAACGAGAAAGACGAGCGCGCGGTGCAGCCAGTGTACCCAGCCGCCCGAAATAAGCGGAGGGATAACCGCAAGCAGCACTGCCGAAACGACCACGGCAGGGGTGTAGTACGCCGCGAAACGGGAAATGAAGTTTTCGGTCTTTGCTTTCTTGGCGGAGGAATTTTCCACAAGATCGAGTATTTTTGAAACCGTGGATTCGCCGAACGGCTTGGTAACCTTTATCCTGAGCAGACCGGACATATTTATGCAGCCGCTCACAACGTCCGAACCCGAGCTGACCTCGCGCGGCAGACTTTCACCGGTAAGCGCGGCGGTATCGAGAGAAGAAACGCCCTCTTCGACAATGCCGTCAAGCGGTATCTTTTCGCCCGGGCGGACGATGATGACATCTCCCACGGCGACCTGTTCGGGATCGACCTCGACTACCTGACCGTCCCTTTCGATATTGGCGTGATCGGGACGTATATCCATAAGCTCGGCGATAGAACGTCTTGACTTGCCGACAGCGCAGCTCTGGAAAAGCTCGCCCGTCTGATAGAAAAGCATTACGGCGGCAGCCTCGGTATATTCCCCCGTGCAGAACGCTCCCACGGTAGCGATCGCCATAAGAAAGTTCTCGTCAAATACCTGCCCGTGCGCGATGTTGCGCACTGCTTTCCACAAAACGTCCCAGCCGACAACGGCATACGGAACGATATATGCAGCCAGTTTCACCCAGCCTTTGAGCGGCAGCAGGGATACAGCTATAAGCAGGATAAGCGCGGCGATTATCCTGACGAGAGTTTTTTTCTGTTTTGAAGTCATACAAATCAGTTCCTTTGAACGTGTAATAATGTCAGCCGATAATTATGCGGCAGTCGGGTTCTACCTTGCGGCAGACTTTTTTAACCTTTTTGAGAATGTCGTCAAAAGCTTCGTCAGCCGCGTCAAGAGTAAGCTTTTGCGTCAGAAAGTTTACCGAGCAGTCGTTTACTCCGTCAAGAGCCTTGATATTCTTTTCCATTTTTGCGGCGCAGTTGGCGCAGTCAAGATCTTCGAGCCTGTAAGTTTTTTTCATAAGATCATTTCCTTTCGATTTTATATATTTTGTATCGTCATTCCTCGACGTGTTCCATACCCTTTTCTATGATCGACCTGACGTGATCGTCCGAGAGGGAATAATATACCACCTTACCTTCGCGGCGGAATCTTACCAGTTTATTGTTTTTCAGCACTCTTAACTGATGAGAGCAGGCGGTCTGGGTAAGTCCGAGCAGCTGCGCCAGATCGCCGACGCACAATTCCGATTCGAGCAGCGCGTAGAGTATGCGTATCCTTGTGGTATCGCCGAATACCTTGAAAAACTCGGCAAGATCGTAAAGCGTTTCCTCCGGCGGCATATCGAGCGTCACCTTTTCGATAAGTTCGCTGTGAACGCAGCATTCGTCTGCAATATTTTCCATTTTCAGACCTCCTGTTTTTATTATATGTAAGATTTTATCTGTTGTTCATAATATCATTTGAACATCTATTCATATGATAACATACTTTTCTGCGTTTGTCAACAGGTAAAGTGAAAAAAATAAAAAAAATCCCCCGCCAATGGCGAGGATACAATTTTTAGAGGTAAGACCATTTCCGCAGATCGATTTCACGCTCCGCAGTTTGGTTGATAAGTAGGGGGCAAATTAAAAAGGTTTTCGGTCAAGCCTTTTCCTTAAAAAGGCTTGCAGGGTCAAGGGACAGCGTCCCTTGTCGCCGTCCGCAGACGGCGAAAGCCCCTGCCGTTTGCGCTCCGCAAGGGGTGAATTTCAAAACAGTCCGGTGGACTGTTTTGAAAGAGGGGACGACCTGTAAGAGAGGGCGTCCCCTAAGTTTGATTGTCATCGAGTTGTTCTCCGCCGCTTGCGGCGGAGAGTATTCACATTTGCCAACATTATGCGGTGGTAAATTTTCTTTCTTACGATCATCAAAGCATTGTTTCTTTAAGCATAGCTGCAAACATATCGTCAAGTGTTTTAAAATCAGTGGGAAAAAATTGATCTCCGTCATCGTTGTCACCCGGTGATTCATATGACATTACTATGCTGCTCTCTGTAGCCCACCTTAATATCACAAGTTCCATTGTTGTATCGTGCGGCAAATTAAAATATAGTTTGCCGTTTTTATAGAAATAACTGTAATATTCCTTAAACTTTTCCTCAAGCAGCTTTTTAACTGTCCTGATACTGTCCTCCGCCGACAGCAGTTCCGTCCAGTTTGCAGTGACTTGATCCATTCTTTCCATTTGCGATCTTCTATCAAGTTCCAATATAATGACTCCCTTCATCTCAAATCTTTTCTCCGCAAAAAAGCCGCAATGACCAACTCTTACCTCTTACCCCTTACTTCTTACCTCTAAAAAAGTCCGCCCCGTAAAATACGGAGCGGAAAAGGTTTTATTATGAAAGAAAAACTTATTATTTAAGTTATTTAAGTTCAACGGTTGCGCCGGCAGCCTCAAGCTTTGTCTTGAGCTCCTCAGCGTCAGCCTTGGAAACGCCTTCCTTGATAGCCTTGGGAGCGCCTTCAACAAGCTCCTTGGACTCCTTCAGACCAAGACCGGTGATCTCCTTGACAGCCTTGATAACAGCCATCTTAGCATCGCCGAAGGAAGCGAGAATAACGTCGAACTCGGTCTTTTCCTCAGCAGCGGCAGCACCTGCGCCGGCAGCCGGAGCAGCGGCAATAGCAGCTGTAACGCCGAATTCCTCCTGGATAGCCTCAACAAGCTCGGAAAGCTCGAGAACGGAAAGTGTCTTGATATCTTCTACAAATTTAAGAATTTTCTCAGATGCCATGATAATTTACTCCTTTTCAATATTTTGACGTCACGGAACTCAGCCCGTGCGAATGATCGCCGCAGTCACGCGGCATTATGCGGTGTTTTCCCGACAAATCGGAAGATCACGCCGCGCCGTTTTCCTTGTCCACAACAGCCTGGAGAGTTGCGGCAAGCTTCTGGATAGGTCCCTGGAGAGAACCGACGAGCTGTGCAAGCAGTACGTCCCTCGACGGTATCTTGGAAAGAGCCTTTACTCCTGCCTCATTATAGAGATCCTTGCCGATAAATCCTGCTTTGAGGAAAAACCTTTCATCATTGCAGCCCTCGGAGAATTTTCCAAGGATCCTTGCGGGAGCGGTCTGGTCGTCGTTGGAAAGCGCGATAGCGGTAGTGCCCTCGAGTACCTTTGTAAGCTCGCTCAGACCTGCGTTTTCCATAGCAAAGCGCAGCATGGTGTTCTTCTCTACAAAATAATTCACGCCTGCCTCGCGCAGCTCCTTACGCAGCTTGGTATCCTCTTCAACAGTGATACCTCTGTAGTCTACCAGCACGCCTGCGGCTGCATTGTTGAGCAGCTCGGTGAGCTTGGCTACCTTTTCCTGCTTTTCGCTGAGAATCTTTTCACTTGGCATAATATTTTCACCTCTTTGATCGTGCCTTTGCACGGTAATGCGCAACGCATCAAAAAAGTCCTCCTGCCGTAAAGACAAAAGGACGGTATAAGCAAAACAAACATTGACAAATTGTTTTTGCTATCCTTCTCCTCGGTCGGACTTCCGCATTTTGCCGCCGACTGTCTTTAGATACGAATGCAATAATTATTATAACAAATTTTTCTGCACTTGTCAACCGTCTGTAACGGCTTTATATGAATTTTCTGTAAATTTTCGAGATATTTTCACCGCGTGGAAATCAATTTTTAAATTATATATAAGCATTTTAATATACTTTAACTTGTTCAGGTCGACTTTTGGGTTATTTTTCCTCCGCCGTTGGCGGAGTCCTCCCGGACGGGGCATTTCCGCCCGTCCAAGGTGCATATCATTCCGACTTTATTAATGGGGCGGAGAAAGTTTTTTACATATTATGCTATTTTCTTTGCGACAGAAAATATAACAAAAAAATTGAAAAACTGCGCGGAATAATATTTTAAATTATGCGCCGCAGGCGCTCCTTGTCTTACCTCTTACCTCTTAAAAGCGAAGCGTTCTTACTTCTTCGGAAATCAAAAATTGATTTCCGTGTTTTCACCGCGTGGGATATTCACTTTGCAATGCCGTCAAAACCCTCTCCTCTGAGAAAATCCTCCGCGTCAAAGAGGAACATCACCTGATCGTACTGCGTGGGATCGGCGATCTCCGAAAGCGGTCTGCCGTCAAGCCGAGCCGGATCGACGAGAGTTATCTCGCTGTAGTGGGGAGTAAGGAAAGGCGCGAGGCAGTTTGCATAGTCGCCTTTTATAATGAGCAGACGGGGAGCGGAGGTATTCGAGGTGGTAACGGTGACTTTTTCAAAATAATCTCCGCCGAGGAAGTAAGCGTATTTATCCTGTTGGGAGAGTGCCTGTCTGAAATAGACCGAACCCGAATCAAATTCCTGACCGTCGGCAGACGCGGCAACGCCCGTTACATAGCTGCCGTACTTATTGCGGAAAACGTTTATGGTATCGGCTTTTACTCCGCCGTAGCGTATTTTTCTGTAAAGATCGCCGTAAAAGCTGCGGTCGGCGTATTCTATGTCATAATTTGAGATATTAAGCGGTTCAAGTCCCATTCTCGGCGCGACGCGTCCGTACACGAGAAATGCGCCGAGGGAAGTCCAGCGGCTGTCCGTGCGGAAGTAGACATATTCATCGCGCAGAGAAAACAGCGGATTATATGCGTCAAGCGTGATTATCCTGCCGTCAAGGGCGAAATATATATCATCTATAAGTTTTTGCTGATCTACAGCCGGATCAAATTCGGGAATGTCAGCCGAATATATTCCCGACGCGGTCGGCACGACCATGGCGTAGATAGTCTTATCGGGATATTTTTGTGCGAAACTGTTGACGATCTCCGTCTGATCGGTATAGGATTCCGCCTCTTTTTCCGTTATCACGTCGATAAGTCTGTCCTTGTCCACAAACACTCCGCTGATCGTTTTCTGTCCCATCATTATCGCCGTCGCGCTGTAGATAACGTTCCAGTTTCCGGGTATCGGGAAATTATCCGCAGCAAAGCTTTCCGCCGCCCGTGCGGCAGGCATTCCCGAATATTTCTGAGCGGTCTGTGAAAGATCGCTCTTGACTATAGTCGCCAGTGCGAACATAAACAGCAGCATAAAAAACAGAGCCGCCGAGATGCAGTCCATAATTTTTTTCACAGCCGTAATTCTCTCCTTTCAGGGTTTTCTTCGGGGGCGGCGCGCCGCCCCCGAAACAGGGCAGGGCGATCGCCCGCATCAGAACATAAATTCCGCCATCTGCGGCTCGGAAAGCATAAACGAGGTGCAGAGTATGAGCAGCGCAAGAATTATGGCAGGCCTTGCCGCAGGAATGAACTGCTGACCGAAACGCGAGGTGAATTTTTCCGGCAGAGGTGTGAGAAGAAGAACGGCAGGGATAAGAGTCGGGGCGTAGGATCTGAGAAAATACCAGGTGGTGTTTTCCGTAGATGTGGGATTGCTGCCGAACATCGCGCCGAGCCAGAGAATACCCTCCTCGTAGCTGCCGCCCGACAAAACTCCTCCGCAGATGACCGCCGCCGATATGACGAGCATTACCCTTAATACCTTCGGCAGATAGCCGAGCGGCTTTTTCAAAAGAGTTTCCAGCGCGATAACGGCGGCAGCCATTACCGACCAGACCAGAAAGCTCCTGCTCGTTCCATACCACAGACCGCCTGCAACGGCAGCCGCAAGCGCCGCAGGAACGGCTTTTCCCTTTAACGGCAGGACAATGTAGTCGTAGAGCCATTCGCTGAGAGATGGGTTTATCCCCGTCAGACAGCTTTTAAGTTCATAGCTGCCGAGCGGAGGGATATAACACTTTTTCAGTTCAAAACCGAGCATAAGCGCAAAACCTCTCGCCATATGGAAAAAACCGCTCAGTTCAAAACAGAACCACGCTCCGAACACAGCCGCTCCGAGCCACGCCGTGGGAGCCGATACCCTCTCCGCTCCCATGGAACGTATCTCCTCCTGCAAAGCGGCAAGACGATCGGCAATAATTATCTTTTCCGACAGACCGTACAGATAAAGAAGTATCCCGTCCGCCAGAAGATCCGATCTGATCTTAGGCGCGTCAAGCGTTTCGCTTATCTCGTCATAACGCAGGATAGGACCGCAGTTAAGGCAGGGCATAAAGCCCACGAACGCAAATACTTCCGAAAACCTGATCTGCGCAGCGTAACGTCCCCTGAAAATATCCGCGCAGTAGGAGATAGAATGGAGCGTGTATACGCTTGCGCCCACGGCACGGAAAAATTTTTCGCTCATCGGTATCATATCAGGCGGAGAATACAGACTGCGCGAAAACAGCAGGAAAATGATACCGTTTATAACACAGCAGACGGTCAGTATCAGCTTTGATATGCCGCGCTTTTCTTTGAAATTGTTTATGAGTATGCCGCCCGTGTAAGCCGCTGCCGCCGATAATGTCAGCAGCAGTGCGCCCCACAGAGAACCCCACGCGCAGACTGCTACGCCGCCTGCGGCGATCACTGCTGCGCGGCGGTGAGGTCTGCATACCGCGTAGACCGCCATAAATACGGGCAGAGCAAAGTATAAGAAAAATATTCCCGATAAAGTCATCAGTCCGCACCTGCCCCGAGCTTGTCCATAAAATCAAAAAATTCCTCTCTTGTAAATGTTGAGTTTATGACCTCCAACATTGCCGTTGAGGAGATATTCTGCGGCAGGCGCAGCTTTTCGGCAGCAAGCTTTCTCAGACGGGAGCTGTTTTCCCTGCCGTTGAGTCCCGTTTCATAGAGATCGGCTTTGGTGATCGGTTCGCCGTTTGAAACGGTGCAGTCCGCTCCGGCTTTTTCAAAGATACGCCGCAGTTCCTTTGCGCTCATACCCTCCACTCCGAGTTTACCCTCTTTTGAGGGAACGGCTTTGCGCTTTTCCTTTCCGAATATTTCGGGAATGTACAGATTGGTTATCCTGCCGGCGGGACATATCCCCTTTATCCTCGCCCTTATCTTAAAGCCTGCCGAATCGGAATCGGTAAGTATGATTATGCCGCTGCGTTCGGCATAGTATTTTATCAGATCCGTCACCGAACGGTCACTGAAAATGCCGAATCCGTTGGTACAGATTATCACGCCGTCCACCACGGAGGAAAGCTTGATCTTGTCGTATTTCCCTTCCACTACTATTGCCTGAGAGACCTTGATCTTTTCCATATTGCCGTAACGCTCCCGTCAGTTATCGAGCGACATAGCCTGCGCGGCAGCCTGCTCGAGAACCGTTATTCCTCCGCCCTTGCCTGTGTAGGAGGTTTTCATTTTCAGATCGGCGGCGCTGAATATCCCGAGCGTTTTTCTCAGCCGCTCCTGCGAGATGTTCGCACATTCCGAAAAAGCGTTGCGGACTGCAAATGCGCGGTTGGCAGGATACTTAAAATCCTCCGCACATTCCTTTTCCGAATGTCCCGACGCCCTTGCAAGCTTCGCCCGATAGAGGTCGTTGAGCGAAAACGCGATCACCGAAAGTATCTCGAACGCCTCGTAATTCTGATCCGCCAGCTCCTTTATCCTCGCAAAGACAAACTCCGCGTTCCCTCTGAGGATATTCAGCGCGAGCGCGTATCCGTCCGACTCCACCCTCTTTACGCAAAGAGCGTCTATATCCGCCCTTGTGACCGTCCTGCCGGCAGCGTAGGCTTTCAGCTTTTGCAGCTCGTTATTCACATAAGACGTATCGCACAGGCAGTATTCGGCAAGATATTTCGCGTCCTGCGGAGAAATGTCACAGCCTGCTTTTTTAAGAGTTTCCGCAATGCTTTTCGCCATATCCGCAGAACGTTTGTAGGCAAATTCGCAGACCGCGCCCGTCTTTGTGCAAAATTCGCAGAACCTGCGGTTTTTGTCGGTAAGCGATCTTTTTGTTTTGTAGATACCCTCCCCTGCGGCGTTTATTATCACCGTGGTGGAGGGGGATATATCCGAAAGAATGGTTTTCAGATCTTTTCCGTCCGACTGTGAGAGCTGATCCATATTCAGTCCGTCTATCACGACAAGCACTCTCTGCGCCATAAACGGCAGAGCCTGACAAGCGTCCGCAAGTCCCTCTATATCAAGCTTTGCGCCGTCGAATTTATGCATATTCATCAGCCTGTCGTCCGACGGGCAGAGCTTGTCCGCCAGCTTTGAGGAAAAGACCTCGGCTGCGCCCTTGTCGCGTCCGTAAAAGTAATACAGACGTTCGGGCTCTCCTGCGCGTATCTTTTTTGAAAGCTCGCTAACGCTCATTAAAGGCATAGTCGGTACTCCTTACTTCATATTCTCGATCTTTTACGATTATCACTGCCGGATATTCCGTCAGCTGCGCCGCCTTTCCGTCAGGAGTATAAAGGCAGCCGTCTTTTATCAGAAATTCCGCGCCGTCCGTTTCTATAGCAACGCCGCCGTCACGTTCCATACAGTAGTCATACCCCGGTATCGGTTCTCCCTCCTGCGGCAGCGGCTGATATTCCTGCGGTTTGGGATATATCCCGTTATCCGTTACCGCTCTTGTGAAATAAAAGTTTTCGCTTATGTAGACGCAGTTTATTCGGTCTATCCCCCTGCGCGAGATGAGTTTTTGCAGCCGATAGACGCTATCGCCACAGTCCCCTTCGTCAATAATTATCGCCTGTCCGCCGCGGCAGACGACCGCCGTACAGCTTGCGTCATCTCCCGGCAGCAGAAAAATATACGTCTTGTCCCGTTCGCTTGTCCTGACCAGAGCTATCCCGAGATACAGTCCGATCAGAGCGGAAACGGCGGTTATCAGGAACATTTTCAGACGGCGGCTGCGTATCGCAAAAAATATCCCGATCCAGACAAATATGGGTACGATCGCCGCCGCAAAGCAGTATCTACCCGGTATCACCGCAAACGGCAGCTCTGCAAAAGCGCAGGAAATTTTTATGGCTATGTCGGCAAGCGCTGCGCATATCCGCAGAAGAAATTCCGAGAAAAAGCCGCCGAAACTGCCGACGAGCGCACCAGGCAGTGCAAACAGGAGCGCGGAAGAGCAAAACGGAGAAACGATAGTGTTTGTCAGCGGCGAGATCACCGATACGGAATCAAAGAACAAAGCGCAGAAGGGCATAACGACAAACATTATCGCAAGCGGAGATACCGCCTGATCTATGAGAGATGAGAATTTCATATCCTCCGACAATTCCCTCAGACGCGGACAGATAAACCCCACCGCGAACGCCGCCGAAAATGACAGCAAAAAAGAGGGACTTATCGCGGCGAAAGGGTTTGCCACGCCAGTTATCAGAATACACGCGCCGAGAGAATTAAGGCAGGCGGTCTTTCTGCCTACCGCAGCGGCGGCATAGCTGAGGATAAGCATTATCCCTGCCCTTACCACCGACAGCGAAAACCCCGAAAATCCCATAAAAGCAAGTATGAGCGCGGACATAACGACCAGCCGCAGCCTGCGCGGAAGCTTTCCGGTGAACAGCTCCGCAAACGCCGCAAGTACAGAAAGGTGAAGTCCCGAAACGGCGAACATATGTCCTATTCCGCTGCGGTAAAGCTGAGTTTTCAAAGACTGCGAAAGCTTAGTCTTATCTCCGCAGACGAGAGCGACAAGAAACCCTCCCGTGTTTTTATCCGTATAATCGAGAATGTTACGGCGGACTCTGTCCCTCAGCCGCATTGCCGCGCGCATAAGAGGATTTTTGCAGCCGTTGAGATCTGTTACCTCGGCAGCGCCCCTGCCGCGTATAAACGTCCCGTCCGTAAGACCTATCTCCGCCGCAGGATAATCGGGACTGTCGGTTATTTTCTCCACTAAGCCTACGACCTCCACCTCCTGATAGTAGGAGGGAATGAAGTTGTCGGTATAAAAGGATATTTTAGAGGTAACGCCGCCGTTTATACGTCCCTTTACCTCTATCGTATACGAATCGTCCCCGTTATAATAAAAATCGGTCACCGCGCCTCTGACAGCAACGGTCTGACCGCTGTAGGCGATGACTTTCTCATAATTAAAATGGGCGTAAGCTCCCGCGCATAAAAGCCCTGCCGCAGCAAACGCTCCCACCGTAAGGACATACGCCCGAATTCTTTTTATAAAGACCGCGGATACAAGGCACAAAACCGCGTCCGCAGCAAGCAGAGCCGCCGCGCTTTTTCCCATATCAAGACAGAAAAGCCACAGACCTGACAGGAAAGAAAATCCTGCCCACGCAAGCTTGGCGGTCACGGTGCTTTGCCGTCAGCCGGCAGGCCATTCCAACGGACGTCCGGCAAGCAGGTGAAAATGTATATGAAAAACGCTTTGTCCTGCCAGTTCGCCGCAGTTGGAAACTACGCGGAAACCGTCCTTTAAGTCAAGCTTTTCGGCAAGCTGCGCGATCACTTCATAGATGTGCGCGATCACCGCGCTGTTCTCCTTTGTCACCTCGTCGAGCTTTGAGATATGCTCCTTGGGAATAAGAAGATAGTGTATCGGAGCGGTCGGGTTGATGTCCGCAAAGACATAAACGCTGTCGTCCTCATATATTTTGGTCGAGGGGATCTCTCCCTTTACGATCTTACAGAAAAGACAGTCAGCCATTTTTAAAAACCTCCCCTGATGTGATTTACTTTATAAACTCTTTCGCGATAGCGGCAGCCTGAGCGAGAGCATCGTCAAGCTTTGAAAGGTCGCCCACTCCTGCCATAGCGGAATCGGGACGTCCGCCGCCCTTGCCGCCTGTTACCGCCGCGATTTTTCCTACGATTTTTCCGGCGTGTACGCCCTTTGCGAGAGCGTCCTTTCCTGCGACTGCGGTGAGATTTCCCCTGCCGCCGTCCACTCCTGCGATGACAGCCAGAACGTCGCTCTGCGCGGCTTTGATCTCGTCGCCCATTTTTCTGAGCATATCAGGCTTTATTCCGTCTATCTTAGCGGTGATAAGTCTTACTCCGCCTATATCCTGCGCATTTTCGGCAAGCGACTTGGTGCGCATATTTGAAAGGGCGCTTTGCAGCGAATCCCTCTCCTTTTCGAGAGCTTTTATTTCCTGCATTACCTGAACGCACTTCGCAGGCAGCTCTGCGGCGTTTCCTGCCTTAACGGCTGCCGCCGACCTGTTTATGATGTCCTCGCTGCGGTCTAAGAGTTCAAGCACGCCCGTACCCGTTACCGCCTCGATACGTCTTACGCCGGAGGCTACCGAGCTTTCGGAAACTATTTTGAAAAGCCCGATCTTTGCGGTGTTGTCAAGATGAGTTCCTCCGCAGAATTCGATAGACGCGGTATCTTCCGCGCTGCCCATCGTGACTACTCTTACCGTTTCGCCGTACTTTTCGCCGAACAGCGCCATTGCGCCGAGTTTCTGCGCCTCGGCGATCGGCATTTCCTTTACGGTTATATCGAGCGCTTTCAGTATATATGAATTTACAAGCGATTCTACCTTTTCTTTCTCCTCCGCGGTCATTGCATTGAAGTGTGAGAAGTCAAATCTCAGTCTTTCGCTGTCAACAAGCTGTCCTGCCTGATGAACGTGTTCTCCGAGGACTTTCCTCAGCGCCGCCTGAAGTAAGTGAGCGCAGGAATGGTTTCTCATAGTGGACATACGCAGCTGTGCGTCTACCGCAAAATGCGCCTGCTGACCGACGGCAACGCCGCCCTCTTCAACGACGACTTTGTGCGCAAATTTTCCGGCAGTGACTTTCTGTACGTCCAGAACGCGGCATTTTCCGCTGACTGTGGTTATCACGCCGCGGTCGCCTGCCTGTCCGCCGCTTTCCGCGTAAAAAGGCGTTTTTGACGAAACGATGTAGTATTCTTTACCGTCGCATCCGGCGTTTTCGACCAGTTCATCTTCCGTGGCGATATATCCTATCTCGCAGTCGTCCTCGAGTCTGTCGTAGCCGGTAAACCGGGTATGGAAAGTCTTGTCCATTTTCAGAAA
Organism: uncultured Ruminococcus sp.; assembly: GCA_947629455.1. Classification (GTDB taxonomy): domain Bacteria; phylum Bacillota; class Clostridia; order Oscillospirales; family Ruminococcaceae; genus FB2012. The sequence continues at coordinate 56,901 of CANRDT010000007.1, forward strand.
GACGGTATCGTCCGCGCCCATATACTTAGAACCGCCCCTTGCGGTCCTTGCAGTCTCGCGCTGTTTTTCGTAAGCGGCTCTGTAGCCCTCCTCATCGCAGGAAAGACCCTTTTCCTGAAGTATCTCGCGCGTCAGGTCGATAGGGAATCCGTAGGTATCCGAAAGTCTGAAACAGGACTCGCCGTCAAGTATCTTTTCGCCGCTTTCGAGCAGTTTTGCGGTATACTCTTCAAGTATCTTCATTCCCCTGTCGATAGTGCGGTTGAAGTTTTCCTCCTCGGTGGAGAGCAATTTTACTATATAGTCGTACTTTTCGTCCAGTTCGGGATATTCTCCCTTTGAATTATCCACGACCGTGCGGACTATATCTTTCAGGAACGGTCTGTCTATACCGAGCAGCTTGCCATGGCGCACCGCTCTCCTGATAAGGCGGCGCATAACGTAACCCCTGCCCTCGTTTGAGGGGAGTATTCCGTCGCTTGCCATAAATGTCACCGAGCGGATATGGTCGGTGATAACTCTTATGGAAATATCCTTTTTGCGATCTTTTCCGTAATCCGCTCCGGCGATCATGCAGACGTGGTCGCGTATCGCCTTTATCGTATCCACATCGAAAATGGAATCGACTCCCTGCATCATAGCGGCAAGTCTTTCAAGTCCCATTCCCGTATCTATATTTTTCTGTTTAAGTTCCGTATAAGTACCGTCTTCGTGGCGGTCAAACTGTGTGAACACCAGATTCCAGAATTCCATATATCTGTCGCAGTCGCAGCCGACCGTACAATCCGGCTTGCCGCAGCCGTATTCCTCGCCGCGGTCGTAATAAATTTCCGAGCAGGGACCGCACGGACCGTCGATACCGGCTTCCCAGAAATTATCCTCTTTGCCCATACGGAATATCCTGTCCATAGGCAGACCTATATCTTCGTGCCAGATCTTTTCCGCCTCGTCGTCCTCCTCATAGACGGAAACGTAAAGCCTGTCCGTTGGTATTTCAAGGATCTTCGTCACATATTCCCAAGCCCATTCGATAGCTTCCTTTTTAAAATATTCGCCGAACGACCAGTTGCCGAGCATTTCAAAGAATGTTCCGTGACGTGCGGTCACGCCTACGTTTTCTATATCGCCCGTGCGGATACACTTCTGGCAGTCGGTCATTCTCACGCACGGAGGAACGTCCTGTCCGGTAAAGTAAGGTTTCAGCGGTGCCATACCTGCATTTATGAGCAACAGGCTGTTATCGTTCTGCGGAACAAGAGGGTAGCTTTTTATTCTGAGATGTCCCTTGCTTTCAAAAAATTCAAGATAAGATTCTCTCAGTTCGTTAAGGCCCGTCCATTTCATGGTATTCAAAACATCCTTTCAGCGCAGACAGCCGTTTTCTATAGCCGTCCACACAACTTATTTTACAACTATTTATAAAAATTGTCAAGAGGGATTTTAAAAAACGGATATTTTTTTTGGCATATCTCACCAAATGGGCTGGAGGAGAATATACATTAAAAGTTATTTTCCTCCGCCGCAAGCGGCGGAGAGGAACCTCGTGCCGCCAAAACTCAGGGGACGCCCTTCTTGCAGGTCGTCCCCTCTTTCAAAACAGTCCACCGGACTGTTTTGAAATTCACCCCTTGCGGACGCAGGCGGCAGGGGCTTTCGCCGTCTGCGGACGGCGACGATGGGCTCTGCCCCTCGACCCCGCAAGCCTTTTTGAGGAAAAGGCTTGATCGAAAACCTTTTTAATTTACCAACTTCATTTTCAACGTAAGTGCAGAGCGTGAAATCAGCCTGCGGAGAACAGCTTTCAGAAAAGCCGATCTATATCTTAAAAATTGATTTCCGCTAACTCTCTTGCAATTAGTAAAAATATATGTTATAATGTACAAGACATATTATGCTTTACGCATTACGCATTTTTGAAATACCACGACTGAAAGGATCTTACATATGATAATAAATACCCTTGCCGCAATGTGCGCAGGTTTTGTCTTGAATATCATACTGAACGAACCGCCGGGGATACTCTCCCCCGAAAAACTGATCGGCTCTTTTGTCAGAAAAATAAAGATCTCTCTCGAACGCTTTTATGAAGAGACCCCCGAGGCAAGAAAAATGGCAGGCAGGGTAGCCGTGCTGTTCACACTGATAATCTTTGCAGGCATACCCCTCGCGCTTATGATGATCGCCTACAAGCTGCACCCTCTCGCAGGAGTTATCGTGGATTCGTTATTCTGCTGGGCGGCGTTTTCGGTAAGATCGGCAAGGGATAACGTAAGTCAGGCTTTCCGCGGAATACGCTCGGGAAATTTCCTGCGCACCAAAAAGGCTGTACTTGATCTGTCCGGAAAAAATTCCGCCGCAAAAGAACGCGGCGATCTGATAAGCGAATCCGTGGAATGTGCCGCAGATGCCGCCGCGGAACGCTGTACCGCTCCGCTTTTCTTCTGTGCGATAGCAGGCGGTTTCGGAGGAATGTTCTACCGCTGCGTTTCGATCCTCCACCGCACTCTCTCCCCTGCGCAGGACGATTTTTCACTGCCTGCCCGCGATCTGTGGAAAGTACTTACTTTTCTGCCCTCTCTCATCTGCGCCGCCGCAATACGGGCAGACGCCGCTTTCCTTAAACTGGACAGCAAAAACAGCAAATTTATCTGCAAACGCGACCGTAAAAAAATAAAACCTGCCGGTATCTCCGACTGCCGTTGCTCCATGGCAGGCGCACTCGGTATCTCCTTGGTGGACGGCGTGACCGGCGTTTCAGTCGGCGAACAGTTAAAGGAATATTCCCACAACGACGTATATTGGGCAAATCAGCTTATGTACGGCTCGACGTTTATTGATCTGCTTATATTCTCCGCGCTGAGGATACTTGTTTATGTAATTATTGCGATCTTCTGACGGGGTATTCTTAATATTCGGGGTATTCGGGATATTGTACTTTCGGGCGGTAAACGGCTCATACCGTTGCCGCCGCATTATTTATACTGTTTTTTCCCACTTTGGTAAGAAAAAAAGTATATATAAAATTTTTATCGGATACGGTAACGTTTCCACGTTAAATTGCAGTTGTGACAACGCAGCTCGGAATTTCAAAAACTTAAAAATTCGGATATTTTTTAAAATTTAAAAATACGGAGGGAGAATTTATGATACACTGCTACTGCGGCGACGGAAAAGGCAAAACTACAGCCGCTATGGGGCTTGCGCTCAGATACTGCGGCTCTGGGGGCAGAGTACTGATAGTCCAGTTCCTCAAAGGAAGTGAAAGCTGCGAGATCTATCCTCTGCAAAAGCTGGATAATATACAGGTACTGCGGCTCTCCCGCGATATGGGATTCACTTTTTCTATGGATAAAGATACTCTCGCAGCCTGCCGCGCAGAACACGACGAAATGCTCGCACAAGCCTGCAAGTTCGCATTCTCCGGCTCTCCGGGTATGCTTATTCTCGACGAGGTCACTTACCCTTATAATATGGGTCTGCTCGACCGCACTTCCCTTGAAAAACTTATTACCTCTATCCCTCCTGATGTCGAACTTGTCCTCACAGGCAGAGACCCTGCACCGCTTTTCCTCGATAATGCTGATTATATCAGCCAGATCAATAACCTTAAACACCCTTTCGATAAATCTATCCCACCCCGCCGCGGTGTGGAATTTTGAGATTTTTAACATATAGCTTCCCCTTTTCGGGGGAAAACCCTTTTGAAAAAGGGTTATCCCCCGAGCCCCTTTCCTAAAACTTTCAATGATTTTTGCGATGGACGGCAAAGTCTTTGAAATGCGTATCAAATAAAATTCACAATGCTTGAAAAATTACACCGTCCATCGCAAAAATGACTAAAGCTTTGAGAAGAGATTCAAGAAACAATTCTTTCCAAGAAGATTTCTCCCAAAGAGGGGAAAATACATCTCAAAAAGTAAAAATGCCGTACAATTTGACGTAATGTACGGCTATTTTTTCGTGTTTCCTCTTTTTTTGAGGGACTTTTTTGAAAAATGTTTTTCCTCTGAACTTCCCTCACCGAGGGATTCTGACCATTTTTTGCGAGGGGTAATAGAACCGATAAAAGCTATTTCTTAACGTGCTGATTAATCTTCACGCGAACATTGCCCCTCGCAAAAAATCATCAAAAGTCTTTGTAAGGGGGTTCGGGGGAGAAACTTTCTTCAGAAAGTTTTCCCCCGAGAAAGAGGTAAACATACAAAAAATCCGTTCTCACGAAAGGAGAACGGATATAATCATCAAACAACCGCCTTGCCGTCGTACAGCGAATAAAACCCGCACTAAGCAGGTGGGTACCAGCCCTAAGTTTCACGCTCCCTTCGTCCGCGTTATCCGAAGCGCCTGAGCGGTTCGGGGCGGGAGGTCTGCAATCCGCTTTCGGAGCGAAGTTCCCTTAAAAAATGTGTTGGATTATAATAACTATACTTGCTCGAACAAGGCAGTAAAGATACTGACATTACGTGCCATTACTGATAGTATACCACAGATCACGAAAAAAATCAATTATGTTCCTACAAAATTTCAGGAAAAGTTTTCCTCGTCATCATCATCGAATCCGAACATTTCCTCTATTCTTTTCATAAAGATCTCGCCGATACGTTCATATTCGTCATCGTCGTCGATAGACACCATCATTTCCTCGTCGCCCTCAAATTCGGATTTAAGGATAACGACTTCGCCCGAATCCTCCAGCATTTCGTCTGCATTTTCGTGATAAGGTGTAAGTGCAAAATACTTTTCGCCCTCAAATTCCATAGCGTCGAGCATTTCAAAGACCTGTTCGTTGCCTTCCTCGTCCTCGAGGGTATAAAGATCGGGTGTATATTCTTCGGACATATCGGTCAGCTCCTCTCAAAAATTGTAATTTAACACCGCAACATTATTATTATACTATATCCCCCGTCAAATGTCAAGCACATTTTCTGAAAGTTATATTAAATAAAATTTTTCAAAAAAATTTTAAAAAAACTATTGACAATACACAAAAAGTGTGGTATAGTATATTCAAGGAAAGAAACACAGACCAAGCTGACCGGCAGTCGGCTTGTATGGCGGGAGGGATTCCGGCAGCGTACAGGCGGCAATGGCAGAATGTGGGAGCTGATTTCTTATCCGGGGTGTCACAGACAGCGGCGGACGAACGCCGGGCGGTTTCAATCGGTACAGTCAATTTCAGCAAGAGCCGCAGCGCCGACGCGATAGTCTAATCCGATACGAAAGGAGCGAGTCCCATGGACAGTTCACAGATCGGGCAGAGCATCCCAGGACTCGGAAGATCCGATTTTTAAGAGTAACAACTCAGGTGTAAAGACTGATAAACTCATACCGGATATGGTTCATATAGTGGATCTGAGAGTCCTGCGACCGATCAACCAATACGTTTTTGAAATCAGGAGCTCTGTCGGTTAAAACAGAATATTTTTCAGAATATATAGCGAAGGGGTTTTTAATATGATGGGCTATATGAGGTTTCTGAATAAATAAATGTCTGGAGTGAGTCCGATGCACAATTTAATATTTGCGGTATCAGCGAAAGCTCTGCCGCCTGCGTGATCTAAGAATTTTTAAATTTCAGGTATACATTTTTTAAGGAGTGATGCTCTATGAAAGTACGGAGCATTTTTCACAAGCTATGTATTTAAAATGACAGGGGTGAGTCCAAAGGTTTATTTAGCTTGATTTTCGATGTGAGCAGCAAATGTCGGCGATTCGTGTTCCGACAGTTTACTGCAAAGGTTTCTTACGGGAGTGTTGCTTTATGAGGATATTAAAAGCGAGGTATGCAAATATCTGAACGATTGGAGTGAGTCCGCCTGAAACTTTAGCCTGAATTTGATCAATTTATCAGAAAGGTAACAGATCCGATGGTTTAATTAAATTTTTTTCAGAACAGCGGTTTTTACCGAATATTTTCAGAAAGGTTGAGTCCGATGGGATATTGAGTTTGTTCCCGGTTATGACGGGGTGAGTCCCCGAAATTTACTGAAAGGTTGTAATTCCAATGGCTTGATGTAAGCTTTTGATCCGTGCGCACCTGCGGCGGTTTTATATAAATTTAAATTGGAGTGAATCCCGATGTACTGATCTGGTACAAGTTATATCTGATATTAATTCCCCCGTGTTCCTCTGAACACGGGGTTAGCTTTTTGTTTGGGTATACTCTTTTTTTTGGGGATATATCTTCCCTTTTCGGGGGAAACCCTTTTGAAAAAGGGTTATCCCCCGTAACCCCCTTCCTAAAACTTTTGATGATTTTTTTGCGAGAGGTACATTTCTTTCAAAAGTTTTCAAGAAAGTTAAATTTGTCATTCTATTATACTACTGCACCTCTCGCAAAAAAATGATTAAGGCTTTAAAAAGAAGTTATGAGAACAGCTCTTTCCAAGAAGATTCCTCCCAAAGAGAGAAAATATACCTCAAAGAAAGAATAATACCACACAAATAGTCCGAAAAACCGTTTTTTATGGTAAATACTTTTTTGAGGGACTTTTTGAGTAAAGGCTTTTCTCTTAAATCTTCCTCTCTGAGGGCTTCTGACTATTTTTGCAGGCAGCGGATATATCTTTTGCAACTCGGATAATTACTTACATCAGAATTTTAATTTGCTATCTGCTGCCTGCAAAAATCATTAAAAGTCTTTGGAAAGGAGGTTTGGGGGGAGAACCTTTCTTCAGAAAGGTTTCCCCCCAAGAAAGCATCTTACTCACAAAAAATGGTTATTGACAGAAATACAAAAATAAGGTATAATTAATCGAGTAGAAGAAGTTTCGGTCGATATATGTCGCAGGACAAGAAAATACTTCTCAGTACAAACACTGATTGTCTGTACTGCATATATTGTGTAAAAGGCAAGTTTTGCCGACTAATGAAAACGCGGCAAACATTGGAGAGAGATCTGTTTTACAGTATGACTGTAGCAGAAACAACAGAAACAGAAAGGTTGTTTTATGAAAAAAGTCAAGAGGATAATATCCGCCGTTCTGACTGCCGCTTTACTGGCGCAGACTTCACTTACGGCAGGCGCGGCTGTGCGTTTTCCGATAATAACGGACGACGACGGCAATGTCTCGATCGGTCAGGCGCAGACCGACACCGACACCGATACTAACACTAATACAGATACAAAAAGCGCCGATAATGAAAATACCGAAAATATCGCCGATTATGTTTTCCCCGGCGACACTCTGCCCTGTTCGCAGAACGATCCGCAGTACAGCAAGGCTGTCGGTGCAAGAGCCTACACACCGATGACTACCGCATTGTGGGGTTCAAAGAATATTATACATCAGAAAAGATTTGACGACTGCGAGAAAATTTACGGTATAGACGTTTCAAAATATCAGTACAACATCGACTGGAACAAGGTAAAGAATGCAGGCGTGGAATACGCCATAATCAGAGTCGGTTTCAGGGGATACGGCAACGGTCAGATAGTGCTTGACGATACCTTTGCAAAGAATATCAAGGGCGCGAAAGCCGCAGGAATAGACGTGGGAGTTTACTTCTTTACGCAGGCTATATCGACAGCGGAGGCAAAGCAGGAGGCTAACTTCGTACTTAAACAGTTAAAAGGCTATTCCCTTGAAATGCCTGTATATTTCGATATTGAAAATTCCGGCGATCCAAACGGCAGACTTGACGCGGCAAAACTTTCAAAATCCTACAAAACTTCGATATGCTCCGCTTTCTGCGATACCATAATCGACGCGGGATATGACGCCGGAATATACGCTAACAAGTACTGGCTGGCATATGAGATCGACGGCTCAAAGCTTGAAAAGAAATATCCCGTATGGCTTGCAAACTATACCGATTATACCGACTATGAGGGAAAATTCGTTATGTGGCAGTACACCGGCTCGGGTTCGGTAAACGGTATCGAAACATACGTCGATATGGACGTTTTCTATCAGGAAGACCTTACCCCTGCAAAGGTCGGCGGTTTTAAATATATAAACAACGGCGAAACGCTCACGCTGAGCTGGGACAAGTCGGACGACTGCGACGGATATGCAATTTTCAGAAAAACTCCCGGCGGAAAGGACGAAACAAAACTTAAAGAAGTTACGGCATCAACTGTTTCAGCCGAAGTGGCTCTTACCGATAAAAACTGCGAATATTATGTAAAGGCTTTCAAAAAACCCGGAAAAAAATATTTCTGGTCGGAACCCTCTCAGTCGGTCGTTATCAAAAAGAATACCGTTATAGACTTAAAACTCGATCTGAGGAGCTATAAGGCGATCGTTCTCAGCTGGTCGGAGATAGCCGACGCGTCAGGCTATGAGGCTGTTATCTATAAAGAGGATTCAAAAGAACCTGAGATGACCTATTACGTCAACTCTTCGTCATTTAAGTTTACCGGTCTGGACGCGTCAACGGTCTACAGATTCAAGATAAGACCTTATTTCAACGCGGACGGCTCGGCGGAGCATATAGAGGGCGTAAGCGTATACGGCAGCTACTGCGACGAATTTTCTGCGGGAACATATCCGAATACCGTTGAAAATCTCAGAGTGACCAAATCTACCTCAACAAGCGTTACGATACAGTGGGACAGCTGTACTTCCTACTGCGACGGCTATCAGGTAGCGATAGTGGATAACGAAACGGGAAAGAAAACGTCAGTCGGCACTACTGCCGCGACTTCATTTACCTACAAAGGTTTTAAGTCGGGCGATACGGTAAGACTGACAGTAAGACCATATTATAAGTATGACAATAAGAATATATACGGCTATTTCTGTACTCAGAAAGGCATAGCCTCCGAGCCTGCCGCGCCGAGCGTTTACAGGTGGGTATCGGATTCCCCGACCGCTCTTACGCTGAGGTGGACAAAAGTCAAGAATGCGACGGCATATAAGATATTTGAAGTCAGGGACGGCGAGAATATTGAAATAGGACAAACGGCGGAAACCACCTTTTCAATAAAAGATCTTGACAAGGACGGCGTGTATACCTATTATGTAATGCCTATCGTGGAGATCGGCAACGATATAATAACGGGCAAGAAAACATCTTCAATAAAGCTTTGCCCGGGACTTGCCGCTCCGCAAAACCTTAAAATCGTAAGCGGCGGCACAAAACAGATCACGGTCAGCTGGAAAAATGTAAGCGGCGCGGATAAGTATATTATTTATCTCTGCAAACCGGGTTCGTCCGCATACAACAAATATGCCACCGTAACGAGTACGACTTATAAATTTAACTTGAATGCAAATTCCGATTACAAGATAAAGATACGCGCTGTAAAAGGCGACGCCGAGGGCGCGGTCACGAATATTTTCAGCATAAGCACAAAGGCGGCTGTTCCTCAGAATTTCAAGGTGACGGCTTACAGCAGTACCGCGGTAAGGATAAAGTGGAACGCCGTTCCCGGAGCGACAAGCTACAAAGTCTACAGATACGATACGGCAAAGAAAAAATATGTCCTCCTCGGCACTGCAAAAACTCCTGCCTACAGACTGGGAGATTCTGCGGTGAATACCGAATACAGAATAAAGGTCAAAGCCGACTATAACGGCACTATAGGAGCGACAAGCAGCGAGCAGAAATTCTATACCAGACCTGCCATTCCGAAAAATCTCAAATGGAAATCAAAGACATCTTCAACGGTAACATTTTCATGGAGCAAGGCAAGCGGCGCGTCCTCATACAGAATTTATCTTTACGACTGCAAAACTGGAAAATATGTCGTTAAAAAGGACGTCAGCGGCACGACCTGCACCTTAACGGGACTTTCATCGGCAAGAAGATATAAAGTAAAAGTCGCCTCCATTCGCAAGGCGACCTCGGGAGAATATTTATCCGTGGCATCAGGCGCGCTTTCAATGGGCACAACTGGGTATAAATACTATCCGAAAACGTCTTACAAAGGACCGTATCTTTACTCGGGTCTTGTATCGGTCGGAGTATATGCGACAAACAGTTTTCTAAAAAAGCTTGCGGAAGTAAACTCGATTTATTATACGGGAACGGACGCGCAGAACAAATCCATGCTCGATCTTCTGAAAAAAGGCAAGCTTATGATCCCAAGATAAAAAATATCGGGTCGTCAGACGGCGATCCGATTTTTCTTTTGCATTTATTTAACGACGGCTTATTTCTTCAAACAGACGGCGGACAAATTCCGCGTCGGCTATTCCCTCCGAAAAAGCCGTTGCACTGCCTGCCGCCGCAGCAAGAGCGAGAGCACGGCTAAGATCATTTTCTTTAAGTCTGCCTGCTATAAATCCGGCAAGCATAGAATCCCCTGCTCCTACGGAATTTACCGCTTTTCCCACGGGTGCGGCGATATTGTGGATAATGCCGTTTTCGTCCGCAAGCACCGCTCCCCTTGAATCCCGTGAAACAAGGACGTTTCTTGCGCCCATTTCTCTGAGTTTTTGCGCATACTCGGCAACCTCCTCCTCCGAGGAGAATTTCTTTTTAAATATTTCCTCCAGCTCCGGCTGATTCGGCTTGACGAGAAACGGTCTGAAAGGGAGGACATTTGTCAGCAATTTTCCCGACGCGTCTACCGCCGTGTAAATATCCCTGTCGGAAAGTCTTTCCATTATCCTTTCATAAATATCCTCCGGCAGTGAGGGAGGTATACTTCCTGCAAGGACGAGAATATCGCCGTCCTGAAGTCTGTCAAGGCGTTCAAAGAGGCTGTCAAGGGCGTTTTGGTCTATATCGGGACCCTGACCGTTTATTTCGGTCTCCGAGTCACGGGAGCGTATCTTGACGTTTATCCGTGAACAGCCCTTTTCAAGTCTGATAAATTCCGTCCTGATACCCAGATCTTTTATTCCGTCCTCGATCGCGCGGCCCGTAAATCCTGCGGAAAATCCGAGGACTGTAGATTCCACACCGAGATTTTTCAGCATTATCGAAACATTTATTCCCTTACCGCCGAAAAATATCTCTTCGTCCCGAGATCTGTTTACTGTTCCGGGGGTTATTTCGGGGAGTCTTATCACATAATCCACAGCAGGGTTGAACGTCACGGTATATATCATAGCCAGATCATCCTTTTTTATTTTTTATTATTTTAGCATTATTATATTTTTTTGTCAATATGTTGATTTTGAATTGGAATTAAAAGTAAGATCTCACACTCCGCAGTTTTGGAGAAAATGAAGTCTGCATATTAAAAAGGTTTTCGCTCCAGCCTGCGTCGTCGCGGACTTCGTATCGTTCGCGGCAATTTTTCCTTTTACTTGTGGGGAAAAATTACCTCTCACTCACTCCGTCGCTCCGCCTTTCCAAAACGGGTCACGCTTGCTCCGCCTGTTCGCTTGCAAGCGCGCTCACAACGGCTACACTGCGCTAACAACCCGTTTTGGTTATACAGATTATTAAAGCTTGTTGCCGCGCAAAAGTGACAATGAGCATTTCTTACATCTTACCTCTAATTTCTTACTTCTAAATGCCTCCATTTATGGCGGCAGGCATATCCTATAAAGTATCTTCATCACGATACTGTCGGCAAAGCTGTTTACTTCCCTATAAGCCTCCCCAAAAATCATTTTTTAATTGCCTGTAAATTGTCAGAAAGCACTTGAATTTTTTTTTGTTTTGTGTTATAATTAAAGAGGATAATTATGCGGTTTTCAAGGGCGTTGTGTGTGACTTCTTTCCGCCCCGTGCCGTTGTTATATATTTTTTATTTATTTATATTTTGTATATTTTTTATTACTATGAAAGGAATGTTATCTGATGGAATCCTTTGAAGAGGTTTTTCAGAACGTGCTGAATTTCTGCCGGACAGACCCGTCCGTGAGCGAAATAGGTTACAATAAATGGATAAAGATACTTCAGCCGTACAAGCTCGAGGGAAATACGGCTTTCCTGCTTACCGACAGCGATTTTATCAAAAAAACAACTCTCGAGGTGTACGAAGATCTGCTGAAAAGAGCGTTTCTCAACGTGCTCGGTTTTGAAGTTGAAATTCGTATACTTGTGAGATCGAAAGACAGCGAAATTAAGACGGAAGATACCGCTCCATCCTTTTCTCCGTCGCCTCAGTCGTCGCAGTATAACAATTCGCTTACCTTTGAAAATTTTATCAAGGGTAAGTCGAACGAGCTTGCTTATGCCTTCTCGATCGCAGTAGCCGGAAAAAACGATCCCTCGGGAGAACTTTCGACAAATCAGGCGTTCAATCCGCTTTTTATATACGGGGATTCGGGACTCGGAAAAACGCATCTTATGAAAGCGATAGAAAACGAAGTCAAAAAGAAAAAGCCTGATATAAACCTTATCTACACCACAGGCGAAAACTTTATGAACGAACTTGTCAAGGCGATAGAATACAAGCAGACTATCGCTTTTCACGATAAGTACAGAAACGCCGATTTTCTGTTGGTGGACGACGTGCAGTCGATTGCAGGAAAAGAGAGGATTCAGGAGGAATTTTTCCATACTTTCAACGATCTTTACAATCTCGGAAAACAGATAGTCCTGACGTCGGATATAGCGCCGTCGAAAATATCCAAACTTGAAAACAGGATACGTTCGAGATTCTCTCTCGGCGTGCAGGTGGATATACAGCCGCCTGATTTTGAAACGAGAATGGCAATAGTCAAGCGCAAGGCGGAGCTGCTCGATCTACAGCTTTCGGACAATATCGCGCGGATAATCGCCGAAAAGATAAAGACGAATATAAGGCAGCTCGAGGGTACGGTCAATAAGATGAAAGCGCTTACTACATATACAAATGAAACGCCCTCTATCTCGATGGCGCAGAGAGTAATAAAGGAAATAATGATAGAAAACCAGCCTGCCGAGATAACAGTCGACCGTATTATTGCGGAAGTCGCCTCCGCTTTCAGAGTAACTCCCGAGGATATACGCTCCACCAACCGACGGGCAAACATATCTCTTGCAAGAAAGATAACCATATACCTGCTCAAAGAAATAAAGGGTATGACTTATATGCAGATAGGCGAAGAGCTCGGCAAGAATCATTCGACTATGACCATACACTATCAGGACGTGGTGGAAATGATGAAGAAAAATTCCGATATAAAGGAAACCGTGGAGGATATAATAAAAAATCTCAAGGACGGCTGAGCCGCGCCGCGCAGTAAATTTTACAGCTAAAAGAAAAGAACGCTTGTTTTCAACATTTTCAACATAGTTTTAAACAATCGAAGAGCCTGTGATGTGCGTTTTATCGGCAGATAGTAGGTCTGTGAAAGAATAATCAACAAAATTCTCCGATATTTTTCAACCTGCGGCAATTTTTTTGAATGTATGCCAACAATCAACAAACAATTTTTAAACATTATCAACCGTGCGGAACGCTTTAAACATTTTAAACAATCGCGCTTGAAAAACATTTGAAAATAATGAACCGTCCGAACGCGTAAAAAAGGACTTGCCGGATTTTTTATAATTTTAAACAGACTCTACTACTACTGCTATAAATAAATGTTATGTTATGATGTTAAAAGCGGCAAAAGCTTTTTATGTGAAATGAGATATTGTGGAAAACCAAGGTTTATGAATAAGTTTTAAAATCAGGAAAGGAAGAATAAGAAATGAAGATGATGTGCGGCAAGCTCTCTCTTTACGAGGCGGTGATAAACGTATCTAAAGCAGTGTCGGAACGCTGTGCTATGCCGATACTGGAGGGAATGAAACTAAAGCTTTCGGATTCTCTGCTGGAACTGACGGGATATGATCTTGAAATAGGCATACGCTCCGTCGTTGCCGTCAGATCGGCTGATAAGGGAGAATTTATCGTCAACGCAAGACTTTTCAGTGAGATGATAAAGAAAATGCCGTCGGAGGAAATTATGATAGAACTGACCGACAGCTTTCAGGTGATAATTTCGGGAGGCTCGACTACCTATAATCTTCCTGCTCTGGCGGCGGACGAATATCCCGCGCTGCCCGAAAAGAATACGGAGGACGTTATCGAGCTGCCGCAGACCGTGTTTAAAAATATGATAAACCAGACTATCTTCGCGGCGGCGGTATCGGATATAAAGCCTATTTTAAAGGGAGAACTTTTTGAGATAGAAAACGGTATGCTCACCCTTGTGGCGATAGACGGTTATCGTCTGGCGGTGAGAAATGAACCGATAAAATACGGCGGTTCAAAGAAATTTGTCGTGCCGTCAAAGACGCTTTCGGAAGTGGCTAAGCTTCTTAGCGATAACGACGAGGATAAATGCAATATCTGCGTTTCGCCGAAACATATAATATTTGAAATAAACGGCTATCTGGTATATTCAAGACTGCTCGAAGGCGAATTTCACCCGTATAGGAGCGCGATACCCGAAAAGAGCGCGACCGAAGTCATCGCCGACAGAAAAGAGCTTATCTCGGCTCTTGAAAGGGCGCAGCTGCTCATAAGTGAAAGAACGCCCTCTCCGGTGAGATGTGTTTTTGAGGATTCAAGGATAAAGATAAACTGTTCGACCGAGCAGGGAAGAATATCCGACGAGATGAGGGCGGATACCGCAGGACCTGCTCTGGAAATAGGATTCAAGTGCAAGTATTTCCTCGATCCGCTCAAAGCGATACCCGACGAAAAAGTAAAACTCTATCTTAATTCAAATATCAACCCGATGAAAATAGTCCCTGTAGACGGAGATAATTATATTTTCCTCGTCCTGCCGGTAAGACTTTCGAGAAACTGACGCTATGAAGTATAAACAGGTAAAAATAAAGATAGATACGGAGTTTATAAAGCTCGACTCCTTGCTGAAATTTTCGGGACTGACCGAAACGGGCGGCATTGCGAAGGAGATAATCGCCGAAGAAAGGATCAAGGTAAACGGCGAAGTCTGCACCATGAGGGGAAAGAAGATACGTCCCGGCGATAAGGTGCAGATAGATGAGATAGAAAGCGAAATTGTTGTGGAATAGTGGTTGAGTAATGCATATAACAAGGCTTTGCATAGACGGTTTCAAAAATCTGAAAAAAGTGGATATACAGCCCGATCCTTCGCTGAACGTTCTGTACGGAAACAACGCACAGGGAAAGACGAATCTTGTGGAGGCGGTCTGGCTCTGTACGGGAGTAAGGAGTTTCAGAGGTACCAAAGACAGGAGTATGATCGACATAAACGGCGAAGTTATGAATATTTCGCTGGATTTTAAAAACCGTTTCAGGGATATGAAAATCGAGTTTTGTATGGCAAAGCCGAACATAAAAGAAAAAAACTGCCGTCTTAACGGAGTAAAACTGAAAGCTCCGTCAAAGCTTTTCGGGAATCTCGACTGCGTGGTGTTCACACCGGAGGATCTGGACATTTCAAAGGGAGCGCCCGAAAAGAGGAGACAGTTTGCCGATCTGTGCGTTTCGCAGATAAAAAATTCTTACGCAAAGGTATCTTCCGATTACGAACAGCTCAACGAACAGAGAAACGTTTTGTTGAAAAATATCTGTGCGGGAAGATCTTCGGCGGACGAGCTGGAAGTCTGGGACGTGCAGCTTGCAAGAATGGGAGCTTATATCTCTCTGCTGAGATATAACTATATAAAAAAACTCAACATCTACGCTTCCGCACTTTATAATGAAATATCGGGCGGAAAAGAAAAGCTTGAAATAAAATACTGCTCCACGGTCTTTGATGTTCTGGAGGGGCGAACGGATTATAAGGAAGATCTGTCGGGAGATTACCTTGCCTGCCTTGAAAAAAACCGCAGTGAGGATATAAAGGCAGGTTTTACTCTTAAAGGAGTACACAGGGACGATATTGCGGCGTATATAGACGGTCTGCCGGCAAGGGATTTCGCGTCGCAGGGTCAGCACCGTTCGATCGCTCTGGTAATGAAACTTGCGCAGGCGTATATCCTCAGAGAGGAAACGGACGACGCTCCCGTAATGCTGCTTGACGACGTGCTGAGCGAGCTTGACGGTTCAAGACAGCGTTTCGTTCTTTCAAAGATAGAGAAAATGCAGGTGTTTATTACCTGCTGCGCCGACAGCCTGCCGTCCGACGGGAAACTGAAAGGAAAGGTATTCTATATAGAAAAAGGCGGCGTTACGGAAAGGTAAGTGATAAGATGTATCTGCATCTCGGAGAAGATCATATCGTAAACGAAAAGGACGTTATAGGGATATTCGATCTTGAAAGGACTTCGGTATCAAAATATACGAGGGAATTTCTGAGCGCTGCGACAAAAAATAAAAGGGTGATGAGCTGCACGAGCGATCTTCCGAAAAGCTTTGTCGTAACTCTCGACAAGGACTATACCGAAAAGGTGTATGTAAGCCTGCTTGCTTGCTCCACTTTGAAAAAAAGAAATCAAAAAAGTCGATTCTGAACGGAGGTTTTAAAGATAAAAATGAGCGATGAGATTTTGAAAAATGAAGAGATCGCCGACGTCAGTGAAATATCACAGGTGGACGAAAGCGTAAGCTACGACGAAAATCAGATACAGGTGCTGGAGGGTCTTGAGGCGGTCAGGATAAGACCTGGTATGTATATCGGTTCGACCGGACCCAAGGGTCTGCATCATCTGGTATATGAGATAGTGGATAACGCGATCGACGAGGCGCTTGCAGGATATTGTACCGAAATAACGGTGGATATACTGCCGGATAATGTTATTTCCGTTACCGATAACGGACGAGGTATCCCGACAGGCATACACCCGACCGAGAAGATCTCCGCGGCGACGGTAGTCTATACCGTTTTGCACGCAGGCGGAAAATTCGGCGGCGGCGGATATAAAGTGGCAGGCGGTCTGCACGGAGTAGGTGCGTCGGTGGTGAACGCGCTCTCGGAATGGCTGGAGCTGAAAGTCTACGACGGAAAGAATGTGCATTTCCAGAGATTTGACAGGGGAGAATATTCCGAACCGTTAAAGATAATCGGCGATACCGACAGAACGGGAACTTCCGTTACCTTTAAAGCAGATCCGGAAATATTTACCGAATCGACCGAATACGACTATGAAACTCTGCTAAAACGTCTGAGGGAACAGGCTTTCCTCAATGCGGGAATAAAAATAGTTTTCTCGGACAAGAGGGACGAAAACAATATACTTTCCGAAACGCTCCACTATGAGGGCGGAATAAGAGAATTTGTGGAACATATCCACACGACGAGAGGGGTAGAACCCGTTTCGGATAAGATAATATATTTTCAGGGCGTCGAGGGGGATATGTTCTGCGAGATCGCTATGCAGTACAACGATACCTATAACGATGTTATACTTTCCTTTGCCAATAATATCCATACTCCCGACGGCGGCACGCACGAGAACGCTTTTAAGAATATGGTGACGAAAACGCTAAACGAATACGGAAAGAAATTCGGCATACTCAAAGACGACGAAAAGCTGCTGGGCGAGGACGTGAGAGAAGGTCTTACCGCGATAATCTCGGTAAAGCTCACAAACTGCGAGTTTGAGGGACAGACAAAGGGACGTCTCGGAAATCCTGAAGTAAAACCTTTTGTTGAAAAGATAGTCAGCGAAAGACTTATGGATTTTCTGGAGGAGAATCCGTCTATCGCGCAGGCTATATTTGAAAAATCCGTAGCGGCGAAAAGAGCGAGAGAGGCTGCAAAGAAAGCAAGGGATAATGAGAGAAAGAGAAAGAGCGCACTCGATTCGGTATCTCTTCCCGGAAAGCTTGCGGACTGCTCGGACAGCGACCCCGAAAATACCGAAATATATATCGTGGAGGGAGATTCCGCGGGCGGTTCAGCAAAGGAAGGACGCGACAGGCACTATCAGGCGATACTTCCTCTGTGGGGAAAAATGCTTAACGTAGAGAAGGTAAGAATAGACAAGGTGTACGGCAACGAAAAACTTATGCCGGTAGTCACCGCTCTGGGTACTTCAATGGGCGACGAATTTGACGTTTCAAAGCTGAGATATGATAAGGTCATTATTATGGCTGATGCCGATGTGGATGGTTCTCATATCAGGACGCTGCTGCTTACTTTCTTTTTCAGATATATGAAAGGGCTTATTGAAACGGGTCATGTGTATATCGCACAGCCTCCCCTTTTCAAGGTATCGAGGGGAAAGAAATTCAGGTATGCTTTTTCCGATGAGGAGAGAGATAAGTATATTGCCGAGCTTTCGGGAGAGGGCGATTCCTCAAAGGTAGACGTTCAGCGTTATAAAGGTCTGGGCGAAATGGATCCCGAACAGCTTTGGGAAACGACTATGGACCCATCGTCGAGAGTTATGATAAAGGTAACTATGGAGGACGCGGTAAAGGCAGACGAGATATTTACTATCCTTATGGGGGATAAGGTCGCGCCGAGAAGAGATTTTATCGAGAAAAACGCTCAGTACGTCAGGGAGCTTGATGTTTGAATTGAAAAATCTATTATTCCCTTTTTGAAAATAATAGATTAAAAAAATGTTTATATTTATTTTAAAATTGATCTCCGTGGATAATATGGACAAGAAAATCTTAGTAAAGATCAGTGGGAGGAAAATGCCGTTTGAACGAACTGAACGATAACCTTGCCGGAAAAGACGAAAATGACGCGGCGGAAATTTGCAGCTTTGAGTACGACGTTAAGAACAGCGAAGAGGACGAGGCTTTCAGAGTATTTCAGAAAAAATACGTCCTCAGAAAAAACGTTATAAAAACGGCTGCTTTTGCAGTGCTTGCATTGGGATTCGGATATTCCTCATATAAATATCCGTCATCTTCTCTGAATTTTATACTTACGGGAGTATGTATCGCGGCTATCGCGGTCATCTGGTTCAATGTCAGATATATAAGGATCTCGCTCCTCAACGCGCTGAAAGTGCTGGAGGACGACAGGTATATCTTTAAACTGTATGACGACAGATTCACGATAGAAACTATAGCCACGGAGGAGGAAAAGCAGGAGGAGGATTATGCTCCGATACCGCCGAGCGTGATAATGCTCGATGACGAAATGTTCGATCCGGTGGAAACGGAAGATAAGTTTATACTGATAATACGCAAGGAAACGATCTACGTTCTGCCTAAAAGATGTATGAACGAACAGCAGGCGGAAACTCTGAGAAAAGTACTTATAGATAAAAAAATAGATAAAAATAAGGATATTTAACCGAAAGAGAGTGATAGTTTGAAAAATTTAAACGACAATAATACCCGTGACGGAGAAAAACCAATGAAAGACAACTCTATTATATATTCGGACGTGAACAGAATAATGCAGGAATCATTTTTGCAGTATTCAATGGCTGTAATTGTTTCCCGTGCGCTGCCTGATGTAAGGGACGGTCTTAAACCCGTTCACAGAAGAATACTTTATACTATGTATGAAAACGGACTGACTCCGGAAAAGCCGTACCGCAAGTGCGCTGATACGGTGGGTTCGGTGCTGGGTAAATATCACCCTCACGGCGATGCGTCCGTTTATGACGCGCTGGTCAGAATGGCACAGACTTTTTCTCTGAGATACCCTATGGTGGACGGTCACGGAAACTTCGGTTCGGTGGACGGCGATCCTCCGGCGGCTTACCGTTATACCGAGGCGAGAATGGAAAAGATCTCTCTTTATATGCTTTCGGATATAAATAAAGAAACGGTAGATTTTCAGCCGAACTATGACGATCGTCTGAAAGAACCTGTAGTACTGCCCTCAAAATTCCCCTACCTGCTCTGCAACGGCTCGGTGGGTATCGCGGTCGGTATGGCTACCAATATACCGCCGCATAATCTCAATGAAGTCATTGACGGTATGAAACTGATAATAAAGAATCCGGATTGTACCCTTGACGAACTTATGGAATGTATAAAAGGTCCCGACTTCCCGACAGGCGGAATAATTATGGGACGCGCAGGTATGAGGGCGGCATACGGTACGGGCAGAGGTAAGATCATTCTGCGCTCCAAGACTTCAATAGAGGAAATAAAAGGAAGAAACTGTATCATAGTTACCGAGATACCGTATATGGTAAACAAGGCAAGACTTGTGGAATCTATCGCAAATCTTGTAAAAGAAAAGAGGATAGACGGCATACACAATCTGCGCGACGAATCGGGCAAAGAGGGTATGCGTATAGTTATAGAGCTTAAAAAGGACGCTATACCGCAGGTAGTGCTCAACAGGCTGTTTTCTTTCACGCAGTTACAGGACACTGTAGGCGTTATTATGATAGCACTGGTGAACGGCGTGCCGAAACTGCTTACGCTTAAACAGTGTCTGGAATATTATCTGGATTTTCAGGTCGAGGTCGTAACGAGAAGGACTGAGTTTGATCTTAAAAAGGCAAAGGAAAGAGATCATATCCTGAGAGGTCTTAAAATTGCGCTCGACAATATCGACGAAGTTGTCGAGATAATGAAAACTTCAAAGAATATCCCCGAAGGTAAGGAAAGACTTATAAAGAGGTTTGAGCTTACCGAGATACAGGCGGAGCATATCGCAAATATGACGCTCGGCAGACTGACGGGTCTGGAAAGTGAAAAGATAATCAACGAACTCAACGAGATAGAACTCAAGATAGCCGATCTGGAGGATATTCTTGCAAATCACGACAGGGTGCTTAAAATAATAATCGACGAAGTGGAAGAGATACAGAAGAAATTCGGCGACGAAAGAAGAACGCAGATAGAGAATGTCAGCGGAGAAGTCGATGTGGAGGATCTTATCCCTGTCGAAGAAAGCGTAGTTACTTATACCAACAGCGGATATATCAAGAGAATGCCCGTTTCGGAATACAAGGCGCAGCGCAGAGGCGGCAGGGGCGTTTCGGGAGTTAAGCAGCGCGAGGACGATTTTGTCGATGAGATGAATATTTGCTCCACGCACGATCATGTGCTGTTTATTTCAAATAAGGGAATAATGTACAGGCTCAAATGCTATGAGATACCGGAGGGCTCAAAGTCGTCAAGAGGTACGAATATAGTGAATCTGCTGCCGCTCGGAGAGGACGAGCGCATAGCCGCAATGATAAAGACCGAAGATTTCGATGCAGGAAAGTACATCATTATGGTGACCAAGAACGGCAAGATCAAGAGAACGCCGCTCGAGGCGTACCGCAATGTTCGCAAGAACGGTCTTATCGCGATAGGTCTTGACGAGGGCGACGAGATCGCCGGAGTGAGAATGACCAAGGGCGAAAATCAGCTCATCATCGCCACACGAAACGGTATGGCGATCAGGATAACCGAACAGAGCGTGCGCACCATGTCGCGTTCGGCACACGGCGTAAAGGCGATAAAGCTGCGTGACGGCGACTATGTAGTTTCCATGGCGAGAGTCCGCGAGGGCGCGTCGGTCATGACCGTTTCGGAAAAAGGACTCGGCAGGCGTTCGCCGCTCGATTCCTACAGAATACAGAACCGCGGCGGTTACGGTATGCTCAATTACAAGGTATCTGACGAAAAGGGCTGCGTCTGCGGAATAAAGGTCGTTGACGAGGAGGACGACATCATTATGATCTCCTCCGACGGCATTGTTATAAGGCTGAGAGCGTCAGACGTAAGGATCATGGGAAGATACGCGACGGGCGTGAGAATGATGAAACTTCAGAACGACAGCAAGGTGGTCGCATTCACCAGAGCGGAGCATGAGGAGGACGCCGAGATGAGCGAGATCGAGCAGCCGGACGAAGAGGAACTTGCTTTGCAGGAGGCGCAGTCGGCGGCGGAGGAAAGCGAAGAGGTTCCGGAAATTGACGAACTCCCCGACGACGAATAAAAATAAAAATGTTCCACGTGGAACATTCGGATATAAAAAGGACCTGACTTCTCATAGTCAGGCTCTTTTTTTATGGAATTATGCGTTTTTGTCAGACTTTAGTATCTCCTTTGCAAGGGATTCATACGCCTTGGTGCCTTTCGATCTTTTATCGTAATAGACGACGGGCATAGCGAAACTGGGAGCTTCCGAAAGGGAAATGTTGCGCGGTATGACCGTCTTGAAAACGCAGTCGGGAAAGAATTTCACGACTTCCGCGGCTACCTGCCCCGTGACCTTGTAACGCTCGACATACATCGTGAAAAGTATGCCCTCTATTTTAAGATCCCTGTTCCAGTTTGAACGTATTCGCTCGATCGTGCGGTTAAGCTCCACCAGACCTTCCAGCGAGAGAAATTCGCACTGTATCGGGATAATGACGCTGTCCGCCGCGACAAGCGCGTTGATAGTCAGCATATCGAGAGTGGGCGGACAGTCGATAAGTATGTAATCGTAAAATTCCGCCGCCGGAACAAGCGCTTTGCGCATCTGCTTTGCCCTTTCGTTTACCGAGATAAGCTCGATCGCCGCGCCGGAAAGCTCCTGCGTGGTCGGAATTATAGAGACTCCTCGGAACTGCGTGGCGACAGCCGCCTCAAAAGCCGTACACGAACCCATCAGCATTTCGTAGACGGTATTTCGTATAGATTTTTTGCGGATACCGTAGCTGGTGGTCGTGTTCCCCTGCGGATCGGAATCGACGATCAGCACTTTCTTTCCCTTTTCACCCAGAGCAGCCGCAAGATTTACTACCGTGGTGGTCTTGCCGACGCCGCCTTTTTGATTTGATACCGCTATGATCTTTCCCATATCCGTTCCGCCTTTTCTCAGATGATCCGCTGCGCGTGACGTGTGACGTGGCAGCCGACATTTACCGAAACGGGAAGTCCCGCAATGTGAGTGGGGGCTTGCTCGATGTTGACCGCAAGACAGGTCTGCGTTCCGCCGAATCCCTGAGGTCCTATGCCGAGCTTGTTTATCTGCCCGAGAATACGTTCCTCCAGATCGCGGTAGAGCGGCTTGGGATTTCTGACGGAAACGCTGCGGCACAAAGCCTTTTTCGCAAGATAAGCGCACTGCTCAAAATCGCCGCCGATACCAACTCCGATAACGATCGGCGGACAGGGGTTAGAGCCTGCCTGTGCGCATACGCCGACTACCCAATCGACTATCTCGTCGACGGTAACGGAAGGCGTCATCATTTTAAGCTGCGACATATTCTCGCTGCCGAAACCTTTCGGCGCAACGGTGATCTTTACCTTATCTCCCGTACAAACGTCAAGATGAATTACCGCAGGAGTATTGTTGTTGGTATTCACTCGTTCGAGCGGATCGCCGACTACCGAACAGCGCAGCCTGCCTTCGGTATAGCCTTGCGCAACTCCCTTATTGACCGAATCTTTCAGATCTCCCCCGACAAAATGAACGTCCTGACCTATTTCCATAAAGACCACAGCCATTCCGCAGTCCTGGCATATCGGAATGACCTCTTCTTTGGCAACGGAAATATTGCGGATTATGTCGTCAAAGACGTTTTTTCCGACGGGGGAGCGTTCTTTCTGCGCCGAACATTCGATACATTTTTCAAGATCGTCGGGAAGATAAAGATTTGCCTCGATACAAAGCTCGCGTACCGCCTTTTCGATCTCGGCGACGTTTATTTCTCTCATAAAAATTCTCCTTTTGCGTAATATTTGTCTATACGGATATTTTGTCAAGCGGCAGCGTTGCGATACCGTTAAGGCTCTCGTCCGCGCGTTTTCCTGCGAGATAGTCAAAATATCCTTGACAGCCGATCATTGCCGCATTGTCGCCGCAGTATTTCAGCTGCGGCATATAAAGTTTATATCCCTTTTGCCGACAGACCTGAGAAAAAGCTTCTCTCACTCCCGAATTGGCGGAAACTCCTCCTGCCAGCGCGATAGTGGAATATCCCAGATCGTCGGCGGCAAGCATGGTCTTTTCAACGAGAATATCCGAAACGGTTTTCTGAAAACTTGCCGCAACGTCCTCCCGACAAAGCTTTTCATTTCTCTGAGCGGCATTGTGGACGAGATTTATGACTGCTGTTTTGAGTCCCGAAAAGGAAAAATCATACTTACAGCCCTGTACTTTCGGGTGCGGAAGTCTGTATGCTGACGGATCACCCGACTTTGCAGCCTGATCTATAAATTTTCCGCCGGGATATTCATACCCCAGAGTGCGCGCCGCCTTGTCGAAACATTCTCCTGCCGCGTCGTCGTGCGTTCTGCCCACGACGTGATAATGCGTGTGGTCGAGGACTTCCACAATGTGTGAATGTCCTCCCGATACTACCAGACAAAGATAGGGGGGTTCAAGCTCCGGGTGCGAAAGATAATTTGCCGCTATATGCCCTGCTATATGGTGAACGGGTATCAGCGGTTTTTCCGCTGCCATTGCAAGCCCCTTGGCAAAGCTTATCCCGACCAGCAGCGCCCCGATAAGTCCCGGCGCATACGTCACGGCTACCGCGTCGATACCGTCGGGAGAACAGCCGCTTTGCTCGAATGCCGCCTGCACCACCGAGTATATGCTCTCGGCGTGCATTCTGGAGGCTATCTCCGGCACGACACCGCCGTACAGCTTGTGTTTGTCTATCTGCGTCGCCACTATATCGGAAAGCACCTTTCTGCCGTCCTCGACGACCGCCGCCGCCGTTTCATCACAGGAGCTTTCTATCGCGAGTATTTTCATTTCCTGACTTCCTTTCAGATCTGTCCGTATATCCTTTTTATCTCATCGGAAAAATCTCCGCTGCCGTTCTGTACGAATAACTGCGGCTCGACCTGCATAAACGAACCGCCGCCCTTTCTCCCCTCTATAAGAAAAAGCCACGGCGGAGAATCGGGGGTCTTGCTTACAAACCTCAGCCGTTTCGGTTCTATCCCGTTTGAGCGCATAGCCGACATTACGTCGCACAGCCGCTGAGGGCGGTTGCAAAGGCACAGCCTGCCGCCGAATTTAAGATTTCGCTTTGCGGCGGCGCATATATCGTCAATATTGCAAAGCGTTTCGTGACGTGCCGCCCTGCCTGCCGCCGTGCTGCTCTGCGCTCCCGTTCCTGCCGTCTTATAGGGCGGATTGCAGGTGATAACGTCAAATTCCCTGCCGCTGCGGTAATCTTTCAAGTCCGCCATATTCGGGATAATATCCTCTATCCCCGATCTTTCGAGCGACAACCTTTGCAAAGCGACCGCCTTTTCCATGATCTCCACTGTCTCGATGACCGCAGGGCGGAAACGTTTATACATCAGCAGAGCCACAATGCCGCTGCCCGAGCAGAGATCGCATACCCTGTCCTTATGCCTCGGAGCGGCAAAATCAGACAGCAGGAAAGCGTCCGTGCCGAATCTGTGTTCGGAGGATATACAGATCCTTATATTTTCCCCCAGATCTTCATATTCAAGATCGGTATATGCCGCGTTTTTAAGCTCTTCCAAAAAATACGCTCCTTTCGCGTCAGCCGTTTTTGCAGTAAGACATAAGCACCGCGTCCTCGCGCGGATCTTCATAGAAATTCCTGCGTCTGCCCGTTTCCCTGAAACCTGCGCTTTCATACAGCCGCCGCGCAGGAAGATTTGACTCCCTCACCTCGAGATATATCCCCTCGCTGCCGCGATGATCTTCTATAAGCCTTTTCAGGAGCTTTCTGCCTATCCCCCGTCTGCGGAATTTTTCCGCGACTGCCAGCTGATCGAGAGAAACTTCTCCCCCGACGCTCATAACGGTCATACAGCCTGCCGTTTCTCCTTCGCAGAACGCGGCATATATCCTGTAAAGTCCGTTGTCGAGCGTTTCTCTGAGCTGACGTTCGCTCCATACCTCGTTCAGACAAGCCGCCTGCAAGCGGTGTATGTTTTCTATATCCTCCTCATGGGCGAGCCTTATCTCTGTTTCCATAGCCATACTCCGTTTTTGCATTTCAGACAACTCTTACGCCGCCGCAGAAAACAGCCGACGGAGAGGAAGTCACCTCGAACGGACTGCCCTTGAAAAGTACGAGATCGGCGCGTTTTCCTGCCTGCACCGAGCCTGTCAGATCGTCGATACCGGCTATCTGCGCGGCGTTTACGGTTATGCTGTCCAGAGCCTGCGAAAACGTCATACCGTGTTTTATGCATATTCCTGCCGTCAGCGGCAGATACTGAATGGGCGTTTCCGAATGATCGGTGCATATGGCGGTCCGTACTCCTGCAGCCGCAAGAACAGCGGGATTTTTCGGAGTTATATTGGCAAGCTCGGGTTTGCAGGCATCGCAGATGATCGGTCCTGCGACCGCGTCCGCTTTTTCCTGCGCCAGCTCGTCCGCTATAAGATGACCTTCCGTGCAGTGGATAAGCACATAACCGAGCCCGAACTCTTTTGCTATCCTCACTGCGGTAAAAATGTCGTCCGCCCTGTGACAGTGAAAATGCGCTTTCAGCTCCCCTTTGAGCAGGGGTATGAGCGACTGCGATCTTATATCATATTCGGGAGGATCGTCGCCGTTTTCCTCCGCCTTTTCAAGATCGAGCATATACCTTTTCGCCTTTGCGAGGGTTTCCCGTATCATTGCGCTTATCGCCATTCTCGTGCAGGGGGATTCGTCGCGGCTCATATAGGTCATTTTCGGATTTTCCCCGAGCGAGAATTTTATCCCCACGTTTCTTAACAGCATTTTGTCTATCCGCTTGCCGTATGTTGCTGCCGCCGCCACCGAACCTGCTATCGGATTCATCGAGCCGGGGGAGATGACCGCGGCGGTTATCCCTGCGTTCAGCGCCTCGCGAAAGCTTGCGTCATACGGATTTACCGCGTCGATCACTCTCAAGTGCGGCGAAACGGGTTCGCTCTCCTCATTGAAATCCTCGCTCTCCGCCCCCACTCCGTTGGTGGTCAGTCCGAGATGAGTATGCGCGTCGATAAATCCCGGATAGAGCGTAAGTCCCTCGCCGTTGAGATCGTCGGGATTCACTTTATCGGGTTCGCCGCTTTCCACCCTGCTTATCAGACCGTCTGCGATCCGGACATAGCCTTTTTGGATAATATCCCTGTTTTCATTTTGTGTATATATTTTAACGTTGTATATAAGCATTGTTTTTCCTCCGATGACCTATCTTGCCGTAGAGCCGAAACCGCCCGTTCCTCTGTCGGTATCGGACAAGCTGTCTGACTGCACTATTTCGGGCTTGCATACCGGCATAACTATCAGCTGCGCGATACGGTCGTTTGGTCTGACGGTATATGCCGATGAGGAGTGATTGTGCAGAAAGACCACGATCTCACCTCGGTAATCGGTATCCACCACGCCGACGCAGTTTGCGGGAGCAATGCCGTGTTTGCAGGCAAGCGACGACCGCGCAAAGATCATAAGAGCGTGATCTCCGTCCGCGTTTTCCAGTTCGGCGGCGATACCCGTCGGAATCGGCACGCTCTCCCCCGGCATTATCCGTATCTCTTCCCCGATACAAGCGAAGAGATCATATCCCGCGCTGCCGCATGTGGCGCAGAATGGCAGCTTTGCGGAGTTTTTGAGCTTTTTTATCTTCAGTACCATTTTAACCTGTTTAACCTCCGTTTCAGATAACTCCTCTGAAATAAAGTCCTCTTGTGTATTCTCCCGAAAAATTTTCCCCCGACTTGTATCGGCGGATAATATCCTGCGCAGTCTGTAGATCTTCGTCCACAAAATTCAGCCAGATAAAAGAAAGCTGCTTAAAGCTGTCCGCAGTATCCGCAAGATAGAGCGGAACGCTGTTGAATATGCAGGAATATTCCTTATTTTCGCCGCACCTGACGGGGAATTTTCTGCCCGTGCGGTCTTTAATATATCCCCTGCCGCCGCACTTTGCGCAGCCTGCCGCCGCTCTCACGGGGCAGTTTGCGGTAATCATAAGCGGAAGTCTGCCGTAAGCGATGATACCCCTCGGCATATCGCCGCGCAGAGCGTTTATCTGCGGCGTTTTCAACTCAAACGAAACCGTGCAGTCCGCAAGACCCTGCTCTTTAAGTATCTTCATAGCCGCGCTGTTGGCGACGTTCAGTCCATGACCGCCGTGCAGCGTAAGACCGAGCTTTCTGCCCATAAGGATATGAGAATAATTGGTGCAGACTATATGTTCAAGACCTTTATTTTTAAGTTTTTCAAGCTGCCGCTCGTCCCGTTCCTCATCGAGAGTAAATGCCGGCATTTGCGCGGCAAGCTTATCGGTGGGAATATCCTTATCGAGCAGACTTTCTGTTTCCCACAGCGGACAGGCGGCGAGAGAAAATTTATCACACCCGAGCTTTTCGATAAGCCGTGCGCCTGCGCAGATACGTATATACGCCGCAAGTGTTTTTGGCGGAGCGTTTTCATACCGCGGCATATTTTCCGTAAAGGGTATCTTTTTCGTATAAAAATTACATCTCTTTTCGTCAAGAACGGCGCACATTTCACGCCGCAATGCGTTTATTTCGGACGACGGCAGAAACAATCCGCCGTCAGGCTTGCAGGAGATGTTCTTCGGCTCGTAAATGGTATCGCCCAGTTTGGAAAGCTGTTTTTTCAGATTCTCTTCATTTGCCGCCTTATTTGCGGCAGGCTGGGGTATATTCCCCCTTACGACGGCCGTCAGACCGTTTTCGTCCTGTGCGGAAAGTACCGTTTCACTGTCCTTTTTCACCGTGAAAGTCATATCTATCCTGCTGCGCTTATATTCCCTGCGGTATAGTTCTTTGAGAGGAGCGAGCGCCTCGGCGGAGGAAAGCACGTCCTCCTTTTGCCTTGAACCGAACATCTCCCGTCCTCTTTGCGAGGTGAGGTAGCCGTCCGTAAATCCTCCCCGTGAAAAGACTTTTCTCAGCAGATCGCGGTCATACGGCTGTCCGTTCATTGAACGTCTTACCGCGTCTACCGCAGCGGCGACATATTCGGGACGTTTCATTCTCCCCTCGATCTTGAAAGAATCCACCCCGATATTTTCAAGCTGACGTAAATGTTCCACGTGGGACAAATCTTTAAGAGAAAGATCATAGCGGTCGGCACCGCGCCCCGACTGACCGTGAGATGTGAGCGACGCGTCCGCAGGAAGTCGGCAGGCTTGCGCACACATACCTCGATTGGCGCTGCGCGAACCGATCACCGCGCTCATATAGCACTGTCCTGAAACCGACATACACAACGCCCCGTGAACGAAAATTTCTACTTCCGCGTTAAGGCTGCAAAGTCTGCGGATATTTTCAAGCGGCAGCTCCCTTGCGGCAACTATCCGCGAAAAGCCGAGTTTAGACGCAAATTCCGAACCGAGCGCGGTGTGAATGGTCATCTGTGTGGACGCGTGCAAAGGCATAGTGGGACAGCAGCGTCTTACTATTTCAACAAGCGCAAGATCCTGAATTATAAGTCCGTCGATACCTATAGAACAGGCAAAGGCAATGTCAGCCGCGCAGTCGTCAAGCTGATCGTCCGTGATAATGGTGTTTATCGCCTGATATACTTTGACGCCGCGTATGTGGCACTTGCGGACCGCGTCGGCAAGCTGACCGCGCGAAAAATTCGCCGCATTCTGTCTGGCGGAAAAACGCTCCCCTCCCAGATAGACCGCATCGCAGCCTGCACGCAGAGCGGCGTCAAGCGACTGTGGAGAACCGCACGGAGCAAGTATTTCGGGTCTGTGCATTACTTCTTGCCGTAGCCGTAAGGGGACTTGTTTTCAAGCGCGTCGCTTATGTCGCGGGAAATTATGTCGCTTGCAGAGATCTTCTCGTTCTTAGGCTCAAACGACTTGCGCAGCTTTAATTCCTTTTCAAGCTGCACCGCTCTTTCGGCAAACTCCATAGCGTCGTTCTTCGCCTCCTCCGCCTCCTGTCTTGCGGCATTCGCCTCGTCGACGTATGTCTTGATCTGCGTCCTGATGTTTTCTATGTTCTTCCGCGCTTTCGTTAATTCGTCATAACATTCAAGACAGATCAGCGCGGCTGCGTCCTGTACCGATAAGGTCGCTTTTGAACTTAACAGATCAGCCATCTTCCGATTTAACTCCGCGGCAAGCCGGTCGGTGTACTCTTTGCTCTCGTCCGTCATTAACCGATAGTCACGGTTGAAAATGTGTACCGTCATCTCGTTTTTCATCGTTTTCAGATCCTTTCTGTGTGATACTTATTGCGTTATCACTATTATACTATATTTTGATGTACTTAGTCAAGCTATTTTCTTTCTTTGGGGATATACCTTCCCTTTTCGGGGGATATATCTTCCCTTTTCGGGGAAAACCCTTTTGAAAAAGGGTTATTCCCCGAACCCCTTTCCTAAAACTTTTGATGATTTTTTTGCGAGAGGTACAAATCTTTCAAAAGTTTTCAAAAAGGCAAGTTTGTCATTCTATTAAACTACTGCACCTCTCGCAAAAAAATGATTAAGGCTTTAAAAAGAAGTTATGGGAACAGCTCTTTCCAAGAAGATTCCTCCCAAAGAGAGAAAAATATATCCCTCAGAAAAGAGGACTATATTCCGAAAAGAGAAAAACGTTTACGAAGTATTGACAAAAGGAGAGGGAATAGTGTACAATATATTTATAAAGGGTACGAATCACGGAAATCAATTTTTGCAAAATTGATCTTAAAAAACAAGAGTTTCAGAGACAAGAGGCAATAAAAAAGTCTGCAAAGCGGAATGATATTTTAAAATATGCGCCGCAGGCGCTCCTTGTCTGA
>CANRDT010000008.1 GCA_947629455.1 uncultured Ruminococcus sp.
CAGCGGCTTTTCATAATCATGCACCCACTGAATAGACGAACGGAACGAAGCAGTTTCATTTACAATAAATCTTGAGGACAGCTCCTCATCATTATTATAGGTGTATCGTTTAGTATCCTCCGGGATCGCTGCTGCAAGCGCCTCGTGAAAGGTTTTGCCCTTCCAGTAAGGGGATATTTCATTTATTATATACTCTGCGTCCTCATCGGTGATGTCAAATGGCGAGCTGTCACGGGACGGCAGACTTTTTATTGCTTCATCGAGAAAATCCCCGTCAAGCTCCGGGTAAAGAATACCATACCGCCCGTCTCTGCCCGCTCTGCCTGCTATAAGCTGATCGTCATCTATATAGACAGACGCGTTTTCCGCATAATGATACAGCGCCTTTGCCCAGCGAAGTATAAGCGGCTGTCCCTCGGTCCGGCGAAACGATTCTGTAAAATACCGTCCTCTTTCAATATCTATCTTCGGACGAGTACCCTGAAATCTCTTCAATATTTTTTGAGTACGCGTCTTAGGCTCGGTCTTATCCTGTTTTATTCTTTTCTCCTGCGGAGATAATTCTATTTGCGGCATAATATTTCTCCTTTCACATTTGACATATGGGATTAGTAGGCTTTTCAATTAAAAAAATAAAGCAATATCCTGCAAAAACATAAGACGTTATATGATACATCTTTCTTTAATTATAACATCGACCGCAGCGTTTGTAAATTCGTTATTTTTTATCATCGGCGATAAGTAACGCTTATCACACTAAGTCAAAGCTCTTTGTATTTCATAAGCTCATCTAAATATTTTCTTCCGTATGCCGATAGTGTACTTCCTTTTCTTGTTATACAGCCGATGGTAAGCGGATCTTCCTCTTTTAATTTTACAGCCGCAAGTCCCTGCAATATTGCATCAGCTTCCGACAACATTCCCGAACCAATAGAATACCCGTTTAATTCTGCTATCAATTCCATAGTCGCCGCCCTGTCATCGGTTCTTATCATTTTGTCAAAATCGCGGTCTGCCATTGCCTCTTCCGTGATATAGAAGTTGCTGTCATTGCTCTGGTCAAAGGATATGCAGGGATAGTATTTCATTTCTTCTATGGATACCTCATTTCTTCCCGAAACGGGGTGATCCTTCCATACATACACATATGTATCTCTTTTCATAATGGGCGTAAATTCAAGCTGATAGTCGCGTAAAAGCTTTTTTATCAGCACTTCATTTGAACCCGAAAAGGAAACTATGCCGACCTCGCTTTTCATATTTTTGACGTCTTCAAGCACTTCTTTCGTTTTCGTTTCGTGAACGTAAAATATATATTTATCGGGCTTGATCTCTCTTATCACATCTGTAAATGCTTTTATCGCAAAGTTGTAATGCTGCGTAGATACAGAAAAATGCTCTTTATCGCTGTCCTTAGAAAGATACCGCTGTTCTAAAACCTCATACTGACCTACAGCATTCTTGGCGTATGAAAGAAACTCCCTGCCTGCATCGGTAAGCGAAATGCCTTTATTTGTTCTTTCAAAAATAAGTATACCCAATTCTTCCTCCAGCTCGTGTATGCTTGCTGACAAAGCAGGCTGTGAAACATATAATTTTGACGATGCTTCACGCATAGAGGAAGATGCGGCAGTTTCAAGCACATATTTCAGCTGATCTATGTTCATACCTTTTCACCTCGCAATATTATATTATTCCTATAGATTTAATATCGAATAGTATAACACAAGGTCTTTGATATGTCAAGAGAGTCGATTTTAAAATAAAAATTACATTAATGCGCTTGACAAACAGATAGTATGGTGATATAATTATAATTCATAGAACACTGATATGTTTTATATGTTATTGCTACCCGAACCGGGTAATGAAATTAAATTTTCTTGAAAAGGAGTCATATATATGTCAAAAGAGATCACAAGAGATGAGGCTTGGGAACTGCTTTGCGAATGGAACAAAGAGCCGTTTCACCTGCGGCACGCCGTTACGGTTGAGGGCGTTATGCAGTATTTTGCAAAAGAATTGGGCTATGCCGATGAAGAAAATTTCTGGGGCATCGTCGGTCTGCTGCACGATCTGGATTTTGAAAAATTCCCAAATGAGCATTGCATTAAAGAGCAAGAGATACTGCGTGACTTCGGCGCAGAGGAGCGGCTTATCCATGCGGTCGCCAGTCACGGCTATGCGCTGACTGTAGACATTCAGCCGGAGCATGAAATGGAAAAAGTTTTGTACGCCGTGGACGAGCTTACGGGGCTTATCGGCGCGGTAGCTATTATGCGGCCGTCAAAAAGCGTGTCGGATCTGGAGCTTAGATCAGTAAAGAAAAAATACAAAAATGCCAACTTTGCGGCAGGCTGTTCCCGTGAGGTAATAGAACGGGGCGCACAAATGCTCGGCTGGGAGCTTGACGACCTGATAAGCCGCACGATCCTTGCCATGCGAAGCTGTGAGGAGAAGTATGAAAAGTTTTGATACGAAATAAGCTCTTGATTTCCGATAAGACGTAGGGTGCATACCGTACAGTGAAATACGCTCAAAAACAGGATAAAAAAATAATTTATCTTGGCTACAAAATTTGAAAAAATCTGCTGTCGTTTTTTGTTCGGCAGCAGATTTTTTATTGTTTAGAGGACTTGTAAAAATTCTACTAATTTTAAGAGCTTTTGAGGGAAACAACGTTTTTTTCACGATTACATACGCTACAATATGCATTACGTTGAAGAATAGACGCCCGAAAGAGTTCAAAAACTCGTTGACGCTCTTGGCAGGCAGGAAGAACTTTTGAAAGGGAATTGCCTTGAATATACGGCGGTCAATGTTGTAAAGTCCGGCTTCGATTCGGTTCAAATTGTGGGCAAAACTGCTTATCAGCTTTGCAGAGTGCTGATATTCGCCCTTCATCATTGCCGTCATACCGCCGCCCATAGCAGGACTGTGTACGGTAATGGACAGCGGAAAGCCCTGAAACTCGCCGACTTTGACGGGAGTATCGGCAACCCCATTACACGCCCCATCAGTCCTACAGAAGCAAGACTTAGATTTGACGACCGCAGGAACGAATTACTAAGCAGCGTAAAGTTTTTTGATTTATGTACATGGCAGACCGATGACGGTACGGTCTTGCTCTTTTTTACTTTCTCGCCCATTTTAAACCACCTTGTCGTTATCTTAACTTCATATTCGGTATACGCAGCTTATTTACGGCGTAAGTGCTGCCGTTAATGATGATGATATATTTTTCGTTTTTAAGCTCTGTCAGAGCGTTTCTGACCGTTGGCGGTTTGTCCTGCGGAAATAAAGAACATATCTCATCAAACGTTCGGTAGTCCATTTCGGAAAAATTCAGCATATTGTCGAGTATCGCATATGCGGGCAGGGAGAGTATGCCGTTATCGTTCACAAATATTCTCATAGGTTTTTTGCATAAAAAGACCTCCTTGACTTCATTCTGAAAAAGAAAAACGCTCCTCGTTTGTTGAGAAGCGATCTGTGTGTATTTAATTTTGGGCATAAAAACAGCGGACAGCGCTTCTGTTATGAAACACCGTCCGCTTTTCATTCTGTCAGCAGACTTCTGCCGTATTTTTTGTTTTCTACCAAGTTTCTACCAACTTTTCAACTATCGGCTTTCTACCGATTTTCTACCAAAAATCTTTAAATCTGCGATTTTTTCGATTTTTCGCTATATCAAGGGTTTTGGCTTTTCTACCACCTGAAAGCATTGTAAAATACGGGTCTAAATGCTCTTTAATGAACTTTTGTTTAGCTTTAAGTGGATTGGGGTGGGATTATAGCATAAAAGCAATAAAACATCAATGTTATTTTTCGCATTTATTCGTTTTTTGTGTGTATTCACAGATAAGAATGTGCTTTTTTGTAAAACATTTCAATTCGCGATTTTGATCTGCTCCCCTTTTGTTAGACAATGTGGTATAATAAAAATGGATAATTATATATTTTGTTTAAAAGTAGGAGTAAAAATGCGGTATATAGGTGGAAAAAGTCTTTTGTTAGAAAACATCAATAATGTTATATCGTCCGAGATAACGACAGTTTCGTCGGTCGTGGATCTTTTTGCAGGCTCCGGAATAGTTTCAAATTGTTTTAAGTCCAATGGTTATAGAACGATCAGCAATGATTTCCTGTTTTTTAGTTATGTAATGTCCGGAGCATCTATCGGGTTGAACAGGAAACCTTCTTTCAAGAAGCTGGGCATTGGAGATCCTGTTAGGTATCTGAATGCTTTGACTCTTGCTGACACAAATTTTGAAATAGACCAATGCTTCATTTACAACAATTATAGTCCTGTTGGTAATTGTGAAAGAATGTATTTTCAACCCGTTAATGCACTGAAAATTGATATTATCAGGCTGACTATCGAAAAATGGTACACCGAAGA
This sequence comes from uncultured Ruminococcus sp., assembly GCA_947629455.1. Classification (GTDB taxonomy): domain Bacteria; phylum Bacillota; class Clostridia; order Oscillospirales; family Ruminococcaceae; genus FB2012. Next base: position 4,403 of record CANRDT010000008.1, read on the forward strand.
ACTGATTACAGAAAATGAATACTTCTATCTCCTTTCGGCTCTTATTAACGCTGTTCCGTTTGTTCAAACATAACTGGTGTTTACGCTGCTTATCTTAAATTTTGGGACGAGCGTACATATAAAACACTTGAATTGACCGAATCTATTATCACAAGCAACGGAAAGAAAAATGAATGTTATAACTTAGATTTTACCGAATTATTGTCAAAGAAGTGTGACCTGCTGTATGCCGATCCTCCGTATAATTCAAGGGAGTATCTGCCTAATTACCACATTCTTGAAACTATTGCAAGATACGACTATCCGAAATACATGGCGTAACCGGTATGCGAAATTATGATGATCAAAAATCAGTATTCTGCAAGAAAAGCACTGTTGCATCTGCTTTTGAAACGATGATAAGAGATTGCCAAAGCAAGTACATACTTATAAGCTATAATAACGAAGCATTACTGTCAACCGAAGCACTTTCCGATATTTGCAGACATTATGCAGTAGGTGACAGCTTCAAGCTGTTTGAATATAGCTATCGGAGATACAAGAACAAGATCCCTAATAATACAGCAGGACTTAAAGAACAGTTATACCTTTTGAGGAGGCATTGATATGGCTGTTAAAGCACCTTTTAATTATATTGGTAATAAATACAGGATAATAAACTCAATTCAAGAATGCTTTCCTGAACATATAGATACATTTGTTGACCTGTTTTGCGGCGGCTGCGATGTGAGTATCAATACCGTTGCAAACAATATCTATGCAAATGACATAAATTATCATGTTATTGGAATTCTTCAGGAGTTTCAGAAGCATGATATTGAATATATTCTTGATTACATTGACAGTACAATAGAAAAATGGCAGCTTAGTAAAACTAATGAAAGTGGTTATAAGGCATTTCGGGATCATTATAATCAGACAAAAAATCCACTTGACCTTTATGTGTTGATGTGCTTTAGTTTCAATTATCAGTTCAGATTCAACAGTAGCCACGATTATAATAATCCGTTTGGCAGAAACAGAAGCAGTTTTAATGATGTCATGAGAAACAATCTTATTCTTTTCAAGAGGCAGATCAATGACATTCATTTTACTTCATTGGATTTCAGTGATTTCAATTATGATATTCTTCATACCGGTGATTTCTTATATGCAGACCCGCCATACTTTCTGACCTGTGGCAGTTATAACGATGGAAAAAGAGGATTTCGTGGGTGGACGGAAAAAGACGACCTTGACCTTATGCGTATCCTTACAGATTTATCAGACCGTGGTGTCAACTTTGCTCTGTCTAACGTTATCGAGCATAAAGGCAATACCAATGATGTTTTGATAGAGTGGATAGCTGACAATAGCTATACCGTACATGGGATAAACTTCAATTATAATAATTGCAATTACCATACGAACAATCGTGAAAATGTGACTAAAGAGGTTTTGATAACGAACTACTGATCGGAGGATATTATGGCTGAAAAAAGAACTTTTGGGTGGGTACAAGAAGCATACACAATATCAAATCTCAAAAATGTTGTGAGGGCATTTGTCCTTGATTCAGCGGTCAATAAAAAAATTGTGAGAAGATAAAATACCGAGAAACATAAGGACGATACAATAAGAGAGGTTGATATTATGTCATATACTTTTTTAGATCTTGCTGTAGAAGTAATTAAAATGCAGAACAAGCCGATGTCTGTTTACGAAATTTGGAATAAAGCAGTTGAATATGATCTGCACAAGAAACTACCTAAATTCGGAAAGACACCTGAGCAAACACTTGGAGCAAGAATATATGTCAGTATAAAACAAGGCGGTGATGACAGCCCATTTATTCAGTTTTCAAAAAGACCGGCGCTGTTCTATTTAAAAGAACTTACCGCACCTTCAACTCCTGTGCCGGAACCTGTTACCGAGGAAAAGCCTTCATATAAGGAAAGAGATTTACATAAAATACTGTCATCGTTCGTTTTCTCGGACTCACATTTTAAGAGCTATACAAAGACAATATATCATGAAGCATCTAACAAAAAGAAAAAAGGGAAGAACGAGTGGCTGCACCCTGATATTGTAGGTATTCGCTACCCATTTGACGATTTTTGTGAAGATACTCGGCATCTTATGAATGCAATGGCTCATAGCAAATGCAAGATCTTTTCATTTGAATTAAAGCATTCTATCGACTTCTCCACTTTAAGAGAGTATTTTTTTCAGGCAGTATCTAATTCAAGTTGGGCAAATGAAGGGTATCTTGTAGCGCTTAAATACGATCAGGATCCCGATTTTATGGACGAACTCAGACGGCTTAACAGTGCCTTTGGAATAGGTTTCATAAAACTCAACATTGAGGATTATACTCAAAGTGAGATACTGCTATCAGCAAAAGAAAATGAGCTTGATTGGAATACCATTGATCGTTTGTGTGAAGAAAATCCTGATTTTAAAGCTTTCATTAACACTATAACATCGGATTTGGTAGTCGATAAAATGCGTAACTCTAACGATTTTGATACGGTATTCTCTACAGATGAAGAGTTTCAGGAATATGTTAAGGAGAAACATATTGGATAAAATGAATTCACTTCAACAGAGGATAGGTTATGAATAATAAAACAAAGTATTCGATAATTCAGCTAATAAAAAACTTATTTCAATTGAAGGCTAATCAAGGATATGCTGTAAAAAACGCTGGTTATACCCCTGATTATAATAGGTTAATAATCTTAGAGCTTTCTCGTTTAGAAATAATTTCTCCAAAATACGAATACGAGTTAAAAGTGCTAAGCAATAATATTCGTAGGTTTTTATTTGGAGAATGCGATTCTGTACTGCTATATAATATTCTTTTTTATCTTAATAAGATATATACCATCATCTTTTCGATTATAGAAAGTGTGGATCTCTTAATAGAATATGTTGCTTATCTTTCAAACCATATTGGTCTTACAAATGATATAAATGTATATAAAAAAATGATAGATGATATATATTTTGCCAATGCAAAAGTGATTATCGGCAAATAATGGAAAGACGTTCTATCATCAGATGATGAGAGTAAAACGTTCATAGAGTTATTTGATGATATATTTACTAATGCGATAGAACAAAATGAAAATGATTTTATGATTAATCTATCTGATAGGGATATATTATGCAGAATGGTAAGAGAAAAAGATTGCAACGAAGACCGTTTTATTCCATTGCCAAATAAAACACAAAATCGTTGGAATCCACCTGGTAAGACTTATCTGTATTTATCTTATGGATCAGAAGAACAGCCCTTTAATGATGATTTATCCTTAACAGAATATATTTGCCTGTTAGAATGTAGAACAACGTTTGGTGATGATTGTTGTTTTGCTAGGTTTGAACCACAAACCAAAGGAAGAATTTTGGATTTATCATACAATGATGTTAAGCTTGAGGATTACAGAAATCAAATATCTGTTTATCAAAACGATCTCGAACAATCCATATTAAATAAATTGATTAGTGATACGAAATTCATTGAACAGATAAAGCGACTAAATAATAAGCATAAACAGGAAAAACTTGTAAATAGTCGAATAAAAGAAATATACTATTCTGATTATTCTACAAAGTCATTTCTCAACAAAAACATTGCTAAGCAATTATTGAAAATGATATGCCAATCCATATATACAAGAGTTGACGAAGTAAGTTAGGACGAAAAAGGAAAAGCGTATAGATCATTCCAATTGCTTTCTGAGTATTTAGAAAGTAAGGGAATAACCGGTATTATTTATCCCTGTACAAGGACAAACAAAATAGTAGGCAAAAACTTAGTTCTTTTTAACATTAATGATGCAAAACCTATTAAAGGAAGTGTCAAGAAATATCATTGTACACTTGAAGATTTATAAAAGGCTGCACCCGAAAGCACAGCCGTCTAAGTTCAGAGATAACCTATGAACTCAACCACCGCTTCTCTCGCCATATAGAAGAAACAGTTCTCCGAACCGAGCATCTTCTCGTCATCGCCGCTGAGAATAGCTTTCTGAGAGATCAAACTTCTCAATAAACTCCATAACCTTCGCATATTTACCATTAAACAAAGAAAGCTGATCACTTAACTCTCTGACTTGTATCTTGAGCCTGTCGATAGTCTTTTGCATTGCCGACCGCTCGCCGATCAATAAAGCTTTTTCTCTGTTCAAGGCTTGCAACATCTCATTCAGACGATATATTTCGTCATCTTTAGCGGCTGTATCATGCTCGGCTGCTATCTCTTTTTTTGCTAAATCGACCAGATTCACATAATCGGATCCGGCAAGCGTGACCTTATCACCGAGCCTTGAACGTTTAACCTCAATGCTGTCAATGTCGTTGATTTGAGCGACCTTTGCCGAAGTTACTTGCAGGAGCTGTTGATCGGCAGCAAGCTGTTTGGTTGTACTTTCTAACTTCGCAGTCTTGTCCTCGATATCCGAATCAAGCTGCTCGACAGCTTCAGATTTCTCCGCATATTTCTTGTCGAGTTGCTCGATAGCATTATCAGCATCATTTAGTATCATCTTCCTCGACTTTAATTGTCTTTCCACTCCGTCGATTTTGCTTTCAAGGACAGCAACTTCTCTCGCCCTCATCTTCTTTTTGTAGTCGAGGACATCAAGATGCTGCTCAAGAGTGCCGAGCTTTTCCCACTCTATACCATAATCTTGCATCATCTTTGCAAGCTGCTCCTTTTCGTACTCGATCCATTGCATAGTACAAGTCTTGTTTTTACCTTCGCCCTTGAAGCCTTGCTGTTCAAGCGCCTTGCTAAGCGAGTTGCGAGTTGACAGCCCTCGCTTTTGTTCGGTGGCGAACGGAATAAAGTTGATATGGACGTGCGGTGTTTCCTCGTCCAAGTGGATAACGGCATTGAACACCCTGATGTGCGGATCATGTTCTTGAAAGACCGTGATGAAATCAATTAAGGCTTTAGCGGCGATGTCGGCTTCGGGCGTTCCGCAATGAGTATCCTCTGTATTGCAATCATTTCAAACACGGATTCAGGCGGTTCATCACCTATGGTTTTCTCCGCTGAGAAGATCAGTCGCAGGGGAAATTTTAAAATCCGAACACAAAAAAGCTGCCCGAAATAAATCGGACAGCTGAGGGGGATATTTAGCAGGAAGTCGGCACGATATACTCTATGAGACCGACAATCATAGTTTATTTAAAAGTTCGGCTTTTTTGGCATTATATTCTTCTTCTGATATAATTCCTTGCTCTTTTAGATTTTGAAGAGTTTTAAATTTTTCATCAATTGAGCTTTCTTTTTTTATAACAACCGGTGCAACTGATGCTTCGGATTTTTTATGAATTATTTCAAGCTGTTTCAAAGCTGTGCTCGTAAATGATTCCGCATTTTGCACACAAGGAAACTTGACATAACCTGAGTTTGATGAAATTTTTATAGTTTTTCCGCCGCCGCCATAGAGTATGTCCCAGAAATTACGACGAATTAAAACATTGTCAATATGTTTTAAAGGTATTTGAAGTTCTTCATTTACAAAAAACCACTTTCGTCTGCCATAAACCTTGCTATCAGTCAAAACCAGCGCACATCTCTTGCACTGGAAGCGAATAATAAATCGCCATAGAAAGAATAAAAATATTATTCCAATAGGTATAAGAAGAATGTACATAATAGCATTTTCTTTATAATCTGGGTGTATTACGAGATACTCTATCCCATACCAAGAATATACTATAAATTTTTTATCGAAATAATCGTAATATTCACGAGGGGGAATTATGTCAAATCCCATAACTGTCAAGATTGCAATAATAACGCAGAAAAATATACAAAATGTTTTGCTACAACCTCCTTCTATTTCCGCTCTGCATATAATCTTTTCGTTCATAGTAATTTCACAACCTCTCCAACGCGAATAAGACTTAATGATTCTATATTTATGTTAAAACATCGACTCGAAATTGCATCTACTCCGGCATCAGCCAATTCATATCGAAGCATTATACACGGATCATCAGATTTTCCTGATTTTTTTAAATATCCATTCTCGTAAAGTCCTAATAAATATTTTTCAAAATCTTCTTTACTAATGCGCAAAATAGTACTATTTACATAACGACCATTTGAATAAGCTTTTAGAATTTTTCTGCAAATACACTCCTTCTTAAGATTATTTTGAGAAATAGTTTTATCAGGTTTGGGAATATCCGGAATATCAATTTCAGAGAATTGAATGTATGTACCGTTAAATGTTATACCTTCTATATTTTTCTTGTATAAATATTCTATCACTTTTTCCGGTTTACATTCCCATTTCCTCGCTGCTTCTAATAAATTCATTAACTTACCTCCTATAATAAATAATTGTGATATTGGTAGAATATATTATTTTATGTTACTTTTTGTATGATATTACCCCCCCCCGCGAAAATTTTGTGATAGTTATGTGATTATTGGGTGAAATCTTTTCAACGGCATATTTAGTCATATCTCTTCATAAAAAAGTGCTTATGCTGAAAAAACATAAGCACTTTAAATATATATTTTGAAAGTTATTATTCCCACTCCACAGTCGCCGGTGGTTTGGATGTGATATCATACACGACCCTGTTGACGTGTTCAACTTCATTTGTAAGGCGGTTTGATACGCGCGCCAGAATGTCATACGGTATCCGCGCCCAGTCGGCTGTCATAAAATCATCGGTCGTGATCGCTCTTATAGCAATGAGATGTTCATAAGTCCTGTGATCTCCCATTACACCGACGGTCCTGACGTCCGGCAGCACTGCAAAAAACTGCCTGAGCTGATCTTCAATACCGCTTTTCCTGATCTCGTCGCGCAAAACCGCATCGGCTTCCTGAAGTATCTTGATCTTCTCAGCGGTTATCTCGCCGATTATCCTTACGCCCAGTCCCGGACCGGGGAAGGGCTGCCGCCACACCAGATCGTGAGGTATGCCGAGCTTTTCACCGACCCTTCTTACCTCGTCTTTGAAAAGATCGCCCAGCGGCTCGATTATTGCGTCAAATTTTATATCTTCCGGAGGTTCAACCTGATTGTGATGCGTCTTTATTGTCGCAGTGCTGCCCTTGCCGCTTTCCTTGCCCTTGCCGCTTTCTATACGGTCGGGATAGATCGTACCCTGCGCAAAGAAACCGCCGTCAGCCTCCTCCCGTATCTTATCCCAGAAAACTTTAAAGAATTCCTCGCCGATTATATTTCTCTTTTCCTCGGGATCGGTGACGCCTTTTAATTTATCCAGAAACTGCTGCTGACAGTTTACGCGGACGAAATTCATATCAAAAAGCTTTGTAAAAGTTTCTTCTACAAAATCGCCCTCGTCTTTGCGCATAAGTCCCTGATCGACGAAAACGCAGGTCAGCTGTTTTCCGACGGCACGGCTCAGCAGGGCTGCCGCCACGGAAGAATCAACGCCGCCCGACAGACCGAGAACTACCTTCTTGTTGCCGATCTTACTGCGCAGAGCCTCAACCGAGCTTTCTATAAAATCGTCCATTTTCCAGTCGCCGTCGCAGCGGCATACGTTGTAAAGGAAATTTTGCAGTATTTTTTCGCCGTATTGACTGTGCGTTACTTCGGGGTGGAACTGCACAGCATATATTCCTTTTTCGGGATATTCCATAGATGCGCACGGGCAGTCGGCGGAACGGGAAGTTGCCGTGAAACCGTCCGGAACACGGCTTATGTAGTCGGTATGGCTCATCCAGACCACGCTGCTGTCGGGCACGCCGTCAAAAAGCAGACTGTCTCCCGTGCGGTCAATATTGATCTTTCCGTATTCGCTTTTTTCGCAGCTGTCAACTTTTCCTCCGCAGAGATATGCGATCAGCTGGCAGCCGTAGCATATTCCCAGCACGGGAACTCCGAGGGTAAATATATCTTCGGAAATATGTGGAGATGTTTCATCATAAACGCTGTTCGGACCGCCTGTGAAAATAATGCCCTTGGGCTGCATTTCCTTGATCTCGTCGAGCGGCGTCTGATAGCTTACTATCTCGCAGTAAACGCCTGCGTCGCGCACACGGCGCGCGATAAGCTGATTATACTGTCCGCCAAAATCCAATACGAGCACACATTGACGACTCATTTTTACCACCATTCCTTTTTGTTTATTTTGCATTTTTTACTGACATCGCAAACGTTTTGCAGCTATTATTTTTGGTTGTTTTGTTATGGGATAATTTTTTGCAAGTTGTCAGTATAAATAACAATGCCCCTTGACGGGGTAATTGATAATATGAATTTATTCTACCATATTTGATAGGATTTTTCAATAGATGAAAAATAAGTATTCATTATAATATTAACGCCGTCAATTGTGCAAAATGCAGAAAATCCGCAAAACGCTTGACTTTCGGAGCATAATGTTATATAATAAATATGTTGTGCGGATAACCGCAGTAATATCTGTTTCGGGGCGTAACTCAGTTTGGTAGAGTGCTTGGTTTGGGACCAAGATGCCGCAGGTTCAAGTCCTGTCGCCCCGACCAGCCCTCCGCGGGCGGCGTAATGCGCCCTCCGCGAACTTTAAGATCGTCCGATGTTCGTAAAGTCGGGCGGTCTAACCCAAACACTCAGTGTTTGGGTTCAAAGAAAATTTCCTTTGCCGACAATATTCTGCCGGCAATTTTTATTTTACTTCGTAAAATTAAAACCGGAAATTTCTTTCTTCAGATTGTCAAAATGTTTTACCGACAAGAAGTCACAAAATACAATTCTTACTTCTGTACTCTTATCTCTTACCTCTAAACGCGGTCGGTCTAACTTTTTTATTATCCGAATTTCAGCTTGATTTTGGGGGAAAGTTAAGACACGAAAATAAATTCTTGAACACATTTTTTGCATTGATATTATTCTTCCTCGTTTTCTCTGTAGTAATAATGTGCTCCATACGAAAATACTTTTGCATCTTTCGGCACGAATCTGAGAGTTATCCAAATCGCACCTATATCGGACAAGCAAGTAAATATCATATAAATGTCAGCTATTAAAAGTATGTATGTCAGTTCGGTCGATAGTGATTTTATAAATATTACCCACAGAACAAACGGGAGAAATCCGAGAATTACAAGGGGCATTGCAAGCATGAGCACCATCCTTTTACGACTCATCTCAGCTTCGCAATATACGAAATATGTGCTTGACGTTTTCCAAATAGTTTTTATAGCTTTGGCAGGATATATCAGCGCGTGTATGATTTCGTGAACATACGGAAGTACCATAAAACAGATAAAAGCCACAGATATTGCCTCAACAGCAAATTTAAAATCAGTCCGAGGAGTCGGCTTATCACATGATTTTATCAAAGAAATTCCGCTGAGAAAGACAGAGGCGATAAAAGCAGCCGTGACGAAAAATTCCGGTATAAGGCGGTGTATGATCGAGCCTGATTGTGTTATTTCGACTGCATTATCAGGAATCGCCCTTTCTTTTGTCAGTTGGGACTCCTCTTTGAATTCCTTTTTGCTGAATAGAATATTTCTCATTATTTACCTCCGATATGTTGTTGCTCACATAGTTTTTTAAAATTCAATATCAGGATCCTCGTATAAAGTTTAACGTCATTTACTTAATTTAGCTTAACTATCTGAATAGCAATTTATATGAAAATATTAATATCTTCTATATGCCAATATTATACACAATTATATTAAAAAAGTCAATGATTTTTGAAAAAATAAAAAATCCTGAAACAGCAGTAAGCAACGCAACAAAAACTTTGATAAGCGCAATTTTTCTTTCTTTTGTTTGTAGTCATTATTATGTTGCCCCTTTGATATATAATATCATTCGGCAAGAATGTTGCTGCCTAAAATAAATTTACATATTTTCCCACAATTCGACGTTTATTAATTTTAATTTATTGTTATTTTGATTTTTACTTAATATTTGCAAAAATTTACGATTTTTTGTCGGTTTTGCTTGAAATTGAAAATGAAATGTGATAAATTAATTATAAAGCAAAAATTTGCAGTAAAATTTTATTGACATCGCAAAGGGGTGAGAGCAAATTGGCAAGACCGACCGCATTGATGTGTCCCGGGGAAAACCGCGTATTTTCGGAGCTTTCTGACTGTCTTTCTTTGAAAGGCTTCAGCGTCATAAATTGCGCATTTAATGAAATTGCTCTCATTATTAAAATTCTCAAATTCAAACCGCATGTGCTTGTAATTGATTTTTCTCAGTTTCAGGATATTCGCTCGGCAAAGCGAATTGCCGAATTTAAGCTTACAAGAGAAATACAAATCATCGTGAATTTGTGTCCGTATAATGATATTCAAATGCAGAAAACCTACAATGTTTACGGAATTGACGCGAATTATCGTTACCCTTTTGAATATGAAGTCGTTGCCAATGAAATTTACGATCTGTATTGTCGTTTGCCGCACGATCTTTCCGCTCTGGAGGAGGATATTGAAAATTGTATTTCGGGATTTTTGCGCGGTTTTAATTTCAAAATTTCAAAAACAGGGTACAATTATACCAAAAGTGCGATCCGATATTTATTGAAAAACAAAGAAATTGCAGTGCCGAATTTTTCCGCGCAAATTTACACAAAAATTGCACAGGAATATGACACGACCCCTGCGGCTGTCGAGCGTGCGATTCGCTCATCTATCGGCGACGCGTGGAAACGCTGCAACGACCGAGTGAAAGATGATCTCACCCTCGATAACGAATCTCGCCTTACAACAAAAGAATTTATTATGCGCTCGGTGAGGTACATATACGATTTAAACAAGCCGATATTTGACGAATATTACAGGCAGTTGAAAAAGCAGAAATTTTGATTATTTTTCCTCCGCCGTTGGCGGAGGAAAAATAATTTAATGTTATATTCTCCGCCGCAGGCGGAGAATATAACAAAAATTTTCCAAAACTAAGCGAAATATTAAGACCCAAAATCACTCTTATAAAATTGATTTCCGTGTGCGATATTATTTTAACTTGACATATGTATCAATATCTGATATAATTTTTCTTGAAATGACATACTCCGTTTGATTTTGATCAGGATCAACGGAGCGAAAAAGGGGTATTTTAATGAAAAAATCAAAGTCAAAAAAGAAAATTGCACTGATAATAATTTTATCATTTATGATTTTACTTATCGCCGGAATGTGGCTGTTTACCGTAAGTATATACAAAGAAAATTTCGATCAGCGTTTTGAAACATATGAGCCTTTGATGTTTTATATTGACGACTTTGACGGCTTGGAGAGAGCCGAATATGATTTCAAATCAAACAACGGGCAAAAGCTCAAAGGCTATATGTACAGCTCGGGTGAAGATCAGCGTGCGATAATCGTGCTGGCTCACGGATTTGGCGGCGGCGGACATAATTCTTATATGGATTGTATAAATTATTTTGCGCAAAACGGATATTTTGTTTTCGCATATGACGCTACAGGAAATGATGAAAGCGACGGCGAGGGCGTCGGCGGTATTCCTCAGGGCGTTATTGATCTTGAATATGCGATAACTTTTGTGGAGGAAAGCGGCAATTTTCCCGATATGCCGATTGCATTATTCGGGCATAGCTGGGGAGGTTACAGCGTTTGCAATGTGCTGACATATCACCCCGAAGTAAAAGCCGTTGTGGAATGTGCGGGCTGTAATCGTTCGTCTGATTTATTTGAGGCGCAAGGCAAAAAGCAAGCAGGGGATTTCATTTATGCAATGATGCCTTTCGTAAAACTGCACGAGCAAATTAAATTCGGCAAATATGCAGCAAATACGGCAATGGACGGTTTTGCGGCAAGTGATGCCGCCGTAATGATCGTTCACGGCTCTGATGACGGTGTTGTGCCTACGGAATACGGTTATGATATGTTTTATGAAAAATATAAAAATGATCCGCGGTTTTCTTTTATTCTTCTCGAAAACAGGGAACATAATTTTTTTAACAAGCAGACGGCGTACATAGATGAGTTTAATGATTCGTTGGATAAATGGCTCGAAACGCTCAATTATGATTATAAAGCAGATGAAAATAAAGAGCGCTTTGCGGCTGATAAAGCGGATTACATAAATCACAATCTTGATAGAGAAAAATACGCTGATATGCTCGACACCGATCTGTTTGACCGCTTTTTGAAATTTTATGATGATAATATCTGATCTTGGTATTTGTATATGCGTATTTTCTTTTTAAAAAATGCTATTGATTTTCAAGCAAAATAGTGTATAATATTGTTATAGGGAAGATGTTTGTATCTTAATATTAATTTGGATCTTAGAGGAGTATAAAAATGAGCAAAGAACCGATCATTGAGACCGAAAGGCTGATCTTGCGTCCACTCACGCTTGATGACGCAGAAGCTTGTTACAGTTGGAACAGTGATGAAAGAGTTACAAAGTATATGTCATATTCTACATATACCAATATCAGCCAGACTGTTGATTGGATAAAGTCAACTTTTATTGATAAAGATGAATGGAACTGGGCATTTGTCCTGAAAAAAGAAAATAAAGTTATCGGCTCGGGAAGTATAGGTCCAAATGCCCAAATGAAAGGCTATTGGGGAATCGGATATAACCTGCACTATGATCATTGGCACAAGGGTTACTGCACCGAGGCTATGCGTGCAATTATCGATTTTGCGCACAAAGAACTTGGCGTAAATAAGATTTGCTCCGACCATGCAGTTGATAATCCGCGCTCGGGCAGAGTTATGGAAAAATGCGGTCTGAAATTTGACCACTACGGCGAATATACAAAACTTGACGGCAGCCAAACATTTAATGAAATGTTTTATAAAATGGAATTGAAATAAATTCTGAGTTATATCAGCAAGCGATCAAAACGGACAGGTGTTTTCTCTTTGGAAAATGCTTGTTATTTTCTTAGGAGGAAATGAGATGAGAGATTTGTATCTATCAAGGAAAGTTGTTATAATAAGATATATAATTGCTATGATGATATGTATTCTATCGGTGATCATTGCTAAAGATAAAAACTTTAGAATGTTTATGTTAATATTAATACCAGCTATGATAGGTGTTTTGATCATATCTCATGTGTTCTGGAAAGGCTTGGATAGTGGTGATTTTACAAAATTCTTTTCACAAGAAAATCTCGAAAAAAGAGATATAATATTGCGCTTTTGCAGTATACTTGTGCAATATAGTACAATAGTTACAACGGTTCTATATGCTATGGAAAATATAATTGGTCTTATAATTTCCATCTTATTATTTGTATTATTTATAGTCGAGAGTGTACTTTTTTTCAAAATAAATAAAACCCGGTAAAAAGAGGATACATTAGCGTGTCAAACCCGTTCTGAGCGCGCTTGCAAGCGATATGCGGCTTGTGCAAAATTTATGGTAATAAAAAAATTTCGACCGCCCGACTTACGTACATCGGACGGTCTTGAAGTTTGCGGAGGGCGCATTGCGCCGCCCGCGCGAGGGCTGGTGCCGGTGACCGGGGTCGAACCGGTACGGTATCGCTACCACTGGATTTTGAGTCCAGCACGTCTGCCAATTCCATCACACCGGCTTGACAGTACTTTTAAAGTATATCACATTATCCTCCTCTTGTCAAGCGTCGGTCACTAAAAAACAAAATATTAATTTTGTGTAAACCGAAACGTGAGTTTTCACTCTGTTAATATTTAAAAAATAAAAATTACTGCTAAAGGGCTTTACAATCAGGACAAAATATTGTATAATTTTATTGTGGAACTTTGTAAAATAAAAATATTCGTGAACTTTTTGTTAAGGAGTGCTGCTTATGAAACCTAAATACAGGCGTATACTGCTAAAACTCAGCGGTGAAGCTCTTGCCGGCGATAAAAAAACCGGTCTTGATTATGACGTTATAACCGCCTTCGGAAAAAGTATCAAGAAATGCGTCGACGCAGGCGTTCAGGTGGGAATAGTCGTCGGCGGCGGAAATTTCTGGAGAGGCCGCTCCAGCGGAGCTATGGACAGAACAAGAGCCGATCATATCGGCATGCTTGCCACTGCCATGAACGCGCTTGCGGTTGCCGACGCCCTCGAAAACTGCGGAATGGAAGTCAGAGTACAGACTGCCATATCTATGCCGCAGGTCGCCGAGCCTTATATCAGGAATAAGGCTATGCGCCACTTTGAAAAGGGCAGGGTAGTCATCTTCGGCTGCGGTACGGGCAACCCCTTCTTCTCGACCGATACCGCAGCTTCACTGAGAGCCGCCGAGATCGAGGCAGATATTTTCTTCAAGGGTACTATGGTGGACGGCGTTTACGATAAAGACCCCCATAAATACCCCGACGCGGTAAAGTTCGATACACTCAGCTTTGCGGACATTCTTTCAAAGAATCTTGCCGTTATGGATTCCACTGCGGCTGCGATGTGCAAGGATAATAATATCCCTATCCTTGTGTTCGATCTTGCAAGACCGGATAATATTTTTGACGCTTGTATGGGCAAAAATATCGGTACTTTGGTTAAATAATTACCGTACACTTTTCGGGAACGCGCCTTTTATTTTGTATTATATTTATTTTTATTATATTTTCTTTAATTTATGACCTCCTGCGCGTTTTCGTTCTTGTTTGCTTTAAACAGCTCCTGCCCGTGCGGATATGCGTGTATATGCTTTTTGCATACCCTGCGGACGTAAACTTAATGTGAGAAAGGATTTGATACTATGAAAGAGATCAGAGAAAATGCCGAAAATAAAATGAAAAAGACAATCAACGTACTTCTGTCGGATTTTGCGGCGGTAAGAGCAGGCAGAGCAAACCCTTCCGTACTCGATAAAGTCCGCGTTGACTATTACGGCTCGCCTACACCGATAAATCAGATGGCAGCCATTTCCGTTTCTGAGGCGAGAGTGCTCGTTATACAGCCTTGGGATAAGACTACTCTCAGCGCAATAGAAAAGGCTATCCAGGCGTCCGACGTGGGCATTAATCCCCAGAACGACGGCAGCGTGCTGCGCCTGACTTTCCCCCAGCTTACCGAGGAGGACAGAAAACGTATCGTAAAGAACGTAAGAAAACAGGGCGAGGACGCAAAAGTCGCTATACGTTCCATACGCCGCGACGCTATGGAAAAATATAAGACTAAGAAAAAGAATAACGAGATCACCGAGGACGACCTTAAAGAATGTGAGGATAAGATCCAGAAACTTACCGATAAATTCGTCAAGGAGATAGATTCTTACGTTGCCGATAAAGAAAAGGAAGTAATGTCGATCTGACGGAATGGGGACATATTATGAGCAGTATTTTACCTGAGGGTTATCAGCCGCCCGTCCATGTCGGCGTTATTATGGACGGCAACGGCAGATGGGCAAAGAAACGCGGTATGCCGCGCAAATTCGGTCACAGGGAGGGCGCAAAGACTTTCCGTACCATAACCCGCCACGCCAAAGCGCTGGGTGTGCAGTATATAACCTTTTATGCCTTTTCTACCGAAAACTGGAAAAGACCGAAGGACGAAGTGGACGCGATAATGGATCTTTTTGAGAAGAACCTTGACGAGGTGCGCGACTTTATTGAGGAAAATATCAGAGTCCGCTTTATCGGCGACCGTTCTATGCTAAATCCCAGATTGCAGGAGAAAATGAAAGGCGTCGAGGAGGATTCCAAGGATTTTGATTCCATGACGCTTATACTTGCCATCAATTACGGCGGCAGGGACGAGATAACGCATACGGTGCGGCAGATCGCGCTCGATGTAAAAAACGGTATTCTTCAGCCGGAGGAGGTCACTCAGGAGCTTATACAGAGCAGGCTCTATACCGAGGAGATACCCGACGTCGATCTGATAATACGGCCCAGCGGAGAACAGCGGCTTTCAAATTTCCTGATATGGCAGGCGGCATATGCGGAATATTATTTTACGAATATCCTCTGGCCGGATTTCACAAAAAAAGATCTTGAAGACGCAGTGATCGCCTATTGCGAACGTAACCGCAGATTCGGCGGCGTGTGATACTGCGGCGGAAAGGAAATGATAGATAAATGCGAACCCGGATAATTTCAGCCGCGGTGGCGGTAGTTATCGCCATTGTTGCGCTGATACTGCATAAGACGTTTATATTCGAGCTGCTGATCGGACTAATAACCGCCTCTGCTCTCTATGAGATATTCAGGGCGACGAAATACGGCTCGCACAAATTGCAGTCGGTCATCTGTTACGCCTATGCCTTTGTCAATACCTTTATCGAGGTCTTTCACCGCCACGGCTGGCTCACGCGCATCAACGACTGGCTGATACTCGGCTGCTTTGTCACCGCTATGTGCCTTTCATATCTGAAACACCATAAGGAATATGATTATAACGATCTCTTCTTTATGATGGGACTTACCGCGCTGCTTTCTCTGTCTTTCAAAACTCTGCTGTATATGTCCTCAAACGGCAGGACAAACGGTGAAGAGATCTTTATGCTGGTGATAACCCTCTGCGCCGCGTGGCTTGCGGATTCGGGAGCGTATTTTGCCGGAACATTTTTCGGAAAGACAAAGCTTTGCCCCGAGATCAGCCCGAAAAAGACGGTGGAAGGGCTTATCGGCGGCATAATCAGCAACGGTGCGCTGCTTTTGCTGATAGGTCTTGTGTATGATAAGCTGCTCGGCGGTTCGTCGCTTAATTATCTTTTCCTGTTTATTGCGGGAATGTTGTGCGCTGTCATCGGACTTATCGGCGATCTTACCGCGTCGGAGATAAAGCGTCAGTGCGGAATAAAGGATTACGGCAATGTTATGCCGGGACACGGCGGAGTTATGGACAGGTTTGACAGCGTTCTGCTTGTCGCTCCTTTTATGTACTATCTGTTCACTCAGGGGCTTATTCTTAAATAAGACCATTAAAATTTCAAAGTTGATCTACCTGCTATTCTCCCCCGTGTGGGAAGAACAGCCTGTTTCAAAGATATGTTCCTCGTCGGTCGGCGGGGAACATTGCAGTAATATATAACATATATATCGTTTACTTAAACGAAAAGACGAGGATATTGCATATGAAAACAATTTCAGTACTCGGTTCTACCGGTTCGATAGGCACTCAGGCATTGGAGGTCGCCGTAAAGCATAATATTAAAGTAAAAGCTCTTGCCGCACATTCAAATGTACAGCTGCTGGCAAAGCAGGCTAAAGAACTCGGCGCGGAGTATGTCTGTATTTTTAACGAAGAAAAGGTCAATGCTTTAAAGGAACTGCTTGACGGTCGGAATGTAACTATCCTGAGCGGCGCGGAGGGACTTAATGAGACAGCCCGTCTTGACGGCGTGGATATTATGTTAAACTCGGTGGTCGGTATGGTGGGACTTGTTCCGACACTCGAGGCGATCGAGCATGGTACGGATATTGCCCTTGCAAATAAGGAAACTCTTGTCGCAGGCGGAGAACTGGTAATGAAAGCCGCCGCCGACAAGGGAGTAAAGATATATCCTGTTGACAGCGAACATTCGGCGATATTCCAGTGCCTGCAGGGCGCAAAACGTTCTCAGGTGCGCAGGATACTGCTTACTGCATCGGGCGGACCTTTTTTCTCAAAGACGTATGAGGAACTTGAAAACGTCACCGTAGAGGACGCGCTCAGACACCCAAACTGGTCTATGGGAAACAAGATAACTATTGACTCGGCAACGCTTATGAATAAAGGTCTTGAATTTATCGAGGCTATGCGGCTTTTCGATCTCAGGAGCGACCAGATCGAGATAGTAGTCCACCGTGAAAGCGTTATACATTCCGCGGTGGAATATAACGATTATTCAGTGATAGCACAGATGGGCGTGCCTGATATGAAAATACCCATACAGTATGCGCTGCTTTATCCCGAAAGACTTCCTTGTCCGACAAGACCGCTTTCGCTGACCGATTACGGAAAACTGACATTTGCAAAACCCGATCTTGAGACTTTCCGCTGCCTTGCCGCCTGCATAAAAGCGGTGAATATCGGCGGAACTGCTCCTGCGGTAGTAAACGGAGCGAACGAAACGGCAGTCTACAGCTTTCTTGCCAAGGAAATAGGCTTTAACGACATCGGCAGACTGGTGGAGGGTGCGCTTGAAAATGTTGAGATACGCCCCGTGAACTCTCTTGACGACGTTCTTTCGGCTGACAGGGAAGCGAGGGAGTACGTCCGCAAAAGACTGAACTCGTTATCCTCACAGAACAAATAGACACATATAAGAAAGGCGAAACTTAATGAAAATACTGATTGCCCTGGTTATTTTTGAAGTTATAATACTTGTTCACGAGGCAGGACACTTTATCGCGGCGAAAAAATGCGGCGTAAAGGTGAATGAGTTTTCTATCGGAATGGGACCTGCGATACTGAAAAAGCAAAAGGGCGAAACGCTCTACGCGCTGAGGATAGTACCCTTCGGCGGTTACTGCGCTATGGAGGGAGAGGACGCCGAAAGCGACGACGAGCGTTCTTTCGGCAGCAGATCGGTCCCGAAAAGAATACTGATCGTTTCGGCAGGTATAATAATGAATTTTATACTGGGTATCCTGCTGCTGCTTATAAACACCTGTATAAGCGCGCCCTATGCGTCTACCACCGTTTCGCGATTTGAGACCGAGGACGCGCGTTCACATACCACGGGACTTGAAGTCGGCGATAAGATCGTCAGGATAAACGGTATGAGAATTTTCACCGATATGGACATAAGCTACCAGTTCCAGAACGACGAGGACAGCGTATTTGATCTTACCGTCATACGAAACGGCAAGAAAAAAGAGCTTGAAAATGTTGCTTTTGATGTTAAGGACGGCGCTATGCATATTGATTTCTTTGTCCTGCCGGTCGAGGCGTCGCCGCTGTCCGTGATAAAGAGGACGTTCGCCCAGACCGTTACCGACGCAAGACTGATCTATATTTCCCTCGGCGATCTTATAACGGGAAAATATTCCATACGCGATCTTTCAGGTCCTGTCGGAGTGGTGGACGTTATCGGCGACGTTATCGAAAGCGAGACCGATGAGGAAACTGGTATCGACTGGAACGCTCTTTCTCAGCAGCTGCTGTCGCTCGCGGCGTTTATCACTATCAACCTCGGCGTGTTCAATCTTTTGCCCCTGCCTGCGCTTGACGGCGGCAGACTGCTGTTTCTGGTGATCGAGGGCATACGCGGAAAGCCCGTTCCCCCCGAAAAGGAAGGTATGGTTCACTTCGTGGGACTTGCCGCGCTTATGGTGCTTATGGTCGTGGTCACCGTCAGCGATATAGTAAAGATATTCTGAAACTAAGGAGAGATAATATGAGCCGACTGAAAAAAAGTGTAAAAATAGGCGACATCTGCCTTGATGGCAAAAAAATATATATCCAGTCCATGCTGAGCGTACCCTCTACCGACATCGAAGGCTCGGTACGTCAGGCGCAGGAGCTTGAAAACTCAGGCTGCGAGATAATCCGCGCCGCCATACCCGATATGGACGCGGTAAAACTCATTCCGGCTATCAAGGAGAAAGTTTCCGTGCCGCTCGTCGCGGATATTCATTACGACTACCGACTCGCTCTTGCCGCCGCCGAGGCGGGCGTGGACAAGATACGCATAAATCCCGGAAATATCGGTTCAAAAGAACGTGTAAAAGCGGTGGTAAATGCCTGCCGCACCGGGAATATCCCGATCAGGATAGGCGTAAATGCAGGTTCGCTTGAAAAAGATCTGCTTGAAAAATACGGTTCTCCCGTTCCCGAGGCTCTCGCCGAAAGCGCTATGCGCCACGTCAGGATACTCGAAGAATGTGATTTTGACGATATAGTCATTTCTATAAAATCCTCCGACGTGGTATGTATGATAAATTCCTACCGCCTGCTTGCACAGATGTGCGGCTATCCGCTGCATCTCGGCGTTACCGAGGCAGGCACCGAGAGAATGGGTATCATCAAGTCGGCTGCCGGTATCGGTTCGCTGCTTGCGGACGGTATAGGCGAAACGATACGCGTTTCCCTGACGGACGATCCGATAAAAGAAGTCTATGCCGCAAAGGATATTCTCAGAGCGCTCGGAAAGGGCGGCGGCGTGAACGTGGTATCATGTCCCACCTGCGGCAGAACGAGGATAGACCTTATACCGCTTGCGAAAAAAGTTGAAGACGCTGTCAGGGATATCGACAAGGATATAACGGTCGCGGTAATGGGCTGCGCGGTCAACGGTATCGGCGAGGCCGGAGAGGCTGACATCGGTATCGCAGGCGGCGACGGCTGCGCGGTGTTATTCAGAAACGGAAAAATGCTGAGGAAGATAGATGAAAGCGAGGCTCTTGACGCCCTGCTTGCGGAAATTGAAAAGCTTTAGGTCGTAAATATGAAAGATTATACTATACATACTTTATTTGAAAAATATGAAGATATTATCCCTGCCGATATGAAAGACGGCAGGGTGCTGCGGCTCGTTTATCACGAAAATACGGATATGCTCAATGTGATAGCGTCCTTTGACAGACTTCAGAAATATGATATAGTAAAGCAGTTTGAAAACCGCCTTGCCGAGGCTATGGGTTCGGGCAAGGTGGAGATCGTCTGCAAATACACCCCCGATATGCTCTGCAGTGAGTATTTCGGGGAACTTGTGCTGTATCTGAAAAGCAGATGTCCTGTCGTCAACGGATTTTTTGACGGCGCACAGGCGGAATATTCCGACGGAAAATTCACGATAAGCCTTCAGCACGGCGGACTTGCGGTACTTGAAAAGGCAGGGGCTAAAAACTGTTTTTGTCAGTTGGTGCAGGAGATGTTTTCCGATTCGGTCGATCTTGAATTTAACGGAGTCACCGAGAATGACGAAGAGCAAATGGAAATGGCGAGGGAGGAATTTTTAAGAAGTCTGCCCGCGGCGCAGCAGCCGCCGGATGCGCAGAACACCTCTGCCAAGGATAAGTCTGCCGCTCGCTCGTCGGACGATGATTTCAGAAAATGCAGCGTTGATTTCACAAGACTTCACCTGCTTGCCGACGGTGCGCTTGTGCTGAAAGGCGCTCCGATCTCTCAGGACGAGGAAGTCACACCGATGAAAAATATTTCCCCTGACGAAACTTCGGGTATGTATACCGTCTGGGGAGAAATATTTAAAATAGATACCAGAGAAACGCGAAACGGTATGCTGATCGCAAGTATCTTTTTTACCGATTTTACCTCTTCGCTGTCCATAAAAATGCTCGGCGGTACGAAAAAGTCAAGATATACGGGAAAGACGGGTAAAGAAGAACTGCTTGCCATACTTGACAAGCTTAGCAACGGCAGCTGTATAATTACTTCGGGCAAAATGGAATACGATACCTATGACCACGTTTCAAATTTCATACCCGACAATATTATGCTCGTCAGACGTGAAAAGGAAATGGATACTTCCGAATACAAGCGCGTTGAGCTGCACTGTCATACGAATATGTCCACCAAGGACGCGGTCACATCTGCCGACCGACTGGTAAAACGCGCCTACGAATGGGGACATCAGGCGATAGCGATAACCGATCACGGAGTTGTGCAGGGTTATCCCGACGCTATGAAAGAAGTCGGCAAGATACGCAAAGGCGGCGGACAATTCAAGGCTATCTACGGAATAGAGGCTTACGAGGTCAACAACGATCTTAATATATACAAGGGCTGCGACAAACGCAGACTTACCGATGAATTTATCGTATTCGATCTGGAGACTACGGGTACTTCTGCGACCTCCGACCGCATTATCGAGATAGGCGCGGTGCGGCTGAACGGTCTTGAAATAACCGAGCGGTTCGATATTCTTGTAGACCCCGAACGTCCACTTACGGAATTTATCAGCGATCTTACCCATATAACCGACGATATGTTAAAGGACGCCGAAAAGGAACGCGATGCTCTGCAAAAATTTCTTGCGTTCTGCGGCGATTCACCCGTGCTTGTGGCGCATAATGCGGAGTTCGATACGGGATTTTTAAAAGAAGTACTTAAAAAGTACGGGATAAAATATGATTTTTCCTACCTCGATACCGTGACTATGAGCCGCGCTATGCTGCCGCAGCTCGAAAAGCATAAACTCGATTATGTCGCGGAGCATTTCGGACTCGGTGATTTCAATCATCACCGTGCCTGCGACGATGCCGAGGTGCTGGGTAAGATATTTATCAAACTTTGCCGCAGGATAGAAGATGATAACCCCTTGATGTCCGTCACCGTGGATATGATAAACTCTCTTCTTGCCGATACGGAACAGGCAAAGACGCTGACTTCTTACCACCAGATCATTCTCGTAAGAAACAATACGGGACTGAAAAATCTCTACAAATTAATATCAATGTCAAATCTCAACTTTTTCAAGCGCAGACCGCGTATACCCAAATCCGAGCTTGTCAAGCACCGCGAGGGACTTATCATCGGCAGCGCCTGCGAAAGAGGAGAGATAATACAGGCGTATCTTTCGGGTGTCAGCCGCGACAGGATAAAACAGATTGCGTCATTTTACGATTATCTTGAAATTCAGCCTGACGGAAACAATATGTTTATGCTGACAAGCGAAACTCACCCGTATACGAATATCAATTCCGTTGAGCAGATAAGGGATATAAACCGCTTTATCGTCGGACTTGGCGAGGAGCTCGGCATACCCGTCTGCGCTACGGGCGACGTGCATTTTATGAATAAGTCGGACGCGCAGTTCCGTGCGATACTACAGGCATCTGTCGGTATGACAAACTGCGACGATCAGCCGCCGCTCTATCTCAAGACCACCGAACAGATGCTCCGTGAGCTTTCTTATCTCGGCGAGGAAAAGGCATTTGAGGTCGTCGTCACCAATACGAATAATGTCGCCGATATGATAGATAAAGATCTTAAAGCTTTCCCGAACGGTACATATACGCCGTTTATAGAGGGCGCGGTAAGAGATCTCCAGGTCATCTGCTGGAAAAAAGCCTGTTCCGTCTACGGCGACTGCGATCCCGAAACTATATCTATCCCCGACGGCGACGAGGGCATAAACGAGTCGTTCAGGGAACATCTTCCCGATATAGTCTATAAGCGTCTGGACAGGGAGCTTTCGTCTATTATAAAACATGGATTTGCCGTGCTTTATATGATCTCGCAGAAGCTTGTGGCAAATTCGGTAGAACACGGCTATCAGGTAGGCTCGAGAGGTTCGGTCGGCTCTTCCTTTGTCGCGTCTATGGCAGGCATTTCGGAAGTAAATCCTCTTGTACCGCACTACGTCTGCCGCGGCTGTAAGCACAGCGAATTTATCACGGACGGTACGGTAGGCTCGGGATTCGACCTGCCGCCGAAAAAATGTCCCGTCTGCGGAACCGAAATGCACCGTGACGGACACGATATACCGTTTGAAACTTTTCTTGGTTTTGACGGAGATAAAGCGCCGGATATTGATCTGAACTTTTCGGGCGATTATCAGTCGCAGGCGCACAGATATACCGAGCAGCTGTTCGGTGAAGATCACGTTTTCAAAGCGGGTACGATAGGCGGTATCGCCGAAAAGACCGCTTTCGGATATGTAAAGAAATATCTTGAAGAACGCGGAAGAACGGTCAATCCTGCGGAGCAGCAGCGCCTTGTCAACGGCTGCCTTGACGTCAAGAGGACTACAGGTCAGCACCCGGGCGGTATGGTCGTTATTCCGAGCGATTATGAGGTGTACGACTTTACTCCCGTGCAGCACCCTGCCGATAAAGCCGATTCGGATATAGTCACCACGCACTTTGACTTCCGCTCTCTGCACGATACTATTCTGAAACTTGACGAGCTTGGTCACGATGTTCCGACTATATATAAATATCTGGAGGATATGACGGGACTTGACATTCTGGAAATACCGATGTCGGACGAAAAGGTATATTCGCTGTTCACTTCCCCAGTTTCGCTCGGAGTGACCGCCGACGATATTATGTGGCAGACGGGAACTCTCGGTATCCCTGAAATGGGAACGGGCTTTGTATGTCAGATGCTGCTTGAGGCAAAACCTAAGAATTTCAGCGATCTGCTGCAAATATCGGGACTTTCTCACGGCACGGACGTATGGCTCGGCAACGCGCAGGAGCTTATCCACAACAACACCTGCACGATCTCGGAGGTTATCGGTACCCGTGACAGCATTATGACATATCTTATATACCACGGTCTCGATCCCAAGCTGTCATTCAAGATAATGGAGATAACCCGTAAAGGAAACGCGCCTAAGCTGCTCACCGAGGAAATGAAACAGGATATGCGCGACCATAAAGTTCCCGAGTGGTATATCGAAAGCTGCCTTAAAATAAAGTATATGTTCCCCAAGGCGCACGCTGCGGCATATGTTACCTCAGCTATCAAGCTGTGCTGGTTCAAGATCTACTATCCGCTCGAATTTTACGCCGCGCTCTTTACCGTCAGGGGCGAGGATTTCGAGGCTGAAACGGCGGCAAAGGGACGGCATTTTGTGGTACAGCGTATAAAAGAGCTTGAAACGATGTCAAAGCAGGACAGGACCGCAAAGGACGACGGTATTATGGAAACGCTTATGCTCGTCAACGAGATGATGTGCAGGGGATTTGAATTTTTGCCGGTAGATATATTCAAATCTCACGCGAAAATATATCTTATCGAGGACGGAAAACTGCGTATGCCGTTCTGCTCTATTTCGGGAGTCGGAGTCAACGCGGCTGAAACGCTCTATGAAATGGCTCAGAAAAGGGATTTTATTTCTATCGAGGAATTTCAGATACAAAGCGGTATCGGCAGCTCGGTAGTCGACGCTCTTGAAAGAAACGGCGCGTTCGGCGATCTTCCTAAATACAATCAGCTTTCACTTTTCTGACGGCTATTCACGGAAAGTTTACGTTTATATTGAAAGCAGCTGTTGACAAACAGCTGCTTTTATGATATTATAATGATACTGTGATACTATAGTAATACTTTAATATAATAAATCGGACGAAAGGATAATTTATGAAAAGATACGATTTGATAACGCCCGAGGGCACAAGAGATCTGCTTTTTAATGACTGCCTTGCAAGACGCACGGTCGAGGACAAGCTTTCCGGTCTTTTCAGGGGATTCGGCTACAGCGAGGTAGTTACGCCGGGAATAGAATTTTACGATCTGTTCAGTGGAAGTTCGCGCAATTTCAGACAGGAGAGTATGTATAAGCTTACCGATTCAAAGGGCAGGCTTATGGTTATGCGCCCCGATTCCACCATACCTATCGCGCGGCTCGCGTCTACAAGACTAAAGGACGCAAAACTGCCGCTGCGGCTCTATTACAATCAGACGATATATGAAAATAACGCCCTTCTCAAAGGCCGTTCGGACGAAGTCGTGCAGGCGGGTATCGAGCTTATAGGCGGCGTCAACCGCAAGCGTGCCGATTATGAGGCACTCTGTATGGCGGTGGAATCGCTGGCTGAATTTGACAAGGAGAATTTCCGCCTTGAGATCGGTCATATCGGATATTTCAAGGAGCTTGTAAAAAAGCTCGGTGTTGACAGCGAAGTCGGAGAGGAGATACGTTTGCTTATTTCTCAGAAGAATTATCCGGCGCTAAACGACCTGCTGGACGAATCGGGGGATAACCGTATCACAAATGCGCTTAAACATCTTCCGAGATTGTTCGGAGGTATTGAAGTCCTCGATAAGGCTGCCGAATTGTTTGACGATGAGAGGATAGCGGCTATTCTTGACGATCTGAGAGAGGTTTACAACAGGCTTTCGGCTCTTGGCTACGAGGGTAAGATCTCGGTCGATCTTGGTATAGTCAGTCATACCGATTACTATACGGGAATAGTTTTCAAGGGTTATCTTTCGGGCGTGGGACAGTCGGTGCTCAAAGGCGGACGCTATGACGGTCTGCTCGGAGAATTCGGCGATCCCTGTCCTGCCGTGGGATTCGGTGTCAACTGCAACGAAGTCGCAAGGTATCTGAGAAAAAAATCTCTTGCCCCGTCTCTTAAAGAACCCGAATGTATCGTTTTCGGTGAAAAGGGCTATGTGGTGGAGGCTATCGCCTTTGCAAGAAATCTTGTCAGAGAGGGAAAGATCGTTGAGAACAGCCTTTTCAATACTCTTGAAGAAACCAAAGAATACTGCGCGTCTAAAGGCATACATAAGATATACGTTGTAAATGACAGCGTCTGCGAAATAGATCTGTGACCGGGAGGAGCAAAATATATGAATAAACCGCTTAGGATAGCTCTTACAAAGGGCAGACTTGAAAAGGATACGGTCGGACTGCTTGAAAAGATAGGTTATGACTGTACCGCCGTAAGGGAAAAAGGCAGAAAACTTATTCTCCCCGTACCCGACGGCAATCTCGAGGTGGTACTTGCCAAAGCGAACGACGTTATTACATATGTCGAGCATGGAGTCTGCGATATTGGCGTTGTCGGCAAGGATACGATAATGGAAATGCAGGGAAAGTTCTTTGAGCTTGCCGATCTCGGATTCGGTAAATGCAGATTTGCGCTTGCGGTAAAGAAAGGCTCGAAGTTTTACGGCGGCTATAATATAAAAACTATCGCTACCAAATATCCCAACATAACGAGAAATTATTTTGAAAGCA
Organism: uncultured Ruminococcus sp.; assembly: GCA_947629455.1. GTDB lineage: Bacteria > Bacillota > Clostridia > Oscillospirales > Ruminococcaceae > FB2012. The sequence continues at coordinate 30,875 of CANRDT010000008.1, forward strand.
AGGGTATGGACGTTGAGATAGTCAAGATCGAAGGCTCGGTAGAGCTTGCACCGCTGCTCGAACTTTCGGACGGCATTGTGGATATAGTTGAAACGGGGACTACACTCAAAGAAAACGGTCTTGAGGTCATCGAGGACATCGTTCCCATATCGGCAAGACTTATAGTAAATATGGTAAGTATGAAACTGCGCCAGCAGGAGATCGAACGTTTTGTGGCGCTTGTGGAAGAAAATATATGAGCGGAGGAATTTTATATGTCAGTGATAAAGAAGATTTTTGCCAACGGCGTTGATGAAGTTGAGTTTTTCAGACAGGTAGAGCAGCGCAGCGGCGAAACGGATAAAAAGATAACCGCGATAGTATCGGATATTATCGACAACGTCCGTGTGAACGGCGATAAGGCGGTAAAGGAATACACCGCGAAATTTGACTGCGAACAGCCCTGCTGCTACGAAGTTCCGCGCGATATGATAAACGACGCGCTTACCGACGCCGATCCGTCGTTCGTGGACGCGCTGCTGAATGCCGTACAGAACATTACGGATTTTCACAACAGACAGAAGTCTCAGTCCTTTATCTCCACAAAAGAAAACGGAGTTATCCTCGGTCAGAGGGTAAGAGGTCTTGCAAGAGTGGGACTTTACGTTCCGGGCGGCACTGCGCCTTTGTTCTCCTGTGTTCTGATGAACGCCATTCCGGCTAAGATAGCAGGCGTAAAAGAGATCGTTATGGTAACTCCTCCCTCAAAAGACGGTACTGCTAATAAGGATATACTCGTTGCGGCAGCGCTTTGCGGAGTTGACAGGGTATTTCTCTGCGGCGGCGCTCAGGCGGTAGCGGCTCTTGCCTACGGCACTGAGGAAATACCGAAAGTGGACAAGATAGTCGGTCCGGGGAATATTTTCGTCGCCACTGCAAAGAAACTTCTTTACGGCACGGTGGATATAGATATGATCGCAGGTCCGAGTGAGATACTTGTTATGGCGGACGAAACTGCCGATCCTCATTATGTGGCTGCCGATCTTATGTCGCAGGCGGAGCATGACAGGATCGCGTCTTCTATACTTGTCACCACCAGCGAAAAGCTTGCGGATTCGGTGATCGGAGAGATAGAAACGCAAATGCAGGAGCTTTCCAGAAAAGACATCATAGAAGATTCCCTTTCGGGTTACGGGGCAATAATAATATGCGATTCAAAGGAGCAGGCGTGCGATATTGCAAATCGTCTTGCGCCAGAACACCTTGAAGTCCTGTTTGCCGATCCTATGGAATATCTCGGCAGACTGGACAACGCAGGTTCGGTATTCTTAGGACAGTACGCTCCCGAACCACTCGGTGATTACTACGCGGGACCGAACCACGTTCTCCCTACCAGCGGAACGGCAAGATTTTTCTCGCCGCTGTCGGTAAACAGCTTTGAAAAGAGATCGAGCTTTATTTACTACACAAGAGATGCTCTTGAAGTGGCAAAGGAGGATATTGTCCTTATCGCCGAAAAAGAGGGACTTACCGCTCACGCAAATTCAATAAAAGTGAGATTTAAATAATAAGGAGTGAAACACAAATGAGGACTGCTGAGGTAAAACGCACTACAAAAGAAACGGATATTGACGTATTTATCAGGCTTGACGGCGAAGGCAGAGTCGCGGTCGATACAGGTATCGGCTTTTTTGACCATATGCTCACGGCTTTCGCAGTACACAGCGGCATTGATCTTCAGATGACCTGTAACGGCGATCTGAACGTCGACGGACATCACACCGTTGAGGACGTCGGTATTGCTCTTGGTACAGCTCTTGCGCAGGCTCTCGGCGACAAGTCGGGGATCGCAAGATACGGTCACGCATACGTTCCGATGGACGAGGCTCTCGCTTTTTGCGCTATGGATATTAGCGGCAGACCTTATCTTGTGTTCGATGCGCAATTTACAAACGACAGGACGGGAGAGTACGACACCTGCCTTACTGAGGAATTTTTCAGGGCGTTTGCTTTTAATTCGGGAATTACTCTGCATATAAAAGCCGAGTACGGCAGAAATGATCATCACATCACCGAGGCGGTATACAAGGCGGCGGCTCACGCGCTGAAACAGGCGGTCGCGCAGACGGGCGGCGGAGTGCTTTCCACAAAAGGAGTGCTTTGATATGATAGCGGTCATTGATTACGGAGCAGGGAATATTTTTTCCGTCAAAAACGCGCTTGATTTTCTCGGATACGATTGCAGGATAACCGGAGCGGCGGACGAGATAGAAAAGGCGGACGCCGTTATTCTGCCGGGAGTCGGCGCGTTCCCCTGGGCGATGAAAAAGCTCGGCGAGAGCGGTCTTGTCGATACCGTCAAGCAACAGGCAAAGATAAAGCCTTTTCTGGGAATATGTCTCGGTATGCAGCTGCTTTTTGAAAAAAGCTACGAGTTTGAAGAATGTAACGGTCTGGGACTTATCTCCGGCTATGTTGACAAGATAGACGCACCCGACCTTGTGATACCGCATATGGGTTGGAATAAGCTTGAGATAAACCGCCCCTGTCCGCTGACCGACGGTCTGGAAGATGATACATATGTATATTTTGTACATTCCTACAAAGCGTTCTGCGATGACGCCGCTCTGAACGCTTACTGCGAATACGGCGGAAAAGTACCGGCTCTTGTTTCGGACGGAAAATTCGTTTACGGAGCGCAGTTCCACCCCGAAAAATCGGGAACGGCGGGACTGAAAATGCTTAAAAGCTTTGTATCGCTCATTTCGGGCGTTAAGGAGGTCTGACAATGCTTGCCAAAAGAATTATCCCCTGTCTTGATGTCCGCGACGGAAAAGTGGTAAAGGGAGTAAACTTCGAGGGTATAAAAGAAGTGGGCGATCCGGTCGAATGTGCCTACGAATATAATCTTCAGGGAGCAGATGAGATAGTCTTTTACGATATTACCGCCTCGCACGAGGGCAGAGGACTTATGCTCGACGTGGTAAGGGAAACCGCAAAGAAAGTCTTTGTTCCGCTTACGGTCGGCGGAGGCGTAAAGACTGTAGATGATATAAGAGAAACTCTCAGGGCAGGCGCAGACAAGGTGTCTGTCAATTCGCAGGCTGTAAAGAATCCGCAGCTTATAAAAGACGGGGCGGATATTTTCGGAAGTCAGTGTATCTGCGTGGGAATTGACGCAAAACGCTGCTCCGAAAACGGCTGGACGGTCTATATCAACGGCGGCAGGATAGATATGGGCATTGATCTTATCGACTGGGTAAAACAGATCGAGCAGCTTGGCGCAGGAGAGATCTGCCTTAATTCCATAGATACCGACGGAGTGAGAGGCGGCTTTGATCTTCCTATGCTCAAAGCGGTAGTGAATGCGGTCAAGATACCCGTTATCGCAAGCGGCGGAGCAGGAAAGTTAGGGGATTTTGCCGAGGCTTTTCTTGAAACGGATTGTTCCGCGGCATTGGCAGCATCGCTTTTCCATTTCAGGGAGCTGACGGTCGGCGAGGTAAAAGCTGACTGCAAATCAAAAGGCATACCGATAAGATAATGGACGAAAAATATATTACGGCTATCCGATCGGGAACAAGCATACGGAAGGATCCCTGCGTATGCTGAAACACCTTTTGCATAATGATGAAAATTAATTTTTGTTGGAGGATTTATGATAAAGATCAATATTGACGATCTGGACAGATACTTTGTCAAGTCGGAGCTTATTCCTGCGATAGCATTCGACGTTGACACAAAAACCGTGCTTATGCTTGCGTATATGAATAAGGAAAGTCTGAAAAAGACGCTTGAAACGGGGTATACTTGGTACTGGAGCAGATCGAGAGGGGAGCTGTGGAACAAGGGCGCGACAAGCGGACATTTGCAGAAAGTGGTATCTGTCTACAGCGACTGCGACGACGACACTCTGCTGCTCAACGTCAGACAGACGGGCGCGGCTTGCCATACGGGTTCGTACAGCTGCTTTTTTAATGAAATGTATAACGAGGAGGACGAAAAATGACGGTATATCAGGAAATATTCGAGGTGATCAAGTCGCGTAAGGCTGCATATGAAAACGGCACTGCGCAGGAAAATTCCTACACCTGCTATCTTTTTGACAAGGGCGTTGACAAGATATGTAAGAAAGTCGGCGAGGAGGCAGCCGAAACTATTATTGCGGCTAAGAACGGGGATAATGACGAGCTTGCCAACGAAATAAACGATCTGCTTTACCATATTATGGTCCTTGCGGCAAATCAGGGGCTTGACTGGAGCGAAGTGGAAAGAGTACTTGACGAGAGAAACGAAAAGATCGGCAATCTCAAACAGTTCCACACCGTGGACAAGAATACATAAAAAAATACGACATTTACTGTCTTTTTGCTTAACGGTAAAAGGGCAGTTTTTTTCTTTTATCCCTGCCTGCAAAGAATATCGCCTGCATTTTTTGCAGAGAGCTGACATTTTAAGCACAAAAAATCCACACCGTGAATAGAATGTACTAAGAAAGCGCCGGAATGTATGCGGCGTATCTTCACATATCAAGAGGTCCGTCAGTACGGACTGAAAGTACATTATGTCAGGAGGATTTTTTTATGAATGATTCAAACTGCGGCTCGCTCAACAATGATTCCGTATGCATTGACGCTATGAGGATCTTTGATTCCTGCTGCTCTCAGGATTGTCTTGAGGATCTGGAGTTTACCTTTTCAGATGCCGATCAGGAGACCATCAACGGCGCGTCGTACATCAAAAGCAAGTGTATCGACGTGACGGGAGTTACATTTGCTATCGACCCGGTGCCGTTCAACAAAGGCTTTTACACTGTAAGCGCGACATTCAATTTCCGCGCCGAGATCGAGGCTTATACCGCGGATGCGACAACGCCGCCGACCATTGTGTACGGCATTTCCAACTTTACGAAAATGGTGATACTTTTCGGCAGTGACGGCAACACTCAAAGATTTGTTTCCAATGAGGAAACTTCTGCGGTAACGCCTTCGCCAGTCAGCGGCTGTGCAGGCTGCTGTGAGGGAACTCTGCCTGTTGCGGCGGTAAACGTAGCGCAGCCTATGTGCCTTGACGCAAATCTCGTTCCCGCGACCGAGACGGGCGGAGCGCAGAGCGTCACCATAACGGTGGGTATCTTTGCGGTAATTCAGCTTGAAAGACCCGTTCCGCTCCTTATACCGTCATACTCTTACTGCATACCCGAAAGAGAATGTACGACAAACACCGACACGCCCTGCGAGCTGTTCTCAAGGATAAGTTTCCCCACAAACGAATTTTTCCCCAAGGGGATCGAGGCGTTTGCCGGAAATAATCCGGGCTGCGGCTGCAATAACAACAACAACGGCGGTCAGGGAGGAAATAATCAGAACAATAACAACGGCAATAACAACGGAAATAACAACAATAACAACGGAAATAACGGCAATAACAACAATAACGGCAATAATAACAATGGAAATAACAATAATAACGGAAATAATAACAACGGTAATAATACAAATAACGGAAACAACGGCAATAACAACAACGGCGGAAATACGCCGAACAACAGATAATATCGGAAAATTTACCGCGCCTTATTCTCCAAAAAAGGAGGGTAAGGCGCGGCTTTTATAAAAATTTCTAAAAAGGTATTGACAAATCTTTCTGTCGGTGTTATAATTAAGAAACCATGGTGAGATCGCCAAGCTTTTAAACCGGGCAAGGCGAAAAATTTTATGTAAGGACGGTGAATTTCATGAAACGGTTTGACCATTATCAATACAGCTGTAATAACCGAATAATTTTTAACAGACGTAAGCATGAAGTTTGCCTGCATTGTTTTTGTACGTCCTGTTTTGTATGACGGGACATTGGCATATTTAGCGATCTTATCAGACCTCTGCTTTCGGCAGGGGTCTTTTTGTGTTACAGACCGGTATGCGCGCGCCGGGATAAACAATGCAGACAGTGTGAGAGAAAGGAAAAAATATGTTGATCTTAAGAGGAAAATATAATACCGCGAAAGTCTACACTGATCTGATAGACGAAAGGGCAGTGGCGCAGATAATACAGCTGCTCGATCAGCCGATGTCAAAGGATTCGCAGATACGCATTATGCCCGACGTTCACGCAGGAGCAGGCTGCACTATCGGCACTACTATGACTATTACCGATAAGGCTGTACCGAACCTTGTGGGAGTAGACATCGGCTGCGGAATGGAAACGGTAAGGATAAAGGAAAATCATCTTGAACTTGAAAAGCTGGATAAGCTTATCTATAACAAGATACCGTCGGGATTTGCTGTCAGGGAGAAACCGCATCAGTACATCAATGAGATAGATCTGACACAGCTTTACTGCTATAATAAGATAAATAATATCCGCGCGGAAAAAAGTATAGGCACGCTTGGCGGCGGCAATCACTTTATCGAGGCGGACGTCGGTTCGGACGGAAGTATTTACATCGTTATCCACTCGGGCTCGCGTCATCTCGGAGTGGAGGTAGCGAATTACTATCAGTCTGCTGCGTATGATCAGCTTAACGGCTGCCGCGCTGAGGATATAAAAGAACTGATCGACCGTCTGAAAGCGCAGGGCAAACAAAAGAAGATCGAATCGGAAATAAAAAAGCTGAAGAATACAAAGCGTACCGATGTTCCCAAAGAGCTTGCATATACGCAGGGAGAACTTTTCAGACAGTATATACACGATATGCACATCGTTCAGAGATTTGCAGTTTTGAACCGCAGGGCTATGATGCGCGAGATACTAAAGGGTATGGGTCTGCACGAGGCGGAGCGGTTTACGACTATCCACAATTATATAGATACGGAAAATATGATACTTCGCAAGGGTGCCGTCTCAGCACAGAAAGGCGAAAAGCTGCTTATCCCTATAAATATGAAAGACGGCAGTCTTATCTGTATCGGAAAAGGAAACCCCGACTGGAATTATTCAGCTCCGCACGGCGCAGGCAGACTTATGTCGCGCAGCGCGGCAAAGTCACGCTTTACTGTCTCTGAATTTAAAAAGCAGATGAGCGGCATTTACACTACTTCCGTCAAGAAAAGCACTCTTAACGAATGTCCTATGGCATATAAAAGTATGGAAGATATTGTGAATAACATTTCGGATACCGTGCGGATAGTCGATACCATTAAACCTATCTACAATTTCAAGGCTGGTGAAGATGATGGCAGATAAATTTATTCCGTTTAATAAGCTTAGTAGAAAGGAGCAGCGCAGAATAAATTCCCTCAGCCGCAGGGACTGGGGCGGCGTCTGTCCGCTGACAAGAACGGTCGATAAGGATATGAAAAAGTATTCGCGTACTGTAAAGCATAAGGGCAGACAGTTTGAATATGAATAAACGCCGCACTTTCCGCCGATAGAGCTTTAGAGCCTGTCGGCGGATATTTTTTATTTTGGGATAACCGACGGAAAATATAACAAAAATCTTGCAAAACTGCGCGGAATAATATTTTAAAATATGCGCCGCAGGCGCTCCTTGTCTGACCTCTTACCTCTTAAAAGCGCAGCGTTCTAACTTCTGGAAATCAAAAATTGATTTCCATGGATTTTAAAGAAATATCTATTGAAATTTATGCCAAAGTGTGTTATAATAAATCATATATATGCGGTCAGTAGGAATAACTCCGTTAAAATATTTTTGAAAGGAAGCTTTGGTATGAAATACAATTTTTCGGAAAAAGTAACGCACCTGCAGGCGTCCGCTATCAGGGAGATACTTAAATACTCCGCCGATCCCGAGGTGATCTCGTTTGCGGCAGGTTCTCCCGCTCCCGAGGCGCTGCCTGCCAAGCAGCTTGAAGAACTCTCCGCTCAGATACTTGCGCAAGAACCGGGTATCGCGTTTCAGTACGGCGTTACCGAGGGGTATGCTCCTCTGAGAGAGGAAGTAAAAAAAATGCTCACGCGGCGCGGCTGCTACGATCCCGAGTATGACGACGTTATCATTACGAGCGGTGCGCAGCAGGCAAACGAACTCTCCGCAAAGGTGCTCTGCAACGAGGGAGATACTATCCTTGCGGAATCGCCGAGCTTTATCGGTTCGCTCAACGCGTTCAAATCCTATCACGTCGATCTTCAGGGAGTTACACTTGAAAGCGACGGTATCAATACCGAAGAACTTGAAGAAAAGCTGAAAACAGGAAACGTTAAGCTTGTGTACCTTATCCCGAATTTCCAGAACCCGACAGGCAACACAATGTCGTGGGAAAAACGCGTAAAGACCTTTGAACTTTGCTCAAAGTACAGCGCGGTCATTCTGGAGGACAATCCCTATGGCGATCTCAGGTTCGCAGGAGAAGATATAAAGAGCATTAAAACTCTTGACCGCGAAGGCAGCGTTATCTATTCTGGAACTTTCTCAAAGATACTCTCCCCCGGAATAAGAGTGGGCTATGTCTGCGCACACAAGGATATAATCCAGAAGATAGTAGTCTGCAAACAGGTGGCGGACGTACATACCACGATGTGGTCGCAGATGCTTGTCTACAGATTCCTTAAAAAGTACGATATAGAGGAGCATATCAGAAATCTTCATTCGGTCTATGAGCATAAGACAAATTTAATGCTTGACGGAATAGCGCAGGATTTTTCAAGCAGGATAACCTATACCAAGCCGCAGGGAGGACTGTTTATCTGGTGTGAACTGCCGCAGGGTACTTCCACTAAGGAAATGGTGGATTTCTGCACCTGCGCGGTAAGAGATCACAAGGTGGCGATAGTCCCCGGCACTGCGTTTGTTATTAACGATACGGACGAAACAAGAGCTTTCAGACTGAATTTCTCGACTCCTGCCGATGATAAGATAGTCAAGGGCTGTCAGATACTCGGAAAGCTCTCAAAGGAAATGTTTGGTGACTAAAAGATGAAGATCTCCTTCACTTTGTTACAGACCGCTCTTACGACGGTGTTCGTGTTTTTGTTCTGCGTGTGCATTGGCGCGGACTATTTCGCGCTCACTATGGGTATGCCTACGGTCAGGGAGGACAGGCTCGTCTGCAATGCGGTGATATGCGCCGCGGCTCTGGTAGTTTCGCTGATATTTGTACTCCGCCCCTCGCTAACTCATATGTCGGGCGGCGGCGACTGCGGCGATCCCGTGCCTGCGCTGTCTGCCGCGCGGACTTATGTCTGCTTTGTCGCTCTTGACGCCTCCGTAGTTATGCTGCTTATGCTTTACGGGATAGTCACTTCACAAAATTCGGCAGAATATATACTCATCACCGCGCCGTCGGTGTTTCTTGTCGGAGTGGTCAAATATATCCGGGATATTCGCAAAGTCGGTATAGCTGCCGATGACGGCGACTCTTCCGGGAACGGGGGTTAGCTCTTGAAAAACGCTTTGCTGCTTGATACTGCAAGGGAGATAAAACGCTCTGTCAGCCGTTTTCTGTCTATCTTCACCATTATCGCTCTCGGCTGCGGATTTTTTTCGGGTATCAAGGCTACCATGCCTGATATGATCGACACTGCCGCCGCATATTTTGAAGATAACCGACTTATGGATTACAAGCTGGTATCGAATATCGGCATAAGATCGGAGGACGTTCAGGCGGTAAGGAACGCTCCCGGGGTAAAAGGCGCGGTCGCCGGTTATTCAAAAGATGTTTTTTATCACTATAATAATCAGAACTGCGTGCTTAAAGTTATGTCCATTAACACCAAGCTTGACCGTGACAGCGAGAATTATCTCAATAAACCTGTGCTGCTTGAAGGACGTATGCCCGAAAAGAGCGGCGAATGTGTGGTGGAGATAAAGCTTTCTTCGCCAAAGACCTTTAAGATCGGCAACACCCTTACCCTTTCCGAACCCGATCCTGAGGGGGATATTCTCGATACGCTTGCTACCGATACGTTCGAGATAGTCGGCATTGTCACTTCTCCGCTATATATCGGCTACCAGCGCGATCCGACTACCGTCGGTAACGGAACGGTGCTGAGCTATATTATGATCTCCGAGGACGATTTTACTTCCGACTATTACAGCGAACTGTATATCGCTTTTGACGGTCTGGAGGATCAGCAGCCTTTTTCCGATGAATATACCGATCTTGTAAATGAAAAGAAAATACCTGCGGTGGAGGCGTTTACCGACAGCGTGAGAGCGCGGTATGACAAGCTTGCCGCGGATTCTCAAAAACAGCTTGACAGCGCAGACGAGCAGACCGATACTCTTAAAAACATACTTGAAAGCGATACGCAGACGCTCGACCATATGGCACAGCAGGGGAGAGCGGAACTTGGATCGGCTCAGAAAAGCTATGACGGTATGCAGAATAAAAATTCGGCTCAGGCTCTGCTGCTCAGATCAAAGATAATCAGATCGCAAAACGATCTCGCAATACTTGACGAGCTGATAAGCGCTCGCAGGGAGGGAAGTACCGCTGCGGACGAAAAATATTCCGCAATGCTTGCCGAGGCTCAGACAGCCGCCGAAAACGCACGCGCACAGCTTGACGCTATGCCGGAACTGACGGTATACGAATACGACCGCTTTTCAAGCACCGATTACAGCTCGTTTGAAAACGACAGTCAGAAGATAGACTCCATAGCCAAGGTCTTTCCCGCGTTTTTTATACTTATTGCCGCACTGGTATGCCTTACCACTATGACAAGAATGGTCGAAGAACAGCGTATCCAGATAGGTACATACAAGGCGCTCGGTTATTCGTCGGGACAGATCGCTTTCAAATACCTTGCATACGGCACGCTTGCCGCCGTTTCGGGCAGCTGTATCGGTACTGCCGCAGGCTTGCAGATATTCCCGTACATCATATACAACAGCTATAAGATAATGTACAATATCCCGAGCATAGATACCCCGTTCCGACCGATGTATCTTATACTCTGTATGCTGGTTTCCGTTATCTGCACCGACTGTGCGGTAATGTATTCCTGTATCAAGGAACTGCGCTCGCAGCCTTCTCAGCTTATGCGCCCAAAGCCGCCCGTTTCAGGCAAAAGGGTGCTGCTTGAAAATATAAGCTTGATTTGGAAACGTCTTGATTTTCTTGCAAAGGTAACAGTGAGAAATCTTCTGAGATATAAAAAGCGTTTCTTTATGACTATAGTCGGCGTGGCAGGCTGTACCGCCTTGATAATCGCGGGATTCGGTCTTAAAAAGTCAATAAGCGCCGTTGCGGAAAAGCAGTTTTCGGAAATTTTTCTTTATGATGCGACTGTCGTTATGAATACGGCAGACAAAGATTCCCCTCCCGAAGACGCAGCTCAGAAATATGACGAGATCGAAAACGGAATATTCGTTACTACCTTTGAGGCTGATTGTAAAAACAACGGCGTGACACAGACGGTAAACATCGTCGTTCCCGAGACGGTGGATAATGTCGGCGAATATGTGGCTCTGATCGACAAAGACAGCACAGAGATCATCGAGCCGCGTGACGACGGCGTTATAATTACCGAAAAGCTTGCTGCAATGCTCGGTCTGCAAAAAGGCGGCGACATCACCCTTACTTCAAAGGACAGACCGGACGTTACCGCAAAGATAAACGATATTGTAAAAAATTACGCTATGCATTACGTCTATATGACGCCGCAGCTTTATACGCGGCTGTATGGCGAAGATACGTCGCCGAATATGGCGTATATAAACGTAAGCGATTCGGCGGATCGCAATGCTTTAAAAGAAAAGCTGGTCGCCGATCCCGATTATCTGGGAGTTTCTTTCAAGGACGACGTCAGCGCGAATTTTATTGATTCGCTCGACAGTCTCGATGCGATAGTACTGCTGCTCATCGTCTGCGCAGGATTTCTGGCAGTGATAGTGCTTTACAATCTTGCCAACATAAACATTACCGAGCGCGTCAGGGAGATAGCGACAATAAAAGTACTCGGATTTTACGACAGCGAAACGTCCGCGTACATATACCGAGAAAATATCGTTTCCGCCCTGATCGGGATACTTGCCGGACTTGTTCTCGGCAGGATACTCCATTATTTTGTAGTCATTACTGCGGAAGTTGACATCGTTATGTTTGACCGAGGACTTGGCTGGCTCTCCTATCTGTTCGGCGCACTGCTGACGGCAGTATTCGCGCTTGTCGTGAATATCGCCCTGCATTTCAAATTAAAGCGGATAGATATGGTGGAATCACTGAAATCAGTGGAATAGGGAGAATTTTCTCTCTTTATAATTTATAATAATCTTTATAGAAAGGCAAAAACTGTTATGAAATTAGGTATGGTAGGACTGCCGAATGTAGGCAAATCAACTCTCTTTAATGCGTTGACGAATGCAGGTGCGGAATCGGCAAATTATCCTTTCTGCACGATCGAACCGAACGTGGGAATAGTTTCCGTTCCCGACGAGCGTCTTGAAAAATTAAGAGATATGTACGATCCCGTGAAATTCACCCCTGCCACTCTCGAATTTGTGGACATTGCCGGACTGGTAAAAGGCGCGTCCAAGGGAGAGGGTCTGGGCAACAAGTTTCTTTCAAATATCCGCGAGGTGGACGCGATCGTCCATGTTGTGAGGTGCTTTGAGGACGATAATATCGTTCACGTTGACGGCAGCATTGATCCGGCAAGGGATATTGAAACTATTGATCTTGAACTTGTCTTTTCCGATGTGGAGCTTATCGAAAGAAAGCTTGACCGCACGAAAAAGGCGATGAAAGGCGATAGGTCGTTGGCGGCAGCTGTTGATTTTCTTGAACGGCTCAAAGATCATCTTGAAGAGGGAAGACCTGCCAGAGCGATGGAAATGACCGATGAGGAGCTTGAAATACTTAAAGAAACGCCCCTGCTCTCCCTCAAACCCGTGATCTACGCCGCAAATCTTTCCGAAAAGGATTTTACAGGAGATCTTGACGCTAACGAGCATTATTGCGCGGTGCGCGATATAGCCAAAAAAGAGGGCAGCGCCGTTTTCCCGATATGCGCGCAGATAGAGGCGGAGATAGCTGATATGGACGAGGCGGACAAGGCTATGTTTTTAGCCGATCTGGGACTTGAGACCTCGGGGCTTAACCGTATCATAAAAGAGGGTTACGCGCTGTTGGGACTTATTTCCTATCTCACCGCAGGACAGCCGGAAGTACGCGCATGGACGATCAAAAAGGGTACGAAAGCTCCGCAGGCGGCAGGTAAAATACATACCGATTTTGAGAGAGGATTTATCCGCGCGGAAGTAGTTTCGTTCGACGATCTTATGAACTGCGGTTCAATGAACGCCGCCAAAGAAAAGGGACTTATCCGTTCGGAGGGCAAGGATTACGTTATGCAGGACGGCGATGTGGTACTGTTCAGATTCAATGTCTGAATGTACGCGAATAAATAACCGCACATAAAAACACAGAATACAATTTCATAAGAGTGTTTTTGGTCTTATAATTATATTCCGTTAAGTCCGACAAGATTTTTGTTATATTCTCCGCCAGCGGCGGAGAATATAACATTCAATTATTTTTCGTCCGCCAAAGGCGGAGGAAAAATAATCCAAAAGTCAGCCTGAATAAGTAAAAAATATTGAAATACTTACATAAAAGTTTAAACTTGATTTCCTTGACATAAAAAAGAGGGGCGTTTCAGCGCTCCTCTTTTTGGTATGTTTATATTTATATATTTACTGCCTGAGATATACTCCGTTTTCCTCGATATAGTCCTCCATATCCTGCTTGTAATCGAGATCGAGAGGATCGAACGGAACGGCTTTAAGCGCGCGCTGACCAATGTCTTTTCTGTAGTGAACATTTTCAAAATTAATTTTTGCGACCGCGCTGTATGCTTTCTCGATAGCGCTTTTAAGAGTAAGTCCCTTTGCGGTAACTCCCAGAACCCGTCCACCGTTGGTGAGAAACTCTCCGTCCGAAAGCTTTGTTCCTGCGTGGAAAACTTCGCAGCATTCCGCCTGACCTCTGCCGTCAAGACCTGTTATCTTCAGTCCCTTTGGATAAGAAAGGGGATAGCCGCCGCTTGCCATAACGACGCAGGCGCAGCTGCCGGAACTCCATTTTACGTCTGTCTGCGAAAGTTTATGCTCATATATCGCGGTCATAATATCCACCAGATCAGTTTCGAGCATAGGGAGAACTACCTGCGTTTCGGGATCGCCGAAGCGGCAGTTGTATTCAATTACCTTTGGACCGTTCGGGGTTATCATAAGTCCGAAATAAAGACAGCCCTCAAAAGTCCGTCCCTCGGCGTTCATTGCGTTAATTGTCGGGATAAATATTTTCTCCATACATTCCTTTGCAACATCTTCGGTATAGTACGGATTCGGAGAGATCGTTCCCATTCCCCCCGTGTTAAGCCCCTCGTCGCCGTCGTTCGCCCTCTTGTGATCCATAGATGAAAGCATAGGAACTACCGTTTTGCCGTCGGTAAAAGAGAGTACCGAAACTTCCGGCCCCGTGAGGTATTCTTCGATAACTATTCTCGCACTGCTGTCGCCGAACTTCCGCCCGTCGATCATCGAATGAACTGCGTCTACCGCCTCTTCCTCACTCTGCGCAAGGATAACTCCCTTGCCGAGAGCCAGTCCGTCCGCCTTGATAACGGTGGGGTATGTGTTCTGCTTTTTGATGTATTCTATAGCGGACGCGCTGTCCGTGAATACTTCATATCCGGCAGTGGGGATACCGTACTTTTTCATAAGCTCTTTGGAAAATACTTTAGAGCCTTCGATAACGGCGGCGTTCTTCTTAGGACCGAACGTCATAAAGCCTTCCGCCTGCATGGCGTCCACCATACCGAGCACCAGCGGGTCGTCAGGAGCGACAACTACAAGATCGACCTTTAACTGCTTTGCAAGCTTTACCGCTCCGTCAATGTCCGTAGCGGAAACATCAAAACATTCCACACCCTCTGCGGCAATTCCTCCGTTGCCGGGAGCACAGTAGATCTTTTCGGTTTTCGGGGATAATGCAAGTTTTCTTATTATGGCGTGTTCGCGACCGCCGCCTCCGATTACAAGAATTTTCATACTCAGATAATGCTCGTCAGCGAGCATTTCCTCCTTTCACAATTAATTGAGGACGATCTTCAGGCAGATAAGATAATAAGGCTGCAAAGGCTATCACCATTGCAGCCCTACCGATCCGTAAAAGGTCAGATCACTGTAAATGTACTGAACATATCGTTGAATTTGGGTTCGAGCGTCGGATAAACGGAAGTTTCAGCTCCATAGCTTATGCAGTAGATAGTGCCGTTTTCAACCATAATGAGCTGCGTCATATCCATAGTCACGCCTGCCTGCTCCATTGTGAGGTCGACCTTGTATGCGTTTATGCCGTTTACCTTGGTCTCTTCGCCGCCCGTGACATTGTAGCCTTCCATTCCGTTGTAGGTTTCGGTAACGACTTCGCCGTACTCCTTGGGCGTGATCTCACCGTAGATCCCTGCCGACTGTGAAATCACATTGAAGTTTGCGCTTACCGTCAGGACATTGTCGCTGTCTCCTACATAGGAGAATGCGCTGTCAACGCCGGATACCTGATCGGTTATCTCGCTCCACTCGGCAGAGTCTATTTTGAGAGCGTAACCAGTTCCCTTGAAATAGTCGTCAGGAACTTCAACGTCAGCCTTTGATTCGGTTTCTTCCTTTGAATCGTCCTCAGCTTTCGACTCTGCTTCGTCCTTGGATTCGTCCTCGGCTTTTGACTCGTCATCAGCTTTTGATTCGTCGTCAGCCTTGCTGCTAACAGATGTTTTTGAATCAGTATCCTCATCGTCCTCTTCGTCAGCGCTGCCGCAGGCGGCAAAGTTAAGAGCCATTACAGCTGCGAGAGCGGCGATAAGCCACTTTTTCCTGAGATCTTTCATACTAACTTCTCCTTCTATAATTTAAGATTAATGATGGAATAATCTTATTCCCGTAAATGCCATTGCCATATTATACTTATTGCAGGTCATAATAACATGATCGTCGCGGATAGATCCGCCCGGCTCGGCAATGTAAGATACGCCGGACTTTCTCGCTCTTTCTATGTTGTCGCCGAACGGGAAAAATGCGTCTGAGCCGAGACATACGTCCCTGTTCTTGGCAAGCCACTCTTTCTGTTCCTCTTTGGTAAATACCTCGGGCTTTACCTTGAACATTTTCTGCCACTCTCCGTCGGCAAGAACGTCCATATATTCATCTGAAATATAAACGTCGATAGTGTTATCCCTGTCGGGGCGGCGAATATCGTCAACGAACTGAAGTCCGAGCACCTTGGGGTGCTGTCTGAGCCACCATATATCTGCCTTGTTTCCCGCAAGTCTGGTGCAGTGTATTCTCGACTGCTGACCTGCGCCGATACCTATCGCCTGACCGTCCTTGACATAGCAGACGCTGTTCGACTGGGTATATTTAAGGGTGATAAGCGAGATGATAAGGTCTTCCATTTTATCCTTGGGTATATCCTTGTTTTCGGTCACGATATTTGAAAGCAGCTGCTCGTTGATGTCCAATTCGTTCCTGCCCTGTTCAAATGTAACGCCGAACACCTGTTTTCTTTCGATCTGCTCGGGAACATAGTCCTTGTCTATCTTTATGATATTATATGTGCCTTTTCTCTTAGATTTAAGTATCTCAAGAGCCTCATCACTGTAGCCGGGAGCAATTATGCCGTCCGAAACTTCGCGCTGTATCATTTTTGCGGTGCATACGTCACATTCGTCCGAAAGCGCGATAAAATCGCCGTAAGAGGACATTCTGTCCGCACCTCTCGCTCTTGCATACGCGCAGGCAAGCGGTGAAAGCTCGCCGAGATCATCGACAAAGTATATCTTTTTCAGCGTGTCGGAAAGCGGTCTGCCGATAGCCGCGCCGGCAGGGGAAACGTGTTTGAAAGAAGTCGCCGCAGGCATACCGGTAGCCTTTTTAAGTTCTTTTACCAGCTGCCAGCCGTTGAGAGCGTCCAGCAGATTGATGTAACCCGGCTTGCCGTTAAGCACTTCGATAGGAAGTTCGCCGCCGTTTTCCATAAAAACTCTTGACGGCTTCTGATTGGGATTGCAGCCGTATTTTAAAAGCATTTCATTTGACATTGATATTTCCTCCTGTCCGCGGAGATCACGGGAGCATATTCAGCGCAGCCGTTTTACCGCCTATTATTAATATACATAATTTCAACAAAAAATGCAATACTTTTTTCAAAAAAATTAATTTTTTTATTTTGAATACTTGTTTACTATTCTCGTGACCGCCTCGCCGCTCGCTATATCTATATACCTTACGAAAAGCGATACCTTGTTATCCTCGTTAAGAGAATCCCACAAGCCGTTTGTAAATTCGTCAATGTCATCTACAACGGAAATTTTCTTCGGTTCTCCCTCAAAGCTCGGCAGGGGAGAGCCGTCGCCCATATATGTGTGAATAAAATGACCGTTTCCGCTTATCGGGTCGGTGTATGTATAAGTAAAGCGTTCGCAGCAATCGGGGTCGCCGTCGGCTGATTTGATTATGCTCATAGCATAGTTATAGCTGCCGTTTTCAATGTGCATAATACCCGAAATACGCGGCGTATAGTTGGGCGCGTCGTCCTCGTATACTCTCGTTCTGAGCGACTGTTCAAAGGTCTGCTGTTTGTCCATAAGCTCATAGATAGTATCCGTCTGATCGCCGTTTGTAACGATAGTTTTGTTGCCGAGCACGCGCACGGGCGAATAGATGATAAGATGAGGATCGGTAAGCTTTGTGGGATCGGCAGCCTCGGTCTTTATTCCGTCAGCCGTCCGGGTAAATACTCTGTTGCGCGAATTTACGCTCCTGCCCATAATGAAGTAGGCGGTGACAGCTTTCTTTCCGTCGGGAGATTTGCCGATGATTATTCCTCTTCCGGGGTAGGAATTTTCAGCAAGTTCCTTGTAGATGTCAAGTTTTTTCATTCTGATTACCTCGCTTTTTATTTGATATACGTCCTTCCGTCTTTAACGGTTATCCTGTCCTCGCAGAAGAGTGATACCGCTTTCGGCAGAAGTTTCCACTCAACGTTTTCCATAACTCTTTTTTGCAGTATTTCCGGAGTATCGCTGTCCAGTACCTGAACGGTATCCTGAAGAATGATAGGACCGCCGTCGCATACCTCCGTAACAAAATGCACTGTAGCGCCCGTGACCTTGACGCCTTTTTTAAGGACTGCCTCGTGAACGTGCAGACCATAGAATCCCTTTCCGCAGAAAGAGGGGATAAGCGCGGGGTGAACGTTTATCATCTTGTAGGGAAACGCTTTGACTATCTGCTCGTCAAGTATAGTCATAAAACCGGCATAGACCACAAGATCAGCCTTTTCCTCGATAAGTGAATCCGTAACGGCTTTTGTATATGCCGCAACATCGGGATGATCTTTGCGTGCAATGACTTTCGTCTTTATGCCGTTTTGCTTTGCCCTTTCAAGAGCGTAAGCGTCCGCTTTTGAGGATATGACGCAGGTTATCTTACCGTTTTTGATAAGACCGCTTTTTTCGGCGTCTATCAGCGCCTGTAGATTTGTTCCTCCGCCCGAAACGAGCACGGCGATATTTTTCATAGTTTTCAACCTGCCAGACCTCCCACCTTGACCGAGCCGTCCGCATCAACGCTGACTAAAATGGAATGACAGGCAAAATAGTCAGGTTCGCAGTTTATAAAGAAATCGAAGTCCTTATATTCAAAATTTTCATTGACGTATGCCAGTACTCCGCCTGAGGAGGTGAGGGAAGCTTTGAAATCCTCCTCGGTTATCGGCAGATATACCTTTGAGCCGTCCTCTAAGATGTAACATTCTTTCCTGTTATCATCATCTTCGTGATCTTCATCACCTTCGTCATAATCTTCTTCGCCGGAGCTTGCCCAGTCCTCGGCAGTGGCGACCATATCGTCGTCTATGAGAGCCTGCTCAATCACGGAACGTTTTTCATTCAGAACGGCAGTGATCTTTTCCATAACTGCCAATACCTTTTCTCTTGTGAGATCGTTATCGGGAGTACCGTCCTCAACGCGCACCAATATCCCGCTGTCTTCGCCCCAGATCTTAAACTGACCCTCATAAAGATAGTTCTTTACGGTAAGCTTTGAAATGTCCATCGCAATTCTCCTTTGCATTGATTATCCGTATGACGCACCGTTTCGGTCTCACACAATAATAACGCCCTCGTCGCTTTCGACAAGTTCTCCCAGAACATAAGCTTCCTCGCCTGCCGCCTCAATTGCCGCGATAGCCTTGTCAGCATCGTTTTTATCAACGACCGCGATCATACCTACGCCCATATTGAATGTGTTGAACATATCCCTTTCGGGTATCTTTCCCGTCTTTGCAATGAGATCGAACACTGGCAGCACCTGCACCGCGTTTCTCTCGATCTTTGCGGAGATACCGTCAGGCAGCGATCTCGGAATGTTTTCATAGAATCCGCCGCCTGTGATGTGAGAAAGCGACTTGACGGTCACGCTGTCAAGCAGGCTCATGACCGCTTTCACATATATCTTTGTAGGTGTCAGCAGAACGCTGCCGAGAGTCGTTCCCAGATCGGAATAATGTCTTGCAAGATTTGATTCGCTCACCGTAAAAACTTTCCTGATAAGCGAAAATCCGTTGGAATGTACGCCGCTCGACTTTATCGCGATCATAACGTCGCCGGCTTTCTGCGTTTCGGGACGGAGGATCTTGTCCTTATCCACAACGCCTACCGCAAAGCCTGCCAGATCGTACTCGTCCTCGGGATAGAAACCGGGCATTTCGGCAGTTTCTCCTCCGATAAGAGCCGCTCCCGACTGCACGCAGCCTTCCGCAACGCCTGAAACTATTTTTGCGACCTTTTCGGGATAATTCTTGCCGACCGCAATGTAGTCGAGGAAAAACTGCGGTTTTGCTCCGCAGCAGATAATATCGTTTACGCACATGGCAACACAGTCGATACCTACGGTGTCGTGCTTGTCCATAAGGAAAGCGATCTTCAGCTTTGTGCCAACGCCGTCTGTGCCGGAAACAAGCACCGGCTTTTTGATACCGGTCATATCCAGCTCGAATAAGCCGCCGAAACCGCCTATTCCGCTCAGTACGCCGGAAGTCACAGTCCTGGCGACATACTGTTTCATAAGCTCCACGGCTTTGTAACCGGCAGTCACGTCAACACCGGCCGCCTTGTAGCTCTCGGAATAACTCTTCATGATAATGATCCTCCAAATAATTTATTTTTATAGATTACTTCTTTTCGGAAATCTTGTATTCAAACTTATCCTTAGGCATATCCTTGGGAACTTCAATGGGATATTGTTCATTGAAACAACCGACGCAAAAATCGCAATCTGCGTTGCCGGCAAGCTTTTTAACGCTTTCAATGCTTAAATATCCCAGACTGTCCGCGCCTATATACCTGCATATCTCATCTTCGGTCATACGGCATGCAATAAGCTTGTCCTTGCTGTCAATATCCGTTCCGAAGTAGCAGGGCGCAATAAACGGCGGACTTGAGATCCTTACATGGACTTCTTTCGCGCCTGCGTCCCTTAAAAGTCTGACGATACGCGCGGAAGTCGTGCCTCTTACTATGCTGTCGTCTATCATAACGACGCGCTTTCCCTTCACCGTATCGGATATGGCGTTAAGTTTTAGTTTTACCGCATTAGTCCTCTCCGTTTGTGTGGGCTGTATAAAAGTCCTGCCGATGTACCTGTTCTTGATAAAGCCGATACCGTAGGGTATGCCGCTTTCCCTCGAAAAACCGAGTGCGGCGTCAAGTCCCGAATCGGGAACGCCTATAACAATGTCGGCTTGCACGGGATGTTCGCGCCAGAGATATTTTCCGGCTCTCAGTCTTGCCTTGTGTACACTTGCCCCCTGTATGACCGAATCGGGTCTTGCGAAGTAAACATACTCAAACACGCACATCGTGCCTTTCTGACCGCAGTGCGTTTCGATCGACCTTATGCCGTCGCCGTCTATCACAACGATCTCACCGGGACGTATATCCCTGACAAATTTTGCACCGATACTGTCAAAAGCGCAGGTCTCGGAGGAAATGACATATCCGCCGTCATATCTGCCGAGCGAAAGCGGTCTGAAACCGTTGGGATCTCTTGCGGCAATAAGTTTTGTAGGGGACATAATGACCAGCGAATAAGCGCCCTTTATGGTGTTCATCATTCTCTCCACCGCACATTCGATAGAGGGAGCAGTCAGACGCTCCTGCGTGATAGCGTAAGAAATGACCTCCGTATCGTTGGTACTGTGAAAGAGCATACCTTTGTTCTCGTACACCTCGCGCAGATCTCTTGCATTGGTGAGATTTCCGTTATGCGCGATCGCAAGAGGACCTTTGATATGCCTTACTACAAGCGGCTGAGCATTGGCGACATTGCTGTTACCCGTAGTGGAATAGCGCACATGACCGATCGCTATTTTGCCAGTTCCCAGCCGTTCAAGCGTTTCTCTGTCAAATACCTGATTGACCAGTCCGAGATTCTTGTGATAGCTGAAAACTCCGTCGTCGTTCACCACTATGCCGCAGCTTTCCTGTCCCCTGTGCTGCAAAGCATACAGCGCCGCATAGGTCTGCGCGGCTACGTCCTCCGTCTTTTCCGAATATATACCGAATACGCCGCATTCTTCATGAACAGAATCAAACATTGCCGAAACCTCCATTTAGGATCGAGTAGGATCGTATTGTATTGTTACAGCGTTCTCAAAAAGGTGAATATATTGCTTACTGAGCGCCCCTGAGTCTCTTCATCATTTCCTGATAAGCCTCTTCAACGCCGCCCATATCTCTTCTGAATCTGTCCTTGTCAAGCTTTTCGTGGGTATCGGAATCCCAGAAACGGCAGGTATCGGGAGAAATTTCGTCTGCAAGAATGATCTTGCCCTTGTATCTGCCGAATTCTATCTTGAAATCTATCAGATCTATATTGATCTTCTTGAAAAATTTCACCATAAAGTCATTTACCTTGAAAGCATATTTTGTAATATCGTCGATCTCCTCTTCGGTAGCAAGATCAAGACCGAGGGCATAGTACTTGTTGATAAAAGGGTCGCCCAGATCGTCGTTTTTGTAGCTGAATTCCAGAGTGGGCTGTTTAAGGGGAGTACCCTCGGCAATACCGAGCTTTTTGGAAAAGCTGCCTGCCGCAACGTTTCTTACGATGACTTCAAGCGGAACGATCTCTACCTTTTTCACAATCGTTTCTCTTTCGTTTATCTCTTCGACAAGATGAGTGGGAACGCCCTCTTTTTCGAGCAGCTTAAACATAAAATTTGTCATCTGGTTGTTGATAACGCCCTTGCCCGAGATAGTGCCTTTCTTTTCGCCGTTGAAAGCTGTCGCGTCGTCCTTGTAGTCAACGATAACAAGATCGGGGTCGTTGGTCGCAAATACCTTCTTTGCCTTTCCCTCGTACAGCTGTTCGCCTTTTACAATGTTTTCCATAATGATTTCCTCCTGTTTATGTAGTTTATTTTAATTTTAAATAACAAATTCAACCCCATCAGAGCTTACAGTTTTGCTATTTCCTCCTGCAAAGCCTTGTCTTTTGCGATAACTCCCTCCACCATTTCTTTTTTTGCGGCGGCAAGCTTGTCCGCAAGACTTTCGTCCGAAAGCGCAAGCATCTCGATCGCCAGCAGAGCGGCATTTTTCGCGCCGTTTACCGCGACGGTCGCCACTGGTATCCCGGAAGGCATCTGTACCGTTGCAAGCAGCGCGTCCATACCGTCAAACGTCGATTTTATCGGTATCCCGATGACGGGAAGAGTAGTGTGAGCGGCTATCACTCCTGCAAGATGTGCCGCCATACCGGCAGCGCAGATGATAATGCCGAAACCGTTATCCTTGGCGGCGGCTGAAAATTCGGCAGCCATTGAGGGCGTCCTGTGAGCGCTCATTACTCTGCATTCAAAGGGAACGCCGTACTTTTTCAATTCGGTCAGCGCACCTTTTACGATCGGAAAGTCGCTGTCCGAGCCCATTATCACCGCAACTTTTTTCATATTGAAAAATCCCTCCGTTTCGATATTGAAAACACAAAAAAACTGCAACTATAGCGGTTGCAGCTTATAAAACGTGTTCAGAATCCGTTTTTGAGTACAGAAATACAGGAACACACCCGAACAACACGGGCATATCCATAAAAATATGAGAAAAACGCTTTACTGACGATAAACTCAAAAGCATAGATATTTTCCTCCGGACTGAAAGCTGTCAGAAACTTACAGAACATATCAGCGCCATTTCTGTACCGCACGATCATCTATTTATATTTTACTATATCCGCGCGAAAATTTCAACACCGTGCAATATAAAATTTATATCGTTAATATCCGAATTAATTGTGAAAAATAACGAATAAGCCTTCACATCGTATATCTGTCGGACATATCGCTCATATATCCGCCGATATGCGGCTCGACCGCGTTGTTTGCCATATCCTGAACAAGCTCCTGCATTTCTCTTTTTGAATTGATATTGTGTACTCTGCCGATAAGCATTTCTTTCTGTTCTGCAGTGAGATTTGTAAAGTACGACATAGCAAGCGGATTCTGCGCCATTGCCATTGAAAGACCGAGCGGCAGATCAA
Organism: uncultured Ruminococcus sp.; assembly: GCA_947629455.1. Classification (GTDB taxonomy): domain Bacteria; phylum Bacillota; class Clostridia; order Oscillospirales; family Ruminococcaceae; genus FB2012. The sequence goes on from CANRDT010000008.1 coordinate 54,360, forward strand.
GACCGTTTGAATAGCTGCGTTTGTCCATAAAAATCCTCCTGTTGCCGCATTAGAGCGGTTATTATTTCCCGGGAAATCGGGATATGATTATTATGCCCGGTACTTACTCAATTATTGTCCACGAAATTCAGTTTACAAAATGTGTAGTATATAATTGTAGTTATCAAGCAAAATAAACATATTTGTATATTATTCTATCTTTTAATAATAGGCTGTTACAAGTGTATATTCTCCGCCAATGGCGTAGAATATACAGTAAAAACTGTTTTTTTGACTCTTCTGCGGCAATAAACTTTAATGATCTGAAGAAAGAAATTTTCGGTTTTTCTTTTGCAACACAAAAGAAAAATCGCAGGCATCATATACGCCTGCGAAGAAAATTTTCTTTCAACTCTAACGCGCAGCGTTTGAGTTAAGCCCCGTCCGGGAGGACTTGACATTATTTTCTTGCTATGTTAAAATTAATTTAGTCGGATTAAAATATTTTTTTAATTACATCAATTGCAAATATATTTTTCATTCCCGAAAGGAAACGGATCATGGAAAATCTTACGAATATCAGCGTGATAAAGGATATACTTTCAAGGCACGGTTTTACATTTTCAAGATCGCTCGGTCAGAATTTTCTGATAAATCCCTCCGTCTGCCCTAAAATAGCGCAGCTTGGCAACGCCGCGCCGGGAATGGGGATAATAGAGATCGGTACGGGCATAGGCGCGCTCACAAAAGAACTTGCTCAGCGAGCCGAAAAAGTCGTCGCGGTCGAGATAGACAGCCGCCTTATCCCGATACTTGACGAAACGCTGGCGGGATATGACAACGTGAAAATAATTAATGCGGACATAATGAAAGTCGATCTGCATAAGCTTATATCACAGGAATTTGACGGTATGGAAGTTGCCGTGTGCGCCAATCTTCCGTACTATATAACTTCTCCCGTGATAATGCTGCTGCTGGAGGAACGACTGCCGCTCAAGTCGATAACCGTTATGGTACAAAAAGAGGCTGCCGTCAGACTGTGCGCGCCTATGGGCAGCCGCAGTATGGGAGCGGTAAGCGTTGCGATAAATTATTTTTCCGAACCCGAGATACTTTTCTCGGTTTCAAGAGGGAGCTTTATTCCTGCGCCCAACGTTGACAGCAGCGTAGTCAGATTCAATGTAAAAAAAGAACGGATAAGTCTTGTCAGCGATGAGAAATTTTTCTTTGCGGTGTCAAGGGGAGCGTTTTCACAGCGGCGCAAGACCTTGGCAAATTCGGTATCTTCTTCTATGAGTATCGACAAGGAAACTGTCTTGTCGGCAATTTCCGACAGCGGACTTTCCCCGACCGTCCGTCCCGAAGATCTTTCAATGGAACAGCTTGCTGGATTTACCGAGCTTTTGAAAGAATATATCGGCAAAAACTCATAAAGATATTTAACTTTACATATATTCCGCGATTGTCGAATAAAGACGCACGATTTTTGCGATGATACTCTGCAAGCCTTTAATTGCGACATTTTTTATACTTGTGACCTGTTATTATTTTATTGATCGGAATGATAATAATACAGGGAGTGTAAAAATTATGTTAAAGGCAAATAACTTTACAATTACTTCTGAGAAAAAGCGGAGCATACTTCTTGCCCTGCTGACCGCTGCCGTTTCTTTTGTAGCGACGGCAGGCAGGATAATCGGCTATCCCTCTCCCGTCAATGTCGTTGTTGCCGTGGCGAGCGGAGGAAACATATTGTCCGCTTTTCTCGGAGCGGCGGCAGGGTACGCGGTATTCGGCGGTATCGGCTCTGGAATAATACAGCTTTGCACCATACTCGTGATCGCAGGGATAAGAATGGCGTTTCTCCAGGACGACCGCAGGGACGATCCCGTTTTTATGAGTATGCTGACTGCCGGACTTATGATAATGTTCGGCTGCGTGGTCTCTGTCGCCGTACCTGCCGACACCTACACCGCTTCAATGCGAATGATAACCGCGCTTATTGCAGGCTGCCTTGTCTTTATAATCTGTACCCTGCGCAGGCAGAGCAGGGGCGGCGAGCTTGATTTTTCGGGCGTGAACGGAGTTTTTACGGCGATACTCTACATAATGACGGTCGCGACGCTTTCCGCTCTCGAGCTGCCGCTCATAAATCCCGGGAGAATATTCGGAGTATTCGTTCTGCTTGCTGCCGCAGGGCGTTACCGTACCGCAGGCGGCGCTGTTGCAGGAGCGCTTACCACCTGCGGAGTACTTCTGTGCAGTCCCCAGCTTGCGTCGAATACTCTGCTGCTTGCAACTTCGGGACTTATTTGCGGCGCATTCGTTCAGTTTGGCGTTATCGCCTCCGCTATTGTGTTTCTGGGAATTTCATTAGTCAGCCTTGTCGCGATCGGTCTTAACGGTGATACTTTTCATATGTTTGCCGATCTTGTAGCAGGCGCGGCTTTGTTTACAGCCTGCCCGAATACTCTTCTAAAAAAAGCGTCTGCGTTTATATCTGCCGCGCGCAGTCCTGCGGATATGGTCGGACAAACCGCATCTTCGCGGCTTAATTTTGCCTCAAAGACACTCGGGGAGATCAGGGGACAGATCAATCTCGTGTCGGCGGCTATCGACCGAAAGACGGAAAACCGCGATCTTAAAGTCCGCCTTTGCGCCGGCGGCTGCTCCGACTGCGAAATGTTTGCCGTCTGCTGGAAGAAACGCACCGCCGATACAAAAGAGGCTTTTGAATATCTCGAAAACACGCTGGTATCATACGGCGAGCTTTCCGCCGAAGATGTCAGACGATGCGCTCCGGCTTGCTGCCGCCCGGGGGCTTTTGCACAGTCGGCTAACGAGGTATACCGCCGTATGCTCGACGAACGCGCAGAGAATATCAAGATCGCGGAAATGCGCGAAATGCTTACCGAACAGCTGACCTCCATGGAGGATATCCTCAGCGACCTCTCCTACCGCGTCGGACAGGTGAGGGAAGTGGACACGCTTATGTCGGCAAGAATGAGAGATTATTTTTCAAGGCTCGGATACCCCAATTCAAAAGCGTGCGTTTATACCGATGAAAGCAATTCCCGAAGAGCGGAGATATATCTTACTTCCTCTTTCAGGGGGGATCTTGTCAGGCTCACGGTCGGAATGAGCGACATTACCGAAACCGATTATGATATTCCCGTGATAACCGAAACGGGCGGCATTACGCGGCTTGCGTTTACCGAACTGCCCGATTATCAGGCGGAGGTGAGCTTTTTTCAGGCTTGCTCCGAGGACGACGGTTATTCGGGCGATACGGTCGAATCGCTCGATATTTCTCCTTCCGAAAAATATGTTATTATCTCCGACGGAATGGGCACGGGAAAACGCGCCAAGCTCGATTCAATGTTCGCGGTCAGCCTTGCCTGCCGTCTGCTCAAAGCCGGTCTGTCTATGCAGTCCGCTTACAGACTGATAAATTCGATACTTCGCGTCAAGGGCTGGGAGGAATCTTTCGCTACGCTTGATCTTTTGCGGCTCGATCTTTGCGGCGGCAGCGGAGAATTTCTCAAAGCAGGCGCGTCGCCTGCATATCTCATAAGGGACGGCGCTGTCAAGGCTATAGGCGGACAGGCTTTTCCGGCAGGGATACTCCGCGCGTTTTCACCCGATATTACCGGCTGTAAACTGTTTTCGGGGGATATGCTCATTATGTCCTCCGACGGAGTTTCCGAAAGCGTTATACGGCAGACTCCCGCGCTTATAAAGAGCGGACTTACCACACCCCAGCAGCTGTCGCAGTCGCTCGGAGAGGCTGCAATGAAAAAGGCTGAGAACGGCAGGAGAGACGATATTTCCATAGCTGTTATTAAAATTTCTTCCAGATGATTCCTTTTCAAATTTTAAATTTGTTCAACTTTAACGTTTTCTTGTTGTCATATTGCACAAAAAGTTTTGTTGAAATATGTGATAAACCGAAAATAATAACTAAAACTATTGCAACTCCGTTCAAAATCGGTTAAAATATAATCGTGGGATTATTTTTAATACGATCTCGCAGCTTGGAGGAAAAGTTATGATAGATAAGATACCCGAAAACTATGCTCTTCCGCTGCATCTTTTTCATCAGGGAACCAACCTCATGACCTATGAGTTTCTTGGCTGCCACAAGGGGGAAAAGGACGGCAAGAGCGGTTATTACTTCCGCGTATGGGCGGCTAAGGCGAAAGCGGTCTCTGTAGTCGGAGATTTCAACGACTGGGACGCATCGAAAAATCAAATGGAAATGATCGCCGATACCGAGGTGTGGGAAACGTTCGTCGAGGGACTGAAACAGTTTGATACATATAAGTTTTCAGTCGTCGGCTGTGACGGAACAACGCGCCTTAAATCCGATCCGTACGGCTGCCATATGGAGGTAAGTCCGAGTACCGGAACAAAGATATTCGATATAAACGAGTATCAGTGGAACGATCAGAAATGGCAGAAGGAAAAGGAGCAGAAGGATATCTATAACTCTCCCATGAATATATATGAAGTTCACTTCAATTCGTGGAAAAAGCCGGACGACGGCAAGTATTACAGCTATATCCGTTTTGCAAACGAGATAATTCCCTACATAAAGGATATGGGTTATACTCATATCGAGCTTATGCCGCTTGCGGAGTACCCGTTTGAGGGCTCGTGGGGTTATCAGGGCATAGGTTATTACGCACCCTCCTCGCGTTTCGGAACGCCTGCCGATCTTATGAAGATGATAGATCTCTTCCACCAGGCAGGGATAGGCGTTATCCTTGACTGGGTACCGGCGCATTTTCCGAGGGACGAAGCCGGTCTGTTTGAATTTGACGGCGGTCCGTCCTATGAGTATTCCGACCCTAAGAAGAGAGATCATCTTGCGTGGGGTACGAGGGTATTTGACTACGGCAGACCCGAGGTAAGATCATTCCTTATTTCCAACGCGCTCTACTGGCTTGAAAAGTACCACGTTGACGGACTGAGAGTAGATGCGGTGGCGTCTATGCTCTATCTCGATTACGATAGGCGTGACGGCGAATGGACTCCGAACGTTTTCGGCGGTCACGAGAATCTTGAGGCGATAGATTTCTTCAAAAAGCTTAACGAGGCGGTATTCAGCCGAAATCCCAAGACGCTGATGATCGCAGAGGAATCAACGGCGTGGCCTATGGTCACCAAGCCTACCTCAGACGGGGGCCTCGGTTTCAACTTCAAGTGGAATATGGGCTGGATGAACGATATGCTCAAGTATATGTCCATGGATCCTATCCACAGAGCCTTCCACCACGATATGCTGACATTCTCCTTCTTCTATGCGTTCTCGGAGAATTTCATACTGCCTATCTCGCACGACGAAGTAGTTCACGGCAAAGCGTCGCTCGTAAATAAGATGTTCGGCGGCGATGTCGATCAGAAATTTGCGCAGGCAAGGCTGTTTATGGCTTATATGATGGCTCACCCCGGCAAAAAACTGCTCTTTATGGGTTCGGAATTCGCTCAGTTCAGAGAGTGGGATTACGAAAACGGTCTGGAGTGGTTTATGATCGAGGAATATGAGAATCACAGAAATTATCAGAATTATATCAGAACGCTCAATCATTTCTATCTCGATCACGCTCAGCTCTGGGAAAACGACTTCACATGGGGCGGATTCAGCTGGATATCCAACGACGACTACAGACAGAGCATTATCATATTCCGCCGCTTTGACCAAAAGGGCAACGAGCTGATAATCATCTGCAATTTCGTTCCCGTGGGCAGGACGTCTTACTGTTTCGGCGTACCCTACAAGGGTTCGTATACGGAGGTACTCAATTCCACAACTCCTGACGGTTCGCCGATAACGAACGGAACGGTAAAATCAAAGCCCGTGCCTATGCACGGATTCGATAATTCGATAAGCATTGATATTCCGCCTTTTTCTGTAATGTACTTCACGGTGAAGAAAGCGCCTGAGAAGAAAACTGCGGAAAAGAAAGACAAGAGCGGCGCGTCCTCCGACTCGAAGAAGAAAAAGTCAACCGCTGCGAAAAGCTCCGCGTCAAAAACTGCCCCTGCCAAAAAGTCGGGCGCAGCTGAAAAAAGTAAGTCCTTAGCCGAAGATGCGGCTAAAAAATAGATGACAAATATTTAATATTGGTGGGTGAATTATTATGTTCAACAAAAAAGAATGTGTGGCTATGCTGCTTGCGGGCGGTCAGGGCAGTCGTTTGTACGCGCTGACTCAGACGGTGGCTAAGCCTGCGGTTCCTTTCGGAGCCAAGTACCGGATAATTGATTTTCCTCTTTCTAACTGTATCAATTCCGGTATCGACACTGTAGGCGTACTTACTCAGTATCAGCCTCTTGTTCTTAACGAGTACATAGGAAACGGTCAGCCTTGGGATCTTGACCGTATCCACGGCGGTGTTCATGTGCTGCCGCCTTATCAGAAAGCGTCGGGCGCCGACTGGTATTCCGGCACTGCGAACGCTATCTATCAGAATATCCCATTCATCGAGAGATACGATCCCGAGTATGTTATCATACTCTCAGGCGACCATATCTACAAAATGGACTATAACAAAATGCTTAACTACCACAAGGAAAAACAGGCTGACGCTACTATCGCGGTGCTTGACGTTCCCAAGGAAGAGGCGTCGAGATTCGGTATAATGATAACCGATGAGAACGACAATATAATCGACTTTGAGGAAAAACCGAAGAATCCGCGCTCTACGCTTGCGTCAATGGGTATCTATATCTTTACATGGAAAAAGCTCAGAGCATATCTTATCGCAAACGAAGAGGACAAAGAGGCAAGTAAGGACTTCGGCAAGAACATTATCCCCGATATGAGAGCCGCAGGAGAAAAGCTTGTCGCATACAGATTTGACGGATACTGGAAAGACGTTGGTACTATCGACTCCCTTTGGGAGGCTAATATGGATCTTATCAATCCCAATATCCCGATCGACCTGTACGATCCGGCATGGAAGATCTATTCAAGAAATCCCGTCGTTCCTCCTCAGTACATCGGTGCGAACGCCATGGTGCAGAATTCCATGATAACCGAGGGCTGCTACATTGACGGTTCCGTCGAGTTCTCTATGATCTCGGACGGCGTTACCGTTGAAGAAGGCGCTGAGATCTATGATTCTATCCTTATGCCCGGATGCGTTGTCAAGAAAGGCGCAAAGGTCGAGTATGCGATCGTAGGCGAGAACTCCGTTATCGGAGAAAACGCCCAGATCGGCGCAAGACCTGAAAACATTGACGACAAGGATACATGGGGCGTAGCCGTTGTCGGTCATAATCTGAATATTTCAGACGGAGCGGTAGTTGCTCCCAAGGCTATTATCTCAACGGATATGTAAGAAAGGACTGACTGCAATGGATGTAAATATGGGTAACGTGCTTGGTCTTATCTTTGCAAATATGCACGATATGACCGTAGGCGATCTTACAAAAAACAGGACCATGGGTTCTATTATGTTCGGCGGAAGATACCGCCTGATAGACTTTCCGCTCTCCAATATGGTAAACAGCGGCATAACTGAAGTCGGAGTAATTACAAAGTCCAATTATCAGTCGCTGCTCGATCATCTCGGCTCAGCCAGAGAGTGGGATCTCGCAAGAAAGAAAGGCGGTCTGTATATACTTCCTCCTTTCGGCAATGTTGAAAGCAAGCTCTACAGGGGCAGGATCGAGGCTCTCTACGGAGCGATAAGCTTTATCAAAAATTCGATGTCAAGCTACGTTGTTCTTTCAGACTGCGACATCATCACGAATATGGACTTCAAACCTATTATCGAACAACACGTTGAAAGCGGTGCGGATATAACCGTTGTCGCTCATACGGGTCCTTATTCGTCCGAGGACATCAAGCAGTCCACCATACTCAACGCCGACAATACCGGCACGGTAAGGTCTGTAATTATCCAGCCGGATATCAGCGGCACCTGCACCATGAGCCTTAATATTTTCGTGATGAGCAAGCAGTTCCTTATAGATATGGTCGCCGACGCGATCGCAAGAGGAAACGTAAGCTTTGAAACGGATATTCTCCAGGCTAAGTGCGATCAGCTGAACATCAAGGTATATGAATACGACAGATACTTCAGCAAAATATCCAGCGTTTCCAGCTACTTCAAGGCAAATCAGGATCTGCTCGATCACGAAAAGGCGAGCCAGCTCTATCTGCCAAAGAGATCTATCTACACCAAGGTAAGCGACAATGCTCCCGTTAAGTACGATCTCGACAGCAAGGTGACCAATTCGCTTATCGCTGACGGCTGCATTATCGAAGGCGAAGTTGAAAATTCAGTCCTGTTCAGAGGAGTAAAGGTCGGCAAGGGCGCAAAGGTAAAGAACTGCGTGCTTATGCAGGGAACGGTAGTCGGAATGAATTCCGAGATCAATTATCTTATCACCGACAAGAACGTTAATATCGGCGATAATCATATCCTTACGAGCGCACCTACATATCCTATGTATATCGGCAAGGGTGCATCTGTCTGATCTGAAAAGCAATTATCAGCGCCGGATCTTGTCTGTAAAGAGTCGGCGGTGAATAAAAAGGAGGGTTTAATCTTGAATATTTTATACACAGCCAGCGAGGCTCTTCCGTATATCGCATCGGGCGGACTTGCCGATGTTGCGGGTTCTCTGCCTGCCGCTATCAATGCCGAGGGGCACGATTGCAGGGTAGTTATCCCTTATTACAGTCAGATCAAGCAGGAGCTTAAAGACCAGCTTACATATCTGACGAACTTCACCGTTCCCGTTGCGTGGAGAAATCAGTACTGCGGCGTTTTCGTGGGAAACGTAAACGGCGTTACATACTATCTCCTTGATAACGAATACTACTTTGCAAGAAACGGTCTGTACGGTTTCTATGACGATGCCGAAAGATTCATCTTCTTCTCGCGTGCCGTTCTGGAGTTGCTGCATTATATCGACTTCAAGCCGCAGGTCATCAACGCCAACGACTGGCAGACTGCGCTCGTTCCCGTATACTACGACATCTTCTACCGCTATCAGGGCGGCTATGAGGATATAAAGACAGTGTTCACCATACACAATATCCAGTATCAGGGACAGTACGGTCTTGAACTCATCAATGATCTGATGGGTATTCCGCTTTACTATACCGACCTGCTTTCGTATGACGGCGATGTAAACTTTATGAAAGCGGCTATCGAGGTCTCCGACAAGGTGACTACCGTTTCGCCAAGCTATGCGTGGGAAATTCTCGACCCGTGGTATTCTCACGGTCTTGATAGGATACTCGTTCACAAGCAGTACAAGCTGTGCGGTTTCCTCAACGGTATCGACCAGAACGTCTACAATCCCGAGACCGACCCCAATATCCCCAAGAATTACAGCCTGAACGATAAATCCGGCAAGGCGATATGCAAGGCAAGACTTCTTGAAGAGCTGGGACTTGCTCCCGGTAAAGAGCCGGTAATGGGTATCGTTACACGTTTCGTTTCTCATAAGGGACTTGATCTTATCAAGTATGTTTTTGAGGACATCATCAGACTCGGCTACAAATTCGCCATTCTCGGTTCGGGCGAGAAGATCTATGAGGACTTCTTCCGCGAGATGCATTACCGTTATCCCGACCGCGTAAGCGCGACGATCGGATTCGTTCCTCCGCTTTCCAAGAGGATATACGCAGGCGCGGATATGTTCCTTATGCCTTCGCAGAGCGAACCCTGCGGTCTTGCTCAGATGATCTCTCTTAGATACGGTACTATTCCGATAGTCCGTGAAACGGGCGGATTGAGGGATTCTATCCACGATGCGGGCGCTCCCGGCGGAAACGGATTTACATTCAAGTCCTATAACGCTCATGATATGCTTGATGCCTGCACGAGGGCGAGGTCATATTATGATGACAGAATGAAGTGGGGACATCTGGTAAATCTTGCTATGAAGGAAGATTTCAGCTGGAAAAGATCCGCTCAGCTTTATATCGGACTTTACAGTGACATTCACTAATATTAATATTTTTCATATGCCCTGCGGCTTGTCTGCGGGGCGATTTTTTTGAAAAACGTGTGAAAATATTGACATTTTAATGCTTGTGTTGTATAATTATTTTGTATGCATTTTACTGTTAATGATATAAATTATTTAGGATTTTAAGTACTTGTGAGGTATGATCTATGAGCAGCAAAGTTGATATTATTGTGGAAAATGTAGAGAAAATTATCGTAGGAAAACGCGACCCCATTGAAAAGGTAATAGCCGCTATGCTCTGCGGCGGTCACGTCCTTATAGAAGATGTTCCCGGAGTCGGAAAAACTCAGATGGTTTCCGCACTGGCAATGTCGGTAGACGGAAAATTCAACCGTATCCAGCTCACTCCGGATATTATGCCGTCGGATATAGTGGGATTTTCGATGATAAATCCCCAGACGAGAGAACTTGAATATAAACAGGGCGCAGCTATGTGCAATTTTCTTCTTGCGGACGAGATCAACCGCGCATCTCCGAAGTCGCAGTCAAGCCTTCTGGAGGTAATGGAGGAGCACCAGATCTCCCTTGACGGTCAGACTTACGACCTGCCTGCGCCGTTTATGGTTCTGGCGACTCAGAATCCCGTGGAGACTTACGGTACATATCATCTGCCCGAGGCGCAGATGGACAGATTCCTTATGAAAATATCAATGGGCTATCCCACTGCCGACGAGGAACTTGAGATCATCAGCCGCAGCGAAACAGGTACAGAAAAACGGACTGTTGAACCTGTTATGACCGTGAGGGACGTTGCGGATATGATGAAAGAGGCGGCGGAGGTAATAATCGCGCCGAGTATAAAAAATTACATTATTGATATAGTCAACGCAACGAGAAATTCAGATTATGTAAAGCTCGGAGTTTCGCCGCGCGGAAGTATCGCGCTTATGCGTTCCTCCAAAGCCTACGCATATGTCAAGGGCAGAAATTACGTTGTTCCCGACGATGTAAAGCACGTTATGAGCGATGTTCTGGCGCACAGACTTATGCTCTCGCCCAAGGGCAAGTCCGCGTTTCCGACCAACGAGGCGGCGATGGAGCAGATCGCGCTTACGGTAAAAGCTCCTGCCGACGGCGGTAACTGATATGGACAGACTGAAAAGCGTTCTCAGGTACATAAAGAACATTGCCGGATATGTTTTCTGTATCGGCGTTGCCTGCCTTATGGCAGTTATGATCGACGGGCGCGGCGGTGTAATGATAGCTGCCATACTCATACTTGCGTATGTTTTTTCTCAGCTTATAATGCTGTTCGAGCGCAGGAAAATTTCGGCGCAGGTGATCTGTTCCCACAAGATGATCGCAAAAGGGGACACCCTTACCGTGCAGATAAGGCTGAAAAAATCCACAATACTTCCTACCCCTTTTATCGAGGTGGAACTTGGTTCATCTCCGCAGCTGCACGCAGACGAAAAGCTGATCTACAAGCTTGCTCTCACCTCACTTCGCAATTATGAGGAGATAAAGATCTCGTTTACTGCGGTGTATTCGGGACTTTCTTCCGTGTGTATCAAGGATATGCGCCTTGTCGATTTTCTCGGCATAACAAGCTATAAAATTCTTGATCAGTCGCAGGAAGAAAAAATTTATAAAGTAAAAATACTTCCCAACATTCCCGATACGGGAGCGCAGCCCGAGATACTCAAGACAACTTCGGAAAATTCGGGATTTGACGACAGCGAGGAGGAAACTTCCGAATCAGCTGTCGGAGCGACGGGTACTCCGGGCTATGAACACAGAGCATATTCCCCCGGCGATCCGCTGAAAAAAATAAACTGGAAACTTTCCTCAAAGCGTAACATATTTATGGTGCGTATGGACGAAAAACTCTCCGTTTCAAGTCAGGTATTTGTGCTTGACTGCCCCGAATTTCCCGTTATGAGCGACCTCGATCACAAGAACTTAGATATTGTCATCGAGGGCTGCCTTGCAATGCTTGCAATGCTCGTCCGGCAGGGACTTGAAAGCGAGATCTATTACTATATCGGCGAATGGCGGCATATCTGCGTGCGTTCCATGAAAGACGTCATTGAATTGCAGGAAGAGTTATCGGGATTTTCCCCCGTCACTCCTCAGTCGAGATTACCCGAAGAGGCGCAGAGCAAAGGCGGGATCGTCTGCTTTTCCTGCGTTGATATGGCTCACTTGTCCATGGCTCAGGATATATTTGAAACGGGCGCAATGGTCATTGTCAGCGAGAACAGCGGTTTTCTGCCCGGTTCTCATCAGAATATGTGGATATGTACTTCCGAATTTGAATTCAAGAAATTAGTTTAGGAAACGGATATGAATATCAGAAAAGAAATTATCGAAAGGTTCAGTGTTTATATACTTCCGCTGCTGCTCGGTTCGGCAGTGGCATATGACGTTATAAAATGTTATTACTATGAAAAATGCTGGCAGTATACCGCGCTGTATTTTGTAGTTGCCGCGCTGCTTTTTATCCTATTTGATTGGATAAAGAAACACAAGTTTATCGGTGCGCTCATATACACGGTTATGTTTGTCGCGGCAGCCTATCTTGCGGGATATTTCACGCGAATGGGATATTATCATTCAGGCGTATGGTTCGTCAATTGGTTCTACCTCAACCGCGACAATGCCGGATTTGTCATAGAATATTTTTACGCGCTCATGCTGTTCGGCGGATTTTTCCTCTCTTCGATCATCTACTACTTTACGATAGTCAGATACCGCAGTCTCGGCTCTATGCTTTGCGTGCTTTTCCCGTTCGTTATCTGCGCCAAAAGAGCCGACTCTATGTCCGAATTGCAGATCGCGGTGCTGATAACTCTTTTTCTCGCGGTCTTGGTACATAACCGTCAGAATCTCAACGGAAAAAGAGATGTCAAGGTCGTAGTCAACCTGTCCTACGTCATTTCCATTGCGCTTTTCGTTTCATTCGTGGGAGCGGTGGCTATGGTCGTTCCCAGACCGGAAGTAAGATCGGTGCTTGAGTCCGACGCCACTGCATTTGATCTCAACGCCGCCGATACCGATGACGCGATCGCGGACTATACCAGTTACAGCGAAACATCTTCTCCGCGTTTCGGCGCAAGCTATACAAATGAGATACTTTTCTATTTCGAGTCGGACCAGGAACTGCCCGTTTACTATCTGAAACGGCAGAATTATAACGATTTTTATGACGACCGCTGGCACGCCGAGGACGTTACGGCGCGTTATACAGGCTTTGACTATTACCGCCTTGCAAAGAACAGCCGCAAGGATATGTATGATTCCATGAGATCGCTTGCCGCTACGGGAAAATATGAAAAATACGGTCTGACTGAAGATCTTTTCACGGCGGCAAGTCCCGAGCTCCACACATTCCGCGTCTATGACGATGATTTCAACGGCTATTATATCCCTGCTCCTGCCGGAACGGTAGCTCAGACCTACAAGGATTCTTTCCGCGACAACTTCTACACAATAGGCGACGGAGAAGTTGTGGTGAAATATTTCGATGCGGATTACGATTATACTCTTTCATACTATCCCGAAACTGACGAATATGTTGATTATGCAGGCTCTCTTTCATTAAACGGCGACGATTATTTTGCAATGCTTAACGAGGCGGTCGAAAACGGCGATCTTCCCGACAATAACCTTTTAGAGGAATATGGATATGTTATCAATAACTTTACCGGCGGAGTTGAATATTCGCAGGAGATGTACGATCTTGCGCAGGAGATAATCGTCGACTGCAATACGGATTTTGAAAAGGCTATGGCTCTCTCGGATTATTTTGAAGAAAATGATTATGTGTACGATCTGGAATATATTCCCGAGGACGAGTCGATAGATTACTTCTTGTTTGAAAGCAAGACGGGTTCATGCACCAGCTATGCCACGGCTATGACGATCATGGCAAGGCTTTGCGGACTTCCTGCCCGTTATGTGGAAGGCTTTGCAGGATACGAAAGATCGGAGGACGGTTCGGTAGTTATCCGCGATTCTCACGCTCACGCATTTGTCGAAGTGTATATCAACGGCGCAGGCTGGATAACTTTCGATCCCACGGTGCCCGGCTATATGGCGGATTATTCGCAGAGCGGCGGATTCAATTTTGCGCTGTTCGCTCAGTATCTCAGCAGGATACTCGTATTCCTCGGCGTAATATTCTTTGTAGTGTTCATACTCCTGCTGGACAGGATAGTGGAATTTATCTTCCGCGTATATATGAAATTCGTAAAGGGCGACAAGAGAATAGTCCGACTTTACCGACATATTATAAAACTGCTGGAGTTTTCCTCAAGAGAAGACTTGTCGGCGTATACTCCCGATATGCTCACGGCTTATGCTGCGGATAATCGTGCGATAGACGTTGAGCCGATCGCAAGATTGTTTGAAAAGACCTGTTTCGGCGGTATAGCTCTTTCGGATAAGGAGTTTAAAGACGCATATCAGCTTTACCGATCGGTGTATAAATATCTCAGAAAGCTCCCCAAACCGCAGGCGGCAGACAGCGTAAACGCAGGGGCAGTGTAAAAATATTACAACATAACAAAACTTGTTACGGGACGCTTTTTTTGCCAAAGGCGTCCTGTTATTATTTATCAAAAATGTAAACCGAAATTAACATTACTGTAAGTTGCGATTGGTTGAAAATCAGATAAAAATGCATTATAATAACGTTGAGGTGAAATTATGGACTTTAACAATCTCAAGCTGTACAGAAAGCAAAACGGTTTTACTCAGGAGCAGGTAGCGGAGCGTCTCGGAGTTTCGCGGCAGGCGGTCGCAAAATGGGAGCGCGGCGGATCGCTGCCCGACATCGACAATATTATCGCGCTCGCGGATATGTATGAGGTGACTGTCGATTCGCTCGTCCGCAACCTGACATCTCTCCCCGAAAAAGAACACGGCAAAAAGTATATCTTCGGCGTGGCACGTCTGGACGAGAGCGGCAAAATAACTCTGCCAAAGAAATGCCGAGAAGTGTTTGATCTGAAAACGGGCGATTCGGTACTGCTGCTCGGCGATGAGGACAGAGGGATAGCCGTAATAAAGATCTGTGAAATATTCGATAAGTAGGTGGTTTTATGTTCGGTATTGAAACACGTTTTCTTACCAAAAAATACAAGGATAAGACCGCAGTGGATCAGATGAACATTACCGTCAATGAGGGAGAGCTTTTCGCGCTGCTCGGAGTAAACGGCGCGGGGAAAACAACGGCGATAAGAATGCTTACCTGCCTTTGCCGTCCGACAAGCGGAGAATGTTATATTATGGGAAAGAATTGTCTTACCGAATCGAATGAAGTTAAAAAGCTTGTCGGAATATCAACGCAGGAAACGGCGGTAGCTGAAAACCTCACGGTTTGTGAAAATATCAGAATGTTCTGCGGTATATACGGATATTCGCAGGAAAAGACAGTCAGAGTGACGGACAAAATGATCTCACTTTTCAATATGGAAGATGTTAAAGATCAGCGTGCCGGAACACTTTCGGGCGGTTGGAAACGCAAGCTTTCAATAACTCTCGCGCTCATCGGTGAGCCGAAAGTGCTGTTTCTCGACGAGCCGACCCTCGGTCTTGACGTTCTCGCGCGACGTGAGATGTGGAAGATAGTTCGCGCTCTGAAAGGGAAGATAACTATTATAC
The DNA here is from genome assembly GCA_947629455.1 of uncultured Ruminococcus sp. Lineage (GTDB taxonomy): Bacteria > Bacillota > Clostridia > Oscillospirales > Ruminococcaceae > FB2012. The sequence continues at coordinate 69,942 of CANRDT010000008.1, forward strand.
TCACGACGCACTATATGGACGAGGCTCAAGAACTTGCCGACCGTATCGCGATAATGGCAAACGGCAAAGTCATGGCTCTCGGAACGCTTTGCGAGCTTGAAAGTCTTAGCGGCGAAAAAGGTCTTGAAAACTCATTTATCAGAATAGTCGGAGGTGGAAAATGAGAAAGAAAGCATTTTCGGTAAGAATATTTAAAGAAATTATCCGCGATCCGCTGAGTTATATTTTCTGTCTGGGTTTTCCGCTGATAATGCTTGTCGTAATGACGCTCATCAACGACAGTATTCCGCAGGAAACGGGTATGACCATTTTCAGGATAGACGATCTGGCAGGTGCAATTGCGGTTTTCGGTCTGACATTTATTATGCTGTTTGTCTGTCTTACAGCCGCAAAAGACCGTTTGGGCGCGTTTCTTGTAAGACTTTACGCCACTCCCATGCGCTCGGGCGATTTCATTGTCGGGTACACTTTGCCGGCATTTCTGCTTGCCGCGCTGCAGACGGTTATCACCTTTGCGGTGTCGGAGGCGGTATCTCTTTTTACTAAGGTCGAACTTCATTTGGGCGGCCTTGCTCTTGCTGCGGTATCGCTTTTTCCGACGATGATAATGTTTATCTCGCTCGGGCTTTTATCGGGTACGCTTTTCAGTGAAAAAGCCGCTCCGGGACTTTGTTCGGTGATCATTTCTCTTTCATCGTTTCTGGGAGGGGTGTGGTTCGATGCCGACAGGACAGGCGGCGTACTTCTTAAGATCAGCAAGGCACTGCCGTTTTATCATTCGGTGAAAGTCGCAAGGCTTGCCTCCGCGCTTGAATTTGAGGGATTCGGAAAACATTTTCTGATAACCGTGGTATGGGCGGCTGCGTTCACAACGGCGGCGGTATTTGTTTTCAAAGTGAAAATGCGCGCCGATATAAAATAATATCAAAACAAAAAACGCCCGTGGAATGCGGGCGTGATTTTTTGAAAATACCGACAAAACTGCTTTGTACGGTAAATTATCCTTCTTTTATAAGATCGTTCATATCGTACAATCCGGCGGACTTGTCCTTGAGGAAAACGGCGGCATTCACCGCGCCGACAGCAAATACTTTTTTGGAATATGCCTCGTGCCTGAGCGTGATCACTTCGTCCTGACCCGCAAAAATTATCTCGTGTTCTCCCACGATAGTGCCGCCCCTTACGGCTGATATTCCGATCTCTTTCTGACTTCTCTTAGCGCGTACCGAATGGCGGTCGTAGACATATGTATATCCGCCGCCTGCCTCATCGTTTATCTCGTTTGCAAGCATTAAAGCGGTTCCGCTCGGAGCGTCTATCTTCTGATTGTGGTGCTTTTCGAGTATCTCTATATCAAACTGTCCGCCGAGGACATCTACCGCCTTTCTCGCAAGTCCTGCAAGGAGATTTATTCCCAGCGACATATTGAAAGTAAAGAATATCGGCACGCTCTCAGCGGCTTTATGTATAGCGGCTATCTGCGCTTCGGTATATCCTGTCGTTGCAATGACCGCCGCAGTGCCGTTCGTAAGGCAGTAATCGAGCAGCTCGTCAAGCAGAGAGGGGTGTGAAAAGTCAATGATAACGTCGGGACGGACTTCAAGCATACCGAGCTTTTCAACAACGGGAAATTCGGTGCTGCTGCCTGCCGCCTTGTCAACGCCTGCGACAGTCCTGCAATCGCTGCGTCCGTCAATAATTTCGGCGATGTTTTTTCCCATTTTGCCGCAAGCGCCGCATATAACGATATTTGTCATATTTTTAATTCCTTTCATTAATGCTCCGCTGCCAATGCCGTCGACAGCGGAGCGCGATCTTATGCAGACGAAGTCGCATTCGCCGCACGCATTTACTTTATAAGTCCGATAGCCTTCATCGAATCGGCAAGCTTTTCGGCGTTTGCCTCGTTTAAGTCGATAAGCGGCAGTCTGCACGGACCTGCGTTGAATCCCATTAAATTAAGAGCCGCTTTGACGGGTATAGGATTTACGTCGCAGAAAAGATCCTTTGTAAATCTGTGTATCTTAAACGCCTTTTCCCTTGCCTCGTCATATTTATTTGCAAGACAAAGCTCGCAAATTTCGTGCGTTTCAAAAGGCATACAGTTTGACAGCACTGAGATGACTCCCTTTCCGCCGAGAGCCATTATCGGAATGATCTGATCGTCGTTGCCCGAATAAATATCCAGATCGTTTCCGCACAGGGCGGCGATCTCTGCAACCTGACCGATATTTCCGCTTGCCTCCTTGACGGCTGTTATGTTTGCTTTCTTTGAGAGCGCAAGGCAGGTGCTCGGAGCGATATTTACTCCCGTTCTCGAGGGGACGTTATACATAATGATAGGCAGCGATACCGAATCGGCAATTGCGCTGTAGTGCCTGATAAGTCCCTCCTGAGAAGTCTTGTTGTAGTAGGGTGTTACTACGAGCAGAGCGTCTACCCCCAGCTTTTCAGCCTCCTGCGAAAGATGTATGGCATAATCCGTGTGATTTGAACCCGTTCCCGCAATGACCGGAACGCGCTTGTTGGTCTTTTCAACGGCGAATTTTATACACGCGATATGTTCCTCGTCGGTCATAGTCGAGCTTTCGCCCGTAGTGCCGCAAATAATAATAGCGTCTGTGCCGTTGTCGATGTTGAAGTCGATAAGTCTGCCAAGCTCATCGAAGTTGATAGAACCGTCGTTGTTCATCGGAGTTACGATAGCTACTCCCGCGCCGGTAAAAATAGTATTCTTCATAACTGATCTCCTTTCGGTAAATTCAGAATATTGTCCGTCTTGTCATTAAATTGCAAAATGCGAAAATCATTTAAAAAAAATTCAGCTGTCAAACATTTTTCTTTCAAGCGTATACGTCACCCATTCGCGGTCGGGTCTCATTGAAAGCGATTCGTAGAACTTTGCCGAATTTTCATTCCACACCGCGCATTTGAGCTCGATAGTTTCGCAGTCCGTTTCAGCCGCGATCGACTTAGCCGCCGCAAACAGCTGCTTTCCGATACCCATACCCCTGAACTTTTCCTCTACAAACAAATCTTCTATATAGAGGACCGCGCGCCCCGTGAGGGTAGTGTGATACCTGCAAAAGCAGTCCAGAATACCAGCCGGTCTGCCGTCCGCAAGCGCAAGAAAACTGTATATGTCATTGTCGGCAATAAGCTTTTTCAGGCGGTCTTGCGTAAGCTCAAAGCTGCCCAGATAACCGTGATAGTCGATAAGCTCCCTGATATATCCGAAAACTACCGCAGAATCATCAGGTGTGCATTTTCTTATTTGAACGTCCATAATATCATCGTCAGTCAAAGTAACCCTTTGCGGCAAGCAGCTCCGCCAACAGTACCGCACCGCCTGCCGCGCCTCTCAGCGTGTTGTGTGAAAGACATACGAATTTGTAATCATACTGCGTATCTTCGCGCAGTCTGCCGATAGATACCGCCATACCGCCTTCAAGATCGCGGTCAAGCTTTGCCTGCGGTCTGTCGTCCTCCGTGAAATAGTTGAGGAACTGTTTCGGAGCGGAGGGCAGCTCAAGCTCCTGCGGAACGCCGCTGTAATTCTTCCATGCGTCAAGTATTTCTTCCTTTGAGGGCTTATTCTCAAACGAAACGAATACCGCGGCGGTGTGACCATCCGAAACGGGGACTCTCAGGCACTGCGTGGTGATAGACGGAGAAACGGCGTCCACGATCTTGTCCCCCTCGATATGTCCCCATATCTTGAGCGGCTCTTTTTCGGATTTCTCCTCTTCGCCGCCGATATACGGGATAACGTTGTCGAGTATCTGCGGAAAAGTTTCAAAGGTCTTGCCCGCGCCCGAAATAGCCTGATATGTGCAGGCGAGAGCTTTGGTGACTTTGTACTTATCCATAAGCGGAGCAAGAGCAGGAACGTAGCTTTGCAGCGAGCAATTTGACTTGACTGCGATAAATCCGCGCTTTGTTCCCAGACGTTTTCTCTGAGCGGCGATTATTTCTATATGATCGGCGTTTATCTCGGGTATGACCATAGGAACGTCGTCGGTATGCCTGTGAGCGGAATTGTTGGATATTACGGGACATTCCGCACGCGCATATTTTTCTTCAAGAGCCTTGATCTCGTCTTTTTTCATATTTACGGCGCAGAATACGAAATCCACCTGCGAGGCGATCTTCTCAATATCCTGCTCGGCGTCGAGGACTACCATATTTTCCAGAGCCGACGGCATAGGCTCGGTCATTGCCCATCTGCTGCCGACCGCCTCTTTAAGCGTCTTTCCTGCGGAACGCGACGACGCCGCAAGGCAGACTACCTCGAACCACGGATGTTTGCTCAGGATAAGCGAAAAACGCTGACCTACCATACCCGTTGCGCCGATGATACCTACTTTGAATTTCTTCATCAGATAAAACTCCTTTACTTATGTGCAAAATGCCGAAACATACAATCAAACACGACAGAATTTTTGCACAAAACATAAAATTGAAACAAATAATAAAAAAACCGGTTGAAAACCGGCGCATCTTACAATATAATAAGAATGTTGGACACATTAAAAATATGCCGATAGCACTCCATCAAAAGTAATGATGACAACCGGAGTTCTGTTAAAACTACAGTCAGCGGCAGACTTCCCACATCTGCGCTTCGGCAGTCTTGCCTTTCACGTTTCATATATCGGCTTTGGGAAACCGCGACTTAGTCATATGAGCGTTACTGATCTTGACCGCACCTCTATCTGTTCTGTTTAATGATAACAAATTAAAAGCCATATGTCAATAGTTTAATAAAAAATAATATTAATTTTTTGTAAAATACACAATATCGGGGAACTTCGGCGTAAATTGCCGCAGTTTTTCCCTATCGAACGGAGAATAAAAATGCTTGATCTTAACAATATGAAGAAAACCGATTTTGACTACTATCTGCCAGAGGAGCTTATCGCGCAGACGCCGATCGAACCGCGCAACGCCTCCCGTATGCTTGCGGCAGACCGTGCAACGGGAAAGCTTACCCACAGTCATTTCTATAACCTATGCGATTTTCTGAAAAAGGGTGATTTGCTCGTGCTTAACGATTCGCGCGTACTTCCTGCAAGGATCTACGGCGAAAAGGCGGACAACGGCACTTTTATCGAGTTTCTTCTTCTCGAGCAGAAAGAAAATATGAAGTGGGAGATACTTTGCCGCCCCGGGAAAAAGGCAAAGCCCGGCACGCGTTTTGTGTTCGGCGGCGGACTCATCTCGGCGGTGATAACGGACGTTCTGCCCGACGGCAACCGCATTGCCGAATTTTCCTGCGAGGGCAGTTTTTTTGCGGCGCTGGAACAGGTAGGACAAATGCCTTTGCCTCCCTACATAAAAGAAAAGCTGAAGGATAAAGAACGCTATCAGACGGTATACGCCAACGAGCCGGGTTCCTCCGCCGCGCCTACGGCAGGTCTGCATTTTACCAAAGAAATGCTTGCCGAGCTTGAAAAGGGCGGAATAAATATCGCCTATGTCACCCTGCACGTCGGACTTGGGACTTTCAGACCTGTGAAAGAGGAAAAAGTACTCGATCACAAAATGCATACCGAGCATTACGAGATACCCGAAAGAACGGCGCGGCTCATCGCGGAGACCAGAGCCGCAGGAAACCGAGTCATAGCCGTCGGAACTACCTCCTGCCGCACTCTTGAAAGCGCGGCGTCCCTTTACGGCGAAGTAAGAGCCTGCAGCGGCGATACGGACATTTTCATTTATCCCGGATATAAATTCAAAGCGATAGACGGACTGATAACGAATTTTCATCTTCCGCAAAGCACGCTCATTATGCTCGTATCCGCATTTTTAGGGTATGATAATACAATGCACGCATACAACGAGGCGGTAAGAGAAAAATACAGGTTTTTCTCTTTCGGAGATTGTATGCTGATAATATAAAGATACGGAGGAATAGTTATGGAATTGTCTGCTTATTTTAAAAGCATTGTTGACGCCGAAAAAGATCACATCGTTATCTGCGATACGGATCACAAAATAATTTATATGAATCCTGCGGCGGTCGAAAGATATTCAAAGCGCGGCGGCGCGGCATTGGTGGGAAAGAGTATTCTTGATTGTCACTCGCCATCGTCTGCACAGAGAATAAAAGATGTAGTAAACTGGTTCGCTGAAAGTCGGGACAATAATATCGTTTACACTTTTCATAACACCAGAAACGGCGAGGATACCGACGTTTATATGGCGGCACTGAGAGACGAACAGGGCAGGCTTATCGGTTACTACGAAAAACACGAGAGCCGTCTGCGCGAAACAATGAAAGTCTACGACCTCGGAGGAAAGGATAAATGATAGATCCCATAAGACTTGAACTGCCCGAAAAGTGCCGCCTGATAGCGGTCAGCGACATTCATACCTGCTACAGACTGCTCGATAAGCTGCTGATACGCGCGGATTATCGTCCGGGGAAAGATTTTCTTGTGATAGTCGGCGATATTCTGGAGCATTGGCACGACAATATAAACGCTCTGAAATATGTTTATGAACTGTGCAAAAACGAACGCGCGTATTGTCTTAAAGGCAACAATGATATTTTTTGCGAGAGAATGGCGTATTCCTATCCTTATGAGAAATTCCGCGATAAGTTTTATTATAATGAGAACAGCTTTTATCAGATGGCGAAAAGCGTCGGATTTGATAACTGCACTTTTGAAAACTGGCTGGACATACGCAAAGCCGTAACGGATAAATATGGCGATCAGCTTGAATTTCTCCGCGATCTTCCGATATGTCTTGAAACCCAAGAGCATATATTCGTTCATGCCGGTCTGGAAGATCGTCCCGACTGGGAAAATACCGACGAGATATATGCCATTACCGCCGAATGGTTTCTGCGAAAGAAAAATCCGACCGACAAGATCCTGATAGTGGGGCATTATCCGACTTATAATTACAAAAGAGCATGCTCATCGAATATGCCGGTTTATGACGCGGCGCAGAGAATAGTGGATATTGACGGAGGTATTTCTATAAAGAAAAACTGTCAGATGAATCTGCTGATAATAGAAAAAGACGGGGATAATTATAATTATTCGGTTATGTGGGATACCCCTTTTGATAAATTTGCAGTCAAAGAAGACTTCCGCTGCGAGCTTGAACCCGTGTATGTTGACTGGTCATATCAGAAGATCAGGTTATTGGGCGAAAGAGACGGTTTGCTGTATCTGAAAAACGAAGTCACGGGAGAAAGCGGATATATCCCGAAAAGAGAAATATACGTCAGTGACGGGAATATAAGCGTCTACCAGTTTTTGTCGGCGTTTCCCGAGATCAGAAAAGGCGAGAGCGTATCCGTATGCTGCAATAACGGAAAATACAGCTTTGTCACTACCGAAAGAGCCGCTGTCGGCTGGGTGCCGTCGTCGGCGATAGACTTTTCAAAGCCTCTTGAACGAGGAGTCATCAATGATATGAAATAAAAAAGACACGGAAATCAATTTTATAATAGTGTTTTAGGTCTTATAATGATATTCTGCTCAGTTTTGCAAGATTTTTGTTATA
>CANRDT010000009.1 GCA_947629455.1 uncultured Ruminococcus sp.
GCAAGGGGTGAATTTCAAAACAGTCCGGTGGACTGTTTTGAAAGAGGGGACGACCTACAAGAAGGGCGTCCCCTGAGCTTGGGCGGCATTTCTTTCCGCCGCCGCTTGCGGCGGCAGCTACGCACCTATTACCGAAAATATTGTGGTACAAGGTCACAATGAGCATTTCTTACCTCTGTCCTCTTACATCTTACTTCTAAACGCCTATTGCCGAAAATATTGCGGATATAATTTAAATGCTATTCTCCCCCACAATGGGGGGGAGAACAGCCTGTTTCGGGCATTATTTTTTCCAAAACAGTATTATCAAATCACCTTGACCGTTTGATATAAACTTCAAAACGATCACTTAACATCAATGTCCTTCAAATCACATCGCAAGCGTGCCGCTCTCGCTTTCGTAGAGTATCAGTATCTGCTCTTCCTTGCCGGTATATGCGTTGATATACACCAACACGTTCCGATCGTCCTCGGTACGGCATTTAAATTCATAACATAACAGCTCCTCGGTGGAATCGGAGGGTATCACCGCCAGACTGCGCGACTTTACCGTCAGCTTGGGCGAAACCTTTTTCTGAGCGTCGAGAATGGATATCCTGCCGTCCTTAAACTCGCGTTTCTGGTGATTTACAAGATAACCGCGCGCGTCGTATCCGAGTATTTCTCCGTTATCCATAGCGACCGAGATCTTTATAAGATCGGTATAGCATACCGTGCCGTCATAGCTGTACGCATAATTTATCACCAGCGCGTTGTTGTATTCCTCGTAGTAGGTGCGCTCCATGGAAAGTACGCCGAGCTTTTCAAGCAGCTTGTCGGCATTGTTTATAGCCTCTTCTCTTGAGATAGAGATCTCGTTTACCTGACGGCTTTTGAGGAAATATGAAATATATCCGCCGTTTTTCGTGACCGCACAGGTAAGAGCGCCGTCCTTATCCGAAAATACCCACGAAGGCATTTTGCCCTCCTCTTCGGAAGTTTCTTTTATATCCGCCGAATTGATATTGAGCGCCATTGCACAGCGTTCAAGCGCTTTCTGTTTTGTTACCTGCGGAGCATTTTCAGTCATCAAAGGCTTTTTCTCCAGAATGTGATCCGAAAACGGTCCGTCATAAATAAGCGAGGGATAGGAATCAAAGCCCTCCTCGAAATCCTCAAACCCCTCCGTAACGGTGGGAGCTTTTTCTCCGCTTTGGGGCGAGGACTCCTTTGCCGCCGCGCTCAGAATTATCTCACCGCTCGTTATGCCGTTTTCAAGCTCCCACATATCGTCGCAAAGACGTCGGGAAAAATCATGCAGCGACGAAAGCTTTTGGTACTCGTCATCGGTTATCTCCTCCCCCTCGCGCACCTTTTCCGAGATCGAAAGCGCATAGTTTCCTACCTGCGAAAGGAATTTATAGGTATTTTCAAGCTGGAGCTCCTCGACGGGCAACTGCGCAAGAGCCGCTTTTGCCGTGGAAGAATCCCTCCAGAGCTGCTGCGCAAGGTTCTGGTGCATATCCGCAGTGCCGGCATAAAGTTCTTTTTGCAGGGTATTATTGATATTGTCCGCCGCAGCTGAAAGCTCCTCGACCGCACGCATATAATTGTATTCCAACGCCAGTGAATTAAGCTCATTGCGGCGCATAAGCTGGATATTTCTCGCCGCAAGCACTGCGCCTGCCGCCACGGCGAAAGAACATATCCTTATCAAAGTTCTTCTCGTTATCGACATAAGTTCCTCCTGATCTGCTACAGAATTTACTATAGTACTTTCCAATACTTTCTTCCGACTTTTGTGGAAGGATTAATGGTAGTATGTGATAAAGATATAATAATATACATAAGAATTTATTTTGCATTTTAAAAATGCAGATCAAAAAGAACATACGCAAAAAGCTGTTTCCCTCACTGTCAGCAAGGGAAACAGCTTTTATTTATCTATGCGGCAAAAAGAAACAGTGGAGCATTTGCGTCATGGAAATCAATTTTTAAATTTTATGTAAGCATTTTAATATTTTTTATCGGTTCAGGCTGCCTTTTGGGTTATTTTTCCTCCGCCAACGGCGGAGGAAAAATAATTTAATGTTATATTCTCCGCCGTTGGCGGAGGTCCTCCCGGACGGGGCATTTCTGCCCGTCCAAGGTACATATCGCTCCTGTTTTATAAATGGGGCGGAGAAAGTTTTTTTGCATATTATGTTATTTCTTTGCTTTGTGACAGAGAATATAACTATAAGGCTAAAAGTACTCTCATAAAATTGATTTCCGTGCATTTGCATTTCTCATTCATTTATGCACAGCACCGAAAGCGTCGTCTTTTTCTGTATTTCCGAAAGCGGTCTCAGTTCGCCGCGATCGAGCAGTATCTCTATAACTTTCGGTATCATAATGCCGCTGCCAAGGCAGTTTGAATAATAACATTCCAGCGTTTCGTGCATATGCTGCGGAAAATGCTTTTTGTTCTCATTTATCACCCGTTCGTCCATTTTTCGGGAAAATTCCGTCACCTCGTTGGGAACTGCTATCTTGTCGTTCAGTCCGCTGAAAAACGCCGAGACAATGTCCTCGCTGCATTTTATCCTCATCACCGCAGGCTGCACTCTGTCCTCATAGAGATACCCCTTGTCGCACAGCCGTTTGTAACCCTCCTGAGAAAGCGCGTCTTTTCCGTACCTTATAAACTTCGTGAGCTGCTGCCAGTCCTCCTGCAAATTATCCTGCCAGCCGCCCTTTCTGTCCGTGTATCGGCAGTCAACAGATATGCTTTCAAATATCTCTTCGGCAGGCGCGTCGTTTATGCCCCTTGTCATATATCCGCAGCACCAGTAGGGATTTGGCTGCTCGACGGTAATGGAAATATCGTCCTCAACGTTTGCATGGGCTATAAAATCTCCGCCGTCGGGACGCTTGACCGTGTATTTTTCAAACATCTCATCGGCAAAGAGTATAAGTCTTCTTACTGCCAGCATTACCACGCTGTATTTCAGGAAGTTTAGATCTCCCCCGTCGCAGGAAAGTCCCCAGTGGTCTTTGTCGTTTTCAAAAGCTTCAAACACCTTTGGCAGATACTTATCGCAGATAAACTGTGCCGCATCAGAATATATCTGCGAAAAGTCTGCCTTGTCCCTGCCGTCATAAAGCAGCATATTCGTGCGATATTTCGGGTCGTTCGTGTTGTCGAGCCTGTCGATGTAGGCGTACTCCACCAGTTTTTTCAGATCATCCGAAACATACACCTGCGGCACACCCACCGCCCTTGCGATCTCTTTAAGCGTTTTAGGTTCGCGGTAGCAAGCCCATGCAATGTTTTGTTTAAGGCGCGTATCGAACATATCGTTTGTATCTCCGTTTGCGCCCGGAGAGCCGCTGTGTCCCATATTTGTAAATATTATCGGATTAAGCTGTGTATTCTGTTCGCCCAAATTCATAGTTATACCCTCTTTCAGTCTGCTTCTCGCGTCAGACAAATGCCATTTTACGGTACCCTGCGATATTTTCAGCTTGTCTGCTATCTCTGTCACCGAACGTTTTTCATAATAGTGCATATAGATCACAGTGCGCTGCCGCTGAGAAAGATACCCTATCTCGCGCCGAAGCATTTCCTCCGTTTCGGTTTCTTCTGCCGATGTGTCTTCGGGGGCGGCTATCACCATGCCGTCAATGCTGACAAAATTTCTGCCGCGTGAAAGGCTGTCAATGTAATGCGCGTACACGTTTCTTGCTATCCTGTAAACATAGCCGTCAACATTCACAATGCCGTCAGCTTTAAGAAACGAGCGGTACACCTCATACACAATATCCGAAGCCAGTTCGCGCGCGCCGTCAATGGTGTGCAGTTTATCGAGCGCAAAGCCGAATATTCTGTCCATATACTGATAAATGTATTTGTCTGCAAGTTGTTTTTCCATATCGAATGCCTCCGGAAGCGTTCTCATATATATAGTGCTTATCTTTCCCGAAAGGTTGGGCAGGCTGAAATCGCGTACCGATACTTAAAATGATCCGCCGCAGGCTCTCACCACGGAAATCAATTTTATAGGAGTGTTTTTATTCTTATAATTATATTTTGCTCAGTCAGACGAGATTTTTGTTATATTCTCCGCCGCAGGCGGAGAATATAACATTAAATTATTTTTCCTCCGCCGCTGGCGGAGGAAAAATAACCCAAAAGGCAGCCTGAACCGATAAAAAATATTAAAATGCTTACATAAAATTTAAAAATTGATTTCCATGGGCTCTCACTGTCTTACCTCTTACCTCTTAAAAGCGCAGCGTTCTGACTTCTGAAAGAAAAAACCGCCGCAAAACCGCGGCGGTCTTTAAGATATTTTTGCGAAAAATTATTTCTCGTTGTTGTAGAGATTTGCGTATCTTACCAGATAATCATATCTGTCAGCCGCATTCTTTACAGCCTTGCTGAACAGCTTTTCGGCTCTCTCGGGATTCTGTCTTGCCAGAGCGTTGTAACGTACCTCGCCCATCAGGAAGTCCTTATAATCCTTGCTGGGAGCCTTGGAATCCAGAGTGAACGGATTCTTGCCCTCTTCCTTGAGCGCGGGATTGTATCTGTACAGGTGCCAGTAACCGCACTCTACAGCCTTCTTCTCCTCGGTCTGAGCGATAGACATACCGCCCTTGATACCGTGGTTGATACAAGGAGCATAAGCGATTATCAGCGAAGGTCCGTGATAAGCCTCAGCCTCGGCAATAGCCTTGATGCACTGGTTCATATCCGCGCCCATTGCAACGTGAGCGACATATACATAACCGTAGCTCATAGCGATACCTGCCAGATCCTTCTTCTTTACTTCCTTACCGGCAGCAGCAAACTGTGCGATAGCGCCTGTAGGAGTGGACTTAGAGGACTGTCCGCCCGTGTTGGAGTAAACCTCGGTATCGAATACGAAGATGTTTACGTCCTCGCCGGAAGCGATAACGTGATCCAGTCCGGAGAATCCGATGTCGTATGCCCAGCCGTCACCGCCGAAGATCCACAGCGATTTCTTGCGCAGGAAGTCTGCGTCTTTGAGGATCTCCTCGGCAGCCTTGGTCTTTGACTTCTTCAGAGCGTCTATAAGAGCGTCTGTAGCAGGCGAATTTGCCGCGCCGTCGTCGATCGTGGAGAGATAACCCTCGATCGCAGTCTTAAGACCGGCAGCCTTGGTGGTCTTTTCAAGCTCGAGTACCTTGGCGATAGTTCTCTGTCTGATCGTGTTCTGAGCTAAGAACATACCGTAGCCGTACTCTGCGTTATCTTCAAACAGCGAGTTTGCCCAAGCGGGACCCTTGCCGTTCTTGTTGGTGGTGTAAGGAGTCGAAGGCGCTGAACCGCCCCAGATAGAAGAACATCCGGTAGCGTTGGCGATATACATTCTGTCGCCGAAGAGCTGAGTTACCAGCTTGGCGTAAGGAGTTTCGCCGCAGCCTGCGCACGCGCCCGAAAATTCAAGCAGCGGCTGCTTGAACTGCGAACCCTTGACGGAAGTCTCCTTGAACTTAGCCAGAACTTCCGGCTTTTCGTCAAGCGTAAGACCGTAGTTGAATACCTCCTGCTCTGCGAGCTGTGTTTCCAGAGGCATCATATTCAGAGCCTTGTTGCCCTTCTTGCCGGGACATACGTTTACGCACGAGCCGCAGCCTGTGCAGTCCAGAGCAGACATAGTCATAACGAAGTTGTATCCGGGCATACCTACCATAGGAACGGCTTTCTCCTGAGCAAGCTTGGGAGCTTTCTTCAGCTCGGCGTCGGTCATTACTACGGGGCGGATGACCGCATGAGGACATACATAAGAGCAGAAGTTGCACTGGATACAATTCTGACTGTTCCAGCAGGGAACGTCTACTGCGATACCTCTCTTCTCGAATGCGGCAGAACCCTGCGGGAAAGTACCGTCAGCCATATCAACGAATGTAGATACGGGCAGATCGTCGCCCTTCTGAGCGTTGCAGGGGATCTGGATCTCGTTTACGAACTTCTCGAGTACCTTGTTAGCGCACTGAGCCTTGGGCATACCCATCGGAGAATCGGGAGCGTTCTTCCACTCCTCGGGAACTGCGACTTCAACGACCTGCTGATAGCCGGCGTCGATAGCGTCGTGGTTCATCTTTACGATAGCCTCGCCCTTCTTGGAGTAAGACGCGGTAGCTGCGTCCTTCATATACTTGACTGCCTCGTCGATCGGAATGATGTTGGCAAGCTTGAAGAATGCGGACTGCAAAACGGTGTTGATCCTGTTTCCGAGACCGATCTCTTTACCGATCTTAACGCCGTTGATCGTGTAGAACTTGATATTGTTCTGAGCGATATATCTCTTTACCTGTCCGGGGAGCTTGGTCTCGAGCTCTGCGGCATCCCACTGACAGTTAAGCAGGAATGTTCCGCCCGGCTTGATGTCCGATACCATATCGTACTTGTCGATATAGGATTCATTATGGCAGGCAACGAAATCAGCCTGATTGATAAGATAAGTCGACTTGATGGGAGTCTTGCCGAATCTCAGGTGAGAAACGGTCACGCCGCCCGATTTCTTGGAGTCGTATGCAAAGTATGCCTGAGCATAGAGATCGGTGTGGTCGCCGATGATCTTGATCGAGTTCTTGTTCGCGCCGACCGTACCGTCCGCGCCGAGTCCCCAGAATTTGCAGGCGGTAGTGCCGGCAGGAGCGGAATCGAGCTTATCCTCAACTTCAAGAGAAAGGTGAGTAACGTCGTCGTTGATACCGATGGTGAATCTGGGCTTGTAGGTATCCTTCCATGAAGCGTTCCAGTAAACAGCCTTGATCTGTGCGGGAGTGGTATCCTTTGAACCGAGACCGTATCTGCCGGACGCAACGGGAATGTCGTGGAACTGAGTGCCCTTGAGAGCGGCAACAACGTCCAGATAGAGAGGCTCGCCGAGCGAACCGGGCTCTTTCGTTCTGTCGAGAACGGAGATCTGCTCGCAGGTGGCAGGGATAGCCTGTACCAGTCTGTCGGCAGCGAAAGGTCTGTAAAGTCTTACCTTGACAAGACCGAGCTTTGTGCCCTCGTTAGCGTTCAGATAGTCGATGGTTTCTTCAATGGTATCGCATACCGAACCCATAGCCACGATAACGTGAGTAGCGTCGGGAGCGCCGTAGTAGTTGAACAGCTTGTAATCCGAACCGATCTTTTCGTTGACCTTGTTCATATACTCCTCAACGACGTCGGGAACTGCATTATAATAGGTGTTGCAAGCCTCGCGTGCCTGGAAGAAGATGTCGCCGTTCTGAGCGGTACCGCGCAGTACGGGGTGTTCGGGATTGATCGCTCTGTTGCGGAATTCCTGTACGGCGTCCATATCTACCATTTCGGCAACGTCCGCCTTGTCCCATGTCTCGATCTTCTGGATCTCGTGAGAGGTCCTGAATCCGTCGAAGAAGTGGAGGAAAGGAACTCTTCCCTTAATGGTGGAGAGATGAGCGATAGTGCCCAGATCCATAACTTCCTGAACGTTTGAAGAACAGAGCATTGCGAAACCGGTCTGACGGCAGGCGTAAACGTCCGAATGATCGCCGAAGATGTTCAGAGCGTGAGACGCTACACATCTTGCCGATACATGGATAACGCAGGGGAGCAGCTCGCCGGCGATCTTGTACATATTGGGGATCATCAGCAGAAGTCCCTGTGAAGCGGTGTAAGTAGTGGTCAGCGCACCTGCGGCGAGAGAGCCGTGAACAGTACCTGACGCACCTGCCTCGGACTGCATTTCGGCAACTTTTACGGGAGTGCCGAAAATATTGGTCTGCCCCTTAGCCGACCACTGGTCGGTGACCTCAGCCATAACTGAAGAAGGGGTGATTGGATAGATAGCAGCGACTTCTGTAAAGGGATATGACGCCCAAGCAGCAGCGTTGTTTCCGTCCATGGTTTTCATTTTTCTTGCCATTTTAGAATCATTCCTTTCTCGATATTCGCAGGCTGACCCTGCGCACACGCAATGCGTGACAGATAACTTCATTGCAGATCCTTGTCCGCTGCAAGATCGGCGGAATCGGTATGTGGAAAAATTTCACAGCACGTTGATCTGCTTTAACTATTCCATTATAACATTTAATTTTCGTCTTGTAAATAGGTTTGCGCAAAAATTTATCTTTTAACTATTATTTTTTTGCCGACAAATTTTAATACGGGTCATATTTTCAGCATAGCGGCGATGTCTTTTTCGTCAGCATAGGGATAAAGCTCCTTTGCGCGGTTCATTATATCCGCGAAAGACTCTGACGGATCGCGTCTGTAATCCGAAGTCACAAGATCGTATCCCCACATATGTTCGGGAGTTGAATACACTGCCACGCTCATACCGTATTCCTCGCCGCGCTTGTTCACGCGGTATCTGAAATCCCTTGCGGCAAGATAAGTCTGCATTTGCAGCTCTGTCACCATTCCGCCGAAATTCTTTTCTCCGCCCTTGCCGAAGCCTGCTCCGCGGCGTATCTCAAAGGAAAAGAGCTCTTCGTTATCCTCAAAGAGATCCATAATTTTTTTCGATCTTGCGCGCGCAAGCCCTTCCTCATACAGCGAGTCGAAGTCGTAGCCGTCACGTCTGTAATTGACGAACAGGGGCAGCCATTCGAGCGAAATGAATCCCGCTTTCTTTGCAAAAAACTTTCCGTAGGCGACTTTTTTGCTGCGTGCCGCCCAAACTCTCCATTCCCAAGGGTCTTTTTCGGCGTTTCCGCTCCACCAGTATCTTGCGTCGGCGTGTTCCTCAACTGAAAAACCGTCCACCTGATTTTTAAAAAGCGGCAGAAAACCGACCTTGTTCACATATTCTATCAATCCGTCCGCATCGGCGATAATATCCTTATCGCCTGCCGCCGCTCCGTGCATTATCCATTCTCCGTTTTCGTATGCCATTTTTTATTTTTACTCCTTATATATTTTCGCACAGCATTTCAAAGGGCGCAAGCTCGAGCCTCTTTCCGTCAAGGGCAAAGCTCTGCGTTTTATCCGTATTATTAAAAATGAATCTCACGCTCCCCTTTTCGCCGCTGCGCTCCGTGATCTCGATACCGCGCGGAAGATCGTCATAGAACTTTACGCCGCGCTCCCCGAGAGCCTGCGCCGCGATGCGTCTGTAGAGATCCCTGCCGCCGATCGTACCGATATAGTACACCTTTCCTTTTCCGTAGTCGTTAAGGAGCACCGCCGCTTTGCCTGCATAGTACCCCTCGCAGTATTGAGCGATCGCCTGCGCGTTTTCCGCTGTCATAATATCGCACCAGCCGGTGCAGGAAAACTCCTCCCTGTCAGAAAACCTGACGGTATTTCTTCCCCCGCCGATCGGATCGTACTCCTCGGCATATCCTCCGACAAGCTCTCTGTAGACGGTCGGCAGCTGTTCCATTATACATTTATTATTGTTATCCTTAACGCCGCTGCGGTCGGTAAGGATAACGGTCTTGCCCTTTGCGGCAAAGTCATAGAGATTTTTAACGGCGCGTTCATTGGTGATATACATAGTCGGAGCGGCTGCGATCTCATATCCGTCAAGCGGCGAATTTTCGTCTATTATATCCACATTCACGCCCAACGAAACGAACGCGTCGTGCAGAAGTTTGAGCTGACGGAAGTAGTAGAATCCGTCCGTCTGCGGCTGTATGCGAAACGCCCACTCGTTCTGCGCGGAATAAAGCACCGCAACGCGCGAGACCACTTTTGTACCGTCCAGAGCGTGCGATACCTCCGCCGCCTGACGGCACAGGCTGACAAACTCCTCAAAACGTCTGCCGGGTACGTTTGAATGATCTATAAGACCGTGCCAGTGCATTTCCGCTCCGCTGACCGCAGTCCTCCAGCGAAAATGCAGCACCTTGTCCGCACCGTGCGCGACAGCCTGCATAGCGTATCCCCGTATCATTCCGGGAGAGGGCATTCTGCCCATAGGCGACCAGCAGCCCATACCGCCGCTAAGCTGCTCCATTATCCAGAAATTCTTCCTCTTTATCCCCCTGACAAGATCGAGGTGGAACGCGTGGGAATATATCTCCTCTTTATCCTCGGGTATGACGGTGACGGGATAGTTATCGAACGCCGCAATGTCGAGCCGTGCAAACTCATCGTGAAAGTCGGGCATATTCTCGCAGAACCACATATTTGTCGTGACGAGCGTCCCCGGGCAGTTTTTCCTGATAATAGCCGCCTGCCGATCAATATATTTTATCACATCGCTTGACGCATATCTGTAAAAATCGAGCATATAGGAGGGATTGAGCCACGCTTTCGGGTAACTGCCGAGCGGCGGCTTTATCTGCTCCCACGAGGAATATTCTCCGCTCCAGACGCTGTTGCCGTATGCCCTGTTGAGTTCGTCAAGGCTGCCGTATCTGTTTTTCAGCCACTGTCTGTAGCTTTCCGTGCAGTCGGGGCAAAAGCAGAAATTCGCCTCCAGCTCGTTATCTATCTGCCACGCAATGACGGACGGTTCGTTTGCGTATCTCTTGGTCATAATATCGACAATCCTGTCGGCATAACGGAGAAGATCCGCATTGTTATAACATCGGTGACCGCGTATCCCCGTGGCGATCTTTTTGCCGTCCGCGCCCGTCTGCACGGCGTCGGGATATTTTTCATACAGCCACAGCGGCGGACAGTTGGTCGGAGTGCAGAGTATCACGTCTATACCCCTCTGCGAGAAAAGTTCCACCGCCCTGTCGAGCCACTCAAAGTGAAATTCCCCTTCTCTCGGCTCAAACCTGCTCCACGCAAATTCGCCCATACGCACGGCGCCGACTCCCGCCTTTTTCATAAGATCGGCGTCAGCTTTCCACATCTTCTCGTCCCAATGCTCGGGATAATAATCTACGCCTATTGAGATCATAACTTTTACCTCTTACAGAACAAGTTCCACCTTACGATTTGTAGGTACATATTTTTTATAGCTTATCCCCGTCATATCGAACATTTTCTTTGACGCTTTCACGCCGTCCGAATCCGCATACTTATCCTCCATATATATGACTTCCCTGATACCGCTCTGGATTATCGCCTTTGCGCACTCGTTGCAGGGAAAAAGCGAAACATACAGCCTTGCGTTTTTCAGACTTCCCGACGAGCGGTTGAGTATGGCGTTGAGTTCGGCGTGGCAGACAAAGGGATATTTCGTTTCGAGCGGTTCGCCCTCTCGTCCCCACGGCATTTCGTCGTCGCTGCAGCCGGTGGGCATTCCGTTATATCCCATAGAAAGTATCTTGTTCTCGTCGGATACTATGCACGCGCCCACCTGCGTATTGCTGTCCTTGCTCCTGCACGCGGAGAGCAGCGCGATCCCCATAAAATACTCGTCCCACGAAAGATAATCCGTCCTTTTCATAAGTCCTCCTATCAGCCTATGCTTTCAAGAGCTTTTTCAAGCGTCTTTACGTTTTCGATATTTACCGCGCGCGCGCCCTTGAGCGTTTTCTTGACAAGCCCCGTCAGCACCTTGCCCGGTCCGAGTTCTATGTAATTTTCATAGCCTGCCGCGTCCATCTGCGCAAGCTCGGAGGTGAATTTAACGGGCGAAACGATATGCTCCGCCAGCAGAGCAGGCATATCCGAGAAATCTTCAAGCTTTTTTCCGAGAACGTTTGAATAAAACTCCGCGTTCGGCTCTCTGAAAGTTATCTCCCTCGCCGTTTTTATAAATTCGTCAGCCGCGCTGCGCATAAATTCGCAGTGGAACGCGCTCGCCACATTCAGACGTATCGCACGCGCTTTCTTTTCCGCAAAGACCGCCGCAGCCCTTTCGCAGGCGGAGGGTTCTCCCGCAATGACCGTCTGCACGGCTGAATTGTAGTTGACCGGCAGGACATATCCCTCGACCGACTCGCAAACCTCGGCGACCTCATCGGCGGAAAGTCCGACAATGGCATACATAACGCCCTCGTTTTCCGCAGCGGCTTTCTGCATTGCCGCCGCCCTTGCCCTGATAAGGCGGAAACCGTCCTCCAAAGATACCATTCCCGAAGCGACCATTGCCGCGTACTCTCCGAGAGAATGTCCTGCAACGCCGTCAAAGGTCACCCCTTTTTCGGTAACTGCCGCCAGCGCCGACAGCGAACAAGCCATTATCGCAGGCTGTGAATTGACAGTCATATCGAGCTGCTCCTGCGGACCGTCAAAACAGATCTTCGCGATGTCGCAGCCGAGTATCTCCCCTGCCGTGTCAAATACCTTACGCGCCCCCTCGCAGGCGTCGTAAAGCTCCTTTGCCATTCCGACATACTGGGAACCCTGTCCCGAGAACAAAAAAATGTTTTTCGCCATAAAAATACGCTCCTTTATTATATAATTTTAACCGTTTCATATATCCGGCGGTGAGCGGCATTCTGCACTTATCGGCAAAGATACGCAATTCACATCAAATTCACGAAAAATATTTGCTGATAAAACAAAATATACATTTCTGCGCTTGTTTTTTCTATATTTAGTTAAAAACGCCTTGAAAATTGTTAATTATTCTTAAAATGTTTACGTTGCTAAAAGCTTGTTCACAAAAAATTATTTTGCAATCCATAAAATTAGGTTATAATAGGATATGCAGGGTGTGTCCGCAGAAGTTTTATACTATTATATTACCATTATAACACAGTATCGGCAAAAAAACAATATCCTGCGAAAAATAATCATACAAATGAACTATCGCGCAGAGCAGGGGCGGCATTCCTGCTTTCGTCGGATAAACCGAGGGGGAATAAAAGTGGCAGAGTACATAAAGACAGTCGGAGCGGATATAAGGGGTATCGGAAAGTACGTTCCCGAGCTCACGGCGACAAACGAGGATTTCACAAAGATCGTGGACACGAGCGACGAGTGGATAACTCAGCGCACGGGAATAAAGGTGCGCCACATAACGAACGGAGAGCCTACATACTATATCGGGGCGCAGGCGGCAAAAGCAGCTCTCAAGGACGCAGGTATCAGCGCGGAGGATATCGACCTCATCATCGCGACTACCGTTACTCCCGACTTTTTCACGCCCTCCCTCTCCTGCCTTATACAGAGGGAGATAGGCGCGGCGGGAAGTATGGCGATGGACGTCAACTGCGCCTGCTCGGGATTCGTTTACGGATTCGATATGGCGAAAAGATACCTCCAGACGGGGGACGGGATAAACAACGTTCTGCTTGTCGCGTCGGAGGAACTTTCCAAATTCGTAGACTACACCGACCGTGCAAGCTGCGTGCTTTTCGGCGACGGAGCGGCGGCTTTCCTGCTGCAAAAGCGCGGGGATACTCTTTATTCGGGATATATGGGCGCGGACGGAAACGGCGCGAAGTATCTGGTGTCGCGCGCTCTCAGGTGCGAAAACGCTTTCCGCACCAACACAGAGGAATTTGATATGCAGATGCCGCAGACCAAAAAGCATTACTTTACTCAGGACGGCAAAGAAGTATACAAATTCGCCACAAAGGCTTTGCCCGACTGCGTGGAAAAGGTCTGTGCCAAAGCCGGTATCGCTCCGGCGGAGCTTGACCGCATAGTGCCTCATCAGGCGAATATACGCATTATCGAAACGGCGGCAAAGCACCTCAAACTGCCTATGGATAAGTTTTCAATGTACATCGACCGCTACGGAAACACCTCCTCCGCGTCGATACCGCTCGCTTTCTGCGACGCTGTCGCGGACGGCTCGATAAAACGCGGCGACAGAATATGCCTTGTGGGATTCGGCGGAGGACTTACCTACGGCGGAGTGGTATTTGAATACTGACAACAGACAAAGGAGAATTATTATGACAGCTCTTAAAACAAGAATAACCGATCTTCTGGGTATAGAGTACCCGATAATCCAAGGCGGTATGGCGTGGATAGCCGAATCGACGCTTGCATCAGCAGTCACCAATGCGGGCGGACTGGGGCTTATCGCAGGCGGTTCTGCTCCGATAGATTATCTGAGAGATCAGATCAGAAAGACCAAAGCCGCCGTGGACGGCAAGCCGTTCGGCGTGAACATTATGCTTATGAGTCCCAACGCGGAAGATCTCGCACAGCTTGTGATAGACGAGAAAGTCCCCGTCGTGACGACCGGCGCAGGCAATCCCGGAAAATTTATGGCGGCGTGGAAGGACGCAGGAGTAAAGGTCATTCCCGTTATCCCGTCGGTAGGACTTGCAAAGAGAATGGAAAAGGCAGGCGCGGACGCGGTAGTCGCGGAGGGTACGGAATCGGGCGGACATATCGGTGAAAATACCACGATGTGCCTTGTTCCGCAGGTAGCCGACGCCGTGGATATTCCCGTGATAGCCGCCGGAGGTATCGCGGACGGCAGAGGTGTCGCCGCCTCATTTATGCTGGGAGCTGAGGGAGTGCAGGTGGGAACGAGATTCCTCGCGTCGCAGGAATGTCAGATACACCCGACATACAAGGAGCTTGTCGTAAAGGCAAAGGATACGGACAATATCGTTACCGGACGGACTACCGGACACCCCTGCCGCAACGTAAAAACGAAATTCTCAAAGCGGCTTGCAAGCGGAGAGATGAGCGGCACGATAACGCCGGAGGAATTTGAGGAGATAACTCTCGGCTCGCTGAGAAAGGCGGTGCAGGACGGCAATCTTGAAGAGGGTTCGTTCCTTTGCGGACTTATCGCCGGAATGGTGAACGAGGTAAAGCCCTGCAAGGAGATAATTGAGGAAATGTTCGCTCAGGCAGAAAAGCTGCTTGGCAGATGACATAAAAATACGGAGGTAATACCAATGAAAAAGTCGATAATACCGTTTCTGCTCGCAGCGGCAATGCTGACCGCCTGCGGCAGTTCGGACAGTGAAAGTTCTTCTCAGGCGACACAAAATACTTCCGCGGCAGACTCTCAGCAGACGGCTGAAAGCACGGCGGAGGAGTCCTCTCAGGCAGAACCGGCAGAGCCTCGCAGCATAAAGCTTATGGCTCTGGGAGATTCGATCACCGAGGGATTTACCTACAAGGGAGCATACCGCGAATCGCTCGCAAATCTTCTGGAGGAAAACGGTCTTTCGGAATATGTGGACTTTGTCGGCAAAAAGACGGGCGGCGACTGCTATGACAACCAGCACTGCGGATATACCGGCTATTCGATCGACAGGTTCGCCGCAGGTCAGGCAGGCATTGAAACGGACGCAAGGTCGGGAATTTCCTCTAATGTGGATAAGCTTATGTCCGACTATACTCCCGATGTGGTAATGCTTCAGATCGGCACGAACGATATACTCAGCCTTTACGAGCTGGATACGGCAGGCGACCGTCTTGCCGCTCTGGTGGACAAGATACTTGCTGCTCTCCCGGAGGACGGTATGCTCTATCTTGCGACTATTCCCTATATGGACGCAAATGACAACACCTACATCTCGGCGGAGCATTTTACCGTGGAGTCGATGGATAAGTATGTGGACGATTACAACGAAAAGGTAAAGGCTCTGGCGGAAAAGCTGAAATCGGAGGGAAAACCCGTCGAGCTTGCCGACGTGAACAGCGCGGTGTCCAAGGAAGATCTCCAGGACGGCGTTCACCCGACTAAGGAAGGATATGCAAAGCTGGGCGAATTCTGGTACGGTATCATTTCGGGATTCGTTACGGGCAGCGCACAATAAGTTATTTCGGAGGAAAATGATATGGCAGCAGCATTGATAACCGGTTCGGCAAGAGGAATAGGCGCGGCTATCGCCCTCAGACTGGCGGAGGACGGCTTTGACATCGCGCTCAACGATATTTCGCAGGAAATGTTTGAAAATAACGATATTGCCGACAAAATAAAGGCAAAGGGCGTGCAGTGTGAAATATTCATCTGCGACGTATCCGATCACGCGCAGTGCGAAAGTACCGTAAAGGCGGTAAAAGCGCGTTTCGGCAGTATCGACGTGCTTGTAAATAACGCAGGCATAACAAGGGACGGTCTTATGGCGCGTATGAGCGAAGAGCAGTTCGATTCCGTCATCGCGGTAAACCAAAAGAGCGTTTTTAATATGACAAAATTCGCAGGCTCGGTAATGATGCGTCAGAAAAGCGGCAGGATAATCAATCTCTCCTCGGTCGCAGGCGTTTACGGCAATCCCGGGCAGATAAACTATTCCGCGTCAAAGGCGGCGATAATCGGTATGACAAAGACCGTTGCAAAGGAGCTTGGCTCAAGGGGAATAACCTGCAACGCGGTCGCCCCGGGATTTATAAAGACTCCCATGACCGACAAGCTGACCGACGCGCAGCGCGAGGCGATGATAAATCAGATCGCCATGAAACGTTACGGCGAGGTTGAGGAGATCGCCGGAGTGGTATCTTTCTTGGCGTCAAAGGACGCAAGCTACGTCACGGGACAGGTAATAGAGATCTCCGGCGGACTGATGATGTGAGCATATAAAAATGAGAATTGAAAGAGCGGCATATTAAGGAGTGTATGTAATGAGAAGAGTAGTTATTACCGGAATGGGCACGGTGAATCCTCTGGGAAAAAGCGTTGCCGAGTTCTGGGAAAACATCAAGGCAAACAAGCTGGGCATTTCATATGTGGATCAGTTTGACGCAAGCGATTTCCCGATAAAGGTCGTCGGCTCGGTCAAGGATTTCGACTGCACGAAATATATCGATAAAAAAGAGGCAAGGCGTATGGATCGCTTTACTCAGCTGGCGGTATATGCGGCTATGGAGGCTCTGGAGGACTGCGGTTCCGATCTTAAAGACCTCGATCCGTTCAGAGTGGGCATAATCGTGGGCGTCGGTATAGGCGGACTGAATCTCACCTTTGACGAGGTGGCAAAGTTCGTGGAAAAGCCGGACAAGGTATCGGTGTTCTTTATACCGATGATGATAGCGAATATGGCTGCCGGAACGGTCGCTATGAGGACGGGTTTCAAGGGGGATAATTTCTGCACCACGACAGCCTGCGCCTCCTCCTCTCACGCCGTGGGAGAAGCTTTCAGGAAGATCAAGGACGGCTATCTTGACGCGTGTATCTGCGGCGGAGCGGAATCCTGCATATCGCGGTTCTCGCTGAGCGGATTCAACAATATGAAGGCTCTGTCAAAAGCGGAGAGCATTGAAAACGCCTCCACTCCCTTTGACGCAGAACGGCAGGGATTCGTGCTGGGCGAGGGTTCGGGCGTACTCGTTTTGGAGGAGCTTGAACACGCAAAGGCAAGAGGCGCTGAGATATACGCCGAGGTGTGCGGCTACGGCGCGACCTGCGACGCATACCATATGACAAGTCCTTCTCCGACGGGAGAGGCGGCGGCAAGAGCGATGAAACTTGCCTACACGGAGGCAGGACTTGCGCCGGAGGATATAGGCTACATCAACGCGCACGGCACTTCCACCGGACTTAACGACAAGTACGAAACTACCGCGATAAAGATTGCTTTGGGCGAGGAGGCGGCAAGGAAAACGGTCGTCAATTCCACCAAGTCGATGATAGGTCATCTGCTCGGAGCGGCAGGCGGCGTAGAGGCGATAGTTACCGCGCTTTCGGTAAAGGAAGGGTTCATACACCGCACTCTCGGCTACAAGACTCCCGATCCTGAATGTGATCTCGATTACTGCACCGAGGGCAACAGGCAGGCGGATATAAAAGCCGCACTTTCAAATTCTTTGGGATTCGGCGGTCATAACGCTACGCTGTGCCTGAAAAAATATGTAGACGGGGAGGAATGATCATGAGCCGATTAGGTTTTGACGCCACTTTTGAGAATATCGAAAAGCTGTGCGATATAGTAGACAGCAGGGAGCTCGAGGAGCTTTCCATAAAGGAAAAGAACGACGACGGAAGTATCGAGATAACCATAAAGGGGAAGAAGTGTCCGCCTCCTCCGCCTGCGGCAATACAGGCGGCGCCCACCGTTCAGCAGGCTGCGTCTGCTCCTGCGGCGGCGGAAAATACGGCGGCGTTTATTCCCGGAAATGCGGTAAAAGCTCCCATTGTGGGAACGTTTTACGCCGCGCCCTCCCCAAAAGACAAGCCTTTCGTTGCGGTAGGTCAGCAGGTACATAAAGGCGACGTGCTGTTCATAATCGAGTCAATGAAGGTAATGAGCGAAATACAGAGCGATTTTGACGGCGTTGTCAAGGAGATCTGCGTAAACGACGGAGAATCCGTGGAATACGATCAGACCATTATGATAATCGGCTGAGCGCGGGAGGAAATATTATGGCAGTAGTACTCAACAAGGAACAGATCAAGGAGATAATCCCTCACCGCGACCCGTTTCTGCTTATCGACGAGGTAAACGAGCTGGAAGTCGGCAAGCGCGTCGTCGCGACAAAATATATAAAAGAGGACGATTTCTGGTTCAAGGGGCATTTTCCCGATTATCCCGTCACGCCGGGAGTCCTTATGGTGGAAATGTGCGCTCAGGCAGGCGCGGTCGCTTTGCTTGCGCTGCCCGAAAACAAAGGCAAGATCGGCTTTTTCGGGGGGATAAACAACTGCAAGTTCCGTCAGCAGGTAGTCCCGGGCGATACGCTGAATATCGAAGTCGAGATAATCAAGGTAAAAGGACCGATCGGCGTAGGTCAGGCTGTGGCGACAGTGAACGGGAAAAAAGCCGTTTCGGCGGAGATCACCTTTGCCATAAAATAAACGGCTGAAAAGCGTTATCCGTTTTGCTTTGTTAATTTGTGAGAAAGGCGAAATGCTTATGTTCAAAAAAGTTCTGATCGCCAACCGCGGCGAGATCGCGGTGAGAGTGATCCGTGCGTGCCGAGAGCTGGGTATCAAGACCGTGGCTGTGTATTCTACCGCCGACAGCGATTCACTGCACGCGAAAATCGCGGACGAGGCAGTCTGCATAGGTCCTGCGGCAAGCAAGGACAGCTATCTTAACGCAAGAGCGATCATATCCGCCTGTGAAGTCACCGGAGCGGACGCTGTACACCCGGGATTCGGTTTTCTTTCGGAGAATGCCGCCTTTGCGCGTACCTGTGAAAAATGCGGCATAACCTTTATCGGTCCGCGCGCTCCGAGCATTGAAATGCTGGGCGACAAGGCGCAGGCAAAGGAAACTATGAAAGAGGCAGGCGTCCCCGTTATTATGGGTTCGGACGGCGCGATCTCAAACATACACGCCGCGCATACTCTTGCAAACGAGCTTGGTTATCCCGTCATGGTGAAAGCGTCGGCAGGCGGCGGCGGAAGAGGTATAAGGATAGTACATTCCGACGACGAACTTGAATCGCAGATGACCGCCGCAAGGCAGGAGGCTCTTGCCTGTTTCGGCAACGATGAGATATACATAGAAAAATTTATAGAAAACCCAAAGCATATTGAAATACAGATACTTGCCGACAACTACGGCGACGTTATCTATCTGGGCGAACGCGACTGTTCTATGCAGCGGCGCAATCAGAAGGTGCTGGAGGAAGCGCCCTCTACCGTTGTGGACGAAGAGCTGCGCCGCAAAATGGGCGAGGCTGCCGTCAGGGCGGCTAAGGTCTGCGGCTACAGAAACGCCGGAACGATAGAATTTCTGGTGGATAAGCAGGGCAACTTCTATTTTATGGAAATGAACACCCGTATTCAGGTGGAGCACCCGATAACGGAGGCTGTCACCGGCATTGATCTTGTCAAGCAGCAGCTGCTGATCGCAGGCGGAGAACATCTCTCCATAAAGCAGGAGGACGTAAAGCTGACCGGTCACGCGATAGAGTGCAGGATAAACGCCGAAAATCCGGCGCAGGGTTTCAGACCCTCTCCGGGAGAGATAAAGTTTTTCCACATACCGGGAGGACCGGGAATAAGAGTGGATACCGCCGCATATCAGGGGTACAGGATAACGCCTTACTACGACAGTATGATCGGCAAGCTGATCGTCCACGGAGCGGACCGCGAAGAGGCTATCGCAAAAATGAAGTGGGCGCTCGCCGAGTTTATCGTGGACGGCGTTTCGACAAATATTGATTTTCAGCTGAAGCTTATCCGCACCGAGGCTTTCAAAAAAGGCGACTACGACAACGGTTTTCTTAACCGCACCGATATTCTCAAAAAGGAGGACTGACTAAATGCTGGAGGATCTGTTTTCCGTCGTAAAGACGCGTCTGAGCGCGGATTCAAAGAATGACGAGCCGCGCAGGAGCAAGACGGATATTCCGAAAGATCTGCTGTTCAAGTGTCCGCGCTGCTCGAACGTGACATTTATGGAAGAATTTCAGAATAACGGCAAGGTCTGCCCTGCATGCAGCTATCACGCCAGACTTTCCGCAAAAGAGCGTATCGAGATCACCGTCGATAAAGGCAGCTTTGAGGAATTTGACAGCGAGATGATCTCTAAAAATCCGATAGATTTTCCCGATTACGATGCAAAGCAGCAGGCTCTGCGCGATAAAACGGGACTCAAAGACGCAGTCATAACGGGCAAAGCCGACATACGCGGCGAAAAGACGGTAATTATCGTTATGGATTCAAACTATATGATGGCGTCTATGGGCAGCGTTGTGGGAGAGAAGATCACAAGGGCGTTCGAGTACGCCACCGAAAACAGGCTGCCGGTGGTCGCATTTACCGCGTCGGGCGGAGCGAGAATGCAGGAGGGCATCGTTTCGCTTATGCAGATGGCAAAGACGAGCGGCGCAGTGGCACGCCACGATCAGGCAGGGCTGCTGTACATAGCCGTTATGACCGATCCCACTACGGGAGGCGTCACGGCGTCTTTCGCGTCGCTGGGGGACATAATAATCGCCGAACCGAAAGTGCTGATCGGATTTGCCGGCAGAAGAGTTATCGAGGGCACTATCAGGCAAAAGCTGCCCGACGAATTTCAGTCGGCGGAGTTTATGTTGCAGGCAGGATTCGTCGATATGATCGTTGAGCGCAGACGTATGCGCAGGACGCTGGGACATCTGCTCAGACTGCATAAAACGGAGGAGGGTGATGTCAATGAGTGATCTGACGGCAAGTCAGCGGCTGGATATAGTCCGTCACAAGGGCAGACCGACCGTAAAGGACTACATTCCTCTGATATTCGATGATTTTTTTGAGATGCACGGCGATCGTTATTTCGGCGACGACGGCGCGGTAATGGGCGGCGTATGCCGTTTCAAGGGAACTGCCGTGACGGTCATCGCTCAGGTAAAGGGCAGGAACCTCGAAGAAAACAAGCAGTGCAATTTCGGTATGCCGCACCCGGAGGGGTACAGAAAGGCTCTGCGTCTTGCAAAGCAGGCGGAAAAGTTCCACCGCCCCGTTATCTGTCTGGTGGATACGTCGGGAGCGTTCTGCGGCGTGGAGGCTGAAAAGCGCGGTCAGGGCGAGGCTATCGCAAGGAGCATAAGTGAATTTATGACGCTGAGGACGCCCGTTATCTCCATAATACTGGGAGAGGGCGGCTCGGGCGGTGCGCTTGCCATGGCGGTGTGCGACGAGCTTGCAATGCTCGAAAACGCGATATACTCGGTAATCTCTCCGAGGGGTTTCGCGTCGATACTCTGGAAAGACGCGTCAAGGGAACGCGAGGCGTGCGATATTATGAAGATAACGGCGGAAGATCTGGTGGAGCTGAAAGTCTGCGATCATATCATAGAAGAGCCTGCCGGAGGAGCGCATAACGACTGTGAGCAGACCGCCGAGAACATTTCCGATTATATTTCCGCCGCTTTGAAAAGAAAATTACAAAAAGGGCTTGACGAATTGCTTAATGAACGTTATAATAAGTTTAGGGTAGTTGGCGAGTATGAAGAAAATGTCAGCGCGGACGAACCCGGCTGACGGTCTGAACGGTTCAGCTATTGATCCGGCGGAGCTTTAAACGCGCCGCTGCAATACACTATGGAGATTGGAGGGTGTTTTCAATGGTATTTGAAAAGATACATGACATTGTTGTCGATCAGCTTGACGTTGACGCCGATGATGTTACTATGGATTCCGCTATTATTGACGACCTTGGCGCGGATTCTCTGGACGTGGTAGACCTTATCATGGCTATCGAGGAAGAATTTGATGTTGATATTCCCGACGAAGAAGTTCAGAATATCAAAACTGTAGGCGACATCGTTAAGTTTGTCGAAACAGCTACCAGCGAGGACTGATCTTCGCATCAGCTTGATCTAAGCAAAAAATAAGACTGCTGCGATTGCGGCAGTCTTTTTTTGCAATGTTTTTCAGATATTCTCCACGGAGATCAATTTTATGAGAGAGCTTTTAGTATTATAGTTATATTCCGCTTATTTCAGCAAAATTTTTGTTATATTCTCCGCCACAGGCGGAGGAAAAATAATCCAAAAGTCTGCATTAACAAGTAAAATATATTAGAATGCTTACATAAAATTTCAAAAATGATCTCCTTGGATATTCTCCCAGTCTATCCTTTCGTTTTTGAAAAAGTACTCCCGATCGCGGCTGCCGATACTGCGCAGTACCCTGCACGGAACGCCGACTGCCACAACGTCGGGCGGTATATCCTTAGTGACGACGCTGCCTGCTCCGATAACGCTGTTCTCCCCGACCGTTACCCCGGGAAGTATGACTGCGTTCGCGCCGATCCAGACGTTGCCGCCGATATGTATATCCTTATTGAATTGCAGACCGCGCCGCCTGAGCTCCGCGGTTATCGGGTGAGCCGCCGTTGTAAGGGTGACGTTAGGACCGAACATAACATTATCGCCGATATAGATATTCCCGTCGTCCACCAGTGTAAGGTTGAAATTCGCGTAGACCTTTTTGCCCATAAACACGTTCCTGCCTGCAAAGTTGGCATGAAACGGCGGTTCGATATAGCACCCCTCCCCTATCGCGCCGAACATCTTTTCAAGCAGTTTGGTGCGTTTTTCCTGCTCGGACGGGCGTGTCGCGTTATAGTCGTAAAGCAGTTGAAGCAGTTTCATCTGTTCCGACAAAATATCATCTGCAAGCGGATCGTATATCAGACCCTTTTCCATACGTTCTCTCTGTTCCATAGTATCTGCCTTTCCGCGCCCGTTTCAATGTATAAAATGTGTGAACACGTGCGGCTCGGTCTCGGGCAGACCGTACTTTTCCCTGCCGAGGGCGATACTCTTCATAAGGAATGACATATTCCGTGCAAGCACGCGCATTGTCTGCCTGCCCTCCTCGTCCATTTCAGCCTCGCCTTTCTCGCGGCCGTGTATGCTGTTCCAGTACTGGCTGGAGGCAACGGGCATATTTGCGATCGTGAAGTATTTGTTCAGTTCGTCGAACGTTGCGGAGCAGCCGCCTCTTCTTGCGCAGACTACGCTTGCGCCGACTTTCATAGTCTTATCGAATCCCGTGCTGTAAAACAGTCGGTCAAGAAACGCGATAAGCGTAGCGTTTGCAGACGCATAATACACGGGGCTTGCGATCACCAGACCGTCAGCCTTTTCAAATTTTTCAGCCGCCTTGTTCACCGCGTCGTCAAAAACGCACCTGCCGTTCTGACTGCAATATCCGCAGGCGATACAGCCGCGTATGGCGTCGCTGCCGATACGGAGCGTTTCATATTCAACGCCCTCCCGAGCGAAAACATTTTCCATTTCGCGCACCGCTATGCTCGTATTGCCGTCGGCACGCGGACTGCCGTTGATTATCAGTACATTCATGACCATTTCCCCTTTTTTGATGATATTAGGGACTTTGTCTGCAAACTGCGGCAAACAGAGTCTGATATAATTATAGCACATTACGGAGCTTATTGCAATGAAATTTTTATTTTATGTGGAGCTATTATTCCCCAAGGGGGGAATAATAGCCTTTCGTGTATACTTGACAAGATAATTACGGCAATAGGTGCGCTATCCCAAGCACTTCGTGTTTGGGATAAAAGTAAATTTCCTTTGCCGACATTAAGCGGTCGGCAATTTTTATTTTACTTCGTAAAATAAAAACCGGAAATTTCTTTCCAACAGATTATTAGAGTAATTGCCGCAATAGATTTTAACCGCCCGATTTCCAAGGGCAGACCGCTCCGCACATCGCAGAGGGCGACAAGCGCGCCCGCGCGAGGGCAGCCTTTTTAAGGAAAAGGCTTGACCGAAAACCTTTTTAATATGCCGACTTCGTTTTCGTCATAAGTGCGGAGGGTGAAATCATACTGCGGAGAATACACCATAAAACCGACTTACCTTAACCGCCCAGCTGCTTTACAATATCCCCGAACCAATCCTTTTCGCGCCAACGATCAAATACGCTATCCCCAAGACCTTTTCCGTCAAGCTGACAAAGCAGCTCAAACGCAACGGTCTTATCTGAATTTCTTGAAGTACAGCTCATATCATACTCATAACCGCCGCCGAAAATGGACGAACGGTAGGTGTATTTCTGCGGCAGACGGTCATATGCAAGCGCACATTCCGCCGCTTTTTTAAGATGATACCGCGCCTTTTCCTCATCATTATGCAGATCGGTATAGAGCTTTGCCAGCCAATAATGACGAGCCTGCAAAAAGCAATTGTAAAATCCGTAAAAGCCGTCGTCAAATATCGTGTCGCACAGACGGATATACGTTTCGTGTATCCTGATGCAGTACTCGGGATCATCCTTATTGAAAATGCAAAGATCATAAAACAAATTCACCGCCATTTCAAGAAAAGTAAGCACGGCGTCTATGCACACCTGCCTGCCCTTTTCGTTATCGCCTTTGATCTTGCAGATATATTCCAGAAACACTTGAGAGGAAAGAACCATAGTCGGCGCAGACTCCGCAAGCTTTTCAGCCTCCTCGGTGCGCCCCACAAGCGGCAGATCGTAGACAAGTATCTGTGTGGCGTTACGGCGAAATTTTTCATCGGTAGAGCGGCTCAGTATTTTTTCGGCTATGGAAACTATCTCCCTGTAATCGTCGGGAGATTTTTCGTCGTTTGAAAGAAAATGCAGCGAATTCATCAGCCCGTCAAGACATTCGGTATCTTCGGGAAATTCCTCCAGAGCTTTTCTCCACAGTTTCACGGCGCCGCTTATTTTGCCGGTATTGTGCAGCTTTCTTGAACGGTTTTTATACTCCGAAATTTTTTCTCTTTTTCTGCTTTCCTCAACGCCGAGCAGATCGTCCACCGTCACATTGAAAAAGCAGGCGAGCCTTGGCAGCAGCGCAATATCGGGCAGGCTTTCCGCTCTTTCCCATTTTGAAACAGCCTGCGGCGTAATGTGGAGGGCATTTGCTATATCCTCCTGCGTGCATTTTTTCTCTGTACGCAGTTTTTGCAGATTTTCACTTAATCTGATCTCCATAATATCAAACTCCTTTTCATTTAGCGGATCGATCCTGATATTATTATAGCGCATATTTTCACGTCTGTAAATGGCGGCATAGTTTGGATATGGTTGATTTTTTCAAATTATAGTTGTGCGTCGTCGCGGACTTCGTTCGCGGCAGTTGGTATATACTAAAAAAGCTATTATCCCCCAAAAAGAGAATAATAGCTTTTAAAAACATTAATTAAATCAGAACCTATATTCCGAAATGTATGACAAACTTGTTCTCTCTTTCAGCCTCTGAAAATAAAGATAACAATTCAGACAGATTATGATTACTCCAAATAATTTCTATCATAGCCCCCAGAGACTCAGGAGGGATCAACGTTACACCATAATAAGCTAAACCTGTTTCAGGTCTGTCCAATGTATGCCAATAACATTTCACTTCATTGAACTTTTCCAAAAGAGGAAAAATATCATCATCATCTACTGAAATACAATTATATTTTTGAGGTTCATAATTGTCATATCTTTTATTTTTTTTAGGTAGTATTTGCATTATACCAAAATCATGTTTAGGCATTTCGATCACCTGTTAAATTTTGATTTATCTTATTATCAATGCAAAAGTGAAAGATGTTCAGTCCTCCTGCTCTTTAGCATGCTTTTTTCCGCATATTACGACCGCTGCACCATATACGGCTGTTAAAACGCCGCCGATCGCATAGCTTACCGCCCACGGCAGATTAAATCCGATCTCGGCATTAAATATAAAGCTCGATATAATGAACATATAAAACATTCCGGGGATAAGCGACATAAGAAACGGCTGCTTGTGCTTTATCATATAAATTGCGATCATGGCAAAAGCAAATACTGCAATAGTCTGATTTGCCCATGCAAAATACCGCCACAGTATATTGAAGCCGTCGGCGTTCATTTTTGAAAATACAAGCAGTGCGGCGACTACAAAAAATATTGCGAGCGATACGAGCAGACGATTGCGTTTTTTGGACTGATCGATGTGCAGCGCATCTGAGATCATAAGACGAAGAGATCTCAGCGCAGTGTCGCCCGATGTGATAGGCAGTATTATAACTCCGGCTATCGCGATAATTCCTCCGATAGAACCCAATAAATTAGTGGCGATTATGCCGACGACATTGGTAGCCGGCGTATCTGCTGTTGCAAGACCGAGATTCATAACTCCCATAGATGCAGCCGCCCAGATCATAGCAATAAATCCCTCAAGTATCATCATATTGTAAAATGTCATACGTCCCTCTTTTTCGTGGGACATCGTGCGCGAGATCAGCGTCGACTGTGTGGAGTGAAATCCCGAAACGATACCGCAGGCGACGGTCACAAAGAATATCGGTATAAAATGAAGTCCCTTGGGGTGTACGCCTGAAACGCCGACATTCCAGATCTCGTCAAGCGGATAGCCGTTTATAAACAGTCCTATAAATACGCCTATTGCGGACAAAACAAGAATACCGCCGAAGATCGGGTAGACTCTGCCTATGATTTTGTCAATGGGGAAAAGGGTCGCGATAATATAATAAACAAAGATCACACCGTAGACTATCCATATTATCGGGCTTGAAATGCCGCTGTCTGCCTTTAATATCTGTGTAACGAACAGATCGCCGGGTGTGTATATGAAAACAGCGCCGACGAGCAGCATTAAAAGGCATACAAAAACATTATATATAAGGTACATATGCTTGCCTATATACTTCCGTATAAGCGAGGGCATTTGTGAGCCGTCGTTCCTGAGCGAGATCATTCCGCACATATAGTCATGGAACGCTCCGCCGATAACGCAGCCTATCGGTATTGTAATAAATGCGACGGGTCCGAAAAGAATACCCTGTATCGGTCCGAGTATAGGGCCTGTTCCCGCGATATTCAAAAGCTGTATCAGGCTGTTTTTCCATTTGTTCATCGGGACGTAATCAGCGCCGTCGTTAAGCCTTACGGCAGGCGTTTCTCTATCGTCCGGCTTGAAGATCCGCTGACAAACAGCGCCGTAGACCGCACCGCCGATCATAAGCAGCAGCAGACCTATTATAAAAGTGATCATCTGCACTCCTCCTTGATTTTTGCCTGCATAGCCGCAGCAGCTTTGCGGCATAAGCAGTAAATAATATAAAAATGTCAAATATCGACCAAAAAAATTATATCATAACGAAAATCCAAAGTCAATACTTGACAAGCGGAATTTACGGCGATCAATTTTTAACTTTTTGAAAACCGGTTTCTTTATTAATGAGGAAAATAACATTAAAAAAGGCTATCATTCTCCTATTGGAGGATAATAGCACAATTTCTATAATTATTCTCTCAACGTATGGATATGCCCTCCGCCATAAATGGCAGAGAATATACCATTAAATTATTTTTCCTCCGCCAACGGCGGAGGAAAAATAACAACTAACCGAGATAAAGAATGCTTACATACAACTTTAAAATTGATTTCTTAGGTGAAATTTTATAGTTATCATCACTTTAAATTTGAAAGATCGAGATTTGAAGTGTCAAGACCGTCCATATCCCCCGAAGATGTGGGAGAATTATAGCTTTCCGGCGCGTACCTGACGGGCGCGGACTGAGGCGGCGGCTGGATATTTAAAGAGGAAGTGTCCAGTCCGTCCATACTTCCCGAAGTGGTATCGGCAGGACGGTAGATATTCTCCGCAGGCTGAGAAGCTGCCGCAGTCTGTGCCGCATTAGCCGCCGCAGGAGCAGGCGCGGCAGTATTCTGCGGCGTATGCGGAGCTACCCTGTCATTGATTATCTCCTCGGCAGACTTTTCAAATATATCCTCATGCCCCGTACTTTTCACACCGTCGGGCATTTTTACCGTTTCAAATTCCTCGTGTCTGTCCGTTCCGCGGCACATCGGCGGAGGAGCCGCACCGAACATTCCGTACACCGTCGCGATATAATCGGGATCGACGCTGATATTTTCAAGTATCGCATTGCTTGTGGTCGAGCCTTTTTTATTGGGATTTTCCGCCGTACAGCTGATAGTTATGTAATTTTCGTCAAAGTACTTGCTGTGGCAGTAGCTGAGAGAATAAAACCTCGGCGGCAGCGAACCCGTCGTGATAGGCTTTAACGTCAGCAGATAATCGGGCGACTGCAAAAGATTTTTCTTTACTCCGGTCATGCCGTTAAAGGAATCGGGAGAGGAATCGTCAAAACGGAAAACGCCGTCGGTCTTTTCCTCAAACGCCCATATATCCTCGTCCTCTATAAACGGACGTTTTGCGGCTTTATAAACAAAAAATACGGCAGGCGCGATAATTATAACAAGTTCTCCGAACCAGACGAGCCAGAGCATAATACCGCTCACATTCGAGTGATCAAGTGACGATCTGCCGATGTACCATCTGCCGACTTCATTTATATCTTTTATTGACGAGAACATTTTTGCAGGGTGGGCGGCAAGATACGGAGCGGTCATAGCAGGTATTTTATTATACTTGAATTTAAATTCATATGCTGTCATTCCCTCGGCTTTTTCTACCGATCTTTCGACCTCATCGGGACTGCTGCCAAGCAGATCGCCGTACTCCATAAAATCCCACAAGCTGTCGCTGTAATAGCTTTCGCGCTCCTCATCGGTCAGCTTGCCGATCTCTTCCGGGGTCAGTTCGATCGCATCGCTCGCCTTGAGCGACTGGCACAATACCATTACATCATCTACGGAAAGGTCATCATATGTAAAAACGTCCAGACCGTAATATTCCACCGCGCTTTCTTCTTTCATATCTTTATAATAGTATTTATTGAAATCGCGCGAAACGTAGATCGCCCATTTGAGGTAATTCACGACAAGGAGCGCCACGGTTATGGCAGCCACTGCCACGAGAGGGTTGCGTATTTTATAAGTTTTTACAAATACAGAGCCTATTCCGCCCAGAGCAAAACTCAGCAGGAACGGCATAATTATACAAAGCTGTGCGATCGGTATAACGGAATTGAGTATGAGGTATATCCACGAAAGCACCAGACCTGCCGCGATGACCGATATTACCAGCAGCAGTGTTCCCACAACAGAAAATTTGTTTGACGGCTTATAAAAGACAGTCGGTCGCATAATATTCTCCCCTTTATACGGCTTTATTTTATGTTTTATGACGGTATGATCTTATTGCCGGAGCAACTATGAAATAATTATAACATAATTTAAATATGAAATCAAGTGTTTTCGGGAAAAAAGGGGGCAATTTTGAAAATACAGAGCAGATTTTTTGAAAAAGTTATTCCCCCGACCGGGGAATAACATACTCTTTCGGGGTCTATCTATCAAACGTAAAGCTGTCAAATTCGCATTCGCCGCTGCCGTAAAATTCAAAATATATCGCCCTTTTGCCTATTATGCCGCAGGTCAGCGGCGCACTTTGGGTCGTTTCGCCTGATTTCAGATCAAGCTCCGCAATTATCTTTCCACGGTAGCTATCCACACGGACTCTGACGCTCATCTGCCCCTCCGTCTTTGCCGAAACGGTCACGCTTTGGGGCGAATTTTCCCCGAACTGCAAATATCTGAAACCGACGGTCGTGCTGTCCTTGATGTTCACAACGGGCGCGGAAATGCCGTCCTTTTGTTCATAGACAGCTTTTATATACGCCTGTCTGAGCGGACTGATGTGGCAGGTATATCCTGCGGAAATGATCTTATAGGCGTCAATTCCGTTTATGCTCGCACCGGACGAGGTCATCTCCACGGGTTTTGAGGACACCGGTTCGCCGTTTACATAAGTTATGTCGCCGATATAGACCTTGCCGTTTTTGCCGATCGCAATATCCACAGGCTCTATCATACCCTGACGTGCAAATTCATCGGTACCCGTATGGCGGTGGTAGAATATGTACCACTGACCGTTAATTTCCACAAGTCCCCCGTGGTTATTTCCCCAGCGGTATGTCTGCTGACCCGTTCCGTCGGGAAGTTTAAGTATCTCGCCGCCGTTAAAGGAGATGTCGCCGCCGTCCTGATAGCCTTCAAGAGGGCTGTCCGACCATTTATATGAAAGAAAACCGTTATTATCCTCATAAACGCCAAGCTCGGGCACAGGAGTAACATATCTTTTTGAATACACATAAACATATTTGCCGCCTATCTTTCGCGGACTTGAAGCCTCAAAGAACGCGTCCCTGAGATCAATATGCGCAGTATCGGGATCTTCGTTCCATGGGTCGGGGACATGACCTATCGGGTGAGCCCTGAGAGTTCCCTCCTTGATAGTCGCCATATCATCTTCAAGCTCGGCGCAGTAGCAGGAGCAGAATCCCCAATAAGCGTAAACTCTGCCGTCATCGTCTACCAGAACGCCGGGGTCAAAGCCGAGTTTTGTTTCAACGGGGTCGGTAAAAGGTCCTGCAGGAGATTTTGACGAGGCGACGACTATTCTTCCGCCCTGATTTTCGGCGGCATAGAGATAAAATGTATCGCCTTTCTGAACGACGTCGGGCGCATAGAGTATCGAGCCGTTTGTCGCGGTATAGCACACGCCGTGGTAGGTCCAGTCGGTAAGATCGTCAAGCGGTGCGCTCCAGACGACCTGATCTCTTCCGCAGTAGGCGGTTTTTTCGGTATCGTGAGAGCCGTAGACGTAAAGCCGTTTTTCGCCGCCATACTCAAACACTCTCGGTTCGCCGTCGGGGATATGTTCCCAAAGCGGCAGATAGGGATTAGCCGATCTTAAAATTTCTTTCATAACGAACCTCCTGAAATTT
This sequence comes from uncultured Ruminococcus sp., assembly GCA_947629455.1. GTDB lineage: Bacteria > Bacillota > Clostridia > Oscillospirales > Ruminococcaceae > FB2012. The sequence goes on from CANRDT010000009.1 coordinate 30,825, forward strand.
TTAAGTTTATTATAGCATACTTTTTTTAAAAAAGCAAATTCGGGTGATATTTGATCGGGGGTATGTTTCAGCGATGATAATAATGCTGATCTTAAAAAAACTATTCTCCGCAGATTGATTTCACGCTGCGCAGTTGTGGAGAAAACGAAGTTGGCATATTAAAAAGGTTTTCGGTCAAGCCTTTTCCTAAAAAAGGCTTGCAGGGTCAAGGGACAGCGTCCCTTGTCGCCGTCCGCAGACGGCGAAAGCCCCTGCCATCTGCGCTCCGCAAGGGGTGAATTTCTAAACAGTCCGGTGGACTGTTTAGAAAGAGGGGACGCCCTGTAAGAGAGGGCGTCCCCTAAGTCAGGGCGGTATTTAATACAGCCGCCATTTATGGCGGCAGATACGCACTTATTGCCGTATACAAACAAATGTTGTCATTTCCTTTTTTGGGTAAAAATAATAATAGCCTTAAATAATTTCATCTTCTCCTGCGTCCCCATGTGTATATGCACCCAAAACCGTAAACCGCAGTCTTGACCGCAATTACCAAAATAAATAAAACAAATTTCAGACTGCCGCGGTCATAACCAAATATATCGACCGGATTTAAAGCCAGAAGTCTTCCCGAGAAAATAAGATCAAAAAAAGTCACTCTGTCGGCTTTGAGCAAAGCCGCGCACACTATCATAACAAATGAAATAAATACGGTAAATATCCCGTTTTTAACGATATTGCTCACCAGACAGATAAACAAAGCGCATACAGCCCATATCACACTGTGAAATATAACGCCGCAGACATAGTATTTAAACAATGACATACCCGAAAATGCGCTGTAGCCTATCAGATCTCTTACATTCATATTATTATATTCCGTGCCGCATTGCAGACAAAATCCGCCGAATCTGACCGCGCCCATACAAGCCGAAATAATAAATGCAAAAATAAACGATATGCACAGCTTGCACACCGAGGCGCTTACTTTGCCTTTGTATGCCGTCAGTATCATACATCTCGAACCCGAACTGTATTCATCTGAGAAAACGGCTGCGATCATAAGTATGATCAAAATTGCCGCTATGTAATCTATCCCGTTTTCCGAAAGAAGATCCGCCCAGTCCGTGTCATAGAAAAAATAACACTGCCCTCCGATCTCGTCAAAATAACTGCATTTTTCCATCAGATATTCCACCGTGGATATTTTCGCCTGCGCCTCATTGTAACTGAAGTTATGCTCATCGTATTCTTCCAGAGTTATTATATCGTTTTTGTATTTTTCGGTCATTTCGTCATGTTCCGATATTATTTTCTCCATGCGCTCATATTCGCTTTGAATAAACGCTTTTTTATCGGCGGTGTATTCTCCCGAAAGCTGTTCCATATAGTCTTTGTACACTATTTTGGAATAGCTGTGATCTATATTCCTCGGATAACAGGACAGCGTAAACCCGACCGCAAGCGCAAGCAAGATCAAAAGAATATGCGGCAGCGTCAGCAGCTTTTTTATTTCATATTTTATCATCTGCGTGATCTCCGTTGACGCCCGATTCATCAAAATAGTAGGTATAAACGTCCTCCAGACGAGGTTCGCACTCATATGAATCGGGGAATGGCTTTTCGTCCCTCACCGTTTTCAGATAGCTTTTATCGCCGCTCTTGACTATATTTGAATCGGTGTGTTCCAGAACATGATCCTGCGCCGCCGTAAGTTCCATTTCCGTTAGCCATACCTTGCCCCTCATATGATCCACAAGTTCCGACGGGCTGTCGTTTTGTATGACCTTACCGTCCTTTAGCAGGATAACGCGGTCGGCTATTGTTTCAATATCGCTGACTATATGCGTCGCGATGATTATTATTTTATCACTGCCGATCTTGCTTATGATATTGCGAAATCTTATTCGCTCCTTTGGGTCAAGCCCTGCGGTCGGCTCGTCGAGAATAAGTATCTTCGGGTCGTTCAAGAGCGAGACCGCAATGCCGAGTCTTCTTTTCATTCCTCCCGAATACTCTTTGTACTTTCTCTTTGAATCGTCCGCAAGATTTACAAATTCAAGCAGTTTTTGCGTTTTGTCTTTCGGGTCTTTTATATTTTTAAGTCTGGCGAAATACATCATAATATCATATCCGCGAAAATTGGGATAAAATCCCGGGTCCTGCGGCAGATAGCCGAGTATATTCCTGTATTCCTTTCCCATTGCAGAAATATCCGAGCCGTCAAGAGTTATCCGCCCCTCCGTCTGCTTTAACAGACAAGCAAGAATATTCATCATTGTCGACTTTCCTGCGCCGTTCGGACCGAGCAGAGCGTATATACCGTAATTCAGATCGAGCGAAACATCTTCAAGCGCAGTTTTGTTCTTATACCGTTTGCCGATCTTATCAAACACAAGCTCCATATCTACACCCTCCTTAACGCCGTAAACGCTCTGTACGAAATAACTGTACATATAATAGAGATCAGCGCCGTAATAACGGCTGTACATACAAATCTCGGCACTGCGGTATTGAATATGCATATGTAATCGAGCGATCTGAAATATTCATCGGGCTTTAACAGGCACGCAGGCAAAAACGTCCTCACGCTTTCAAATCTTCTCTGACTTTCGATAATGCTGCCGCTCTGGTCGTTTGCCATAAGATACAGTTTATTATTCACAAGCATTGACCCTATCACTATCACGATAGCCGTCACGACGGACGGTATATTTTTTCTGAACAGGCAGGTTATCATAGCGGCTGCCGATACCACCGACATTACCAGCAGCAGTTTTCCTGCCGTTTTTATCAGAAGATATTCCCCCAATGTCATTTTAAAGGGACAAAATTCAAAATACTTATATGACTGCAGCGGCAGAGAATATCTGTTCAGCCCGTAGAAGATACTGCCGCATATCAGCTGACAGAGCGTGTGTACAATAATTATCGCAAAACCTGCAAGCATACAGACGGACAGCTGATTTACAAACGTCCTGCCCTTGCCGTAATAGGAGGAGCATACCATTTTATATGCGCCGCTTTCCCTGTCAAGGGTAAACATTCTGACGGTCAGCATTATCACAAATGCGATCATCGCGTAATCCCAAGCGGTGAAATCAAAATGATTCATAACAGGCTCGAGATCGCCCGTGCTTGTAAATTCAGTATCTATCACCACATTGTATTTTTCCACGGCTTTCTGATATTCGATCAATAAATTGCTGTCGGAAGTTTCCTCCATCTGACGAAGGGAATCTCTTATTATCCGTCTGCGGTGTGTCAGAATATCTTTATAGATATAATCCGCATAATTTTTAGCCCTGTTGACCAATAAAAAATCCGCCATAAGGTTTTCGCCGTATTCGCCCTCTACCGCAAAAACGTTGTCCCCCTCGGAATAGAGCCGTTCCTGCAGTTCGTCAAGTTTTGCGTCAAGAGCGTCTGACAATTCGTTTTCGTCCGTATATTTCTGCGAGTATTCATTCATCAGCGCGGCATAATCCTCCGACTGCGTATTTCTTCCCTTGTAAGAATAAAAGACAAACAGTACCAGAAATGCTGCAACCAAAAACAGACAGATGATGACCTGAACGGACGACAGAAGCTTTTTTAATTCGTACTTCATTTTAATAATCCTTTTCTATCATAATACTGTTCGCGTCCGATTCTCCCTTTTTCACCGTAAACATCAGACCCGTGTCTGAGCCGTTATTTATGAAAAAAGATTCTTCATCAATAAAAAATACATGATCTATCGCACTGCATGACGATATCTTCAGTGTAGGCAGGCTGTAGTTTTCGGGAGCATTTTTAAATTCAATTTTTTCGACATTTTCGCCGTTCAGATCGCATTTATATACATCGTTGCCGCCGATATAATTCTGATAATAAATGCAGCTGTCGGTAACGACGTAATTTACATAACAATCCTCCGCTATCTTTACGGGGTCGCTGCCGTCCTCGGCGGCGCTGTAAAGTATCGGCATATCGCCTTCATATTGAACATAATAAAGCCTGCCGTTTGCAAAGCAAAGCTGACCGACTTTATCGGCTAACTTCTTATTCTCACCGCTTTCTTTATCCTGCAAGTACATTTCAAGGTTATCATTTGAAAAATAGACATAATTATCTGACACCGCAAAAGAATAGCATATATTATCGGTCATTTTTTTCATTTCACCGATCTCTTTTGTGTCCCTGTTATAGACAAAATAATAGCTTGGTGCGATCATATATATATCATTGCCGTAAAAACAAAGAGAACTTGCCAGACATTTGTTTTCCGGATAATTCTCTTCCTCATAATCTGTATAATATTCATTTACCAATATTACCGTATCTTTGCCGTCGGCATAAAGCTTAAGCATACTGCAGCCGTCAGCGTTCAAAGCCGTATAATAGATCCCGTCGGTCGTGGCAACGGGAGATACAAAATCGCTGTATGCCGTACACCCCGGAGTCTGTTCGGTATGAGCGCAGCCCGGACGATCGCACACATAAGAGACCGTTTCGTCATTAAGATCGATCTTTATATTCGGAGGACTAAAATAATAAAAATATTCATCGCCGATCGTGGCGGTGAGTTTCATTATATTACACGGCTTATCGTCATATTGAAAATCCTTGACTACGGCGTTTATCTCCTCCTTGTCCATTTGTTCTTTCACACTGTCAAGATCAAAATAGTTTTTCTCTTCATTTTTATCCTTTTTATTGCAAGCTGTCAAGGTAAAAGCATTGACGGCCAGTGCAGACAAAACGATCATAGCGGCCGCTTTTGATTTATTCATATTTTTGCCTCCTGAAATTATGATAGCCGCCCGATATTTCAGTTCTGTATATTTACTCTGACTTTATCTGTGGAAAAAGACGAAAAATTATTTCCGTTTGCCGACGGCACTGCAACAAGCTGAAAGGTATGCAGCCCCTCTTTCGGCAGCAGATCTTTATTGACGGCATACTCAAAACTTCTCGTTCCGGACTGGCAATCAACATATATCAGTTCATCATCGCCAAAAGCCTTTGTCAATTTCCCGTCGATCAGCAGCAATAAATAATAAGACGGCATTTCCACTTCACTGCCGCAGTTAAATTTTAAATACAGTTCTTTTTCCGGGCTCAACTCAACATCGTCATAGAAATGATTTTCTACGACCTTTTGGTCGTTATCGGCAATTGATAAAGTGCCTATATCCGTACCGAAATTATTTTTTATAGGTTCTACTTCAACATAATTTTTTTTAATTTCAGATTGATCGTTTTTATTATCAGAATTACACTCTTTATTGAATATTGTATATGTAATGATACCCGAGTATTCGCCGGAACCCTTGTTCGGTATATCCTCAGGAAAATATACGCAGACAATATTATATATACTCACATCTTTTTCAGCCCGGAAAGTAATGCTGCTATACTGTTTTTCACGAGCGTCTATCAATGTATCGCACTGCTGTGAATACTCTTTATCATCGAGTGAAAATGGTATCGGCTCATCGTCGGCAAACAGATACATTCTCAGCGGTATATTCTCTTGCGGCTGAGTAACATCAGGTTCAACACGATCAAGTAAAGTAAGTGTTATATCCGTATCCTCGCCAACCGAGATCTCATTTTCAACGGGTCTTAAAGTATCGTCATTATTATAAAATACGTTCAGATCAGCCGAAAAATTAAAGGTTTCAACTATATCCGTTCCGACATCCGAAAGTTCAGCAGAGTTCTCGTCAGATCCCTCCGAAAGCGCCCGACTGCTGCTGTTTTCCGCCGACGAAGTTTGATCTTTGCCCGTATTATCGGCGCAGCCCGTAAGAAATAATGCAAGGGCACAGATCAGACCTGAAAATCTTATGAAAATTTTCATTTTTTGCCTCCTCATAATTTGCAGATACCGCGTTATTTTTGCCTTTCTTTTTCTTTCGGCTTATGCCGTCAGAGCGTTCCTGACGGTCAGCGGCGCTGCTGTTGTGTTTTCGTTCTTTTAAATGCGTTTCAGTTCTGCATCGGACTCACCATGCCTTTCCGAAAATATTTCTTATTTGCATTATAGCACCAATGCCACAAAATGTCAACACTTTTTGCCGTATTTATTAATTTTTCGTATACCTGCACAAATCGCCAAGGGAGTTTTTGTGGATTATTTTTGAAGCAAAATAGGCTGTTTCAGCGCTGTTTTTGACGTGGTGGGGGAGGAGGGAAAACAACATAAAATAAAAAAACATTTACATAAAATTTCACAATTGATTTTTTATAATATTCACGGAAAACAGTTTTCAAAATATTATCCCCCAAACCAAAAAACGGATCGTTGGCAAATGCCAACGTCCGCCTTGTATACGATACACCGAATCGCGCCGCTCATTTCCTTCTCGAACTGCTGCGGCGTTTGTTGTCCATAAGATGTTTAAGATCGGAAAACTTCTCCTCGCTGCTCGCTTTGAACTTGCTCATCATTTCCTCAAAATCCGGATCGCCCGAACTGTCCGCAAAATAAACCGGAGGCGGATTCTTCGCGAGATCCTGCGGCTCCTTCTCGTAACCGCGCCGCCGCTGTCCCTGACCGTCGCCCCTTGACTGCCCGCTGCGCTGATTGCCGCCCTGCTGACGTCCGCGTCCGTTTCCGCCGCTGCCGCCGTTCTGTCTGCGGTCGCCCTGCTTTTTCGCAGGAGCAGGCAGTGCCTTCTTGATAGACAAACTTATCTTCTTGTTGTCCTCGCTCAGCGCAAGCACCTTGACCTTGACTACCTGACCCTCTTTCAGATGATCCTTTATGTCCTCGACAAACGTCTGCGCGACCTCGGAAATATGTACCATTCCCGTGGTGTTCTTGTCAAGCTCCACAAACGCGCCGAATTTGGTGATCCCCGTTACTTTACCCTCATAAATTTTTCCGACCTCAAGCTGCATTTCTGTTTTTTATCCTCTCTGATATATATATTTTTGCCGGACGGACCGCTCCGCCTCAAGACTTCCCCCACTCACTGCCGGAATACTCCGGTACGCACCTTTACAGACTGTGGACATTTAGGCATATAAACCGTCTGCCAAGCCGTTTGCCGTCTTAACCGTCTGAACCGTCTTAGCCGTATTAACTGTCATAGCCGTCTGCCGTTCATAGCCGCCTGCCGTATCAGTCGCGCTCCACTACATAGAATCTCCGCTCGTCGGGATACGCATACCCCAGACGTTCAACGGCTATCCGTTCCATATATTCCGATTCGTCGTCGGAACTCAGTATCCTGACATACTCGTCATTCTCCTGTTTAGCCTCGCTTATCTGCACGGAAAGCTCCTCGCTCTGCTTTTTGAGCTGCGCTATCTGCGCCTGCTGCGAGATGATGTTGAATACCGAATAGAGTATCAGTCCGAACACGGATACTCCCAACAGCACGCGTACAAGAATACTCCTGTTCTCCCTGACGGGTTCTTCGGGCAGAAGTCCCTTTTTCGCCGTATTCTTTTCGTCCGACATAACATCACGTCCCTCCTGCCGGCAGCTGTTACCGTATATTCCCGACCTGTGAAAACGCCGCGTCCGTTCGAGCCGTCCGCACACGTTTATCCGATTATTATTATACACCATTAAAAACTACACTTTCAAGGGTTTTTTCACATCTTTTTCACTTTTTAAAAAATTTGGGTTATTTTTCACAAATCGCGCCTTGATAAATCGTGCAAATTTATCAATTAATTTAAACAGCGGTGAGAAAATTTTCCTGAGTATTTTGTATATAAATGCGGATAATGCCCTCACCGCCGCCACTATCGGTTCGCCAAGGGCGGCTCTTTCGACGGCTGCGCCGAGTATCATTCCCAGAAAAATAAAAAACCTCAGCTGTCCCGTCTGCGACAGTGCGAAAAGGAAATACACCGCGCCGAAAAATACGGCATAGAGAAGATCTTCCGCAAAGCAGAGAACTTTACCGTGGGGAAGTGCGGCGCGCAGGCATCTCAGGCAGTCATATACCGCGCCTGCGCCTGCTCCTGCAAGAGTGGCAAGCAGGAAAATTTGTGTTTCGGCGTGAATACCGAGCTGCATAGGCGTCATAGCGCACCGCCTATCTGAATATTTTGCCGAGGGCGGAGAGTTTTTTTCTGCGGTCTTTATCGCCGTAGACGAGCGCGCAGATGTCCCCTTCGACGAGAACATCTCCCGAGCCGACGCTCATTTCGTTAATATGCAGGTCGCTGCCGCGAATGGTCAGCTCGCCCAGCTGTGTGAACAGACAGATCTCTTCCTCATTGAATCTGTCCACGTCCGTCACGCCCGACAGCGAGAGTCTTGCGCGGTTTTCGAGAATGACGTTATGCCGTCCCTGTGTTTCGGTGTTCTGCTTGTTTTCCATAAATTTACCTCCGAAAAGTATTTAGATTTTTTTGTATATTTGTATAATAATTGTATTCGCGGAGGTGAAAAATAATTACTGAACGGCGTTTAGAGGTTGGAATGTTCTGTACTATGATTTCACGCTCCGCAGTTTGAAAGATGAGTAGGAGGAAAATTAAAAAAGGTTTTCGCACCAGCCTTTTCCTAAAAAAGGCTGCCCTCGCGCGGGCGGCGCTTGTCGCCCTCTACATCGTGTTGAGCGGTCAGACTTTGCAAATCGGGCGGTTAAAATTTATTGCGGCAATTACTTTAATAATCTGTGGGAAAGAAATTTCCGGTTTTTATTTTACGAAGTAAAATAAAAATTGCCGACAGGATATTGTCAGCAAAGGAAATTTTATTTTAATCCAAATACCGTTTAGAAGTAAGAACCGCTCAATACACCAAAACGGGTTGTTAGCGCAGCAGAGCCGTTGTGAGCGCGCTTGCAAGCGAACAGGCGGAGCAAGCGTGACCCGTTTTGGAGAGGAGGAGCGACGGAGCGAGTGAGAGGTGACTTTTCACAAAAGAATAAAGAAAAGTCGCCGCGAACGATACGAAGTCCGCGACGACGTGGCTGGGGTAAAAGGATTCGAACCTTTGGAATGCCGGAATCAGAATCCGGTGCCTTACCACTTGGCGATACCCCAATATCACGGGAAAGTAAACATTCATTGGTTGGGATAGATGGATTCGAACCATCGGAATCACGGAGTCAAAGTCCGTTGCCTTACCTCTTGGCTATACCCCAGGATCTTTCCCGCACAATAAACATATTACGCCGCTATATTTCAAACAGCTTTATTATTATACCAGAATTTCACCGATAAATCAAGCCGCTGTGTGATGTTTTTACAGAAATTTAACAATTTGATGTGCATACTGCAATCTCAGAGAAATATCCGCTTAAAAAGCTATCCCCAAAAGGGCAGAAACAGCATATGTCAAATCGCCTTGACTGCCGACTTCCAGAAAGTCTACACCCTCCGCCGCCAACGGAGGAAATAGCCATAAAACAGTATATTCCCCCAATGGGGGGAAAACAGCACATTATCTATAATATTTCTTTGACAGAATACGCAGCTGCCAAAGCAACTCTTACATCTTACCGCTTACCTCTAACCTCTAACCGAATATCCTCCTCAAACGCGCTATCGGAGAACGCGAGGTCGGCGACTTGTAAAAATGCTGATAATCCTTTGACTGCTGCCAGTCGCCGCCCCATTTCCAACCGTGCGCACGGAAAATTTTCAGACAAATATCCCCCTCGGCGATCTTGTGCGCAAAATCCCGACTGCGGTCGGCATACTCCACCGCATTGGCAGGCATGACCCTGCCGTCCACAATGTACGGATTGTACAGCGGATTGATGTCGATCGCCCTGCCGTAACCATGGAGTGAAATAGTATTCGTCCCCTCGACCGTGCGGTAATTGAAACAGGACGAATTGTTGTCGCTCATTATCTTCTCATCGTCGCCGCCGTACTCGTCTGCAAGCCGCAGCTTTTCAATGCGATAACCTGCCTCGAAAAGCTCACGGAATATCTCCGCGACTTCCTCCGCAAGCCTGCGGTCGCAGATCAACTCCCCCATTTGCTCCGCGCCGTCAAAATCAATATACCCGAGCCGCAGATATGCCAGCTCCGACAAACCGATATGCGGATTCGGGCGGTAGCTTTTGCCGTTTATGCGCTTTGAAATTTCCTCCGAAATGCCGCTGATACTGTAACTGAATGTCATTTTTCTCTCCTCGCGATCTTTATTTGTTTTTTGATATTTATGCCTGAGTATTTTTGTTTAGGATATTTATTTTTGTGATATTTATTTTTGGATATTTGTTTTGCGGATATGATTTTTTGGATTATTATTTTTTTGTCAGGCAGAATATATACCTCAATATGCACCTATAGACTGTCTATGTTCTTTCCGCGATAAATATACACCCGCCGGAGCAAATTTTACCTCCAACTCAAAAGAAAAGGGGGACTTGCGGCAGTCCCCCGAACGTAAGAATCGGTTATCCGGCAGGCGTGGCTTGCCCCTGCATCTCTCGGGTCTCCCCTGTCATACCATCGGCGTGTGGATGCCACGAAATTGTCCACCTCGGATAATCTTATTTTACCTATATTATAGCCTGCTTACGCCGTCTCTCCCTCGGCAAGGTTCTTGACTTCACTGACCGTAAGATCAGTGCATAAAGCTATTTCTTCGTAAGATAACTTTTCGGTCTTGATCATAGCCAAGGCGATTTGTTTCTGCTTTTCGTAATTGGATTTTTTATTCAGATCCTCCATGATCTTGCACATATTCTCCCGACCTCCTTCGGTTTCTTTGATGTACCTCACTCTGTCTGCTATCTGCGTATAATTCATATCCTCGGCATTTCTGCACTTGAAGTCGTGCATCAGCTTGCCGAGAGCCGAATCGTCCTCATAAGAGCCGTTGACATATATTATATGCGAGCCGTCGCCGAAATATGTCCCCGTCTGCTTGACGATACGGTCGATCTCGTACAGCGGCAGCCCTGCGCCGATAACGTCGCTTTCGGTTATGAAAATAACATAGCTGTCCGCAAGCTCCGAAAATTTTTGCCCTCTGCTCAAAAGTCTGGTGTCGATCATACTGCTGTTGTACCGCGCACGGCGAATATCCGCGCCCTCGTAATTGCGCTGTACTTCGATATTGTATACCTTGCCCGAACTATCTTTTGCGAAGATGTCAAGCCTTATCGAACGATCAAGCAGGTTGTTATAGCTGCGCTGAGCGATAACTTCGATGACCTCAAAATCGCTCCTGTTAAGTATTATATTCAGCAGCAATGCCACCGTCTTATTATCGCCGTCAAAAACTGCCGACATAAAAGTATCGTCCATAAGACAAAATTCATCTATCGCCTTGTAGTATTCACTTCTGTCCATTGTCACACCTCGGATTTTTCTTTAAGTATATTATATCACAGTTTTTTGAGAAAATCAAGGGCGTTGATGATAATGGAAAAAATCAATTTTTAGGTGTTTGGGGAGTATATACGATAAAAGCCGTTTTCACGCCTGCCGCCGCAAGCGACGGCTGTAGCAAATGCCTTTCATAGTAGGGAAAGCGCTCTCTTGCAAGCGCTTTCCCTCTTACCAAACAGTCCACCGGACTGTTTGGTAATTCACCCTTTTCAGAGCACACCCCAAACACTTCGTGTTTGGGCTGAAAGAAAATTTCCTTTGCCGACATTAAGCGGTCGGCAATTTTTATTTTACTTCGTAAAATAAAAACCGGAAATTTCTTTCCCTCAGATTATTAAAGTATTTGCCACCGAGATGTTTAACCGCCCGATTTCCAAGCTCTGAACGCTCCGCACATCGCAGAGGGCGACAAGCGCCGCCCGCGCGAGGGCAGCCTTTTTAAGGAAAAGGCTTGATCCAAAACCTTTTTGATATGCTGACTTCGTTTACACCACAACTGCGTATCGTTAAATCAAAGCTTGTTAGCTACTCTTACCTCTTACTTCTAAACGCCGCCGTTTGCATCAAAAGGAATAAAACGCCGCAAATCTTCCGAAAAAGTTGACAATTGTCGAAAAGCGTGTTATACTATGATAAATTGAAATTTAATTATTTTTCAAATATATGTGAAAATGAAATTTATAAGCAAAAAATTTCGGAAGTGAAATGCTATGAGCGATCGCCTAAAAAACGATACCGTAAAGCCTGCAAAGCGTAAAAGCGCTGTCAGAAAAGCTCTGCCGTATATCTGCGGTATGTGCATTCTTGCAGGCGCAGTCATATTAATTATAATAAATATTTCCGCATACAGAAAAAATGAAGATAAATTGGTTTTCAGCGTAAGACCGCGAGATGAGATCGACAGCTTGTCTTCCGCCGAAGATATGATCGTTTCAACGTCACAGCAATTTGCGTTTCCTGCGGATATAAATATTGTCGGTATGGAACAGCTTATGCAAATTGATGGCGTGGGCGAAAAGACAGCGCGGAGTATTATCGACTTCCGCAGTTCGCTCGGCAAGATAAGGAATATGGATCAGCTGCTTGAAATTGACGGTATCGGCGAAAAAACGCTGGCAAAGCTTAAAAAATATCTGTACGTTTCGGGCGCGGATTATTCCGAACTGACCACCGCCGCGCCGACGACCACGCCTTCTCAGACTACCACCACCACCACAACAACTACCATCACTACCACCACAACAACTACGACCACAACGACTACAACTACAATGACCACTACCGCCGCTCCCGCAATGAAAACGGTGAATATTAATACTGCGGACGCGCAGGAGCTCTCCGAGAGCCTGCTGATAGACATTGCCCTCGCGCAGAAAATTGTCGAGCTGAGGGAGACGATAAGCTATTTTTCAAATGATCTGGAGCTTTTGTATGTGGACGGATTTTCAAAAGAAATGCTCGTCGAGCGCAGACCGTACATAACTTGGTGAAAGCCGTGTTATGAGTACAAATTTACGGACGGGTGTTCGTGAGAGATCTCAAGAACAAGACCTTATTTGAAAATGCTTAGGAGGATATGGACATAATTTATCTTCGTATCAGAGCAGCAGCGGCGCGTCACAATGGCTGCACTGCGCTAACCCCACACTGCCCAACTCTTACTTCTTACATCTTAATTTCTTATTTCTAAACGCTTATTTCTAAATGCCCTTTATGGCGGCAGCTGCGCACCTATTGCCGAAATATCGCGCAGAATATGTATTAAAAGCCATTCTCCCCCATTGGGGGGGAAAACAGCCGGTTTCGGGGGTATCTTCTCCGCCGTCGGCGGAGAAGATACGTTTAAAAGCTGTTTCCTCGCCGTTGGCGAGGAAATAGCCATATATCAAAGAACCTTAACCGCCCGATTTCCAAGTTCTGACCGCTCCGCACACGTCAGAGGGCGACAAGCACCGCCCGCGCGAGGGCAAACTTTTTAACGCGCAAAAGTCACACTGACTATCTCTTATTTCTTACTACTAAAAGGGAAAATAACATATTTATAAAGAGTATTTCTTTGATAAAATATACAGATGTACATGAAATTCTTACATCTTATCTCTTAATACTAAGGGTAGAAACAGCCTTTTATCTATACACTATTTCTATAAGATACTAAAAAATCATATCGTCAGTAAATCCACACTGCCCAACTCTTACCTCTTCCCTCTAACCTCTAACCTCTAATTGCCGTACATACTGTACGAATCCTTGCCGCCCTTCTTTGAACGGTAAAGCGCTGTGTCCGCCTTGGTGTAAAGTTCCTGGAAGGTCCTGCCGTGCTGCGGAGCGCGCGCCGCACCTATGCTGACCGGAATGTTATACTTTCCGCTGCCCTCGGGATAGGACGCCCTGAACACCTCGCACATTCTCCTGCACTTATTCTCGACAAATTCCACATCGTCCGCCTGTTTTTTCGGTATCTCCACAAACAGACAAAATTCATCGCCGCCTAACCGCCCGGGATACGCTCCGCCGCCTCTCGACTGCCTGCGCAGGATATTTCCCACTTCGGCAAGAGCCTTATCCCCCGACGCGTGACCGTAAGTGTCGTTAAGCCCCTTGAAATTATCAATATCAATAAGAATAAGCGCATACCTGTCGTCCTTATCCGAATCATTCAGAATATCCGTCACAAGATCCTCAAATGTCTTTTTATTGAAAAGCTGCGTAAGCTGATCGGTACTTGCCTTGCGCGAAAGGGTAGTCACCATAGCATTCACCGGGTCGGAGATACGTCCCGAGAGAAGTATGCTCGTGAGGAACGCCAACAGCGACGCCGCGCTTGCCACAAGCATTATGTACCCCTTGACTTCATTTTTCTCTTTGAGGATTATTTTGGTCGGTACGGAGCAGATAACTTTCCAGCCGTCGCCGCAGGTGTTCGCGGTAACAAGGTAGTCCTCGTCCATTATTGTAGCAGACGCCTGCGCCTCTATCCTGCTTTTAATATCGTCGGGCAGCGCGTAACCCGTTTCATTATCTTCCGACGAGTAGATTATCACACCGTTGTTGTCCACAAGCCGCACGGAAATGTCGTCTATTCCGCCCGGGTGTTCAAATACTTTTTTAAGTTCGCTGGTGTAGAATGAAGTCTCGAGTACGGCAGTGTCGTTTATTCGTTTTACATAGTATATCCTCTTGAAATTTCCGTCATAGCCTGCCGCCCAGCCGTCGCTCGTTTTCTGACGGTTTATCATTGCGCAAAGATCGCTGTAAAGCTTGTCGCCGAACAGGTCTATCGTTCCGTTGGAGATCTTTCCGACCGTGTGATCGTTGCTGTAGACTATACCGAAATCCACAAAATTTTCCATAATGCAAAGCGAATACAATTCGTCCGAAATGATATTTTCAGTGGCGATCGCGTCAAAGCTGTCCTGATCTTCTGCGGCGGAATATGAATATACTTCATCTACCGCAAAAACAAGCGTGCAGGTCGATTCCAGCCGATCGAGATAGCTGTCGAGATTCATTTTCATCTGGACGTTCAGCGCGGAGGTCATACTGCTGACTTTGTCTTTGAGTATCTTGTCCGTCTTGTTGAGTACCAATGCGGATATGACCGCGATTATCGCAATTATAAGCCCCGTGTATCCCAGTATCATCGAAATGCGCAGCCCCGTCAGCTTCTTTTCATCTGCGCTGCGCCTTATACGCTCTTTACCCATTTTCACAAACACCCCCTGACTTAATGTTATATATCTTCTTGTATCATTTTCTTATTTTGCTGCGGAGTTATTGGGGGAAACCTTTCTGAAGAAAGGTTCTCCCCCAAACCCCTTTCCAAAGACTTTTAATGATTTTTGCAGTCAGCAGATAACAAGTTAAAATTCTTATGTAAGTATATTTCAGATATGCATAAGTAATATCCGCTGCCTGCAAAAATGGTTAGAAGTCCACAGAAAGGAGAGTTTGCAGGAAAAGCCGCTCTTCAAAGAGATACCCCGACAACACTGCGGTAAGATAAGAAAACGGCGCAAGAGGGTAATAGACCATATTAATTATAGAACCTTTTCGGAGATTTGTCAAGATAAATATTTGATAGGCAGAGGTCAGAGGGAAGAGGTAAGAAGTAAGAGATAGTCAGTGCGGCTTTTGCGCGTTTAAAAATTTTTAGATATTAAATAAATGCCGTAAATTAGCTGTCCTTTCGCCGTTGGCGAGGGGATAGCTTTCTTTTTTGGATATACTGCCAAAACCGGCTGTTCTCCCCCATTGGGGGAGAATGGCTTTTAATACATATCCTACGTGATATTTCGGCATAGGTGCGCAGCTGCTGCCATAAAGCAGATCCGGGAATAACATAAACTGCATATCCCATATCTCATATCTCCTCTATCATATACCCCTCACGGAGCAGAAGATCTCTCACGCGGTCAAAGGGCAGACTGCTCAGGCGGTGGTACTTTCTGGTCTCCGCATTGGTGCATACAAGCAGGGTGCAGGTGCCGTTTATCTTCTGGAAAATATTGCGCGAGACCTGAATTTTACTGATATTGCGCTTGTGTATCACGATCTTGTGGAACTGATAGCCCTTGCAGTAAGAAAGAGTACAATGCTCCCGACGAAATCCTATCGCAGTGGAAAACGCCGCATTCACCTGAACGATCACCAGCCAGATAGCCGGTATCATGCCGACGGTCATCAGGATATTTATTTCCGTGTGCCAGCGGTCAACTATCAGTTTAGCCGCGCTGCCTGCAACGGACGGCAGAAAACAAAGCAGTACGGGCATAAGAATAAATCTTGCGAGATCCTTTTTGCCGGTGCATATCTCGGTGCGCGGACGAGGGGTATTCGGGTCGAGTATGCGCAGCGACGCATTCATTTCGCGCAGGGTGGTTATCGGTATGAGCGCGGAGATCTCGCGCCGTTTTTTGCCGTAACCCGTGCAGTAAAGCGTCACGGAGCTTATCTTGAAAAGCTTCATGAGCAGCGTCTGCTGAAAGTCGATAAAATTGATCTTGCTGCGGTTTATGACGTGCCTGCGCTTGGTTATGATACCGCTTTCGATGATATACTGATCTCCCTGTCGGGTGGCGGTAAAGCTCCAGTGGCGCATAAGATTGACGGTAAAGGAGAGCAGCCAGCCGCCGAGTATCACCGCTCCCACAATGAGAATAGAGCGCGGAACGGTATTGCTCAGGCGCAGCAGCTTGCTGTCTATTCGGGTTATGCCGCCGTTGACTTTTTTGAAGATACGCGTTTCAAGCTCTTTGCCGACAAGCTGGTAAAGCTCGAAGGTGAACGTTCCGAAGAGGAGCATTCCCGATACCGCCGAGGAAAATAGCAGCGAAAAGATTAGCAGATAGGTCTTTTTGGGGGATATGGAAAATTTCGGCAGGGATTCGTTTTTCCTTGTCACTATGCGGTATATTTCGTTTACGCATTTTTCCGAAAGCACCAGTTTTATATCCGTCCGCGGAACGGTGGCGGCATTTGTTTCAACGAACATCGTGCAGGCGTTGACTGCGTTGTAGATATATCCCTGCGTGCAGGAGAATGTAGTTATCTCGCTGAAATAGACTTTTGTAGTCATTATCCCCATAAATCCCGAGTGGGCGACAATGCCGTCCTCCTCTATTTCATAGTAGACGAATATCCATTTTATCAGCGCGAATGCGAATATGCCTGTTATTACGAGTATATCAAGCCAGTTGGCTTTTATCCACGACTGGAAATCAAATTTCGAGGCGATAAGATATTTTCCGAGGGGGATTATCATCAGCCAGATATTGCTCGAGGTGTAGCTTACCAGTTTTATGGGGTGCTGTCTGCGTCTGAAAAAGTCGGAAAGACTTTTTTTGAGAGTGGGGAAGTCGTTTTTTCTCAGACCAACGCCGTTCAATCCGTCCGCCTCCTTTCACGGGGGTGATAGATGTATTATTTATTATGCATTATGTGTTATATATTATATCATTTTTGAGGAGATATTTCAAGGGCTGTTTAAAAGTAAAATGGGATAGATTTTCAACGTTCAGAAACAGGCTGTTATTTCCATTTTTTGGGAGAATATACAATAAGGCTGGTTTCTCGACATTGGCGAGGAAACAGCCATATATCAAAGAACCTTAACCGCCCGATTTCCAAGGTTTGAATGCTCCTCACGATGTAGAGGGCGCATTGCCCCGTCCGGGAGGACCTCCGCCAATGGCGGAGAATACACTCCTGAAACCGGCTGTTCTCCCCCTATTGGGGAGAATAGCTTTTAATACATATCCTGCGTGATATTTCGGCAATAGGTGCGTAGCTGCCGCCATAAATGTCGGCTGTAGCAAATGCCTTTCATAGTAGGGAAAGCGCTCTCTTGCAAGCGCTTTCCCTCTTACCAAACAGTCCACCGGACTGTTTGGTAATTCACCCTTTTCAGAGCGCCTCCGTGTGGGGTATTTCGCCGTCTGCGGACGGCGACGATGGGCTCTGCCCCTCGACCCCGCAAGCCTTTTTAAGGAAAAGGCTTGACCGAAAACCTTTTTGATTTGCCGACTACTTATCAAACAAAGCGCGTACCGTAAATCAAACTCCGCCCAAAAATTATGTTTTATTTTATCGCTCTTGATTTTCTCAAAAAACTGTGATATAATATATTTAAAGAGAATTTCGAGGTGTGACAATGGACAGAAGTGAATATTACAAGGCGATAGACGAATTTTGTCTTATGGACGATACTTTTATGTCGGCAGTTTTTGACGGCGATAATAAGACGGTCGCGCTTTTGCTGAATATAATACTTAACAGGAGCGATTTTGAGGTCATTGAAGTCATCGCGCAGCGTAGCTATAATAACCTGCTTGACCGCTCTATCAGATTGGATATTTTTGCAAAAGATAGTTCAGGAAAAGTCTATAATATCGAAGTACAGCGAAACTATGAGGGCGCGGATATTCGCCGTGCGCGATACAACAGCAGTATGATAGATACCAGACTTTTAAGCCGAGGACAAAAATTCTCGGAGCTTGCGGACAGCTATGTTATTTTCATAACCGAAAGCGACGTTATCGGCGCAGGACTGCCGCTGTACGAGATCGACCGCGTGGTCACGCAGACGGGGACATATTTCGGCGACGGCTCGCACATAATATATGTCAATGGAGCGTACGAGGACGATTCGGCGTTGGGCAAGCTTATGCATGATTTTAAGTGCAGGAACGCCGAGGATATGAACTATACACAGATAGCGGACAGAGTGAGGTACATCAAAGAAACCGAAGGAGGTCGGGAGAATATGTGCAAAATTATGGAAGATTTAAATAATAAGGCGGCTAAAGAAGCGGATCACAATGCAAGAAAAAGCAATGCTTTAGCATTGATAAGGATCGGAAAACTGTCTTTTGAAGAAATTGCCGCTTGCATTGGACTTACCGTTGAAGAAGTCAAGACACTCGCCGAGGGTGAAACGGCGTAACGATCACCGCAATATTAATGGGACTGTGAAGTAAAAACAGTCCCATTATTTTTTGTCTGCATATTTTAAGAAAACTTCTGACGGAGGAGCATTGCAAAATCCGCTGTTCCATTAGCAACGCCGAGGAAAATAACAAAAATATGCATTGTACGACGGGATTTAACTATCCGCAAGTAAAAACGCCTACACAAATTTTCAAAACCGCTTTGCGCAATGCTCTGTATTTTAATATTGCTTTTGCAAAGAAAATATGCTATAATGAAATACAGATCCGGGCGGATATTATAAATAACCGCAAATCAAATTTAAGGGAGAAAATTTATTATATGGAATCAAATCAAATTATAAAAAAGAATAAAAATTATTGGAACGAAAACGCCGATCTGTGGTTTGGTACAACGGCTTTGCCGGAATACGGCGTTAAGTTTCCGACCGAAGACGATCTGCATTTATTCGGCGACGTATCGGGCAAAAAACTGCTGGAGATCTGCTGCGGCAGCGGACATTCATTAAAATATCATGCAGACAGAAATGCAGGCGAATTGTGGGGTATTGATCTGTCCGAAAAGCAGCTTGAAAATGCGAAAAAACTTCTCTCCGAAAACGGCTGTTTTGCCAGATTAATATGCTCGCCTATGGAATCCTCGCTTGAAGAAATACCCAAAGAATATTTTGACTATGTATATTCAATTTACGGTATCGGCTGGACGACCGATCTGCAGGGAACGTTTGATAAAATATCCTCTTTTTTAAAGAAAGACGGTATTTTTATTTTCAGCTGGCACCATACGCTGAATTATTGCGCGGCGTGGTCCTGCGGCGAACGCAAAGTGATGATCGAAAACGATCAGCTGGTTTTTCATAAAAGCTATTTTGATGAGGACTATTTCACAATGCCCGTTGACGGCAGCGAGATCGTCTTATGCAACCGAAAAATATCTACATATGTCAACGCGTTAGCCAATGCCGGATTTGTGATCGAGCAGATGATCGAGCAAAACGACAAGCAAACAATGGGTTCGGCAGATATAAACGACGCTGACAGAAAGGCAAAAATGCTCCCGATCTCAATGTGCTTCAAGGCAAGAAAGTTATAATGTTAAATTCCGATCTTTATGCCGACAAATACCTGACGGCTATCCTGCGGAAATCAAATTTTGATTTCCTAAGAAGTCAGAACGCTGCGCTTTTAAGAAGTAAGAGGTTAGACAAGGAGCGCCTACGGCGCATATTTTAAAATATTATTCCGCTTTGCAATTTTTTCTTGTTTCTTATCTCTAAACGCTTATTTCTTATATCTTATTTTTTACTATTAAACGCCCACTTGCGCCGATATCTATATTCTAAAAAAACTATCTCTCCCCTATCGGGAAAAACAGCTTTTTTATCTATACTTTTATTTATATATACTTTATTTCTATAAGATACTAAAAAATCATACCGTCAACGGAAAGTGTACAGCTAAATATACGGTATTTATTTAATATCTCAAAAACTTTTTAACGTGCAAAAGTCACACTGCCCAACTCTTACCTCTTACATCTTATCTCTTACCTCTAACCGGTATTCCTCCTCCTGCTCCTTATCGCGGAAAGGCGGAGCAAAGGTCTCACCGAGCAGCTCGATATCGACGATCTTATCCACTCTGCAAACCTCGGGAGGGGTGTCGAGCGTCGCAACGCCGCCGTTGTCGGGCAGCCCGATCAGATAGAAATATGAATCCCGCAGGGTTATCCACAACGGCTTTATCCGCTTGCAAAACGGCTCGCCCTCGTCATCGCAAAGGGTGACGTTCAGACAGGTGCGCTCGTGCGCCGCGCTGCTCAGAGTAAAGATCATTCCGAGGATACTCCTGCCGCCGGACTTCTCATATCCGCGCGAAAGATCGTCCGCGACAAGGCTTTTCAGCAGCCGCCTGTTCTGAATATCGGGGAGGGCGTTTATCAGCTTTCCGACAATGGACAAAAGCTCGTCCTTCGTGAATGCCCGACTCTGTATGAGCGTCAGGCACGCCGCCAGCGTTTCATCACGCGAGAGTGGAACAGGGTCGCAGCTTTTGAGAAAATAGCCGCCCTTTTCCCTGCTGTAGAGGAGTTTTCTTTCCGCATAGCCGTCCGCGGAGAGCTGGTCGAAGAACTTTTTCAACGCGTCGATATCGCGCTGTATGGAGCGGTAGTGTACGCCGAAACGTTCCGCCTCTTTGTTCTTGTCGATGACTTCGCCGTTTTGCAGTCTGGTGTATATCTGTAGGATACGGTTGTATTTTGAGCCTGAATAGATAGCGTTTTCTGACATAACGATCCCTCCATTATTATAGCTGCTGCAGGGTATGCGTTTACATTTTATTAGAAATTTTATTATAAATGAAAGTACCCCCCCCCCGGTAAAAATTTACATGGGAGAGGTGCAGTGTTTATGTTGCCTATGTATTATTTATGTAAAGTATTATATCACAAAACCGGACTGATGTCAATAAGCAAATTGAGCGTATGATAAATTTTGTGTCCATTTGTCAATGATATGTTACACTCACCTCAAAAAATTAAGATGATAATAACTTAATCGGTATCAGCCGATTGGGAGGAGCCGTAGGCGACGAGCAAGCGGCTGATACCGGCGCGTCACATCACTGCCAAATAATCTGCCAGAACCGCATTCGGACTGCGATAACCAAGGCAGCTCTTTGAGATGTTGTTCGACTTTTTGTTGTATCTCGCAAGCTGTTTCCTACCGTCCTCAAGGCTGTACATTCTCATTTTGCTGTAAAACCTTTTCTCGTCCAGACTGTGCTGACGCTCTACCTTGCCATTGTGACGCGGTGTCGCTACTCTGATACGATGATAAATTATGTCCATATCCTCCAGAGCCTTTTCAAACAAAGTCTTGTTATTCGGGTCTTTCACAAGCAGCTGCGTCGTCAATTCTGTTCCGTTGTCAGTCTGTACTTCTCTGATCGGGAACGGAAATGCTTTTAACAGTTTCATCAGAAAATCCTTTGAACTATACGTGCTGTGCTCATCATACATTTCACGAAAACAAAATCTCGTACACTTGTCAATTGCCGTATATTGATAATATTTTCTACCATCTGCAACGCAATAATTCGGCACAAATTTCACATCGATCTGTATCTTCTGTCCGGGATAATCGGCTCTTTGATAAGGCTTGGGCTTGCGCGATCTTCTTGCATACGGAAGTTTATCAAGTTTCATTCTGCGAATTGCCCGCAGCATACTCTGATAGCACCTTTTATAGCCTTTTTCCCGAAGTTTGTCCCACATCATTATCATATCATCATAATACGGATAATGCCGTCTTATCAGAGAGTATTCCTCTTCTGTCTGCTCGGCAGGGTGATGTTTGGGGCGGTGAGAATGCTCTTTCAGACTCCACCATTTCCCGTTATATCTCGCTCTCCAGCGGTATACCGACATTCGGCAGACCTTGAATCTTATACTCGCCTCTGTTACTCCGTGTTTTTGAGAATATTTTACTACCCGTTGACGAAACCGTGCTTCTTGTGCTATACTATTCATGAAGATAAACGCCTCTTTCGTTATGTGTTTTTGTAGTTATTAACATTATAACATTTTTGAGGCTGTTTGTCTTCTTTTTTTGTAACATATCTATTGTAGCATAACACAAATTGAGCGGGTGATAAATTTTGAAATTTGTGCAGGGGGGGTATTTCGGGCAATTATAAATCATATTTCATTGGATAAGGGAATCTTTTTTGCTGCTCTCTTGCTGTAATAAGCTTTAATGATCTGAAGAAAGAAATTTTCGGTTTTTCTTTTGCAGCATAAAAAAATCACGCCCCCGTACCTCCGAAGGCGTGCGATTTTAAATTTAATTTATCAAAGATATTTTTCAAAAAACTCTTGCAGCTTATCAAACGGAATTGCATTTTTTCCGCCGCCGTCATAGAGGTCTGTATGCACCGCGTCGGGAATGATCAGCAACTCTTTATTATCCGTGAATTTGCTGTCGGTCGTCATTGCCGTGTATGCGTCTTTTCCCATATAACAGGAATGTGCCTTTTCACCGTGCATGATCAGTACCGCGCTGCGAATCTCATTGCTGTAGGTGTTTATCGGCTGATTCATAAACGACATACAGCCCGTCACATTCCAGCCGCCGTTTGAATTAAGCGAACGCGCGTGATAGCCGCGTGCGGTCTTGTAATAGTCGTAATAATCCTTGACGAAAAACGGTGCGTCCTCCGGCAGAGGGTCGACTACACCGCCGCCGAGGGCATATTCGCCCGACAGATAGTCCTTGATACGCTGCGCATTGAGGGCGGCTTTTTTCTGATAACGCTGCTCCTCGCTGTCCTCCGAATCAAAATATCCGTTCGCATTCACACGAGCCATATCGTACATTGTGGACGCAACGGTCGCTTTTATCCTCGTGTCGAGCGCGGCTGCGTTTATCGCAAGACCGCCCCAGCCGCAAATGCCGATAATTCCGATCTTTTCTGGGTCAACATTGTCCTGCACCGAGAGGAAATCTACCGCCGCCATAAAATCCTCCGTGTTGATATCGGGAGACGCCATATAACGCGGTGTGCCGCCGCTTTCGCCCGTGAAGGACGGGTCAAACGCGATCGTCAGGAATCCGCGCTCCGCCATTGTCTGGGCATAAAGTCCCGAACATTGTTCCTTGACCGCGCCGAACGGTCCGCAGACTGCAATTGCCGCAAGTTTGCCTTTTGCATTTTTCGGCGTGTACATATCCGCCGCAAGGGTAATTCCGTAGCGGTTGCGAAATGTCACTTTTTTGTGGTTCACCTTTTCACTTTTCGGGAATGTTTTGTCCCATTCGCTTGTTAAATTCAATTCATACATTTAAATTACCTGCCTTTCTGATCTTTTAATTAATTATCGGGATTTTTATTCAAAATTGTCACCGTTATATCTCCGTTTCCGAAAATTTCCGCAAGTTCTTTTGCCGATGTATTTTCGATTTTGCCAAGACGTGTATAACTCCACGAATTTTCACCGTAAAATATCGTCATCTGATTTCCCTGATAGAGCATAATATCGCCCGGCTGTGCGGTGATTTGTTTATCATTTTGTGTGAAATTCTGCGGAAGTCTGCCTACCTTTTCAAAACTGCCGTAATCGCTGAGAGTAAGCGTCAGCGGCTTATTTTTTATCAGTTCATAAAGCTCTTTTGCCGCCTGCGTATCCGCCAAATTTGCTTTGAGAGTATGTCCGTTTACCGAAATATTCAATTCATTTCCCTCCATTTTATCCGAATTTTCAGGACTTTCATTTTCATTTGAAATTTCTTTGTTTTGGCTGTCGATTTCGGGGATATTTTTTGAAATATTTTCACTTTCCGCAGCAATTTTACTTGAATTATCTTTATCGGAAATTTGCTCTGCAATTTCACTGTTTTTACTGCGAATTTCCGAATCCTCTTCACCGCAGGAAGTTATCGCAAAAACAAACATCAGCGATAAAAATATTGAAATTATGCGTTTCATCTTTATCTCTCCGGTTTTGCGGGTCGGGTATTTTCAAAATTTTTTCAATACCAATCGTGCTTTTCGTCACGATTTAATTTTGCGATCTGCTCCATTTCGCTGTCGGACAATTCAAACCCGAACAGATCAAGATTTTCTCTGATGTGATCGGGGTTGCTCGAACCGGGGATAACAACTACTCCCCTTTGCAAATTCCAGCGGAGTATCACTTGCGCGGCGGTAACTTCGTGAGCGTTTGCAATTTCGTTCAGTGTTTCATCGCCGAGCAATTCCGCTGTATATCCACGTCCGCCGAACGGATACCAACCCTGCACGACAATGCCGAGCGACTGAATATACGGCACAACTTCCGGCTCCTGATAATATGGGTGAATTTCATTTTGCACGAGCGCGGGAGTAATATTCACCTGCGGCAAAAAATCCTCCAGCTCTTCTATATAAAAATTCGACAAGCCGAGCGAGTGGATTTTCCCGTCTGCAACGAATTTTTCCATTGCAAGATACGCTTTAACGTCATTTTCGCCCGGGTGATGCAGTAACATCATATCAATATAGCCTATATCCAGCTTATCAAGCGCGTCTTGGATAGCCTTTTCGGGGTTTTGGAACTGTTCGCCCGGATAAATTTTTGTAATTACGAAAATTTCTTCCCTTGGCACATCTGAATCCCTGATCGCACGACCGACAGCCGCCTCGTTTCCGTACATATACGCCGTGTCGATAAGCCGACCTCCGTTTTCGAGCAGAGCTGTTACCGAATCATAACATTCCTCGTCCGAAAGACTGTAAGTCCCCAGTCCCATTATCGGCATTTCATAACCGCTGTTGAGCAGAACGGTTTTATTTTCAAGATCAAATTCGCCAATGTTTGCGCTTTCGCTTGAATTTGGTTTACTTGAAATATTTTCTGCGGAAGATGATGTGCTTGCGCTGCTTACGGTTTCATTTTCCGAATCCTCTTCACCGCAAGCGGCAAGTCCGAAAACAAATATCAGCGATAAAAATATTGAAAATATGCGTTTCATTTCTATCTCTCCTTTAATCAATTATATCACAAAATATGTAAAATATCAAATACATATATTAAATGAATGATCATACTTAAAAAGTATGGCAAAGCGTGCTATAATATTCTCAAGGAGGAGATCAGATGGACATCAGAGTTTTACAGTATTTTCTCGCCGCGGCAAGGGAGGAAAGCATTACAAAAGCTGCCGAGAGCCTGCATATGACACAGCCGCCGCTGTCAAGGCAATTGCGCGGTTTAGAGGAGGAACTCGGCGTAAAATTATTTGAACGCACGAGCAGAAAGATAATTCTTACGAGCGAGGGTCAACTGCTGCGAAAAAGGGCGGAGGAGATAGTCGCTCTGACGGAAAAGACAAAGGCGGAGCTTGCGGATTCGGACGAAAATGTCAGCGGAGATATTTACATCGGCAGCGGCGAGACGGACGCTGTTTCCACGATCGCCGACGCGGCAAGGGAGCTTAAAGAAAAATATCCGCTCATTCGTTACCACATTTACAGCGGCGATGCAGAGCCTGTTACCGAGCGGCTGGACAAGGGGCTTATTGATTTCGGGCTGTTGGTCGAACCTTTTGACGCTACAAAATACGATCATATCCGACTGCCCGTAAAGGATACATGGGGCGTGCTTATGCGAACGGACGATCCGCTTGCGCAAAAAGAAACTATTCGTCCCGAGGACTTGTGGGACAAGCCTTTGATAATGTCGCGGCAGGCTGCGGCAGGAGGAGAGATCGCCGCTTGGCTGCGCAAAGATATGTCGCAGTTAAATATCGTGGTATTTTACGACCTTTTGTATAACGCGTCGAGATTTGTTAGATCGGGATTCGGCTGCGCGATCACCCTCGACAAGCTGATAAACACGGCAGGCAAGAGCGGACTTTGTTTCAGACCGCTGTCACCCTCTTTACAGGCAGGGCTGTGCATTGTCTGGAAACGTCATCAGGTTTTTTCAAAGGCTGCGGAAAAGTTTTTAAAAGAAATACAGATCAGATTTGCAATGGAAATTTAACGCGGTATTTTACCAAAATAATAAAAACAAAGCGGACGGCGTTCTCATTTTGGAAACGCTGTCCGCGTATTTTACTTGATAATTTTAAAGCACACCGTTTTGGCGTTTATGAGCGGGCTGTTATATGCAAAATACACCGTTCCCGAAACGGGCGTGCGCACTTCGCACAAAAGCTCTCCGTCAAACGGATCATATATCCTGCCGAGCGCCTCGCCGCGTTCTACCGTTTTGCCTATTTCGGCTGTCCTGAAAAATATTCCTGCCGACTCCGACTGTATCTGCTCGGTGTTGCTTTCGTTGAGGATAAGCGTAACATATCCCGGCGGCGTTTTTGCCGAAACTATTCCGCGCGTATCCATAAATCTGAGTATCGCATTTACGGCTTCGTCGGCGGCTTTTACGTCGATCTCATCGGTAGCGTTCGCATACACCGAAAAAGCTTTTGTCTCCCACACCTGCCAGTTGTAATTGAGCGTTGTCGTATCATATGGGCGCGGCTTGCGTATTATGCCGAACTGAAGTCCGAAATCCTTCATAATATTCGCATCGGTAAAGCCTGTATCCATAAGCTTTACATGCGGCAGAAAAATTCCCGGCTGATAAAAGCTTGCAAGCTGTATGCCGTACTCGTAACCCTGTAACTTGCTGAACACCCCGTCCGCAATACGCTGTGTCGTTTCGCCCAGATCGTAGCCGGGGAACATTCTGTTTATGTCGGTGTTGTCCATTGCCCAGAATCGCTTGCCGATGTTCATTGAATAGTAGTTTATGCAGGGTATCACCATTATCTCGCAGTCCTCGGCGATCCTGCCCTCGCTCTCAAGCTTTTTGAGCGCCTGCACCATTCGCGAGCAGACGTACATTTGCTGCACCTCGTTTCCTCGCATTGCGCCGACTATCGCTATAGCCTTTCTGCCGCTGCCGAATCGGTAGCCTATAACTTCAAGCTGTTCACGGTAGGGGGAGCGAAGTGAAAAAAGCGTTTTCTTTTTCATTTTAAGTCGTCCTCCTTTTTCGGCTGCAATATTCTTGCAAGCAGCGAACCGCCGTACACCACGGGGTATTCGCGCAGCGTAAATATCATTCCGTCGCACGCCGCCTGCACCCTTTCCACTACGCGTGAGGTAAGCGGATCGAGTACGTCGCCTATGTGGTCGCCGCATTTTACGTTATCGCCGAAATCGGCGCACGGCACAAATATACCTGCGCCGTCGGAGTTTACAAAGCCCACCTCTCTGCCTATCGAAAGCACGGGTTCTCTCACTGCTGCGGTGCCGCCTTTCCACATTCCAAGCTCTTTCATAAGATTAAGTATGCCGTCAAAAAGCTGGCGGCAGTATTCTTTTGTGATACGCATACCGACGCCCATTTCAACAACGAGCGTTTTTGTACCTCTGCTGTTTAAGGTGTGCGCGAGTGTGGATTCCAGCACGGTCGCCGATTCATGCACCCACACAAGATCGACATTGAGCATTTTTGCATACGGCATAAGCGTTTCGGCGGTCGGCACGCTGACGCGTATCTGCGGTATCTCTTTAAGAAAAATATTGCTTGAATGAACGTCAACGCAAACGTCGGAGCCTGCAATATCATCTATGATCGAAGAGCATATCACCTCGACGGTAGTGCCGTCTTTCGTACCGGGGAATACCCTGTTCATATCGAGGTCAAACATCGGTATTCCGCGCATAATTGAGTCGATCCCCATGGGGTTCAGCGCAGGGTAAATGTCGAGCGTGCCGTCAAACTGTTCGATATGCTCGTCAATAAAGCTGCCCACCATATACGCGAGATACTGCCCCTCCAGCTCGTCGCCGTGAGTACCCGTTACCAAGCTCAGGCGCGTTTTGCCGCTGCCGTTTTGTATTCGTCGTTTTTGTATCATCAGATGTTCATGCACCGCAAGCGGTATGCTTGCAATTGTTTTGACCATCGGTATCAGTCCTTTCAGATAATGGGGTAAAAGAAATTGATCTTTAAATTTTATATATGTATTTTTATATCGGGTATTTAAATTATTATTTTGCATTTGATCGGGAAAATAATTTTACGGCATATTCTCCCAAAACAGGCTGTTATTCCCCCCCATTTTTGGGGGAATAACATCTGAAATATATATTTAAAAAATATCAGGTAAGTATACTTCTCACAAGCTGAAGCTGCTTGGTGTAGCTGCCGAACATAACGCCTCTGTCAATTGCACAGTCGCGGAAATCACGCCCCTGCGATATAACAATATAATCATCGTTCACGGGACAGTCGTTCGCAGGGTCTATTCCCTCCCAGTGGTCGCCCGTCCAGAATTCGACCCACGAATGTGTTTCACCGTCGCAGAAAGCAAGCCCTGCTATATACCTTGCCGCAATTCCGTCCATACGCAAAAGCGATATAAGCATATGCGAAAAATCCTGACACACTCCCTTTTTCAGCGCAAATGCCTGCGCCGCCGTGGTGTCGGTATCGGTATGACCCTTTTCGTAAACTATCCTGCTTGCCAACGCGCCGCAAATATACTTTGCCCTGTCTGAAACCGAGTCGGCTGTACATTCCTGTTTTATCTGCCCGTAAAAGCTTTTCAGCGCATCGTCGGGTTTTGTATATTGCGACTGATACAGATAACACGGCATATAATCGGTGCGGCTTTTGGCGTGATCTACCTGCGCCGCGCCCTTTATCTCAAAGTCAAGAAAACGGTGATCGCCTTTAAGATACCCTGCCGTGACATTGTTGCCGAAAGCGTCTACAGTCTGCTGCGTTGAAACATACGGCGTGATGTTCAGACTGCACGAAATGAGCCGCTGCGTTTCGCTTTCCGGCGGTATGACCCTCAGCGCAAAGCTGTGATTGTGAACATAGTCGTCAAAAGTCAGCTTTGCACAATAGTAAAAATTAACGCGTTTCATACTGTCACCTCCGACGTTTCAAAAAGGCTGCACAAAGCTTCCGTGGCTTTTATGCCGTCTTTCGCATAATCGCTCTCGCTGCCGAGTATCTCAACAAGCTCCGAGAGATATTTTGTATTATAGCGGTAAGGAGTACCTTTCGGCACGCGGTTGAGATTTTTGCAAAGTCTTATAAATTCCTTTTCCACCGCGTCGAACGGATATTTCAGCCTTATGTACATATCCAGCCGCTCGATAGTCTTGCCGATGTAGATTATATTTCTTATCTCATCGTCGTAGATATGCTCGTTTATGCAGCCCCAGAAACTGTAGAGTATATCCTCGAGCGGCAAAAGGGACATACGCACGTTGCCGCTCTGCTCCGCCCTTTTGAGCGTATCTTTCGCCATTTGCAGAAATGACAGCGAATCCGTTGAGATCTCCTCGCGCAGAACGATACCGTTATCGTAAGCGCGTTCCAAGCTGAACGCCGCAGAGTTGGGATTTTCGGTATCGAACAGAAAGCTGCGTATAAAATCCCTGCTGTCTGAATATGTATCCGCAAGTCCGAAACATTCCAGATAATCCTGATAGCCGTGCTTTTCTTCAAGCATACTGTCATACACCTTGCCAAGCGCTTTAAGCGTTGTAAAAAATCTTTCCGTATAGCGTCCCAGCCAGTAAAGGCGGTCGCTGTGTTCTAACGAGATAGTACCCATGTGTCCTTAAAGCCTCCTCCTTGTGACGAGTTTACAACAAATGAATCGGGGTTTCGTGAAAACCGCGTAAGACCCGAAGCCCACACCCTTGTCTTTTCTCCCGAAAGCACGAACGCTCTCAGGTCGGCTTTTCTCATGACCGTTTCTTCTCCCTCGACTATCGGCAGATCGAGAAAATCAATGACCTCCTGCGCAATAAAACGCCTCGGCTCTGCGATTATGGTTTTGCGAAATTCCTCCAGCCGCTCTTTGGTAAGGTCGCTGCCGAACACAACTCCGTAGCCGCCTGCCTCTGCAACGTCCTTTATTACAAGCTTTTCAAGATTATCCATCACATACTTCATATCCTCCTCATAAAACGGCAGATATGTCGGAGCGTTTTTAAGTATAGGCTCTTCTCCGAGATAGTATTTTATCATCTTCGGCACAAAATAATATATTCCCTTGTCGTCTGCAACGCCGTTGCCGGGCGCGTTCACAATGCCCACATTTCCGCTGCGGTAAGCCTCCATAAGATTTGGTATACCGATAAGCGACTGCGGCAGGAAAGTCAGCGGATCCAAATATTCGTCCGAGATACGTCGGTAAAGAACGCCTATCCTCGTTTTGCCGCCCGAATATGTGCGGTGATACAAAATATTGTCCTCGACAAAAAGCTCGTCGTTCTGCACCAGCGCCGATCCGGTAAGCTCCGCAAGATAAGAATGTTCAAAATACGCCGCATTGTACCGTCCCGGCGTAAGTATAGCCCTTATTCCGCCGCAGTTTGCGTTTTCCATGGTCTCTTTCAAAAGCTCCGCATAGCCGCGGTTGTCAACGATGTTGTTTTCCTCAAACGCGCGGGGCGCGGCGATTCGGGTAAGCTCCCTTGCGATAAGCGGATAAGACGCGCCCGACGGTATACGCAGGTTATCTTCAAGAATGTACCACTCGCCGTCCTTTGCCTGCACGAGGTCGATGCCCGAAATATGGCTGTAAATGCGGTTTTTCGGCGTTATGCCCTCACATTCGGCAAGGTAGCCTTTTGAGATGTAGATAAAATCCTCGGGTACAATGCCGTCGCGGACGATCTTTTTTTCGTGGTAAATGTCGTAAAGAAATTCATTCAGTGCGTTCACGCGCTGCACAAGACCCTTTTCGATACTGCCGAAATCCTCTGCCGTTATCACGCGCGGAATGGGGTCGAACGGGAAAAACTGCTCGTTGAATACGCCGTTTTTGTATATGCCGAACTTTACTCCGTAACGCCGCAGAAGCTCGTTTATCTCAGCGGCATTGCCGACTGCCTGCATAAATTGCCCTTGCTTTAGCTGTACCATTTTGCTCACTCCTGTCAGAAATTTTGCAAAACAAAAAGCGCCTCTCCCCAAAAAAGGGAGAAGCGCCTTTGCTTTCTTAACAATAACATTGTACCACTTAATTTTGCGTTTGTCAATATGTTGGGGAAAAATTTTTTGACCTTGCGGTGCGGCTTTTCTTTTCGTGGGAGACCCTCACTGATACTCTACCGCATCGAGCTGCAATGTGCCGTCGACCACGGTTATTTTCACATTGTGTTCGCCGTTTTCTAAGCCGTATTTGTAATACGCCGCCTGCCTTGCTCCGCCTTTACAGGAAATATTTTCGTCAACTGTCTCGCCGTCAATTTCAACATTAATAACGGCTGACGAGGTCTGCCCCAGTATTGCAAACGCGCTGCCGCTGAAGGTAAATTCCATTGTATCGCCCGCATGTCCGTCGGAGGTCGTCCTGTTGTAATTCTTGTAGCTTGACATCGTGTTGTGATACCAGCCGCCGTTGTCCTCCAGATTGCTGCCTGCGGAATATTTTATCACAGGGTCAAGATCGTCCGCCCTTGTAATGTACGGCGCGTAACCGTCAACAGTTTCGATTTTCAGATCGTCAAAATAATTTGCATGATATGAACTGTATATCGCCGCTCTTCCTGAAATTGCAGGCTGTTCTGTATCCTCCAGACTGATGACCGTTTTGCCATCGACCGAACATTCGATATTTGTATTGCTTGCGGAAATTTTAAGCGTGTGCATTGTTTTTTGATCAAAATTTTCGATATTTTCTTCCGCAAGAGATGTTCCGTCTTTCATAAGCTCACATCTGCCGTCATTATGCAGTTTGAGCCAATAACCGCTGAAATTATAGTCCGCAAGAGCATACCTTGCCCCAACGCCTACATATGCGTCATCTTCCGACGTTATCCCCTCTGCAAAATAAGCGTTTATACTTACGGAATAATTCGCCCACCGATCGTCGCCGAGATTTGTAACAGGCTCGGAAGTATATCCCCAATCAGTCGGAATTATATCCTTTGTGATCTTCTGCATAAGCACATTATTTCCGTCAACATTTTCCACCTCAAACGCTCCTCCCTGATCTGTGGTATAAAGGGGCGCATTTCCTCTTTCCGAAAGAAAATCAGCGTCATATCCCGAGTATTCAAAATCATCGGCATAAGGCAATTTAAGAATTTCGGACGCTGCATTTTCAAATGCTTTTTCTTCAACATCTAATGTTGAAACAGTCATCATCGAACAAGGCTTTATAACTACTTTTACCGTCCCGTTTTCGGGGATTATATGACCCTGCTTTTTGAAAAAGCTGCTGTAATAATCCTCGCCCTCTTCGGGAGCTTTTGTTTCCCATACAAAAAACGGTTTGTCCGTGCAGGACATATTTGAAAGCTCTATATCGTATTCTATAGTTTCAGCCGAATTATTTACCAGCACCGCCGAGCAGTTATTTTTATCCTCGTCAACGCAGGTGATGTAATTAAACGTTGAATCCACAATTGCGTGACCGTCGCCGCCTGCCTTGCCGTCGCCGAAACAAGCGCCGTCAATAAGCTGCCAGCCGTCTTTGATAAACTGCGAAAAATGCAATGTCATATAAAATCCCGTATCGAGCGAATAAGCTCCCGACCACGGTTCATTTGCAGTGATGAGCTGCTTTGGATAATAGGTGACTCCGCTGTAATATGCACTGATAACAGGCTGAAATTCATACATCGTCATACCCTCTGCCATTGCCTGCGTTATGCGCGTGGCAATATCGAGCATACCGTTTACATCGCTCATTCCCGAACCCGTGCCGTCATATTTATAGGTGGATACGGAATAGCTCATCGGCGAAGAACCCTCGGAAAACCAGACCTTTTTGCCGTATTCGTTTTTCAGCTTTTTTACATTTTCGGAAGTCCACGAAGTATAATGCGACGTCACAACATCAATAGCATTCATAAGCTCCTCGTCTTTGAGCATTTGATCCGCAATGCCCCAAGTTCCTACCGCCTCGCCGCACACTATCTGTATGGAGTCATAATCGTATCTTTCGTCGGTCTCCTCTTTCAGACGTTTGCTGAAATATTTTACCCATTCGATGTCGATATTGCGCTCGTTCTGATTTACCGTGACATGAGTTACTTTAATTCCGTATTTATCGTACATTGCGTCAATGGTAGACTTGTACCATTTGTACATAGCGTCATAGGTATCGTCCGCGCTGCTTACCCAATTCGGTATGCCCCAGTAGAGCAGATCTATCTTTATATCCGGGTTGATTTTCAGCGCGTCTGCGGCAAGCTGATACCCTGCCCCTCTGGTGACATCGGCAGGCTCGTCGGCTGAACGCATTACCGCAGGTTCCGTACCCGACGACGAATCCACATCTGCACCCATTTCTATTTTGATAAGAGAAAGTCCCATTCCGTCATCGCCGAACATATACTCCAGCAGCTTCTGATAAACTTCGGGCTGCTGCGCCTTATAGTCGAGCAGAAGTCGGGAGGAGTTGTTAGCCGATACCATGCCCAATCCGTCATAAAGCTTGTTTACATCGGACATTGCTTTATTTCCGTCGGCAGTTATAGTTTTTGTTTGAGTGACTTCGGCAGTGTCAAATACCAATTCTTTGTCGTTGACCAAATTATCTTCAGCTCCTTATAACAATTTTGTCCTGAAATATTACTGTTATTATAATATCATAATTGCTGTCTTATTGCAAGATTTGCTGACAAAAAACACGGAAATCAATTTTTGAATTCCGAAGGAGTCAGAACGTTGCGCTTTTAAGAGGTAAGAGGAGAACCCCATAAAAGTACACCCAAATAATTTTTACTCCACATTCTGCGGCAGCAGAATGTTTCTTTTTTCCGTAAGCCCCTTATCAAGGAGCTTGTAGAAGATGTGAATCTGCCTGTCCTCGCCCTTGCTTTCGGGACGGTCTCCGACCACGATGTACTCGATAAGTTCCAGACAAGTTTCACGGGTAAGCTCCTGAATATCGACATACTTCTTGATGTTTTCAACGAACCTGTCAACATCTTTTTCAGCCTGTTCAGCACTTTCACACTTTTCTTTCAGCACAGCGACTTTCTCTCTCAGCAGCTTCTGTTCGTCAAGATACTGATTCAGCATTTTCACGCAGAGTTCTTCGGGTACAGTACCGAGGAGTTTTTCTTCATAGGTCTTGCTGATAAGCGTTTCAAGCTGTGCAAGCCGTTTCTCACCCTCACGAAGTTCTTTCAAGTTACGCTGACTCTCCGCATCGGCATGGGGAAATATATACGCTGTCAGTAATGTACTATTCTGATATAAATTTGTGAAATTATTTATATTGTTTTGTCAATAAATCAGAACTTTACTGCTGTAATGCTTTTTTCAAATCAGCTATATATTGGTTTTGTTGCTTTCTAAGAAATAATTTTACAAAAGGTCTAATGAACCATTTCTTTGCAGTCACATTTTCCGTAAAAACAATTTCACTCTTTCCATCAATTTCGCAAAATATACCGGTCCAATGCCCGGACATATTACTGTTTTCTATGTCAAATTCCCAACGCTTATATATCTCCGTTGCAGTAATCGTAAACGTTGTAGGAAATCCTTCTTTCGTATATTCTACAAACTGTTTTTCATTTATGACCTCTATTTTGCTTAGATCGCTTCTCCATTGATAATTTTCCAAAGAAGTCACAACATTCCAAACCTTTTTTATATTTACCATAAATACTGCCTTTACCGTTGAAACAGCCATGATCATTTTCCTCCTCAAATCCGGATCAGTAGTGTATTTCTCTTCTTTATAATTATACCGTACAAGGCAGTAAATGTCAATTACCTGAAAAGGAAAGGAGTATTACCGGGTATGTAACGCTCTTGATGAATGTCGGTAAACAGGTCGCTTTAGGATCTTGTCGATCTGGTGCGCTTACAAAATTCATCACAGGCATAAGATCCATTGCCGAGCTGTTTCTATCGAGGGTATCCACGTTGTCCGTGAGAGCGATGAAGCGAATGTTATACATTGGGAATATGTAATCTGTGTACTGTCCTACTTGGATATAATTTCGACCAAATCTGCTCAAATCCCTTATTCACCCAAAAAAGATGAAAATGCCTAAAACGCCCGAAAACACGGCGTTTGCGAGCCTGAAAATCTCGTTTTTTACAAATTCAAAACCGTGGATGAATTTTGGCGATTTTTCGATCAGAACCACCCGAAACTATATGCAATTACCAGTTACTAACAAATTGGCGGATCATGAGCAAAAAAGCCCCCGCAGCGGTCAACCCCATTATACCATATATAATACATAAAAAGCAAGCCCGGATTTGGTGCT
Organism: uncultured Ruminococcus sp.; assembly: GCA_947629455.1. Classification (GTDB taxonomy): domain Bacteria; phylum Bacillota; class Clostridia; order Oscillospirales; family Ruminococcaceae; genus FB2012. Next base: position 66,320 of record CANRDT010000009.1, read on the forward strand.
TTTCACGAAATGTGAGAACACCGAGTCCGGGCTTTTCTTGTTGTTACATATCCAAAAGGACGGAGGTGAAACAATGGCCGGAAACTTTGACGGTATCAAGACAAGACGCTTCGGCATCGAGATAGAAATGACGGGGCTGACGAGGTGTGAGGCAGCCAAAGCTCTTGCTAAAGCATTCGGTACTGAACCTCAGCATTCAGGCGGAACCTATGATAAATACTATGTTACCGACAGCAAGGGACGGGACTGGACAATAATGTCAGATGGCAGCCTGACCTGTACCACCCATGATGGCAGATCAGCATCAAGATTTTATTCAGTTGAGATGGTGACCCCGATACTTGAGTATTCTGATTTGGATATGCTCCACTCGGCAGTCAAGGCACTCAGAAAGGCTGGGGCTATTTGCAACGATAGCACAGGTATCCATATCCACTGTGACTGCTCGGACTTCTCCCCACAGCAGATCAGAAACCTTGTGAACCTGTTTGCTTCAAAGGAAGATATGCTGTATCAGGCTTTGCAGGTGGCAGACTGGCGTGAGGACCATTATTGCCAAAAGGTTGATCAGCGCTTTCTACGTCAGCTTAATCAGAAAAAGCCCAAGTCTATGGAACAGATCAAGCACTTATGGTTTGACGATAATGCAATGTACCATACACATTATAATCCTGCACGATATCACTGCCTTAATCTCAGTCCGGTGTTTACGGACAACAATTTTGAGGTCAGAGCCTTTAACTCGGTACTGCATTTCGGCGTGTTGCGCTCATATTTATCGCTGGTGCTTGCGGTGGCAAATCAGGCGGTAACACAGAAATATGCCAGCCCTGCCGTGACTCATTCATCGAATCCACGATATACCTTCCGAACCTGGCTCATACGTATAGGACTGAACGGCGAAGAATTTAAGAATTGCCGAATGCACTTGCTGAAGCATCTGGATGGGAATATTGCATGGAGAAACCCCGAAGATGCTATAGCCCAGCGAGAAAGGCTCAAAGCCGAGCGTGAAGCCGCCCGTAACGAGCGTGTGAGCGCCGTGTCGCAAGATGAGAGCGAGGTCGGGAAAACACCCGATGAGGAACAGAACGGCGCTGTGGGCGATTTGTCGAGCAGTTCCGAGGAAGAGATAGCCGAGGAAACTGCGTTCATAATGAATATGTAAAGGGAGTGAGATAGTGAAAAAGAAAAGCGAATACAAGCTGCCGACTAAGCCTATGCTGTACATCGCCTACGGCAGCAATATCAATCTGCCGCAGATGTCGTTCAGATGTCCGCATTCAAAGGTTGTCGGAACGGCAATGGTCAAGGGCTGGGAGCTGGAATTCAGAGGTGTGGCGACTATCGTGCCGAATATAAATGCAGAAGTGCCAGTGCTTCTGTGGGATCTTGACCCGAGGGATATTCCTGCACTTAACCGCTATGAGGGCTGGCCACATCTCTACCGTCAGGAAGAAATTGATGTAGAGGTGAACGGCAGGACAGTCAATGGTATGGCATACCTTATGAACCGAGGACAGATATCACCGCCCTCACAGGGTTACTTGCAGACGATATGGGACGGCTACAAGGCTAACGGCATGGATACAAGCTATCTGGTCGAAGCAGCGGCAAGGGCGTATGACTACGCATCGGATATGAATATCAAGTACGATGAATCACTTGACGAGAGCGAAGATGAGGACTTCGACCTTGACGATGACATTCAGATGAGCTTCAAGCTATAGGAGGTGGAGCATGAAATACAAAGGATTCTATATCGACATCACCCCCGACGATCACCTTGTCCGCACAGACAACAGCGGCAATGAGGTGATATGTCGGGGGTTTTCTTTTTCGGTGTTTACCGATGAAGCAAGGACAGAGAAATTTGACGAGTTCACGGCTGCTGTCGGGTATGAGATACTTGCCGAGGACATGGAAGAAGCCGAGCAATTTGCCAAGGACGTGGTTTCCTGCGAGGATAAGGCTTTCAGGATGGAGCAGCCTGATCTGATAATGGGAGGTGCATAGGCATGGATAAACTAAAACTCAATGTACCGTACTTAGAGCGCAAACCCAGCTCTTTCGGTACAAACACCTGCATTGTAGAGAAAGCATTGCCGGTCACTCACAGTAGGTTTGAAGAGCTCAAACGCAACCCAACGCAGTATTGTAAGGAAGTCGAGTATAACCTTGCATTTATGTACAGCGTCAAGGACGATCTCCACTGTCTGCTTATTTATGACAAGGAACAGGGCGATGGGATCATAGTGGAGAGCGAGGGCTACGGCTATTTGCGGTATGCGCAGTTTGTTCCGCAGGCTAAGTTAATATGGGAACAATTCGCACAGACTCAGGCTCACGAAATGCGGCTGTGCTGTCCGCTGGAGATATATCTTCATGTTGATAATTATCCCCGTGAGTGCTGTATCGCTGATAATGCAGAGATGGCAAAATATGCTGGGGTAATAAACCTTGGGATAAGAGAGAATTATCTGCCTGAAGAATATGAGCGTGGGCTTATGCATTGGTATCATGCGGAAAGTGAAGATGATGAAGTCGAAAACAAGGTAGTCTCGGCGCACTGCTCAGTTGAGGACATCGAGGGCGAACTGACGGGGGTAATAACCGCTAAGGTGGTCGGTGAGCTTTCTGATGAAGCTATGGCGAATTTTATTCGCTTCTGTTCTTCATGCCTGAGTGACGGGTGGGGCGAGAGTTTAGAACAGAAATACCTTAAAACCGATGATGGCGAGGTCAACGTCAGTTTCTGGAATGACGGCGATGACTGGAAACTGCTGCCGGAAAAAGAGTATCTGGACAGCTTAACGCAAAGTGAGGATATGGGAATGGGAGGTATGACATGAAGAAAGAAATAGTGATACCGCCGCAGTATGCGGAGATCATCAAAGCAGAGGCACAGCGCAGGAACATCTCCATTGAAGATGTGGTGCATATTGCCTTGAAGAAATATCTTGAAAGGAGCAGGACCGATGCCGAATGAAAAGAAGGGCATAACCGTGAAGGTCGATGCCGAACTTCATGCGCAGGTGCGTGAATACATTGAAGCTCACGGCATGACAATGGGAGATTTTGTGGCGCAGGCTCTGGACAACGAGCTGCACCCGAAGATACAGGAGGTACAGAATATGAGTAATATGAGAACAATGGCTTTTCAGGTACCGGAGGAAATGTTTCAGGAGATCAAGGACTACCTGAACAGGCATCACATGAAGCAGAAGGACTTTGTGCTGGGTCTTATCCGTGCAGAGCTTGACAGGGATCAGCAGCAGACCGAAAGTCAGGAGCAGGCGGAGATACAGGATAATGGTGAGGCTGAGTACGAAGATGAGGCACTTGAGGACGATGAGGGCTTTGAGGAAGAAGCCGAGGAATCCGAAGATATGGCAATGAATATGGGGTGATCTAATGGTTTACGATGAAAAGAAGATAGAGCGTTTAATGGCGCTGTATCCTCCCGGAACTGTTATCTGCCTTGACCGTATGGACGACCCTTATCCGGTAGAAAGCGGTTCGCTTGGAAAAGTTGAATATATTGACGATGCCGGCAATGTTCACATGAAATGGCGCAACGGCAGCAGCCTTGCACTTGTTCCCGAGGTCGATGATTTCCATATCGTCAACCCCAAGACAGACCAGTCCGTAGCAGCATCAGTCAAGAAAAAGATCGGTGAGTTCGTTGTAAGCGAGCTAAAGCTGCATGACCTTCTGCTGGAGACAGCAAGAGATATTGCTGCCCGTGCCGTCGGCGGCGAGGGCAGCTTCGATATCGACAAGCTGTTTGAGGATACTGACTTCCGAGATCCTATCATACACGCAATAAGCGAAATGGTCGGAGCTATGCCGGAAATAATGAACTCGGCTGTTCACGATATCGGTGTTCCCTTTCAGAATATGCTGACTGTTATGTCAAATGATGTCAGCCAGGACGAGACCGAGGAACAGGTCGATGAGCCTGACGAGTCCGAGGGGCAGAATATGGGCATGTAGGGCTTGAAAAACATACTGCGGTATGATATACTATTGTAAAAGCTGGGCATACAACAGGAGTTTTATGGAAAGGACTGATTGCATGAGCAGAAGCAGAGCCTACACAAGATATCAGAGAATAAACCACATCGGCAGAAAGAAGCGCATTATCCACAAACAGAACGATTACTGGCATTACAAGTTTGAGGGTATGCTTAGTAAGGGTAAGATACACTGCTCCTGCTGGATGTGCCGCGCAAAGACCTATGAATACCCGAAAATAAGGGATATCCGCCGCATAGATGCGATGGACTATTCCGAGAAAACAGCATAATAACAGATCACGCCCCCGGCGGTACTTAAACGTACTGTCGGGGGCGTTTTTTGTTGTCATATTCATACTCCTTTCGATGAGCCGTCTGTACAATATGTGCAGGCGGCTTTATACATATCCAAAAAAGAAAGAGGTGTTCAACTTGATCAATGTAAAACTTTACAGAAAAAACTTCGGAATAACAAGGAAGGAGGACAACATTCTTGATAAGATTTTTCGATATCTTCGCAGGCATCGGCGGTTTCCGCTCAGGCCTTGAAAGGGCAGGCGGCTTTGAATGTGTCGGTTACTGCGAGATAGATAGTGCGACACGTTCCTAATTGAAAAGGTTAGGCACTAATAGAAGAACGTGAAAATGTTTTCTTTATTAGGAG
>CANRDT010000010.1 GCA_947629455.1 uncultured Ruminococcus sp.
GAACCGGATTAAGAAGATCTATGCCGTCTGTTGCCGGAGGGCTTTTTTATGTTGGGGGGTGCGGGTTGGACGGTTACGTATCGTTTACTTGCGATGTTCCTTGGGTATTTGCTGACAACAACTTTATGGCAGTTACCACCGATATGGATATTGATGCTTGGCAGGCTCTTAATGACGGAAACGGCGATCCGGCTACGCTGTCTATAGTTTCTGTAACTCCCATTACCGGCGACGCTCCTGCCGAAGGACCTGCTGACACTGACACACCGGCTGATACCGATACCGATACACCTGCTGACACTGACACACCGGCTGATACTGATACTCCTGATGACGGCGATGTAGCCGATGACGGCGATGCTCAGGCTCCTTCCGATTCTACAGCTACCCAGACTCCTGCTACCAACCCTGAGTCCGGCGCAGCCGCAGGTATTGCACTTGCAGGCGTTGCTGTTGCAGCTGCTGCTTTCGTAGCATCTAAGAGAAGATAATTTCGTGATTCATCATTCACTTCTGTAGTTTTTAAGGACGCCGCAGCTGTAATGGCTGCGGTGTTCTTATATCCGAAAAGACCGCAAAAAAGGGAGAACCTCAAAGGCTCTCCCTTATATTTTTCGCTGTCCGCTTATTCGCCGTATATCTCCTTTCTTAACGTTTCGCGCGTAACGTCAAGATCAATATCGAGCGTTGACTGCCCGTTGTGATCTCCGTAAACATACGCGCCGTCCTCGGGTATTCTCAGCTGCCTGATGTGATACTTCGCAATGAACGGGGCTTTCACCGTCAGGAAATAAAGTTCGCTCTTGCTCATATTGGTGCGCAGATTGCCAAGGCAGACCTTTGCGAAATTGTCAAGCTTTTTCAGACTCAGCGTTTTTGCTTTTTTAAGTATCTGCGTAATTACCGTCCTCTGCCGCTGCGTGCGCTCAAAATCCGCATTTCCCACATATCTCGTTCTTGCATATGCAAGAGCCTGATTTCCGTTGAGCTTAAGTCCCTTTCCGCCGGAAGTCAGATTATCCGTGCCGAATTCTTTTCCGAGATACATATTCTGCTCGTTCATAGGAGCGCTCATAGCCTCCGCCTCTTCGTCGCTAATGTCAAGCTCGATCCCGCCCACGGCGTCCACAATATCGACAAACGCGAAAAAGTCTATGTAGATGTATTTGTCTATCTCGATGTCAAAATTCAGCTCGATAGTATCCATAAGCAGCTCCGCTCCGCCGTAGACATACGCGGCATTCATTTTCGCACTGCCGTGACCGGGGATCTCGACATACATATCTCTCATAAACGAAGTCATAACGATCTCCTTGCTTTGCCTGTTTATCGAGAGAAGTATCATGGAATCGGTGCGGCCGCGTTCCTCGGGCGAGCGTGTGTCCGAACCTATCAGCAGAATGTTCTGCACCTTGTCCGACTTCATCGACGCGGTAGTGACAAGGCGTTCTCCGCTGTCAACGTAGTCGACCATACCGAGATACCTGAATATCACGAGGTTTATTATCAGCAGCAGCGCGGCGAGTATCACAAGCAGGCTCTTGAAAAATATCCCGACAGGGGAGCTTTTCTTTTTGCGCTGACGTTCCTTTTCCTTTGACATTTTTGGGGCTTCATTCCTTTTTGACGAATTACTTTTTGTATTGACAGTTTTCTTTTTCTGACTGCTCTTTGTATTTTTCGTATTCTTTTTTGTACTCTTTTTTGGACTGTTTTTTCGGCTGCTGTTTGTACTCTTTTTTGGACTGTTGCTTTTCGTCTTGATTTTTGACGGGCTGCCGCCGCCTTTGGAGGAAGTTCTGCTCCGCTGTGCGCCCTCTCTGTCCGTTCGGACGGTATTTCGCGGCTCTCCGTAGGCGTTATATCCGTCATATTCCTCCCCGTCGTCGGGATAAGTCTGCTGCGAAAAGCTGAGATCGACGTCCTCTTCGTCGGTGTAGTCTGTGCCGTCCATCTGCGAATATCTTTCAAGCTGTTCCCGGTATTTTCTGGAGTAGTAGTCGGTTTCTCTGTTTTGACCGTTTCTTTCGTTCATTTGTTTTTCCTTTCCCGTCATATCGGTTGAATTGTTTAGTATATTATATTACTTATTATCTCCGATGTCAAGAGAATAAGCGTCGGTTTTACTTTTATGACAAAAAACTGCGTTGTAAAGTTAGGCATTATGTAAAATATCTTCTTGATTTTTTGTTAATAATCACGAAATTGTTTGGAAATTTACTATTTTATGTATGCTGCTATTGCGTTTTATGTTAAAATAGTATATAATTATACTGTGTGGTTGATAAATAATTGTGTATTTTTACATAATTCGACTTCCACGGCAAATTTTTTATTACAAGGAGAGAATCACATTGAAAAATTTTGACAGCGCCAAAATAAAAAATATAGCGGTCGCAGGTCATGCCGGCTCTGGCAAGACCTCACTGGTGGAGGCTTTGCTGTATAAGAGCGGAGTTACCGAGCGTCTTGGAAAAGTACTTGACGGCAACACCGTTTCCGATTATACCCCTGAGGAGATCAGGAGAAAATGCTCGGTCTACACCTCTCTCACCTCCTTTGAACGGGACGGCATAAAAGTAAATCTGCTCGATACTCCCGGTCTGTTTGACTACGAGGCAGGTATGGCGGAGGGTATCAACGCCGCAGGCTGCGTTATGATAACCGTGTCCGGCAAGTCGGGCGTTAAAGTCGGCACGCGCAAAGCCTATGACCGCGCAGTTGAAAACGGCAAGCCGCGTATGTTCGTAGTCACCAAACTTGACGATGACAACGCAAATTTCAATAATGTCCTCACTCAGCTTAAAACCGAGTTTGGTCCGTCGGTATGTCCTGTTGTCGTACCCGTTATCGCCGACAGAAAAATAGTTTCTTATGTCAATCTTATCGAAATGAAAGCTTACAAATATGACTCTAACGGCGCTGCCGTTGAGACGGATATGCCTACAGCAGAAGTTTCCGAAAAAATGGAATACCGCATTGACGGACTTATCGAGGCGGTTTCTGAGGCTGTTGCCGAAACGGACGAAGAGCTGTTCGAGAAATTTTTCTCGGGCGAGGCTTTCACCCAGAAAGAGCTTATCGACGGCATACATAAGGGTATGAACGAGGGTATAATCACCCCCGTGACCTGCGTTTCCTCAACTACTCTTGCCGGAGTGGATATGCTCCTCAAAGAGATCTCGCTGCTGCTCCCCGCGCCCTCCGATAACGATGTAAAACCGGCGGAAGATGCAAACGGCGAGCCTGTCGAGGTAAAATGCGACGCGTCAGCACCGATGTCGGCATTCGTGTTCAAGACGGTCGCCGATCCGTTCGTCGGCAAAATGTCATTTATAAAGGTACATTCAGGCGTACTGAAAACAAATACCGAAGTTGTCAACGCCACTACCGGAAACACCGAAAAGGTCGGCAAACTTATGAACCTCTGCGGCAAAAAACAGACTGAGGTGACCGAGGCGGTGTGTGGAGATATAGTAGTCGCCGCAAAAATGAATATCAACACCAACGACACTATCTGCGATCCTGCGAGAGTCGTGAAATTTGACGCGATAAGCGTGCCTGCTCCCTGCTATCGTATGGCGGTAAAGGCTAAGTCGCAGGGCGATGAGAGCAAAATTTCCTCGGCTATTGCACGTCTGCTGGAGGAGGATCTCACTCTCAGCTATGTTCAGGACGAAAACACTCTCGAAATGATACTCAGCGGTCTGGGCGAACAGCACCTTGCGTCCGCTCTTTCAAAGTTGAAAAATGATTTCGGCGTTGAGGTCGAGCTTTCCGTGCCGAAAGTCGCCTATAAGGAAACTATCCGCAAGAAGGTCAAAGTGCAGGGTCGTCATAAAAAGCAGTCGGGCGGTCACGGACAGTACGGCGACGTGTGGATCGAATTTGAGCCGTGCATTTCCGACGAGCTTGTTTTTGAAGAGAGAGTATTCGGCGGAGCAGTTCCGAAGAATTACTTCCCTGCGGTCGAAAAGGGCTTGCAGGAGTGCGTCAAGAAAGGCGTGCTGGCAGGATTCCCCGTGGTCGGTCTGAAAGCCGTTCTGGTGGACGGTTCTTATCACCCGGTGGATTCGTCCGAAATGGCGTTCAAGATCGCGGCGTCCGTTGCGTTTAAAGAGGGTATTCCGCAGGCAGAACCTATGCTGCTCGAGCCGATAGGCAATCTGAGCGTGCTTGTTCCCGACGAGAACACGGGCGATATTATCGGCGAGCTGAACAAGCGCAGGGGCAGAGTTATGGGTATGACTCCCTCGGACAAGAAAGGTCTTACCGAGGTCTCCGCGGAAGTTCCCATGGCTGAAATGGCTGATTTCACCATGACGCTGCGCCAGATGACGCAAGGTCAGGGCAGTTTTACGCTCACTCAGGCGAGGTACGATCAGCTGCCGGGAAATCTCGTGGCAGAGGTAATTGCCAAGAATAAGATAGACTGAGCGTGATACACGGAAATCAATTTTTAAATTTTATGTAAACATTTTATATATTTTACTTGTCAATGCAGACTTTTGGGTTATTTTTCCTCCGCCGTCGGCGGAGGAAAAATAATTTAATGTTATATTTTTCGCCTTCGGCGGAAAATATAACAAAAATCTTGAAAAACTGCACGGAATAATATTTTAAAATATGCGCCGCAGGCGCTCCTTGTCTTACCACTTACCTCTTAAAAGCGCAGCGTTCTTACTTCTTAGGAAATCAAAAATTGATTTCCATGCAGTCGGGTCTTTTTTGCTTGCAAAATGTGATCATCTGTGCTATAATAGACTTGCAGGGCGATCGCCGCTGCGTTAGGGGGATATACTATGAATAACAGTGAAAACGGCTCGTCGGGGAAAAAATACAGGTATCGCTTTGATATTCTGCTGATACTTTCTGCGGCAATTCTGCTGATAACCTTCTGCGCCTATATGATAAATACACGGCTGGAAGATACTCTTTACAGAAAACGCGGTGTTGAAGTGGTAACTCATGACTACACTTACGAGGACAGCTCGGCGGATATGTCGTCGGAGCAGCCTTATGAACAGTGAAGATTTTTACATTTTGTGGATAAAATGTACGGCTTTGGAATTTTTCTGAGCCGTTTTTTTATGGAAAATATGCTGTAAAAGATATTCGCTTTACGGCTTGATTTTACAGAATATGTAAGTAAATTTCTTATAACAGCGACGGCTGACGGCTGAAATTTTCTTGTATTTCCTCACTTGAAGTAGGCTTTGCAACAGTCGGATTTTACTGAAAATAAGGGAAATTTGCTGTAAAGAGTTTAACTTTACAATAAAATATGAATATACGGCGTGTAAAGTATTTTATATTGATTTTCATAGAATATGGAAATTTTGGAGAATTTTTTTGTTGAAATATGCTTAAATTTTTTTGTGCAGGATATACAAAATAACGCTTGTATTTTTGGCGATTATCCACTTGACAATGCGTCGGAAATACTATATACTTGTTAATGTCGGTTACAAGACCACAAGATGTTGTGTTTTGTTGCGGACGAGATATAACAATAAATGTAAGCCGACAGATCGGACACAAATATTTTATCTGTAAAAAATTCCGATGAGGTCATATCCGCTTTTGATGTTGAAGATCGGGAAAACTAGCTTTTCATATATAAAATTATTTGACGGAGGTAAGAAGTAAATGATTATCAAGATCCAGAAGAGGGACGGAAGAAAAGTTACTTTCAATATTGAGAAGATCGCCAATGCGATCTATAAGGCGGCGCAGTCGGTAGGCGGCAGCAACTATGAGGAGGCTCTGGAGCTTTCGGGCAAAGTCGTTGATATGCTTATGGAGCGCGGACTGACTTTCCCTACGGTGGAGGAGATACAGGACTGCGTTGAAAAGGTGCTTATTGAGGAAGGACACGCCGCTACCGCCAAGGCGTATATTCTCTATCGTTCAAACAGGACGAGAGCGAGAGAAATGAATACAAGACTTATGAAGGTGTACGAGGATCTTACCTTCAAGCCTGCTAAGGAAAGCGATCTCAAGCGCGAAAATGCAAATATCGACGGCGATACGGCTATGGGAACGATGCTCAAATACGGTTCGGTGGGAGCAAAGGAATTTTACGAGATGTATGTCCTCGATCCGAAACACGCAAAGGCTCATTCGGAGGGTGATATACACATTCACGATATGGATTTCTATACCCTTACGACCACCTGCTGCCAGATCGACCTTACCAAGCTTTATAAGGACGGTTTTTCCACAGGTCACGGCTATCTGAGGACTCCGAACGATATTTCCAGCTATGCCGCGCTTGCCTGTATCGCTATCCAGTCCAACCAGAACGATCAGCACGGCGGTCAGAGCATACCCAAATTTGATTACGATATGGCTGAGGGCGTGAAAAAGACTTTCCGCCACCGTTACCGCGATAATATCCACCGCGCTCTGGCGCTTGTTGCGGACGTTGCCGATTCAAAGGAAATGGCAAAGAATATTATGGACAAGCTCGAAAAAGAGAAAGGACTTGTCCCTACTCTTGCAAACGACAACGGTTATCAGGAGGCTGAGGCTGAGCTGCTGCTTGCCTTTGCGGACGCCGCCGACGTTCAGAAGATACAGAACTTTGCATATAAATCCGCTATCAGGGAAACGGACAGAGCCACCTATCAGGCAATGGAGGCGCTTATCCACAATCTGAATACGATGAATTCCCGTGCGGGCGCGCAGACTCCTTTTTCGTCCATAAACTACGGTACGGATACTTCCATAGAGGGCAGAATGGTAATAAAGAACGTGCTGCTCGCTCAGGAGGCAGGACTCGGCAACGGCGAAACGCCGATCTTCCCGATACACATCTTTAAGGTGAAAGAGGGAGTAAACTACGATCCCACCGATCCTAACTACGATCTGTTCAAACTGGCTTGCAGAGTTTCCGCAAAGAGGCTGTTCCCCAATTTCTCGTTTATCGACGCACCGTACAATCTCCAGTACTATAAGCCGGGTGATCCCGATACCGAGATCGCCTATATGGGCTGCCGTACAAGAGTTATCGGCAACGCTCACGATCCCTCGCGCGAGATCGTCACCGGCAGAGGAAATCTTTCCTTTACCTCGATAAATATGCCGCGTCTTGCTATCAAGGCGCAGGGAAATGTCGGTGCTTTCTTTGAAAGTCTGGACGATATGATGGATCTGTGTATCGCGCAGCTTATGCATCGTTTCAGGATACAGTCGAGCAAGAAAGTAAAGAATTTCCCGTTCCTTATGGGACAGGGAGTATGGATAGATTCCGAAAAGCTTGACCGTGACGACGAGGTCGGCGAGGTACTCAAGCACGGTACTCTTTCCGTGGGATTTATCGGACTTGCCGAAAGTCTGAAAGCGCTTATCGGCAAGCATCACGGAGAATCGGAAGAGGCAAGGGAGCTTGGTCTGGAGATCGTTACGCATATGCGCAAGCGTCTTGACGAAGAAACCAAGCGCACGGGACTTAATTTCTCACTGCTTGCTACTCCGGCGGAGGGTCTTTCCGGAAGATTTGTCCGTATGGATAAGGAGCGCTACGGTATCATTGCAGGAGTTACCGACAGGGATTACTACACCAACTCTTTCCATATTCCCGTATACTACAATATCAACGCTTTTGACAAGATAAAGATAGAGGCGCCGTATCACGCTCTTACAAATGCAGGTCATATAAGCTATGTTGAGCTTGACGGCGATCCCACTACGAATATCGCCGCGTTTGAGAAAATTATCCGCTGTATGAAAGAGCAGGGAATAGGCTACGGAGCTATCAATCACCCGGTAGACCGCGACCCTATCTGCGGATATACGGGAATAATCGGAGATAAATGTCCTATGTGCGGACGTTCCGAGGCTGAACACAACAAGACCGTCAAGGAGCGTATACGCAGGATAAAGTGCGACTGCTGACGGTCGGGGAAAGGTAAATAAAATATGGAACTGAGAATAGCCGGACTGGTGAACGAATCTATCGTTGACGGACCGGGGCTGAGATATGCGGTCTTTACGCAGGGCTGTCCTCACGGCTGCGAGGGCTGTCATAATCCGCAGACGCATAGCTTTGAGGGCGGTTCGCTCGCGGATACCGATGATATTTTCAAGGATATACTTAAAGATCCCCTGCTGGACGGAGTGACGTTCAGCGGAGGAGAACCCTTCTGCCAGTGTGCGCCGCTCGCCGATCTGGCGCGGAAGATACACAGCAAGGGCGGTATGAACGTCATTTCATATACGGGGTATACTTTTGAATATCTGATCTCTCATGCGGACGAGAAAAACGGCTTTATGCAGCTGCTTGAAAACTGCGACTATATCATAGACGGGCGTTTCGAGCTTGACAAGCGCAGTCTGGAGCTGAAATTCCGCGGCAGCGGCAATCAGCGGTTTATTGATGTGAAAAGATCGCTGGAATCAAAAAAAGCGGTCGCCCTTACAGATGAGGAAATCGACCGCATATAAAATACAAAATGTAAAAATTAAACTGCCTGTTCTGTTGAATAGGCAGTTATTTTGTCGCTTGAGGACTTTCAGTCCGTATATTCGGACGTTACGTCAAGGTATTCTTCAAGACAGATGTCTTTTGCCATAATTTCCTGCGCCGCCTGAAATCCCACATACCTGATATGCCAAGGCTCATACTCGTAACCGGTAATATCCTCCTTGCCCTTTGGAAAGCGAATGATAAAGCCGTATTCCGCGCAGTGTTTCTCCAGCCAGAGAGCCTCGGGAGTACCCTCAAAGCTGAATTCGGTGGTGTTGACGTCCATACACAGACCGCTCTGATGTTCCGAATGTCCCGGACGTGAGGAAACCGCGTCAGCCTGCTCTACGCCGCGCTCGGCGACATATCGGTTGTAAAGCGATTCCTGATAATCGTAGCTGCGGTAGCCCGAAACGATAAACAGATTTATCCCCTCCATAGCGGCGTCGGCTGCCATAATATCAAAAGCGTTCTGCGCGTCTGGATTAAGTCCGGGAGCGTAGTCGCGCGGCAGGGAATAGGTCTTGTTGACGATCAAAATGCCGTCAATGTAGGTGATACCGTCGATGACCGTCACCTGATGTTTGTGTTCGCTTTCCTGCGGCTGCTGTTGGGAGGGGTCCTGCTCCTCGGGAGCCTGCGTTAAAACGGGCGATGACGAGTTATCATTTTCCTGCGCAGGGTATTGTGATACGCCGCCTTGACTGCTTTGCTCCATCGGGACTGTTTCGTTGGGTCTTGCGGAGGCTCTCTTGATTTGTATGCCGCTTATCGCGAAGTAGAGAGCGGCAGCCAACACTATAGCGGCAAAGCTGAAAAGGGTTATATATGCTTGTATCAGGCTTTTGCGTCGGCGCTTTTTTCTGTTGTTACTATGATTATCCATTATCTAACATTCCTTGACATTTTGCTTTGGATACAGGCAGTCCTTTAAACGCTGATGTGATCAGTTTTTACAGGATACCTTTCCATTACTATAATATTACAGGCATAACGCGATAAATGTCGGATATGCTGAATACTTTTATGCCGCATAAAAGGGCGTTCCACCTGTCGGCGGAACGCCGCGATCTTTATGCCTTAATTAGTCCGTCATCAGCGTAAATACGCCGAAGCTGCGGATAATTATCCCATTACCACTTCGACCTCGTGAGTCGTGCCGTTGTCGAATACGGGGAGGATATTTCCGTTGATCTTTACGCCGTCAACGGTAACGCTCTTTACTCCCTTTGAAACGTGATCGGGATTGCAGAATGTGATATTATAAGTATTTCCTCTGTACTTTCTCGTCAGCTTGTAGCCGTCCCACGCCTCGGGTATGGAGGGGTCGAGTTTAAGACCGTCATAGTCGGGAATGATTCCGAGAATATACTGCGAAATAGCCACAAAGTTCCAGGCAGCCGTACCCGTCAGCCACGAGTTCTTAGCCTCTCCGTGTCTGCCTGCGTCCTTTCCGGCGATCATCTGCGCGTATACATAAGGCTCTGTCCTGTGCAGATCGGAAATGTCCTCAAGATATGCCGGAGCGATCTTTGAATAGTATTCAAACGCCTGATCTCCGCGGCCGATAGACGCCTCCGCACAGATTATCCACGCGTTGTTGTGGCAGAATATACCTGCGTTCTCCTTGTAACCGGCAGGGTATGTGGAGATCTCGCCGTATTCCATATAGTACTTGGTAAATGCAGGATTGTTGAGAACCAGACCGTACTTTGAATCGAGATATTTCTTGACGCTGTTCATTGTAAGAATATCCTTGCCGCTTTCTTTTCCGAGACCTGCCATAACGGCAAAGCCCTGCGGTTCGATAAAGATCTTGCCCTCTTCACATTCCTTAGAGCCGACCTTTTTGCCGAAATCGTCATAAGCGCGGATAAACCATTCGCCGTCAAAGCCGTATTCCATAGTGTTCTTGTTCATGGTATCTATAGCGTCCTGAGCCTTTGCAGCCTCGTCGTCAAGACCCTTGTACTTGCAGAGCTTGACATATTCCGGACCGATAAACGCCATCATAGCCGCAACCATTACCGATTCCGCAACGCGGCTGAACTTGTCTGCGCCGTATTTGGGAGAGGTGTATGTCTGGAAGCTTTCGCCCGGCGTATCCGAATGGCAGGAGAGGTTCAGGCAGTCGTTCCAGTCCGCTCTCATCGCCAGCGGCAGACCGTGAGGTCCTACGAAATTGGCAACGTGCCAGAAAGACTGTTTCAGGTGGTGCATCATACTCTGAGCCTTTGCAGGATCGTTGTCGTAGGGGACTTTCTCGTCAAGTATCGAGTAGTCGCCCGTTTCTTTTATGTACTGAGCGGTGGAGAGGATCATCCACAGCGGATCGTCCGAGAAATCTCCGCCGATCTCGTCGTTGCCCTTTTTGGTAAGAGGCTGATACTGGTGATAGCAGCCGCCGTCCTCCAGCTGAGTAGCCGCAAGATCGAGTATTCTCTCTCTCGCTCTTTCGGGTATCTGATGAACGAATCCCAGAAGATCCTGATTTGAGTCGCGGAATCCCATTCCTCTGCCTATACCGCTTTCAAAATACGATGCGGAGCGCGACATATTGAACGTTACCATACACTGATACTGATTCCAGATATTTACCATTCTGTTGAGCTTTTCGTCGTTCGTTTCAACATGATACTGTGAAAGCAGCGCGTTCCACGACGCTTTGAGTTCTTCAAGAGCCTTGTCAGCCTTTTCGGGAGTGTTCATAGCCTCGATCATAGCGTATGCCTTGGATTTATTCATGCTGCCGTCGGCGTTCCACTTGTCCGCACCGTTCTCAACATAGCCGAGCAGGAATACGAGTTCTTTCGTCTCTCCTGCGGCAAGGGTAACGTCTACGCAGTGAGATGCGATAGGCGACCAGCCGTCCGCAACGGAATTGTTCGACTTTCCCGCGGCGACTGCCTGAGGATTCTCAAAGCCGTTGTAAAGACCGATAAAGCTTTCTCTGTCGGTATCGAATCCGCAGATCTCGGTATTTACCGTGTAGAATGCGAAATGATCACGGCGTTCCTTGTATTCCGTCTTGTGGTACAAGGTCGAGCCTTCTATCTCGACTTCGCCCGTATTAAAGTTTCTCTGGAAGTTGGTGGAGTCGTCCTGAGCGTTCCACAGACACCATTCGAGGAATGAAAACAGCTTGAAGTTCTTTTCCTTGCCGGAAGTATTTTTCAGCACGACTTTCTGTACTTCGCCGTTGAAGTTGTTGGGAACAAAGAACGTAACTTCAGCCTCAACGCCGTTCTTTTCGCCCTTGATGACGGTATATCCCATACCGTGGCGGCAGGAATAAGCGTCCAGCTCGGTCTTGACGGGACTCCAGCCGGGAGACCAGATGACTTCGCCGTCGTTGATATAGAAGTATCTTCCGCCCATATCGACAGGAACGTTGTTATAGCGGTATCTGGTGATCCTTCTCAGACGAGCGTCCTTGTAGAAGTGATAGCCGCCTGCCGTGTTGGAGATGAGGGAGAAGAACTCCTGACTTCCCAGGTAGTTTATCCAGGGATAAGGGGTTCTGGGGTTAGTGATGACGTATTCCTTGTTTACGTCGTCAAAGTAGCCGAATTTCATTTAAAATCCACCTTTCGTTATATATAAATTAATTACAAATTAATTTCCTTATCAGGAGCCTGAAAGCTCTGCCGACTCAAATATCGCGGAATTGAAATAATAGGACACTTCAACGTCCGCATCGCAGAGAACGGCATCGTCATATCCGCTTTCTTTCACAAGATCGTAAACCGGATCGCCCTCCGCATTTTCCGAGACCGAAACGGAGGAAAGCTCGTCGTATACCGATTCGGGAATTTGCAGCAGGGGATATTCGCCGCTGTCCGCAAACGCAATAAAATATGCGGTGCTGCCGTTTCTGTCGCCCGTACACAGCACATAGCTGCTTTTTTCGGTCGTTTTTGTGCCGTCAAGGTCTTTTTTGATATTTATAAGACTTCTTGTAAAGGAAAATCCGCTGAAAATTATCACGATAGCCGAGCCGAAAATGGCGATGACCTGCATCATCGGGCTGTCCTTGCCCTTGAACGTTTTTATCGCAACGACCGCAAGCACTGCCGCGCAGATCACAACTATCACAAGCGCCGTAACATTAGCTTTGAAGTAGCTTTCTATCGCGGAATGTCCCGTCAGCGGATCGACCGTTTTTCCGGCGTGGGATACTATCTCCATAGCGGCTAAGCACGCGAGAAAAAACACGCACATCACGAGCAGCCACGGGCGGCTGTTCCTGCGGTTGGCGGCATAGTCGTCGGCATATTCTATATTGTTGAAGAAATTATTGTTCCCCATACCGATCTTCCTTACAGCGTGAAAAATCTCTGAGAGCAGGTGAAAACTTCTCCCGAAGAAAGCTCGTTATAGCCGCTGACTTCGCGCGGCAGCGAGAGATTCGGAGCGTTTATCATAGCGGTCATAGGCTCGGGGCAGAAATATCCCTTGTCTCCGTCGTGATTCCACATATTCCAGAATTTAAATTCCTTTGATACTTCGTTGCACAGTCTGCGTCCCGTCTTGGTATCGGTGATGATAACGCCGTAAAAGCTTTCACCGTCGAGCAGATTGTCCGCAGCGGTGTACATATCGTTTGAGATGACCTGCAGCGTCGGACGCTTTGTGCCGTTTTTATATTCCATATCCCAATCGGAAAGCGGCAGCATTTTTTCGGTAGGCAGACACCTTTCGTCAAGCTCGCATTTTTCAAGGATAGGAACGCAAAGGCGCATGGTTTCCTCACTTCCGTCGGGAGAGAGGGGAGCGCTTATGCAGGTGTGCGTGCAGATAGAAACGGGAAGTGCCTTTTCGCTTTGATTGATAAGCTTTATCTCCTGAACAAGTCCTTTCTCGTCCGAAAGGGTAAAGGTGTATTCTATCCTGAATCTCAGCGGAAAATACTCAAACATCTCGTCTTTATCCGTAAAGGTGAATGAGGTGGTCAGCACCGCTTTTTCGTCGTTGGCAAAGGTGTTTTCAACCGTGTGTTCTCTCTTATGTACCCAGCCGTGTATGTGATTTACAAGATCGGTCTCATTGACGGGCAGCTGATATACCGCGTCCGAGGTCTTTAAAACGCCCCTGTCAAAGCGGTTGGGAAGATACAGCGTCGGCAGACCCCATATCTCGCGCGCGTCGTTGTATTCGTCAAGTGAACAGCTTTCACTGTACCTGAAAACTTCGATATTATTTATGTTGTCGTGAAGTCTGAATACCGCCGAACCTGTCAGCGGAGAGATCACCGCGAAGTATTTCGGCGTGGTCAGCTTTATGCAGTCAAGCCCTTTTGCTTTGTAATTTGTGTCAACGGTGCAGCCCATGAATAAAACCCCTTTGTGTGTGTATGTAAGATTCGCAATGTATTCGCGCATTTTTTAATGTATGACTAAACTAATTATAACATATTTTATAATGTATGTCCATACTTTTTTAGAAATTTTTTATGCATTTTTTCGGGGGGTATATACCTTCCCTTTTCGGGGGAAACCCTTTTGAAAAAGGGTTATCCCCCGTAACCCCCTTCCTAAAACTTTTGACGATTTTTTTGCGAGAGGTACATTTCTTTCGTTTGATTGAGAAAAGACAGATTTAATATTCTTACGTGCTGTCTGCACCTCTCGCAAAAAAATATTAAGGCTTTAAAAAGAAGTTATGGGAATGATCTTTTTTCAAGAAAGAGTCCTCAAAGAGAGAAGATATACCTCGAAAAAAATAAAAAAACACCGTACAAACCTGTTAGGAATGTACGGCATTTGGTAATATTATTCTTTTTTAGGTGAATCTTTCCTCTTTGGAAGAAATCTTCTTGGAAAGAGCTGTTTCCTGAATCTCTTCTCAAAGCTTTAGTCATTTTTGCGATGGACGGTGTAATTTTCAAGTGTCGTAAAGCGTGCCCGATGAGCATTTAAAAGATTTTGCCGTCCATCGCAAAAATCATTGAAAGTTTTAGGAAAGGGGCTCGGGGGATAACCCTTTTTCAAAAGGGTTTCCCCCGAAAAGGGGAGTTCACCCCAAAGAAGAAGAATCTCACAAAAGATCACGGGTATAAGCGTTTAATATTTCGCCGACGTATGCGACATGGTAATCCTTATCGGGGTAGCACTGAGTATCTATATCCTTATCGAGAAAGCAAGCCGGGTCTATCGGCTGTGCGAAAAGTTTTCTGCACACCAGAATAAGCCTTGCCTGTTCAAACGAGACGGTACCGTTTGCGAACACGGGGACAAGACCTGTTTCCTTAGCCTTGTCAACATCTCTGCCGCTGTATTTTCCGCAGAACGCGAGGGCTTTGCGCTGATCTTCGCCGAAAAAGCTGAGAGTGAAAAGCTCGTTTTTGTCGATAAATTCCTTGGTGTATCTTTGTGGACGGATAACCGTGACTGCCGTATTTTTCCCCCACATAACGCCCATACCGCCCCATGACGCGGTCATAGTATTCCAACCTGTGCTGTCGCCTGCCGATACCAACATCCAATCGCCGCCGATAAGCTTGAAAGGATCAAGCCCAAGCTTTCCTATATCGGCGGACGCCGTTTCTTTAAATCCCAGATCAGTAAAATTTCTCATAAAAACACCCTTTCTGCCGTAATGCTCCGCAAAGCAGAGCGCCATTCCGTATGATCCCTTACTATATCATACCCGTTGTAAAAAACAGCGCGGAAACTGTCGCCTGCCGCTGAATTTTTAACGAGCTGCCTAAACATTATAAAAATAAATAATTTGAGCCGAAGAGCAAATTGAAAAATACAGAGTTGTTCTTTCCCCGCCAAATGCAGGGAAAGAACAGTCGGATATACAAGATCAATATTTGTGCAGATCGGCTTTCTGCCTTGAAATGCCGCCTGCGTCAGCTCAGTATATGATTTATCGCCGAGAGCAGCGCGTTTATTGACGAAACGATAATGTCCGTATTCTTGCCTGCGCCCCAGACCGTTTTGCCGTTTGCGGAAATTCCCACATAAGATACCGCCTCGGAGGTCGAGTGCCTGTCAAGCGCGTGTTCCTCATAGCTTTCAATAGTGAAGTCCAGACCGAGCGCGTTTTTGAGAGCGTTTGCCACCGCGTCAAGCCTGCCGTTGCCTACGGCGGTGTATACGGCAGTGCCTTTGTCGGGTATGGAAATTGTCACGTCGGCGGTTATGCTGCCCTCAGGCTCCTGACGGAAATGCGCCTCGGGAATGTTTATCGGCGAAGTCACGTTAAGATAATTTTTCGAGAAGTTTTCATAGATCTCCTCCGGCATAAGCTCCTTGTGGAGATGATCCGAAACGTTCTTTATGGCATAGCCGAAATTCTCTCTCATCTTCTTTGGCAGATCGTAACCGTATTTCTGTTCGAGCAGATAGCCTATTCCGCCCTTGCCGGACTGCGAATTTATGCGTATCACATCGCCCTCGTACTCCCTGCCGACGTCTTTCGGGTCGATCGGAAGATAAGGCACCGTCCAGTGGTCGGGATCTTTCTCCTCGCGCCATTTCATACCCTTTGCGATA
The DNA here is from genome assembly GCA_947629455.1 of uncultured Ruminococcus sp. Taxonomy (GTDB): domain Bacteria; phylum Bacillota; class Clostridia; order Oscillospirales; family Ruminococcaceae; genus FB2012. The sequence goes on from CANRDT010000010.1 coordinate 15,973, forward strand.
GCGTCCTGATGTGAACCCGAGAATGCCGCAAATACCAGCCTGCCTGCATACGGACTTCTTTCATATACTTTCATTCTCGTTACTCTTTCGTATATCTCCACCAACGACGGCATATCCGAAAAATCAAGTCCGGGATCTACGCCGTGCGTGTACATATTGAGCGCAAGCGTAACGATGTCGACATTTCCCGTTCTTTCGCCGTTTCCGAAACAAGTACCCTCGATACGGTCAGCTCCTGCCAGCAAGCCGAGCTCGCTGTCCGCCACCGCACAGCCCCTGTCGTTGTGAGGGTGGAGCGAAACTATGACGTTTTCGCGGTATTTCATATTTTTGCACATATACTCGATCTGCGACGCGTAAACGTGCGGGAGCGACATCTCGACCGTGACGGGGAGGTTGATTATGACCTTTCTGTCGGGAGTCGGCTGCCATACGTCGAGCACGGCGTTGCATACCTCGAGAGCGTACTCGGGTTCGGTGCCGGTAAAGCTTTCGGGGGAGTATTCAAATACGATGTTTCCGTCGGTCTTTTTGCGGTATTCCTCACAGATCTTTGCACCGCTGACGGCGATCTCCTTGATCTCGTCCTTGCTCTTGCGGAACACCTGCTCGCGCTGTGCGACCGATGTTGAATTGTAAAGATGTACCACTGCGTTTTTGCAGCCCTGCACCGCCTCGAAAGTCTTTTTGATGATATGTTCTCTCGACTGTGTGAGCACCTGTATCATAACGTCGTCGGGTATCATATCGCGCTCGATAAGCGTGCGGCAGAATTCATATTCCGTTTCGCTTGCGGCAGGGAAACCGATCTCGATCTCCTTAAAACCGACTTTTACGAGATGTTCAAAAAATTCGAGCTTTTCCTCAAGACTCATCGGTATGATAAGCGCCTGATTGCCGTCCCTCAGATCGACCGAACACCACTTGGGCGCGTGGTCGATGTATTCTTTCTTCGTCCAGTCAAGACATTCCTGCGGCGGCATATAGTAACCTCTTTTATACTTTGCAACGTTTTTCATAGCAATATCCTCCTTATAAATTATATCAGATCGTTTTTACACAGACTTTCGGCATTTTTTCACGGGCGTACATAGTCGGTACGTCAGTCCCGTATATGCGGCAGAAAAGCCTGCGTATTTTTTAAATATACCGTGCATAACAACGCCCCCTAAAAGATAAAAATATATAAAATAAAGCCCGTCTCCGAAACAGAGACGAGCATTATACCCGTGATACCACTCCAATTCATGTACGGCTCGCGCCGCACACCTCAGCCACATCTGACAATGTGCAGTTCTGTAACGGGAACTTACCCGTGTGCGGCTACTGAAAATTTCACCTCACCTGCTCGGGGACGAGTTATTGCGCAGGCTCCTTACCGCCTTACACCGACCGACGGCTCTCTGAAACTGAAAGCAAGCGTTTTTCTTCCCTTCAACGCATTTGAATATCAATTTATATTATTATAGTACGATTCGCGGAATTTGTCAAGGGTATTCATATTTTTTTTACATTTGTCAGCTGAACGAGGGCGGAGTAACGTCGGTGTGGGGGAATCTGCTTTCGGAGGGGGACGGCTCGGACATACTGAAATACATCTTAGCCGCCTTTGTAGTTCCGAAATCGCGATTTGAACCGGTTTTCTGGACTTTGTTGAACGCCTCTCTGAACAAAGCGTTATGCGCCTCCTCGCGGTTGAGCAGGAAGTCGATAGTCTCGCGCACCCTTTTGTCGTTTATCTGACGGTAGAGGTATTCGTATACCACCTTTGCACGCTGTTCCGAGGCGATGTCCGACAGCAGATCGGCGCAGAGATCGCCCGTAACGGTGACATAATCTCCCGTCCACGAATATCCCGATGCGTTGATAAGTCCCGGAGCAAGCCCGAGCAGGACGTGGGACTGTATTTCTCCTGCCGGAACGCTCTGCGCGTCCACATCATGCCCATTGAGAAGATTTATTGTCTGAGCCACCATTTCCATGTGTCCCAGCTCCTCGGCGGCAATATCCAGAAAAAGATCCTTGATCTCGGGGTCTTTTATCCTGAAACTTTGCGACATATACTGCATAGCCGCTTTCAGCTCGCCGTTCGCGCCGCCGAGCTGTTCCTGCATAAGCGCGGCATACTGTGGATTCGGCTTTTCCACTCCCACCGGGTGAAATAACATTTTTTCGTGTTTGAACATAAAATTACCTGCCTTTCCTGCGATCATTGATAAACTTAGCTGAACGTCCGCTTTTTACGCAAAACGCTTATTCCAAGTATTCCCGTCAGGCGGAGAATTATTCAAAGAAAGGCTTTTATGTATTTTTCACGCGCCTTATCCGAGCATATAAAAAACAAGAGCAGGACGTTTCGGGAAAATTTCAAAAACCGTCAGGCTCTTGTTAAATTATTTGGATAAAACCGTATTTTCAGCTGCGTTACTCCACCGAGATTATATAGTAGTAAACCGGCTGACCGCCGTTTATAAGATTTACGTCAAGATGAGGATATTTTGCGCTCACCTGCTGACAGAGCGCGTCTGCCGCCTCGTCCGAAACGTCCGCGCCGTAAAGTATCGTCACAAAGGAGCTGTCCCCCTTGACCAGCTTTTTGGTGAGCTTATATGCGGCTTTCGCCACGTCCTTGTCCACAAAGCTTAGTCTGCCGTTGTCCAGACAAAGTATTTCCCCCTGCCTGATAGCGTGTCCCTCATAATCCGAATCGCGCGCCGCAAAGGTGACTTGTCCTGTGGAAACTTTCTCGAACGCTCTCGTCATTTCAAGACGGTTGCTGTTAAGATCGGCGTCAGGGTCAAAGGCAAGCATTGCGCTCATTCCCTGAGGGATAGTGCGCGTTTGCAGTACGCAGACGTTTCTGTCCGCAAGCTTGACCGCCTGTTCAGCCGCCATAATGATATTCTTGTTATTCGGGAGAACGAACACCGTTTCCGCAGGGCAGGACATTATCGCCGCAAGAATATCCTCGGTAGAGGGATTCATAGTCTGTCCTCCGCGTACTATGCAGTCGACGCCGACGTCCCGAAACATCGCCTCTATGCCGCTGCCTGCCGCTACGGCAACAAAACCGTACTTCTTTTCCGGCTTGGCAGGCGTTATCTTTTTGGGAAGTCTACTGCCCTGTTCGTGCTGCTTGTGCTGGAGCTTCATATTCTCTATCTTCGGGAGATTGATATATCCGAATTGCAGACCCTTCTGTATCGCCAGTCCGGGATCGTTGGTGTGGACGTGTACTTTTATTATCTCATCGTCCTCAACTACCACCACGCAGTCGCCGATAGTTTCAAGATACGCCCTCAGCTTGGACGAGTCCTCGCAGTCGTGCTTTTTGGTGATAAGCATTTCCGTGCAGTAGGTAAAGTGTATTTCTTCGTCGAACTGTCCGACTACCGATGCGAAAGTATCGACGGTGACGTTATTAAGATCTTTGGAAACCGACTCCGCCGCAACGATTTTTCCGCCGTTGAAAACGTCTTTCATGGCGCCAAAAATTATCGTCAGTCCCATTCCGCCTGCGTCCACAACTCCGGCTTTAGCCAGAGCAGGCAGCAGCTTGGGAGTTTCCTCCAGAGAAAGCTGTGCCTGACGGCAGACTTCGTCCCAGATCAGCAGAGGATCATTCGTTGTATGGAGCATTTCACGGGCTTTTTCAGCCGATTCCCTCGCGACCGTGAGGATAGTACCCTCCGTGGGTTTCATTACGGACCTGTAAGCGCCCTCGACGCCGAGTTCCAGCGATCTTACAAGGTTTTCGCTGTCTATGACGGCGCAGTTTTTCAGCCCCTTTGCAAATCCGCGGAAGATCAGGGAGAGGATAACGCCGGAATTTCCCCTTGCTCCTCTGAGCAGACCCGAGGCGGCTATTTCGGCGGTCTCACCTGCAAGGCAGCCGTCGCCGAGAGTGCGCAGCTGTGCCACGCAGTTGCCGATAGTCATAGACATATTCGTGCCTGTATCGCCGTCGGGAACGGGGAAAACGTTCAGCTCGTCTACTGATTTTCTTTTATTTGAAATAGTGTTTGCTCCGCTGATTATTGCGTCACGAAAGGTTTTTCCACTTATCACCGGAAATTTCCTCCTAAATTATAATTATACTGACCCGACACTGCCGTATCAGCCGTCAACGTAGACATTGACCGCGCTCACCGAAACGCCTGCCTGATCGGTAAGCACATACGCGACCTTGTGAGCGATACTGTCCGTTATGGCTTTCAGATTCACGCCCAGCGCCGCGCTGATGTGCAGATCGACCGATATGCTGTCGCCGTCCTGAACGATCATCACGCCAACGCTTTTGTCGTTCCTGCCGAGCAGTCGGTTAAGACGCTGTTTCGGGGTACAGGGGCACAATCCGGTCACTCCGAAACAGCTTGACGCCGTGGAGGACGCAAGATTTGCCAGATATTCGGCGGAAAATTTTATTGTACCGATATGATTTGAAATTTTTATCACAAAAACAGCTCCCTTCAGTTTCGGTGATCCTTTTGCGGCAGGCAGTTTTTTATATCCAAAGATATTTACTTTCTCAGTATAACATATTTTCAAATTATTTGCAAGTGTTTTTGTTGGGGCAGTGTTAATTTTAAGTTTTTACGGCGATAAGCTTTTAAAGCTCACTGTTTTCTGCGGCAGGAGGAGCGGCAGGCGGAGCAGTCGCCGCAGCATTTTCCTTTTGCCTGCTGTGACAGGTATTTCGCGACAAGTACTACCGACAGAATGATGATACCGATACATATTGCTATGATAAAATATTTCATCATGATATCACCCCATAAACAGCGAGCCTATCTGATAGACCGCCAGAGCCGCAGTATATGCCACGGCGCACTGCAGCACCGCGCTTGCCATCGCCCACTTCATACTTCCCATTTCGCGCCGTATGGTTATGAACGCCGATATGCAGGGTACATACAGCAGACAGAATACCATAAAGCTCAGAGCGGAAAGGGGAGTGAATACCGACGAGATAGCCGCGGTAAGGGCAGCCTCGTCCGCAGCGGAATAAAGCACGAGCATGGTGCTGACTACCGCCTCTTTGGCGACAAGTCCCGAAAGCAGCGCGACCGCCGCCTGCCAGCTGCCGAATCCCAGAGGAGCGAAAACGGGAGCGATAAAAGTGCCGAGTATCCCGAAGATACTCTCCGCGCTGTCACGGGTATATTTTAACGTCGGGGTAAACGACTGCATAAGCCATATCAGAACGGACATCGCAAAGATTATCGTGCCTGCTTTTACGATAAAACCGCGGCATTTTTCCCATGTGTTTTTCATTGCGGCTGAAAGGGTGGGAAGTCTGTATGCAGGCAGCTCCATAACGAATGTTGCCTGATTTGAGCGGAATACGGTCTTTTTCAGGATAAGTCCGGCAATGACCGCAAGGACGAATCCGAGAAGATACATTGAAAGCACCGCAGCCCATTGGTATTTTTTGAAAAACGCTCCCGCAAACAGCGCGTAGACGGGCAGCTTTGCGCCGCAGGACATAAACGGTATGAGCATAATGGTCGCACGGCGTTCGTTGATATTTTCCTGAGTTCTCGCCGCCATAACTGCGGGAGTGGTGCAGCCGAATCCCATAAGCATCGGTATAAAGCTTTTTCCCGACAATCCCAGCCGCCGCAGGAATCTGTCCGTGACGAAAGCCGCCCGTGCCATATATCCGCTGTCCTCCAGAAAGGACAGGCACATAAAAAGTATGGCGATCTGCGGCAGGAATGTCAGCACTCCGCCCACGCCGCCGATTATGCCGTCAGTCAGCATGGATATTGTCCACTGCGGCGCTTCGGCGGAAACGAGCAGCCGTTCCACTGCCGGTGAGAGTACTCCGGAAAAGAATTTTTCTATCAGATCGGACAGAAAAGTCCCGACGGGGCCGAATGTGAGTGCGAAAATGAATCCCATTATAAGGAGGAAGATAGGCAGGGCAAGAAATCTGTTCGTCACTATCATATCTATCTTTTCGCTTACGGTCAGCTTGTCCGGATCTTCTCCCTTTACAACACATCTGCTTACCGCGTCCTCGATAAATCTGTACCTTGCGTCGGCAAGCATAGTTTCGCGGTCGCCGTAGCTGCCGCTTTCCTCGTATTTATGCGCAATTTCCTCAAGACGTTCCCTCTGTTGAGGGGAAAGACTAAGCTCTTCGATCGCTTTTTCGTCCCCTTCGAGGATCTTTGAGGCGTAAAATGCATAGGGTATATCCCTGCTTGAATCGTATATTTCCGCATAAATGGAATTGAGCGCGTTCTGCGTGGGTCTGTCAAAATTTATCTCGGGAGGGACAGAGTTTGCCTTTACCGCATATTCAAGCTGAGTGAGTATCTCTTTGATATTATCTCCCCGTCTTGCCGAGATAGGTACGACGGGCATACCCAGCAGCTTTGAGAGCAGGCAACAGTCTACCGAACCGCCGTGCGCCTTTACGTCGTCCATCATATTTACCGCAAGCACCATCGGTATACCGAGTTCGGTGAGCTGTACCGTAAGATAGAGATTTCTCTCGATATTCGTTCCGTCGATTATGTTTATAATTGCCTTTGGCTTTTCGCGTATTATGTAATTTCTTGTGACGATCTCCTCCATGGAATAGGGCGAGAGGGAATATATTCCGGGAAGATCGACTATTTCAAATTTTCCGTCTGCGGTTTCTCCCGATTTCTTTTCAACGGTAACTCCCGCCCAGTTGCCGACATATTGATTCGAGCCGGTGAGCGCGTTGAAAAGAGTCGTTTTTCCGCAGTTCGGATTACCTGCGAGCGCGACGCTTATCATTCTTCTGATCCTCCTTGCTTATCAGGATCTGTTCAGCCTCGGAACGTCTTATCGAAAGGGTATATCCCCTCAGCTTAAGCTCCAGAGGATCTCCGAGCGGTGCGACGCGGCGCAGCGTTACTCTGACCGAGGGAGTTATGCCCATATCAATAAGTCTGCGTTTCATAGCGCCGGTGCAGTTGATCGCCGTAACGACCGCACTGCTGCCGACTGTCATATCGTTTAGAGTGAGCTGTTTCATTCTGACGCTCCTTTTATAATGCTTGTCTGTCATATTCAAGTATAACATATATACTTGTCAGATTCAACAGTTATGAATAAAATAAAAAAATTTTTACATCTGCGATATGACCTTGAAGATCAATTTCCTGAATAATAACTTGTTTAGGGTGTATATTCTCCGCCGCGAGGAAAACATCAAAAAAATATCCCCTCGCTATCGTCATACCGCCTTAAACCCCATAAAAATGGCGATTTTCATATCCCTATATTTGTCAATATTTTTGGTTAATATTTTAATAATTGCTAATTTTCCAAAAGCGCAATTGTGCAGAATATACAAAATGAGGTCTATTCATTGTGCAAAATCGTGATTGACAACGTTTACAAAAATTTGATATAATATACTTATAGTAAGCGCGCGGCGTTTGCTTGAAACAAAGTTACTTGTTTAGTTCTGCATTGCGATCGTTTTGTCTGCCGCTTTGGGCATATCGCGTTTGTAATGCACAGATCAATCTGATCCGGAGGTTATTTATGAAGAATTATAAGAAAACGCTTGCCGGTATTCTTGCCCTCTCGATGACGCTCGGCGTTGCATCGTGCGGTAAGTCAGGCGGCAGCGACAGCGCGGCAAGCTCGGACGAGAGCTTTGAAGTCACCGAAAATGTTGAAGTACAGCAGTCCACAGATGTAACGCCTATCCCCGACGGCGCGGAAAAGACGCTTATCTACCTCGGCGAGAACGACATCAATCCTACCAAGGCAAACCCCGAAAAGAGCACGGAGATCACCCTGTTCGAGCAGCAGGGAGGTAAAGTCGAGTTCAAGAGCACTACCAACGAAAAGAGATTCGACGATCTTGCTATGCTCATTCAGGCAAATAAAGACGTTCCCGATATGTTCAAGTACGAATGGCTGGCGTTCCCTTCGCAGGTCGTAAGAGATATGTATCAGCCTATAGACGATATTGTAGATTTTGACAGCGATCTCTGGTCGGGTGTCAAGAACACGGCGGATCAGTATACCCTTAACGGAAAGCACTATGTTGCTCCTCTTTCGTTCGCGGCGTCTGCAATGCTTTGCTATGACAGAGATGTGATAGATTCCGAAGGACTTGACGCTCCTTACGATCTCTATCTCAACGGCGAGTGGAACTTCTCGGCATTCCATGACATTATGGCTGATTATGTAAACAACGCTCCTGCGGATACTACCCGTTACGGCGCGAACGGATTCTTCTATCAGCACATCGTTCAGCAGACGGGCAAGACTTTTGTTACATACGATCCCGAAAAGAACGAGTACGCGAGCAATCTTATGGATCCCGATATTGAAAATGCTGAGGACTTCCTCTACAATCTGAGAAAAGAAGGTCTGCTGCTTGATGGCTGGATCGGCAGCGCCGGCGACTGCTTCAATCAGAACTGCTTGTTCTATGGTATGGGTATCTGGGCGTACACCGGTAAGACTCTCGGTCCTAAGGAAGAGGATCACTGGGAAGTCGTTCCTATGCCGCAGTATGATTCCAACCCTCAGAAGATCACTACATCTGATATGATCGCTTATATGTGGGTAAAGGGTTCGACCAAGAATGACGCTATGAAGACATGGTTCGAGTGCAACCGTGTAGCACAGCTCAAGCCTGAGTATCAGGAGGCAGGAAAGGAAAAATTCCTCGAGAACAATCCTTACTGGACAGAAGATATGTATCAGGTGACCGTGGACGTTGTAAGCGACGACTATCTTATGCTGTTCGACTATGCGTTCGGCGTATCTTCCGCTCTTGGCGACAGAAAGCAGTTTGACGGCAACCAGTGCCTCGTTGACTACCTGTACAAGGGCGCGACTGTTCCCGATGAGAACGGAAACCAGAAAACGTGGGCGTCTATCCGTGAGGAATACGGTCCTACGGTCGACAGCAACATCAAGGAACTCAATCAGAAAGTCAAGGACTATAAGGGATAAGCCTTATCCGAATAAACGCGATATAGGGGATCTTCGTATGGAGATCCCCTTTTTGCAGCTCTGAAATATTCATACAAAAAAACGGCGGATATGACTGATAGCCATAGCCGCCGTAATATTTTTCTGTAAGGCTTTTCAATGGACGGAAACGATAAATACTACCTCGCCGAACGAGAATGTGACGGGGATACAGAAGCCTTCGCTCTCGAGCGGTATCTCCTTGTTCACCGAGATGACCTGCGGTTCGAGGGTAAGCTCGGTGCCGCTCTCGTTGGATTCGTTGACAACGAACAATCCGTTTATGACATTGAGGAACTCGCCGACAGCCGCGTCGATAAACTCGGGAGAATTTTCAAAGACGTCGGAAGAAAACCTCTCGGCGATCGAAACGTATTCCGATTTGCCCGCGCATATGCAGACGTCCGCCTTGTACTTTCCGACTATGCTTTGCTGTACGACATAATCCGCCTCGGCGCTTTTTACTACGGTAGACTGCTGCGGAGTAAAATCGTCGCCGATGAATCTGATGATATTCTTGAAAAGGAGCGTGATATAATCGGTGTAGATACGCGCATTTTCGGCTGTGTTGAAGTGATAGAACTCCTTGACCAGACCGAGCAGCTTGTCGTTCTGATAGCCCGAGATGTCGTCGTCGGTAAGCTGATAAAGCTCTTTATATTCCTTTATCGCATCTTCAAACTGAGCGTTTGTAAGCGAATTGTCGTTGACAAGAGTCTGTCCGAGCAGCAGATAGTCGGACGGAGACTCGGAAAGGAGAGTATCCACATTATCCTGAGTGAGATAGCCGAATTCAACGCACAGATCGCCGAACCGCTTATCCACCGTCTGCTGGGCAACGTTGACGTGCTCGACCTGCTCGGCAGTCATAAGTCCTGCGTTTATTGCAAGGACGCCGAGACGCATACGGGTGTTTTTCTTCTCGTCGATCGCCCGGGCAAGCGCCTCGGGAGTGACCAGCTGCTTATTAAGTAAAAATGCTCCGAAAAATTGTGCAAACATTATAATGATCCCCCTTGTCCTTTATTTCTGTCCTGCGAGATGTTCGATTATTTTCTTCACCTGTTCCTTGTCAACGGGTTTCTGAACAAAATCGTAAGCACCGAGCATTATCGCCTGTTTCAGATGATTCTGCGTACCTACAGAGGACGCCATTACCACCTTTGCGGCAGGGTCGGATTCAATTATCTGCCTGAGCGCGTCAATACCCGTGAGCTTAGGCATAACAATATCCATAAAAACCAGATCAGGCTTAAATTCCTGATATTTGGCAACAGATTCCTCACCATCGGCAGCCTCGTAGATATTGCCAATGCCGAGCGAGGCGAGAAACATACTGAGATTTTTCCTTGCGAACATGGAGTCGTCGCATATAAGTATTTTAAAATCTCTCAAATCCATAAAAAAACCTCCAAATCAGATCTTTATACTCTAAATTTTGATATAAATAATCGTCTATCATATATTGTATCACATTTTATACAGAATTGCAAGAGAAAATAAACATTTTTTTATCTAATTTTTTCATAATGCGCGGCAAAGGCGGCAGGGTGACATATTATGTCAATGTTCAAAGAGAAAGTCCCTCGGATAACTGCAAAGAACAAAAGCGCGTTTGTCATCTGACAAAAAAACCGCCGCGGCAATGCGGCGGAAAAGCGCTGTCAGGATCTGTATAGCGCATGTATTTCAAATTCAAATTCCATTATTTCACCGCTTACGGCGTCAACGTTTATGTAACGCTGAATATTTCCGTAAGTCGGATTTGTAATGTCGGAATCGGGAATATCTCCGCAACGCAAAACCGCCTTGCGTAAAGCGCAAAGCGGTGTGCGGAAAGAATAATATGAACCTGAAAAACTCCGGTCATTTTATATAATGGAGAAAAAAGTGTAAGCGTTTTTCGCAGCAGTGCAGCAATGTTATCGGTAAAGGTCAGACCGTCACATCTCTATATCGGCTGCCGCTGATATTATAATAATCTCCTAATGTGACAGTTTTATGATAATTGGCTGAAAATAAAGAAATAGTTTCTTTATTGAAATAAATTTGAATTACCTATTGACAAGGACAATATATGGTAGTATAATAAATTACAAAAGGGTAACATTTTACTTCGGAAAGGAGCGGCGATATGTATATCTTGTCCGGAATAAAGCGGGCGGCAGTGTGTGCTTTTGTGATTTTGCTTATATCGGGAATGATAATATCGCCCGAAAATGAAAATTCGGTTACAGGCTCAGCCGCGCCGGAAAGCTCCTCCTCCGCAGACGAAAAGGAAAACGACTACAAAAAACAGCTTGAAGATATAGAACGCAGACAAAAAGAACTCGACAAGCTTATCGCCGACGCCGACGATTCCATAGAGGGCGAAAAACAAAAGCTTGCCGCAGCCGCGCAGAAAGCACAGTCGATAAAGGAACAGATCGCTGCAACGGAGGAATATTCCGCCGCGATAGAGGACGAAATGGCGTCACTTGACGAAAAAATGCGCGAAACTATGTATGCTCTTTCACAGCAGGAGGAGGATATAAAACAGGGCGTAAACGGATTTATGGGCAGGATAAGGGCAATGTATGTTGCAGGGACAAGCAGCACCTACACGGATATACTTATAAATTCGGATAATTTTTACGATGTGCTTATGCGGCTTGAATTGGTAAAAAGCGTCGCCGCACACGATAAAGAAGAGATAGACAGACTTATCGAGGGAAAAAACGCCCTTGAAAAGACCAAGGCGCAGCTTGAAGAGGAAAGCGAGGCTCTTAAAGAAAAGAGCAAAAGCTACGGCGAACAGCAGCTTGCTCTTGCACAGGAACAAAAAGAACTGCTTGCTTTGCAGATAGAATACGGCGATAAGATAACTCAGCTTGAAAGCGAAATGGATACATATGTGAGCATTTCCCAACAGCTTGACGCCGAATTTGACAAGGTATCAAGTCAGGCGAATACCACGACCACGACGACAACTACGACTTCAAAGACGACTACCACCAAAAAATCTCTTTCGGACAAGGATAAAACGTCTGCGGCAACGACCTCGAAAAAGGTGACCTCCTCGGACGCTCAGACCGTTACCACTCCCACGCAGACCACTCCGCCGACTTCGGTATCCGACAACGCGCCGCAGTCCTCCGAAAATACCGAACCGACGCAGACGACTGTTCCGGATACTGCCGAACAGCCTGACGAAACGTCCGTTTCCGCGACGGCACAGCCTGCGCAGACAGAACCTCCGCAGGCGGAGATACCCACTCCCGACAGCCCCGACAGCGCAAAAGCCGATATTGTGGTGGCTTATGCCAAGAGCATGGTCGGAGGAAGTTATGTATGGGGCGGCTCGGACTTCGGGGCTACCGACTGTTCGGGACTGGTAATGCAGTCTTACGCGCAGGTCGGGATCTCACTGCCGCACAAAGCGTCACTCCAGGCGGCATACGGCAAGGACGTTTCCTACTCCGAAATGCAGCCGGGCGACTGCATATTCTTCGGCGACAGCTCCTACTCCTCGGTATACCACGTCGCGATATACATCGGCAACGGACGAATGGTACACGCTGAAAATACATACACGGGAATAGTCATCTCAAATGTTGACAGCTTTTCGAGATACAATCACATAACCTGTATAAAACGAATTTTGTGAGGCGCAGAGATCGGAAAGTAAAAGTTTTCGCTCACGCCGTTCTTTACGATTTGCAAGCTTTGCAGATCTTGCGGTCAATACTCATTGATATCAAGCTATTTTTCTTGCCGTCGGCAGGGAAAATAGCTTTTTGCGTTTATTCCCGCCAAATCGATGGGGAACGCTTTTTAATGGGGCGTTTACTTCGGCAGGAGCATAAAGACGGCATAATTATACGGTTCGCGATACATCAGTATAGTCAACACAAATGAAAATTATAGTTGACAATCCCGAAAAAGTATGCTATAATAGTCAACTGAAAGGATGTGTTTCGGTTGACTAATATCAATACAAAAGTAAAAGAAATGTGTATGTGCGCGATGATGGCGGCGCTTATGGCGGTCTGCTCGTGGATAAGCATACCGATAGGCGAAATTCCCGTGACGTTGCAGACTTTCGGAGTATTTGCGGCATTGGGCATACTTGGCGGCAGATTGGGAACGATCTCGGTGCTTGTATATATTTTTATGGGCGCGGTCGGACTGCCTGTGCTTGCAGGATTTTCGGGAGGACTTGGCGCGTTTATGAGCGCGAGCGGCGGATACATTTCAGGATTTGCCGCAGCCGCTCTGACCGTGTGGGCTTTCGAGCGTTTTACAAAGGATAACATTTTTCTGAAAGGTATCTCGATGATCTTGGGTATGGCTGTGTGCTATCTTTTCGGAACGGTCTGGTACGTTGCGGCATTTCTGAAAGCGGGCGGAGGGGTTTCCTTTGGAGCAGCGCTGAGTTTATGCGTGCTGCCGTTTATTATTCCCGATCTTGTCAAGATCGCCTGCGCTCTGATAATAACCGAAAGGGTGAAAAAGTATGCGGCAGGTCGTTCTTAGAGCTCATCACGCGCTGTGCCTGCAATTTTTCTGCGGAAATGGCTACAGCGAGGAATTTGTCCGCAATACATACCGTATTCTCGAACTGCTGCGTGAGGATCACGAAATAGTCGTGGCGGACGGCGCGGACGATCTCTGCGGCTGCTGTCCGTTGTTGGAAAACGGCATATGTGTGAATTATGAGAACACATCTTTGCTTGACAGAGCGGTGGAGGGGATATGCGGTTTTTCGGCAGGGGACAGGCTGACGGCAGGAGAGTTTTTCGGCGCGGCGAGGGAGAAGGTGATCCTTGTCGGTAAGCAGAAAGAGATCTGCGGCGACTGCCGCTGGTCGCGGTTGTGCGGTTAGAGGTAAGGGGTTAGGAATAAGAAGTAAGAGTTACTTTGGCAGCTGCGTATTCCGTCAAAGATATATCATAAAAAAATTGCTATTTTCCCCAATGGGGGGGAAAACAGCAATAGACAACTTGTTGTTTTCCCCGATAGTGGACATAGCTTTTAGAAATAAGATGTAAGATTTGAGAAATAAGCAGTAATATTTGCTCAATACACCAAAACGGGTTGTTAGCGCAGCAGAGCCGTTGTGAGCGCGCCCTCCCGGGCTGGGCAATTCCGCCCGTCCTTGGTGCATATCATATTGACTTCATAAAAGGGGCGGACAAAACAACTGCCATTTTAAACATAATTTTTATAACATAACAAAAAATAGCCGTAACAATACGAAGTCCACGAAAATATTCTGATCATAAAAAAGTTTGACCGCCCGACTTACGAACATCGGACGGTCTTAAAGTTTGCGGAGGGCGCATTGCGCCGCCCGCGCGAGGGCTGGCGGAGCAGGAGGGATTCGAACCCTCGGTCCCGTTTAAAGGATTACTCGATTTCGAGTCGAGCCCGTTATGACCACTTCGATACTGCTCCATAAAATCACTTATATATTATACACTACTTTTTCCGAAAAAGCAAGAGATTTTGAAAAATTCAATAATGAACTTTTTGTGACTTCCTACAGATCAACTGTAAGGAAGTATTTTTAACGCTTTTTTACCGTTAAAACAGCCTGACAGCCTTTTCTTACCGAATGTTGATACGTCGGCTCTATCATCGCTCTGCGTGCGGCATAACCATAATTTGCATAAAAAATTCCTGTATAGCTAAATCGTCGGTTGGGAATAATTATAACGATCATAGCTACGAAATTGCCTATGCAGTTTCACAGGAGTAATTATGCAGTATAATAAAGTTGAGATCAGCGGAGTGAATACCTCCGATCTGATAGTGCTAAAAGAATCCGAAAAGACCGAACTGCTCAAAAAAGCACGCGGCGGCGACAAAAAGGCGAGAGAAGATCTTATAAAAGGCAATCTGCGTCTGGTGCTGAGCGTGCTGCAAAGATTCGTCAACCGCGGCGAATCGGCTGACGACCTCTTTCAGGTGGGAGTGGTGGGACTTATCAAGGCGATCGACAATTTTGATACATCTCTGGACGTAAAATTTTCCACATATGCCGTACCGATGATAATGGGGGAACTGCGCAGATTCCTCAGAGATTTTCAGCCGCTGCGCGTCAGCCGTTCCCTGCGCGATACGGCATATAAAGCAATGCAGGCAAAGGAGACACTGCTCGGCAGATTTCAGCGCGAACCGACTGTGGACGAGATCGCCAAGGAAATGGGGGCAAAACGCGCCGACGTGGTGGCGGCTCTCGAGTCGATAACCGATCCCGTTTCCCTTTATGAACCCGTTTATTCAGATTCGGGGGATACGCTGTTTGTCCTCGATCAGGTCGGCGATTGCAACGATGATTCACAGTGGCTGGAGGAACTTTCGATCAAAGAGGCTATAAGAGCTTTGCAGCCGAGAGAAAAAAATATTTTGTATCTTCGCTTTTTTCAGGGAAAAACACAAGTTGAGGTCGCAAACAGTATAGGTATCTCTCAGGCACAGGTGTCGCGGCTTGAAAAAGGCGCGCTTAATAAGATAAAAGAACAGATATGATACAATTCAAAAAGTATTTATTTGTCTGTTCTGCATTATGGATAATTTATATTTAAAAAAATGTTTTCCTCACCTGTGAGCGCAACGGCTCGCAGGTTTTTTTATGTCATTATACAAGCCTGAAACGGCATATATAATTAATGTATATATACACGATCGGGAGGTGATCTGCGTGATATGCAGCTTTTCGGGACTTCGCAGCAAGGAAGTGGTCAATGTAAAGACGGGTATCAAGATAGGCTATGTGGACGATGTTGAGATAGATACCGTCACAGGCTCGGTGGTGTCGCTGATCGTATACGGAAGATCGCGTGCGTTCGGTCTTATGGGGAGAGATGAGGATATGATAATAAAATGCCGCGATATTGAACTTATCGGGGAAGATACTATCCTTGTCAGATTTGAAAGTGAAACGATATGCACAAAGTCACGGACTTTTTCAGTGGAAAATTTGTTGAAATAGACAATACTGAAAATATTGCAAAGACTGAGAAAATGTGGTATAATATTAAAGCAATTCGCACGCCCGTGCAGCCGCTGCGGTTCCCTTTGCTGTTTTAAGGGTGTAGGCGACATCGGCAGGGCGGAGGATAAGAACCGGCATTGCCGGAATAAAAACCGAACAGGAGGTCGCTGCAATGGCAGTAGTATCAATGAAACAGCTTCTTGAGGCAGGCGTTCATTTCGGACACCAGACAAGAAGATGGAACCCTAAAATGGCTCCGTATATCTTTACGGAGAGAAACCAGATCTATATCATAGATCTTCAGAAAACGGTGAAAAAGCTTGAAGAGGCATACGCTTTTATCCGCGACATCTCGGCTGAGGGCAAAGAGGTCCTTTTCGTAGGAACCAAAAAGCAGGCGAGCGATTCCGTTAAGGAAGAGGCGCTGAGAGCCGACGCTCATTATGTAAACGCCAGATGGCTGGGCGGTATGATGACCAACTTCAAGACTATCCAGAAGAGGATCAAGAGACTTGAACAGCTCCATGCAATGGAGGCTGACGGTACGTTCGATCTGCTCCCCAAGAAGGAAGTTGTTAAGCTCAATCTTGAAATTGAAAAGCTTGAAAAGTTTATGGGCGGTATCAAGAATATGAAGGAACTGCCCGGCGCACTCTTCGTAGTCGATCCCCGCAAGGAGAAGATCGCGGTGTCCGAGGCGAAGAAACTCGGTATCCCCGTAGTCGCTATTGTCGATACCAACTGCGATCCTGACGACGTGGACTATGTTATCCCCGGAAACGACGACGCTATCAGAGCTGTAAAGCTTATCGCCGGCTGTATGGCAAACGCTATCATCGAAGGCAGGCAGGGCGTTGACGCAGTTGCCGAAGAAGAGGAACAGCAGGCTGAGGAAGAGGCAGCGGCTGAATAAGTCTGATGATCGTATCTGTCGGCTGATAATAGCCGGAAAGAACTGTCAAATCGGGCAGACATTATTGTCTGCCTTGATTTTGGTATGACGGCAGACAAAAGCCGCGTATCATTCACGGCTTGAATACTAATATATTTATTTTACAAATAACAGGAGGAATAAAAATGGGTAAGGTATCCGTTGCGGAAATAAAAGATCTTATGAAAGCTACCGGTGTCGGTATGATGGACTGCAAGAAGGCTCTTGAAGAGGCTGACGGCGATACCGACAAGGCGGTCGTTATACTTCGTGAAAAGGGACTTGCTACTCAGGCTAAGAAGAGCGGCAGAGTAGCTGCGGAGGGTATAGTTACTTCCGTTGTAGAGGGCAATGTCGGCGCTGTAGTCGAGGTAAACATCGAAACCGACTTTGCGGCTAACAACGACGAATTCAAGGCGTTCGTTGCGGCTGTTGCAAAGACCGTTATCGAAAAGGATCCTGCCGATATTGACGCGCTCAAAGCCTGCACAATCAGCGGCGGCGACAAGACCGTTGAGGAGGCTTTGCAGGATCTCTTTATCAAGATCAGAGAAAATATGGTTATCCGCCGTTTCCGCAGGCTCGAGGGTGTGCTCGTTCCGTATGTACACGGCGGCGGAAGTATCGGCGTTATGGTAAAACTCGATACCGATCTCGATGCTGACAAGGTATTTGAAGTCGGCAAGGACTGCGCTTTGCAGGTTGCGGCTATGAATCCCGCTTATCTCAATAAGGAAAGCGTTCCCGATTCCGCTCTCGAAGAGGAAAAGAAGATTATGCTCGCTCAGATGGCTGACGATCCCAAGATGGCGAACAAGCCCGAGCAGGTAAAGGTGAAGATCGTAGAGGGCAAGATCGGCAAGTTCTATTCCGAGAATTGTCTGCTCGAGCAGGCGTTTGTCAAGGACGACAAAGTATCCGTCGGCAAACACGTTGACGCCGTAGCCAAGGAGCTGGGCGGTTCGATCAAGGTAGTTGATTATGTCCGCTTTGAGCGCGGCGAGGGCGTTGAGAAAAAAGAGGACAACTTCGCCGACGAAGTAGCGTCGATGATAAAGTAAGTAAAAAGTAAAACTGAAGATCTTAAAAACCGGCGGTCGCAAGGCTGCCGGTTTTTTTAAAAATATTTTGTCAGAAGTGTTGACAAACGGTTCGGTTTGTTTTATAATAAAACTGTAAAGAATATTTACCTGTGAATATGAAAAATATGAATGGAGGTAATTGTATTGAAATGCAGTTATTGCGGCAATGAAGTGCCGGAGGGAGAGACCTATTGCAGCTGCGGTCACCCCGTTACCATTGCCAGAGAAGCGACCGCTATGCCCGATTTGGGGACGGCGGCTTATTCCGCGCCCAAAAAGAGCAGGGGAAGATCAAACGTGGGTATGAACCTGATCGTTTTCATCATCGTTGCCCTGCTGGCAGGCGGATACTTTTTATACAGGAACGAACTCAGCTACACTGTCGAAAAGCTTTACCACGAGGTATCCACATCGGACTTTTCGATAACAATTCCTACTCAGCTAAAGAAAAGCGACACCAGCGAAGCGGGAGTCGTCGGCTTTTACACGAGCAAAAAAGCCGCAGTTTCCATACTCGTTATGAAGTATGACGATTATCCTATGTTCAAAGACGTTTCTATCGACGACTTTGCAGGCTACGCTCAGCTGGGCGGCTTTGACGGCGATTTCAAAAAAGAAGGCGATATGATCTACGCTACATACACCGATACTGCCGTCAGCGTTCTCGGCGAAAAGCAGGAATGTTACGTCATCGAGGGTATCTTCAAGGGCGAAAAGGGCGTATGGAGCGTGAACGCATACTGCCGTGTCAATGATAAAGATAAAATGGAAGAACACCTGCTTAATTGGGTCAGATCTTTTGAGGAAAAGTAAGGACGATTTCCCGATAAAATTTATTTAAAGACGCAAAAACAGAGCCGCGCGGATAATGCAGCTCTGTTTTTTGATTTTCGGTTCTTAAACGCGCGGCGGAAAAATATAATATAACAGACGCGCCGGACAAAGACAAAAGCAGGGTATAAAGGCACGCCGCCGCAGCCGCACATTGCGGATATTATTAAACTTCGCCTTTTAATTCTGCCAGACAGGCTGCGCAGACAGGCTTGCCCTTGTAATCTTCAACATCGTCGGGACTGTTGCAGAATACACAGGTGCGCTGAAATTTTCTCAGAATTATCTTGTCCTCATCGGTGTAGATCTCGATGGCATCCTTGATAGCAATATCGAATGTCCTTCTCAGCTCGATGGGAAGAACGATCCTTCCAAGATCATCTACTTTTCTTACAATTCCTGTAGATTTCATATAAATCCCCTTTTCATGAAAAATTGACAAAATACTTTGTATACCTAATTATATATTTTTTTTTGACAGTTGTCAAGTCTTTTTCCCCAAAGCACTGAAAATGTGACTAAACTTTTACAAACTGGACATATTAGGCATACAAACTAAATGGTATATGTTGTAAAAGCAAATGCAGATAACAGACTGTTGAATTAATGTGAATAAATTGTATGTAATATAAATCATAAAGTAAACACATTCTTTACTGTAAGCACAAAATTCAATTTTATAAGAGTATTTTTGAGTCTTATAATTATATTTTTCTCAGTCAGCCGAGATTTTTGTTATATTCTCCGCCGCAGGCGGAGAATATAACAAAATGCAAAAGAACTTTATCCGCCCCATTTATAAAGACGGAGCGATATGCACCGTGGACGGGCGGAAATGCCCCGTCCGGGAGGACCTCCGCCGCTGGCGGAGGAAAAATAACCCAAAAGTCTGCATTGACAAGTAAAATATATTAAAATGCTTACATAAAAATTAAAAATTGATTTCTGTGTACTGTACGCGCCTTGCCGCTGACATTTCGGAGGAAATATGCTTGATATTGTAATAACTGTTATTTTTATACTGTCGGTTGCTTATTCCATACCTGCCGCAAAGGTGGGGGAGGTTTCGGCTGCGGCGGTCACTTCCTGTGCGGACGCGGTAGAGCTTACTCTTAATTTGGCAGGAAATATGGCTCTCTGGGGAGGGTTTCTGCGTGTGGCGCAAAAATGCGGATTTACCGATATTGTCAACAAACTGTCGGGAAAGGTTCTCAGACCTCTTTTCCCGGGACTTGCTCCCGACGGAGCGGCTATGAAAGCAATATCTATGAACGTTACCGCCAATCTTCTCGGACTCGGCAACGCGGCTACTCCTCTCGGGATATGCGCGGTCAGGGAAATAGTCCGTGAAGAAAACGCAAAGTCTACCACGCGAAATATCGCTATGCTGATACTGCTCAACACTGCGTCGATACAGCTTATTCCGGTGACTGTCGCTGCTATCAGAGCGAAATACGGAAGCGTTTCTCCGTGGGACTGTACTCTGCCGATAATTGCAAATTCGGCTGCCGCACTGTTTATCGGTATCTTGGCGGTGACGGCGGTATTCGGAAGGAGGAAAGCCAATGTCGGTATCTCAGGCGGCGCCGCTGCTGCTGATCTGCGCAATAGTTACGCTTGCGGCAGTAAAGAGAGTTGACATCGTGGAGGAATTTACCAAGGGAGCGGCTGAGAACCTCAGAACGGCAGTCGAGCTTATGCCTACGCTGATACTCCTCGTTACGGCGGTAGGAATGTTGTCGGCGTCGGGCGCGCTGACGGCGTTTTCCGAATTGGCAAAGCCGATCATCTCGCGTCTGGGATTTCCCGCGGAGGCGCTCCCTCTTGCGGTGATAAGACCGATCTCGGGCAGCGGCGCGGCGGCGATGTTTGACTCCATACTCTCGCGTGTACCTCCCGATTCATATGAGGGAAGAGTATGCGCCGTTTTGATGGGCTCGACGGAAACCACTTTCTACACGATCGCAGTATATTATGCGGCGGTGCGGATAAAAGCCGAGCTGCCTGTGTTTGTGACTTCGCTTACGGCGGATATGGCAGGATTTATTTTCTCCGCGCTGACGGTACGGTTGTTTTATTAAGGCAGCGCTTTTGAAAGTGATAGAGAAAATCGGTTTTATAGTGATTTTTGTTATTTTTACCTCTGCAGTTTGATTTCACGCTCCGCAGTATGATTGATAAGTAGGGGGAGAAATAAAAAGGTTTTCGATCAAGCCTTTTCCTTAAAAAGGCTGCCCTCGCGCGGGCGCGCTTGTCGCCCTCTACGATGTGCGGAGCGGTCAAGCTTTGGAAATCGGGCGGTCAAAATTTATTGCGGCTATTACTTTAATAATCTGTGAGAAAGAATTTTCCGGTTTTTCTTTTGCAACGCAAAAGAAAAATTGCCGACCGCTTAATGTGGGCAAAGGAAATTTTGCTTTTATCCCAAACACTTGTGTTTGGGATATCCCAAATACACGCAGTGTTTGGGGTGCGTCCCCTAAGTCTGATTGGTGAGAACTTTCCCTCCGCCGCTTGCGGCGGAGGGAAATAGTTTTAATAATATATACCGATCGTTTTATCCTATTATCTTGTAGTTTTCAGCCGCAGTTTCCTTTGTGGCGTATTCCGAAACGCTTACGACCTGAGCTTTGAGCGGTTTCTGCCCGATAGCGATCTCGATGATGTCGCCTACTTTTACGTCATAGGACGCCTTGGCAGGCTTGCCGTTTACCGATATTTTTCCTGCGTCGCAAGCCTCGTTAGCCACCGTTCGGCGTTTGATGAGCCTTGTGACTTTTAAATATTTATCCAGCCTCATAATTTCACTCCCTGTTTTCCATCTTTTTTATTTCATTCCAGTATTCGTCCAGCTTTTCTATGCCGAGAGTGGGCATATCAAGACCGTCTTTTCTGACGGCGTTTTCCACCAACTCAAAACGGCGCATAAACTTGTCCGACGACGCGGTGAGCAGCTCCTCCGCGTCAAGATCGAGCTTTCTCGCGAGATTTACGCACGAAAAGAGCAGATCGCCCAACTCTCCTGCGGCTGCCGATTTGTCCTGCGCGGACATAGCCTCCTGCAATTCAGCCGTTTCGCTGATTATACATTCAAGCGCGCCCTTTTCGTCGTCAAAGTCCATACCTGCCCTCGCCGCACGCTTGCCGAGCTTTTGCGCTCTCATAAGCGCCGGAAAGACCCTCGGCACGCTTTTGAGCGTATCGGTATAGGTTTCCTGACCTTTGCTCTCCTTCTTGATACTGTCCCAGTTTTTCAGTACCGTGTCAACGTCGTCGGCGCAGACATTTCCGAAAACGTGCGGATGACGAAGTATCAGCTTTTTGCATACGTCGTCCGCCACCTTGTCAAGATCGAACGAGTTCTTTTCCTTTTCTATCTGCGCGTGAAAAACGACCTGCAAAAGCACATCGCCCAGTTCCTCGAGCAGCATATCCCGATCGCCGCAGTCGATAGCCTCCACCGCCTCGTAGACTTCCTCGATAAAGTCCTTTCGTATGGATTCGTGAGTCTGTACCTTATCCCATGGGCAGCCGTCCTCCGAGCGCAGTATCCCGATTATCTCTTCGAGATCGTATACGTTATAACTGCTTTTTTCAAGGATCTTGCTGATCTTTTCATTATTCATATCTGTTTCAATCCTTTCACAAGAGCGGCTCTGTTCTGAACGGCAGTATTTTATGCAGGCAACTTTTCCCATTTCTGACGGGTACAGCGGATAATATCCCTGATAATTTAACGACAGTCGGGTGACTTGTTAAAATACCGACGCTCTGAGCCTATAGATATGATAACTCAAAATCGTGAGAAATGCAAGAGTATTTTTTAAATTTTCGTTTTTGATTTGTCCAAAAAGTATTTTTTGCAGACAGATAAATATGTTTTATCTTCGTGAAAAATAACTGAATAACCACATTTTCCTGATCTTGCGGAAATATCCGAAATAAAAAATATCTACACAAGATCTCTGAACCGTTTTCCGCGTGGGAAAATACTCAGCAGATACAATGACGCGGCGTAAATCATAAATGCCGCAGCCAACGCCGCAGCAAACGCGGCGCGGTGATTTATTTCCAGCCCCGATCTGATATACAGAAGATCATAGCATATCCGTGCGCCCGAGCCGCAGAGAAGAGCCGCAAAGAAAGGCTTTGCGAAAACCGAGGATACCCTGATACTGACCGACGCCGCTTTGCACAGAGCGCATACCGACCAGATACATACGACCCCCTGCGATACCGCTGTGGAAATAGCTGCTCCCGTTATGTTTATCCCTGCTATGGGAATGAGAATGATATTCAGCGTAAGCTTGACCGCGCCGCCGCAGAGCATAATAAGCACGGGGAGCTTTGGTCTGCCGACCGTTTGCAGGGCGGAAAAGCAGGGTATGGAAATACCCGAGAGAATGACCGCGATACCGAGAACTTTCAGCGGCATATCCGCCGCGGCGATCTCCGCCGTTCTTCCGCCGTAAAGAAATTCAAGTATCTCCTTGGACATCAGCGAGA
Source organism: uncultured Ruminococcus sp. (assembly GCA_947629455.1). Classification (GTDB taxonomy): domain Bacteria; phylum Bacillota; class Clostridia; order Oscillospirales; family Ruminococcaceae; genus FB2012. The sequence continues at coordinate 39,281 of CANRDT010000010.1, forward strand.
TACCGACCCCCGAGGGGAGCGCGATCATCGACGATACCATAAGCATACCCGAAATGTTTCGCTGCATACACATAACGTCCTTTTTCACCCACGCCTCCGCAAGACCGGGCAGAATACTTTTTCCGAACATCGCCGTCAGAGTCGGCACAAGTCCGTAGACGGTAAGCGCAAGCCCCGTGTATGAGCCGTAGAGAAAATTCGGCAGACGTCCTGCGGCAAGAGAGTTATCCCCCGTGTTTATCCACTTAAAACCGTTTTCTACCGCCGCTTTCAGGCAGGGATTTATCGTGACGAGGTCGATCATTCCCGTGAGAGTGGTAATGACGGAGGCGGCGGCTATCGGCATTGACAGCTTTATCAACATTCTGACCATATGCGGCGTTTTGTCGGTGATCCTGTCCTGCAAGAGCATTTCTTTGGTTATGCCGTCACCTCTCAGCCGTCCTGAAATGATTATGTATGCGGACGCTATGCCGGTAGCGCAGGTCGCTCCGAGTATAGACGCCGCCGCAACGAACGGAAGGGCGGTAAGCTCCGCGTCCTGTGCAGTGCGGCAGAACTGCCCGAAACAGCCGTGAGTAGTTTCAAACGATCTTTTTGCATATTCCATAGCCGCGTATGCAAAGCCCAGTCCGAGTATCAGCTTGAATACGGTCTCTATTATTTCCGAAACAGCCGTCGGCAGCATATTTCTCAGACCCTCGTAATAGCCGCGTTCGACCGACATTACCGCCGCAAGAGCGATAGTAGGTGCAACGGCGGCAAGCGCCCACGCCGCATTCTTTTCGTGTATGACTTTTCCTGCGAGCAGGGGAGAAAGCAGTATGACCGCCGCCGACGCAGCCAGACCGATGAGAAAGAAAAGCCTTACTGCCACCGACCGCAGCTTTCTTAAATTGCTGTAACGTTCAAATGCATAGTTTTCGGCAGTCAGTCTTGCTATAGTCGAGGGTATTCCCGATACCGCAACGGCGAACACGGGAGTGAATACGGCATACGCTCCCGAGAAATATCCCATACCCGTTCCGCCCAGCAGGTGAGTGAGCGGTATCTTGTACATAAGTCCCAGCGCCTTGGTTATTACTACCATTATGAGCAGTATAGCCGAGCCTTTGAGAAATCCTTGCTTTTTCAAAGTAACAACCTCCCGTTATCCGCGCGAACAAGTCCTGAATATATATATGTCCGCCGCGGCTTTGCTATTACCTAAAAAATTAAGGAAATAGTCTTTATTTTTCCGATATAGTGTGCTATAATAAATTGGGTAAATATTTGTTGTACCGATACGACAGGAAGGGAAGCTCAATTCAGATATGAAAAAATGGAAGATCAATTCGCCTGATGAAAATACGGTCATGCAGTTTGCTAAAAAATGCGATCTCGGCTCTCTGGCTCTGAGCGTTATGGTTTCGAGAGGATATACCGATTTCAACGATCTTGTCAGCTTTTTCAACGACGCCGACCTTGCCGATCCTTTCATAATAAAAGATATGGACAAGGCGGCTGACATCATAAACGCGGCGGTAGACAGCTACGATCTTATATGCGTATACGGCGACTACGACTGCGACGGAATAACCGCTACGGCTATACTCTATAATTATCTTGAATCTATGGGCGCAAACGTTATGTACTATATTCCCGAACGCAGCGCAGGGTACGGTATGAATATGGACGCGGTAAGGGAGCTTGCCGCAAAGGGCGTGGTGCTTATCGTTACGGTGGATAACGGCATTTCCGCTCATGCCGAGGCTGAGGAGATAGCGAAACTCGGTGTCAGACTGGTAATTACCGATCACCACCAGCCGTCGGAAACTCTGCCGAAAGCCGCCGCCGTGGTAAATCCCCACCGTCGGGACTGTCCGTCGGTTTTCAAGGAGCTTTCCGGAGCAGGCGTTGCGCTGAAACTTTGCGCCGCTCTTGACGGCGGAAATTATGACGCCGTAATGGAACAATATTCGGATATATGCGCACTGGGAACGGTCGCCGATATAGTGCCGCTCGTCGGAGAAAACCGCACGATAGTCCGTCAGGGACTTCTATATATGAAAAATACGGAAAATCCCGGTCTTAATGCGCTTATCGACAGATCGGGAGCAAAGCGCGAGCGGCTGAACTCAACGGCGATAGCTTTTCAGCTTGCTCCGAGGATAAACGCGTCGGGAAGATTCGGCTCGCCCGTCACGGCGGTAAAAGCCTTGCTAAGCGAAGACCCTGACGAGGCGGACGGTTATGTAGAAACGCTGATGACGCTCAACGAACAGCGCAGGAGCGCGGAATCCTCCATAATGAAAGAAATACTCGAGCATATCGACAACGATCCGCAGATACTCGATCAGCGTGTGCTCGTTCTCAGCGGAGAGGGCTGGCATCACGGCGTTATCGGTATAGTTTCGGCGCGGCTGCTGGAAATGTTCGGAAAGCCGAATATCCTGCTTTCAGTGGAAGGGGATACCGCACGCGGTTCGGCGCGCAGCGTAAAGGGATTTAATATTTTTAAATGCTTTACCTACGCGAAAGATCTTCTGGAGCGTTTCGGAGGTCACGAATGTGCAGGCGGACTTACTCTCAGGACGGAAAATATCGGGGCGTTCCGTGACACGGTCTATGAGTATGCCGCACAGCCGCAGCAGATGCCGACTGCGGCAGTCGAATGTGATATGCGGATAAGAGCGCAGGATCTCACTATCGACAATATAAGATCGCTCGGGGCGCTTGAACCGTTCGGCGCGGGAAATCCGCAGCCGGTATTCGCGGTCATCGGCGCGAGAGTAGATAAGATCATTTCACTTTCGCAGGGCAAGCACACCCGTCTGGAACTGGATATTCCCGGAGGAGCAAAGCTTACGGCGCTTATTTTCTCACAGGCTCCCGATAAGCTCGGTTTCGGCGTGGGGGCGAAGATAGATCTTGCCGTGAATCTCGAGATCAACGAATTTGCAGGCAGACAGTCCGTCAACGCAAGGGTACTCGATTTTCGTCCGAGCGGAATAGATCAGGATAAATATTTCGCCGCAAAGGACTGCTATGAAAAGTATAGGCGCGGTGAAAAACTTCCGCCTGCATTTTTAAAGAGAATAACTCCCGACAGGCGGCAGCTTGTGGCGGTGTATAAATACATAAACGCGGCGGCGGAAATATCGGCTGACGATCTTTATATGCGCATAAACGATCCGTCAGTGAATTATTGTAAGCTGCGTCTTTGCATAGACGCGTTCTGCGAACTGGGACTGGCTGAATATTCCCCCTCTTTGCAGAAAGTGAAGATACTTCCGGCGACCGAAAGGGTGGATATAGACTCTGCTCCCACACTTGTAAAACTCAGAGAAAGCTGTAAGGAGGCTGACTTGCTATGACTGATAATGACAGGGGTTATTTTATCGGATCGGATACAGAATACACGATCGACGCTCTGATACAGAAGATCCTTGACGGCGAAAAGCAGTACGATCTTTCAAAGATAGTTTCCGCTTACGAGCTTGCCGACAAATATCACAGCGGTCAGAAAAGAGAATCGGGCGAACCGTATATCACTCACCCTCTTGCCGTCGCGTATATACTCCTGGAGCTTGGTATGGATACCGATACCGTCTGCGCGGCGCTGCTGCACGATGTGGTGGAGGATACGGACTGCACTCTCGAGGAGCTTCAGAAACGTTTCGGTCCTGATGTCGCTATGCTTGTCAACGGCGTGACAAAGCTGAAAAAGGTCGCCACATTCACCAAGGACGAGCAGAAAGCCGAGAACATTAGGAAGATACTGTTGGCGATGAGCGAGGATATAAGAGTTATCATCATAAAGCTTGCCGACAGACTGCATAATATGCGTACACTCAACTTCTGCCGCGACGAAAAACGCCGCGTTATCGCCCACGAAACTATGAATATCTACGCGCCTATCGCGCACCGACTGGGAATACGTTCCATAAAGGACGAGTTGGAAGATCTGTCTTTCTACTATCTCGATCCTTACGCATATGAGGAAATTGACCGTCAGATGGAACTGAGGCGCGAGAGCAGGGGAAAGCTCATCGAGGATATAAAAGCGATGATAGGCGAAAGGCTTGCTCAGGAATTTGATCCCGTTCCGCTGATAGAGGGAAGAGTAAAGAGCAACTACGGAATATACAAGAAAGTCTACAGGGACGGCAAGGAGATAGATCAGATATACGACCGTTACGCCGTAAGAATAATCGTTGATACGGTCACCGAGTGTTACAGCGTGCTGGGCATAATCCACGATATGTTCAAGCCGATACCTAACCGTTTCAAGGATTATATATCTACCCCCAAGCCGAATATGTACCAATCGCTGCACACTACCGTCATAGGCAGGCAGGGGATACCCTTTGAAGTGCAGATAAGGACGTGGGAAATGCACCGTACTGCCGAATACGGTATCGCCGCGCACTGGAAGTATAAGGAGGGAGTGCGCAGCAGCGCAAAGGACGATAACCGTCTTGCGTGGATAAGGCAGATAATAGAGTCGCAGCAGGAGTCGAACGACGTTGAGGAGATAGTGAGAGCTATCAAGAACGATCTTGCTCCCGAGGATATTTTTGCGTTTACTCCGAAAGGCGATATGATAACGCTGCCGATGGGTTCTACCGTTATAGATTTCGCTTATGCGATACACACCGAGGTAGGACACAGAATGTGCGGCGCAAAGGCTGACAAGAAAATGGTATCTTATGACTACCAGATAAAGACGGGCGAAATAATAGAGATACTGACTACAAACGTTGAAGGTCACGGACCGAGCCGTTCGTGGCTCAATATGTGCAAGACCAACGAGGCAAAGTCAAAGATACGTTCGTGGTTCAAGAAAGAACGCCGTGAGGAAAATATCTTTGAGGGAAGAAACGCTCTCGAGCGCGAGTTCAGAAGAAATATGATACGCGTTCCCGAAGAGGAGCTGGAAGATTTCCTGCGAATGGATATGCACAGGCATAACTGCGAAACTCTGGACGATTTCTTTGCCGCGATCGGATACGGAGGCGTTGTGCTGTCAAAAGTTATGCAGCGGCTCAAAACGGAGTACAACAAAAAGTACGGCGAAAAGATAAATTCCACTCTTACAGAGGACTTCAAACCAAGACGATCAAAAAATTCTTCAGGCGTGATAGTCGACGGCATAGACGACTGCGTTATCAAATTCGCGCAGTGCTGCAATCCGCTGCCGGGCGACGAGATAGTGGGATTTATAACGCGCGGACACGGTATCTCCGTGCATAAGTGCGACTGCGTGAATTACCGTTCACAAAAGGACGATCCAGAAAGCGCACAGAGGTGGGTGCCCGTCAAGTGGGCTGAGACCAAGGATAATAAGGGCTATTTCAAAACTACTCTCGATATTATAGCGGTGGACAGGATAGGACTGCTTGCGGACGTTTCCTCGGCGCTCGCTATGATAAATATCTATATCCACGAATCCGCGTCGAGAGAACTGAAAAACGGCAACGCGATACTTTCCATCACGCTGAGTATCGCGGGAATGGATCAGCTAAACGGCGTTATCCAGAAGATCAAGAAGATAAAAAATGTAATATCCGTTGAGCGCAGCGGAAAATAGGGGTGTATTGTTATGAATATTTTTAGTCTTAAACCGCTCGGAGTTTGCGATACAAACAGCTATATCGTTGCAAGCGAAAAGGGAAACTGCGTACTTATCGACGCGCCTGCCGATGCCGATTATATATTGGAGCAGACGGAACTTTTCGGACTAACTCTTAAAAAGATATTTCTCACGCACGGTCATTTCGATCATGTGGGAGCGGTCGCCGATCTTGCGGATCGCACAGGCTGCGAGGTGTATATCCACGAAGAAGATCTGCCAAAGCTTACCGACGACGAGGGACTGCTCCTTAAATTTTTCAGAATAAGCGGCGTGAGGAAATTTGACGGCGCAAAGACCTTTAAGGAGAACGACCGCCTGACGCTTGACGAGCTGGATTTCGACGTGCTGCATACTCCCGGTCATACAAGCGGTTCGGTGTGCTTTATTATGGGAACGGATATGTTCTCGGGAGATACTCTCTTTGCGAGATCGGTCGGCAGAACGGATATGCCGGACGGAGATCCCGTAAAGCTCGAGCGTTCTTTGAGAAAGATCTGCGCGCTCAGGGGAGATATGAACGTCTACCCCGGACATATGACGGTCACTACTCTTGACAATGAGCGCAGATATAATCCCTATCTCAGAGGGCTGTCGGTATGACTTTGATATTCAGCGGAAACGAGTTTAAATATGAGCTTGAAAGCGTTATGAAGCTTTTTCTGCCGGCTCAGCTTTTTAAACATATATATACTCCCGACAAGGCGCAGACCAAGGGAGATCATGCATTTATGCGGCGTGTGAAACTAAAACGCCGCACTCTTTTGTATGTGGTCTGCTTTTACGGCGGAAAGACCGTTCACGAATCTTCAAGCACCGACAACAGTGAAGAGGAATACGACCTGCGCTGTCAGCTTGAACTTTCAAGGCTTTTGTACCGCGCGATGAGCAGGCTTACGGGGATCACTCCCGAATGGGGGATAATTACGGGCGTGCGCCCCGTCAAGCGCGTAAACAAAATGATCGCGCAGGGTATCGGCAGGGACGGGATTTTTTCTGCTCTGAAAAACGAATTTTACGTCAGCGATAGCAAATGCCGCATTGCTTACGATACCGCGATGACGCAGGAAAAACTTACCGCAGATCTGCCTGCGGATTCTTTCAGTCTGTATGTTTCCATTCCCTTTTGTCCCACCAGATGCGATTACTGCTCCTTTGTTTCCCAGTCTATAGACCGCTGCAGGGGTCTTATTCCGCAGTATGTGGACAACCTGTGCAGAGAACTGGGATACATAGGAAAAATAGTCCAAAAGATCGGACTGAAACTCTATACCGTATACTTTGGCGGAGGAACTCCCACAACGCTCGAGGCTTTACAGCTCGATCGGATAATGAAAGAAATAGCGTCTGATTTTGATATGAGCGGCGTGAGGGAATACACGGTAGAGGCGGGGAGAGCGGACACCGTGACCGCGCAGAAACTTGAAGTCATAAGGAAAAACGGCTGTAAAAGAATATCCGTGAATCCGCAGACGCTCAATGACAAAGTACTCGAAGTCATCGGAAGAAAACACACGGCAAAACAGTTTTTCGAGGCGTTTGAGCTTGCGAGAAAAATGGGATTTTACTGCATTAATACCGACGTTATCGCAGGACTGCCTGCCGATACTCCAGAAAGTTTTCGCCGCACCATAGACAGGCTGACGGAGCTGTCTGCCGAAAATATCACGGTGCATACCCTTTCAATAAAACGGGCGGCGAATCTCAATCACACCGACAACAAGAGCGAGATCTTCCACAGCCCTGCAAGGGAAATGGTCGGATATGCCGAAAAAACTCTGCCGCAATGCGGATATTCCCCTTACTATCTCTACAGGCAGAAGAATATGCTGGATAATCTTGAAAATATCGGCTGGTCGAAAAAGGGATATGAGAGCCTTTATAATATTTTTATTATGGAGGAGATACAGACGATAATAGCGGCAGGCGCAGGCGGTTCCACCAAGCTTGTAGACAGGGCAAACGGCAGACTGGAAAGAATATTCAACTATAAATTTCCTCTGGAATACAACAAGAATTTTGAGCTTATGCTTTCCCGAAAGGACAGGATAGGAGAATTTTACAATGAATATGCCGCAAAAAAATGAGATCATTGATCTAAAAATAACGGGTATCACCAATGAGGGCAACGGCGTTGGGAGATATAACAACATCGCCGTATTTGTTCCGTTCACCGCAGTCGGCGACGTGATAAAATGCAGGATAGTCAAGGTCAGGAAAAGTTTTTGCTATGGGATAGTCAGCGAAATAGTAAGCTGTTCCCCGGCAAGGCAGGAGCCCGACTGTTCGGTTTACGGCAAATGCGGCGGCTGTGTTTTTCGTCATTTTACATATGAAGAAGAGCTGCGCGTCAAGGAGCAGTCGGTAAAGGATTCGTTTTTACGAATAGGCGGACTGGATATAGATACCGAGCCGATGCTGGGTAGTGAAGATACCGAAAGATACCGCAACAAGGCGCAGTTTCCCGTATCGGAAATTGACGGCAGAGCGGTATGCGGTTTCTATTCAAGACGTTCGCACAGGATAGTCGAATGCGGCGACTGCAAGCTTCAGCCTGAAATTTTTCATAAGATAACATCTTTCATTATGGAGTATGTCCGCAAAAACAATATTTCCGCATATGACGAAAATAGCGGACGGGGACTTCTGCGGCATATTTGTCTGCGCCGCGCAGAGCATACTCACGAGATCTCGGTATGCCTTGTCGTGACGGCGTTTGACAAGTGCGATGTTTTTATGCCGCTTGCAAAACTGCTCCCAAAGAGTTTTTCGGATATAAAAAGCGTAGTCCTCAATGAAAATCCAAGAAACACGAACGTTATAATGGGAAACAAGGTAAAGACGATCTTCGGCGCGGACGGGATAACGGATATACTTTGCGGCAAAAAGATACGCATTTCTCCGCTGTCCTTCTATCAGGTCAACACGGATCAGGCGGAGCGGCTTTACGCTATCGCGGCTGAATATGCCGGTCTGAGCGGCGGAGAGCTGCTGCTCGATATGTACTGCGGTGTCGGAACGATAGGCATATCTATGTCCGACAGGGTAAAAAAACTTATCGGCGTGGAAATTATCCCCGACGCGGTGGAAAATGCAAGGAGAAACGCCGCGGCGAACGGGATAGAGAATGCGGAGTTTATCTGTGCCGACGCCGAAAAAGCAGCCGCTATACTTTTAGAGCGCACAGAGCGGCCTGACGTAATTATCGCCGATCCCTCGCGAAAGGGTTGTTCGGCGAAAACGCTTGAATATATGGCTGCAATGTCTCCCGACCGTATCGTTATGATCTCCTGCAATCCCGCCACTGCCGCAAGGGACTGCGCCATACTTGAAAAGCTCGGATACATCGCGCAAAAATGCAGGGCGGTGGATATGTTCCCGAGGTCGAGCCACGTTGAGTGCGTGGTATTGATGACAAAAAAGTAATAAAATACAAGAAGTAAACTATGATCTTATAGGATAAAACGATCATGAAAATGATCATATCGGAGGCAGTTTTATGAATGGAAAACTCAGGAATATGACGAGTTTATATTTAAAAAACGGCGACAGTTTGCTGCTCTTATACAGGATCGGTTCTCGGGTCATTGTTCCGTCTTATACAGGTTCGGCAGGAGGACATTTTGAAAAAGACGAGCTTAATGACGCTGAAACCTGCGTTCTGAGAGAATTGTATGAAGAAACGGGTCTGACAGAACAAGACATCGCGAATTTGTCATTGCGATATATTACGCTGCGGCTGAAAAACGGTGAGATACGTCAGAACTATTACTTTTTTGCCGATTTGTCAGACAAAAATAAAATCGTAGTCAGCAATGAGGGGAAATTAAAATGGTTTTCAATAAACGATCTGCTTGAACAACCGCCGAATATGCCGTTTTCCGCACAATACGTTATAGCACATTATGTCAGATATGGGAAAGATAACGACAAACTATATGCCGGTATTGCGACGCAGGACGGCGCTGAATTTACCGAAATGGAGGAATTTTAACAGTACGGCTATCATAATTGATAAAACGGTATGGAACTGAATTTGTTTTTGCAAACGAGGAAGGACGCCTTGGAAATCAATTTTTAAATTTTATGTAAGCATTTTAATATTTTTTATTGGTTCAGACTGCCTTTTCGGTTATTTTTCCTCCGCCGCTGGCGGAGGAAAAATAATTTAATGTTATATTCTCCGCCGTTGGCGGAGAATATAACAAAAATTTTGCAAAACTAAGCGGAATATAACTATAAAACTAAAAGCACTCTCATAAAATTGATTTTCGTGGAATGGCGCTTAGCCGTTGAGCATAGACCTGATTTTGTATATTTTATATTTATATATAAAAAAGTCCCAACCTTTTTGGGATCTTTGTGTCTATATGGGTGAAAGCTTTCAATGTGAGGTACAAACATATGAACAAATATGATGTCGAGAAAATAGTAACTGAATATTTGAGACCCATCTTCGGTTTTACGCTGAAACGATGCAAAAGCATTCAAGACGCGGAGGATCTGTCACAAGAGATCATGCTGCGGTTATTTCGTGTGCTGCTTTTGAAGAATGATATAGCGGACACAAACAAATTCATATGGACGATGGCACACAATGCACTTAGCAATTATTACCGTGATAGTGCAAAAAGTGTGGTTGGCGTTTCTATCGACGAAATAGAGGAGCTGATCGCTGACCCGTCCTCTGAGCCTGACGATGACAGCGGCGCGGTTCACCGTCTGCAAAGCGAGATCGCCTATCTTTCTAAGCTGCAAAGACGAATCTTGATCGCATATTATTTTGAAAACCGAAAGCAATCGGATATTGCAAAAGAGTTAAATATTCCTCTCGGCACAGTCAAGTGGCATCTGTTTGAGGCAAAAAAAGAATTGAAACGAGGAATGAAATTTATGAGAAAAGCAAGTGAACTCAAATTTAACCCTATTCATTTTCACTCATACGGGATAAACGGTTCTGTCGGCTCAAAATCTCCCGACGAATTCTTCCGCTCGACCTTGACTCAGAATATCTGCTACTGTGTGCGTAATACGGCAAAGACGGTAAACGAAATTTCCGAGGATCTGGGCGTTTCCCCGGTCTATGTGGAAACGGAGGTCGACTTTTTAGAGGAATACGGTCTTTTACAAGCCCTGAAAGGTAAATATATTGTTAATTTTATCATCAGTGAACCTACCGCTGGGCTGCTTGGCATGCAAGACAGTATGTATAAGAATGCCGCCGCGCTGTTTGCAAACGATCTGTATGACGAACTGATCGGTTTCGGTATTCTTGACGATCCTGACATTGTTTGTCATCAAACAGACGGGGCTGTTTCCTTAACCGAAACACCGACGACGGATCGCAATTTTATACTGTGGTCGCTGATCCCGTATATTGCCGCCAACTCCGGCGAAAGGCTCAGGGACGATAAGATCTCTTTTGAGGAGGTTGCTTCAATTCGTCCCGACGGCGGACAGAATATCTTCCACGCAGAGATCATGCCGGAAAATTTGGAACTCCCGGAGGACTATGTGGAGATGAAGAATTGGTGTGGACCGATGTGGAATGAAGCATATGGTCACATACTTTGGCAGGTCGACAGTCGGTGGTCGCAGCGCGAAAAGCCCGATACACGCTATCCTCAAGATGCAAAGCGAGTGCTTTCTCTTTATAGTCGGGAGAAAGAGGGTGCTTTGTCAAAAGACGAATATACTTGGCTTGCACAGCGCGGCTTTGTCAAAACAAACGGCGATTATGACGGGAATTTCAAGTCTTCATGGCAGACCGTGATACTGGCGAGCAATGAGATCAAAGAAAAATTGCTTACTGTTGGCGAGAAGATCAAAGAAAAGCACAAAGCAAAACTTGATGCTTTGAAAGCGCCCTACGCTGAGGCCGTTTTAAAGTCGGTTCCGGCGCATTTGAGAAAAGTAAAAGAATTTGAATTGCAGTATATCTTTCACTCTGACGGGTGGTTTCTGCTGCATTGCATCACCGAGCTAATGAACAACGGCAAGCTTAAAGAGCCCACCGAAGATCAGAAAAAGGTGTTGTCAACGCTGATATTACCGAAATAATAACAAAAATGTCCCTGCGATCTTTCACCGCAGGGACGCTTTTGCTGCATACAATTCTTTTATTTTTTATTTCTTTTGCTTTATGAGTTGATTTGTATTTTTAAAATTGATTTTTGTGGAATTAGCTCATATGCAATTGACAACACAAGGGATATTGTGTTATAATCATAATGTTATATTGCATATTTTGACAAGATAAGAAGATATGGAGGTGCAGCCAATGAATATTTTCAGCATAACGGGAAGTGAATTTTTTAAGGCGCTTACCGGCAAATATCAGAACGTATTCGTTGACTGTCTTGAAATAATTTATAACTCATACCGCACTGAACTTTCTTATGGTATAGACAAGGAAGTGCTTGTTTTACAGCTTACAAATTATTTTGACCGAAACAGCTTGGCGGATATACAATTTGAGGACGGCACAGAGGTTTTCAAGGATCCTCGTGCCAAAGCAAACGAATTTCTTAGAAAGCTCAAAGCATACGGATGGATCGAGTATGAATTCGGCAATGATCAGCGTGCAAAAATCGTTATGCCAAATCATTCAATTACCATTATGCAGGCTTTTTCTACCATTACCAACGCAAAGGAAATGGAATATCAAAGCGAAGTCTCGGCAATATATTCGCTTCTTACCAATGAAAATTTATATGACAGACCATATCCGCAGATCATAAAGCCGGTGTATGACAGGACGCTTGCACTTTTCACGGAACTAAAAAAACTCAATACAAATATCAGAAAATATATTGATGAGTTGACAGAAGGGCAGACTCCCGAAGAACTTATGGAGCATTTTTTCTCATACAATGAGAACATCGGCACAAAGGCGTATCACCGCATGATGACTAATGATAACATTTCGAGATTTCGCAACACGATCGTAACACGTCTCCGTGATATATTGAATAATGAAGCAATTATGGAAAGAGCAGTCATTGGTTACCGGAACATCGAGGGAGAAAATGACAACGCTGAAGCAAGCGACAAGGTCATTGAAATTATCACAAATGTGATCGGCTGCTTTAATTCTTATGACGATATTGAAAATAAAATAAAACACAAGCATTCAAAATACCTTAAAAGTGCGGTCAATAGGGCAAAATTTGTATTTTTGAGCACCAACAATATAGAGGGAAAAATCTTTACGATCCTGAGAAACCTTGCAAACGCATTTAATTTAGAAGAAGAATATGATATATATGATGATGTGCCTGATGATTATTGCAGGATATTCAATATGTTTCCGCAGAGCTTTCTCAGCGGTGAGTCGCTGAAAACGATCGGCATATCCAAAAAAATTGATGATGTAGAGGAAATATTTACACCTCAGACCATTTCGGAAGATGCGATCCTCCAAAGACGAATTGCTCTGAAAGAAAAGAATCAACAACGCTTTTCAAGAAAGAATATCAATGCATTTGTACGGGCGTTGCTGAAAGACAGAAAAGAAATCAATGCGTCAGAGATCGAAGCGCATACAAAGCGTGATATGATACGGTTGATCTTTATTAGTATTTACGGCAGAGATAAACGCTCCGAATATATTGTTTTGCCAAAAGAAAATTTCATATGCAATAACGGCTTCACATTCAAAGATTTTACTCTGAAAAGGAGGGCAAAACAAAATGGATCGTGAAACACATCTTGATAAATTTCTCGACAGTGTATCAAAGGATAAATTCAGGATCAATGCCAATAAGCTCCTGAATGAATGCTTTATACTAAAGAGCTGTACCGATACGAAAAACTGCTACTATTTCATACTTAAAGAAAAAGAGTTGTTTATCACCTATTTTGATCTGCTCGGCTATGATATTACGATCAATGAAGAATACGGAGTGATCTCCATTAACAATACCTATGGTACAGGACGTATCCGTTTGAAACTGCTTGACAGTATGATACTTCTTATTATGCGGCTTATTTATATAGAGGAAAAGAAAAATCTCTCTCAGACAGAAAATGTGATCGTATATGTTGATGAGATATATGACAGATACCGCAGTCTGAGAAATGAACGTCTGAAAAAACAAGATATGCGCTCTGCACTCAGCTTATTAAAAAAATATCACATCATCAATAATCTTGATGCTGATACGGGAAATCCCGATACACGATTGCAGATCTATCCTTCAGTCATACTTGCTTTTGACGGAACAGAGCTGGATACAGTCTATGAAGAAACGAAAGATAAACTTGATAAATATGTGAACGGCGGTGAAACAGAAAGCTATGCAGACGAAGAAGATACTGACTAAACTCCGGCTTATCAATTGGCATTATTTCAGCAATGAAACGATACACCTTAAAAATGCAAATTTGTTTTCCGGCGATAACGGCGCAGGCAAGTCCACAATTCTTGATGCGATTCAGCTCGTACTTACCACCAACAGCCGAAAATTCAATCTCGCTGTGGGCGCAGAAAGCAAGCGCAGTCTGAAAACCTATGTCAGAGGTAAAACAGGCGAAGAGGGTAGCGAGTATATCAGAAAAGGTGCGGTTATCTCCTATATTGCGCTTGAAGTCTACGAGGAAAGCAAACAGCGTTATTTCGTGATCGGAGGAAAATTTGATTCACCCGATCTTGAAAGTGATATAAAGAAAAAATGGTTCTGTGAGGAGGGTACACTTGACCAACTATCCTTTATTGTTGATAATAAGCCGGCAAAAGATGATCAATTCAGAAATAACGGCAAAAAAATAACCTTTATTCAGCAAACTACTCTTGCAAAAGATAAATTCACGCACCGTCTCGGACACTTGCAGGATAATTTTAATGAGCTTCTTGCCAAGTCCATCGCTTTCAAACCGATGAAAGATGTCAAGAGCTTTGTTTCGCAGTTTATTCTGCCCGAGAAAAACATTGATATTGACACGCTCCGTGAAAATATCCGCAATCTGAAAGAAATGCAGCTCATTGTGGAGGAAGTAAAGAAACAGCTAAATGATCTTGAAGCGATTCAGAAAAAATATGACGATATCCTGCATTTTGACGAGCAGATCCTTGTGATAGACATTCTGATGAAGATCGCGGAGGAGGAAGCGAAAAAAGCAAAAATTGCAAATATGACAAGTCAGATCAGTCTTGCGGAACAATGCTTGATGCAGAACGAAAAAGCTTGTTATGATCTCACTGCTGACATACAAAGACTGAACGAGAGATACATCAATGTCCAGACTTCGCTGAATTCAGGGAGATCTGCTTTGCTGATCGGCTCTATCAGATCCGATATAAAGGACAAGGAAAAAGATAAAAGCACCCTGTCTAACCGGCTTTATCAACTGAAAGAACAGTTAAAAAGAATACAGACAGCCACTCGGTATATTCACAAGTATAGCGCTGTCACAAACAGCGAAATTTCTGCTTTGGAACAAACCGAAATGGATATGCAGCGCAGAAATATTATCATTATTGAGATGGAACGGGCATTTGCCGAAGCAGAGAGCAATATTCAGGATCAATTAGCGGATACAAGAGCTGAACTGACTGTTCTGAACAAAGGTATTGAACAGCTTTCCAAAGAAATCAAAGACCTTGAACAAAACAAACTCACCTATGACAGGAATGTCAAAATGCTGAAAGAAGCGATACAGCATGAATTTTCTGCAAGGGGTATCGTTTCTGAGGTACACATTCTTGCAGATCTTCTTGAAATATCCGACAGCAAGTGGCAGAATGCAGTCGAGGGTTATCTTAATACACAAAGATTTTATATTATTGTAGAGCCTGCCTATTATGACATTGCTGCTGAGGTTTACGACAAATACAAGGCAAAAATACATACGGCAGCTATTGTCAATACAGCCAAGCTGAATACAGATGCCACGCCTGATACAACGAGCCTTGCAAGCGTTGTCACCAGTGAAAACCGCTATGCTTATGCCTATATCTGCTATCTTCTTGGCAGGGTGACAATGTGTGAAAGTGTTTCGGAACTGAAAGAATACCGTATCGCCATTACGCAAGGCTGTATGCTTTATCAGGGCAATGCGCTTAGAAAGATCGACCCTGAGATCTACAATATGCCATATATCGGAAAATATGCATTGCAGCAGCAGTTGAAGATCAAAAAAGCGGAGTATGAAGATAAATCAGCCAGACGATCGGAGCTTAAAACGCAGGGATCAAATTATAATACTATACTTTCGGCTATCAGACAGTGTAATTTTGAAATATTGAAGTCTGTCATCACTGCTCCGATCGAAATGCAGAAAATCACAGAGGAAATTCGTCTATTAAACCGGAAGCTAAAAGAAGCTGAAAATGATCCTACTTATTTGCAGCTGCAAATGGAGGCTGATGAACTGAAAGAACAGCTCGTGTGTAAAAACAAGGAGCTTGATAATATCAAGCAGTTTATCACAAGAAATCAAGATAAAATAAAACATCTTACGGCTGATATGGGACTGCTTGAAACGGATGTCAGCGATATTGAATCACAGATAAGTGATATGTGCAAAGGAAATGAAACGGCATTATCCGAAGCACGGCATAAGTTTGAGGAACATAAAAAAACGAAGTCCGCAGATACGATCCGGGACAACTATAAGCCGAGGAAAGAAACGCTAAGGAAACAGAAAGAAAAAGCCAATAACGAGTTGCACATTATGCAATCGAAGTACAAGGGCGGTGAGCTTGGTACAGGTATCGATATGATGTCTGCGTTTTCTGAGGAATACATCACACTTTCAAAACATGACCTTATCAGATACGAGGAACAGTTAAGAACTATTATGAATAACTGTGAAACAGAGTTCAGGGAGAGTTTCCTTGCAAAAATGCGTGAAAATATCGAAAATGCCATTTCTCTGTTCAAGGAGCTGAATAAAACCCTCAAACCTATCTACTACGGCAATGATTCCTATCGTTTTGACTATTCGGCAGATAAGCGTAAAAAACGGTTGTATGATATGATCATGTCGGACTTTAACCTTGGTGGTTTCAATCTCTTTTCTACACAGTTTGATGAAGAATATCACGACGAAATGGATGAGTTGTTTTCAAAACTGACAGCTTCGGATGAAAACGGTGATGATGTACTGCGTGAATATACAAATTATCGCAGCTATCTCGATTATGATATCGAGATAATTTCAAAAGATGGAAAATCACAGAAATTCTCTAAGATCTACAGAGAAAAAAGCGGCGGAGAGACTCAGACTCCGTACTATGTAGCGATCGCAGCCTCTTTTGCTCAGCTTTACAGCACGGGCGAAACGATAAGAGTTATCATGCTTGACGAGGCCTTTGATAAAATGGACGAGGAACGTATTGAAAGTATGCTCACGTTCTTTAAGTCACAGAATTTTCAGATAATTCTCGCTGCACCTACTTCAAGATTGGAACTGATCGGCGAACAGGTCGACAATATCGTTATGATATATACTGACAGCGAACATAACAGCTTTGCAGAGGAATTTTCCTATGACGAACTATAAAAAACAAATATTAAACTGTCTGCTTGATAAATACGAACGAAGTAAGAGCTTTACCGGCGATAATAAAATAGGTCAGAGTTTTTCGGTTAAGCTGATAAAGCTATTTCCGAAATATGGTGATGAAGCAGAATATGATCTCTATAAAAGTATCAGTGAAGCAGCTCTTGAACTTGAACGCTGTGAATATATATATCTGTCAAAAAAGAAAAACGGAGTCATTGACAGCGCTGCCTTAAATACAAATAAACTCAATGATATATATGCATTTATTTCAAGAATACCTAAGTCCGATACAAATGAACGATTGCTTCATCTGCTTAACATTTATGCAAATAAAAACGAAGTTCTTGCAGGCTATTGTCAGTCGCAAATTGAAAGAATACGAAATAATAAAAAAGCAGAATACTTTGACGGCGATCTTACAGAATACGAATACATACTGAAAGCTGTATCAGAAATATTTGACATTCCGGATGAAACTTATATCAGAGATTTTTCGGTAAAAGTATTCGGAGATTCCAAAGTTTTTGAGAGGGTCAAACGCAAGGTCACAAGACTTCTGTTTCAGTATGGGGATTTTCCGCAGGAGGAAACCATACTTGAAGATCTGAATATTATAAAAAATCCGGGTCATGTTTATATCAAAGGCTGCGGGATCATCACAATAAGCGGACAGATAATTGATCTGTCTGTTTTGAACGGTGATATTGCGATCTCGTCTGATCTTTTGAAAAGCATAGAAAAAATTGAGATCACGGGAAGCAGGATGATAACCATCGAAAATTTGACAACATTTAATCATTTTTCCCGGCCTGGCACCTTTGCACTTTATCTTGGAGGATATCATAATTCTCACCGAAGAAATTTTATCAGAAAAATATATGAGCAAAATCCACAGATCTCCTA
Source organism: uncultured Ruminococcus sp. (assembly GCA_947629455.1). Lineage (GTDB taxonomy): Bacteria > Bacillota > Clostridia > Oscillospirales > Ruminococcaceae > FB2012. The sequence continues at coordinate 57,306 of CANRDT010000010.1, forward strand.
CTATCATTACGGTGATATTGATGCAGGAGGGTTTTGTATTTTGCTTCATCTGCGAGAGAAAACAGGCATTTGTTTTATTCCGTATCAAATGGATACAAATACATTGCGACAACATTCAGCCTATACAAAACCGTTGACGGATAATGACAAAAAACGGCTGAAAAGTCTTATGGACAGTGAATTTTCAGATACAATAAAGTATATGCTTGAACATAATTGTAAGTTAGAGCAGGAAGTATTGGATATTGAATAAACGACTGCATACGAAGGCACAGCCGTTGATCTTCAAATATAAATCATACACTCATACACCGCTTCTCTCGTCATGTAAATGTAATGCGCCGTGCAGCCTGTATTTCTGAAAGCATATACACTTGACTATTCTACCTATTCTGTAGACAGTGTGTCGCATATTTTGCTTGTTGCCAAACCGCTTGCTCACATCTCAAATATGCGTCTAACTATCGGTGTGGTTTCAGAGTCCGGTATCGGTTTCTTTAAGCCATATGGCTCTTTTATCTATCCCTAGTGACCGATGCCCAAAAATCAATACTATAACAGCCCGTTCTCAAATCGAGATCAGGCTTTTTCTTTTTGCATTATACATTAGTAAAAATTAAATCTCAGTCAGCCGATCTGAACAAAATAATAATTTTAACATTTCTCAAACAAATCTCAAAAATCTCGCAAACATTCCTGCATTAGAATATACTCAGTAAGTGAGAGATCACAAAAATACGGAGGTGTATTTCAATGAAAAAGAAAAATTTTGTAACGCTTGTAATGAGCACCGTCGGCGGACTTCTCTTTGCGCTCGGTATGTGCATGGGGCTTATCCCCGAATGGAACGCACTGAAACAGGGTGTCGCGGTCGGCGTTGTCGGTGCGGTGATTCTGCTGGCAACGGTACTTGTCCGCAGAAAAATGGACGGCAAACCAATGATCGTCCTAAACGGCAAGACTGTCGGGATAACGCTTTTCGGCATACTCGGAGCGGTCGTCTTCGGCGTGGGAATGTGCATGGTCATGGTGTGGGATATGCTGATCTGGGGCATCGCCGTCGGCATTGTCGGCATTGTTCTGCTGCTTTGCCTGTTCCCCGTGATCAAAGGAATTAAATAATTTGGGAGGTACATATTATGAAAAAACTCATTATTTCCGCGGTCGTAACAGCCGCTGCCTGCGCTGCGGCGGAAGTCATCACGGTAATTCGCCGCAAAACGGCAAATAATTATTGAACATACAGGAGGATTTTATTATGGCAAAGTCAAAGCTCGTAAAAGCAAACGAAAAGATCGCCGACGCGGTTGTCGGCGGATACAAGAAGATCGAAAACGGCGTTGTAGGCGCATACAAGAAAGTTGAGGACGGATTTGTTGATAAGTTTCTGACTCACGAGGGCGAAAGCGTTGAGGATGCGAAAAAACGTCTTAACGATGAAAAATTACAGCGTGAAACGCAAGTGAATAAGCCGTAAAACTTTTTGATACGCCGCACTTTTCACATGGAAATCAATTTTTAAATTTTATGTAAGCATTTTAATATTTTTTATCGGTTCAGGCTGCCTTTTGGGTTATTTTTCCTCCGCCAACGGCGGAGGAAAAATAATTTAATGTTATATTCTCCGCCTTTGGCGGAGAATATAACAAAAATTTTGCTGAAATAAACAAGATATAACTATAAGGCTAAAAATACTCTCATAAAATTGATTTCCGTGCACTTTTCACACCTGTGCGGCGAATTTTTTTGAAAAAATTTTTTAGAAAGCCGAAACTTAAACAAAACTTTAACATTTGGGTGCTATAATATCTTCATAGACCTGCAAAGCAAACATTTTTGATTCATTATATAAAAATATTCACGGAGGTATGTATTATGTTTAAGATTTTGGTAGTTGAGGACGATAAAGACTTAAACCATACGGTCTGTGCTTTTCTGAACGGCAGCGGTTATCAGGCGGTGGGGTGTTTGGGGGCAAATGAAGCCTATGACGCTATGTACGGAAATACCTTTGACCTTATCGTTTCGGATATTATGATGTCGGGTATTGACGGTTATGAATTTGCAAAAACGGTGCGTTCTCTCAACGAAGATATACCGATCTTGTTTATGACCGCGCGTGACGATCTTGCATCAAAACAGCGCGGCTACCGTATCGGTATAGACGATTATATGGTAAAGCCTATTGATCTTGATGAATTATTTCTGCGGATAGGCGCGCTTTTAAGACGTGCGAAAATTGCCGCATCTCACAAGCTGGAGATCGGAAAACTGCGGCTTGATATGGACGAGCGCACGGCGGTTTATGACGATGAAGAAATTCCTCTTACCACGCGTGAATTTAATATAATTTATAAATTGCTGAGTTATCCGAATAAAACGTTTACCCGTACTCAGCTTATGGACGAATTCTGGGACGCCCAAACAAATACCGCCCCTCGCGCCGTTGATGTGTATATGACAAAGCTGCGCGGAAAATTTGAAAACTGCACCGAATTTGAAATAAAAACCGTTCACGGACTGGGCTATAAGGCGGTGGTGAAATGAGCGGAAAACTAAAAAGAATGTTTTTCAATATAAGGCGATACATTGCATTTTTTCTGCTGATGTCTTTTGTTGTGACCTGCTGTATGCTCGTGTTTCTGAAACTTTTCCAAAGTGCAGTCAACTTTGAATTTACGGAAGACAATCTCAAAGCGGCGGCAATGCTGACATTTTTTAATGTAATTTTTTTAAGTCTTGTATGCACGGTAATTGACGGAATACGCAGAAAACTTATGGTAGAACGTCCCGTCCGCCGTATAACGGAAGCCACTCAAAGAATTATGAACGGCGATCTTACCGCAAGGATAGAACCATTTTTCAGCATTGACAGCGGTTCGGGATTTGACGTTATAATCGAACATTTCAACCGAATGGCTGAGGAATTGTCGGGTCTGGAAACACTTCGCACCGATTTTATTGCAAATGTTTCCCACGAATTAAAAACGCCCCTTGCGGTAATGCAGAATTACGGAACGCTTTTGCAAAGTCCCGATCTGTCGGAAGAACAGCGTATTGAATATGCAAAAGCAATAACCGCTTCATCTCGGAGACTTGCCGATCTTATCACAAATATACTTAAATTGAACCGCTTGGAAAATCAGCAGATATTTCCCGCCGCAAAGAAATATGATCTGGGAGAACAGCTTACCGAATGTCTGCTTGATTTTGAAAATGTATGGGAAGAAAAAAACATTGATATTGACACGGATATTGAGGAAAATGTTATAATTTATTCGGACGGAGAATTGTTATCGCTTGTATGGAACAATTTGTTTTCAAATGCTTTTAAATTTACAGATAACGGTGGAAAAGTTTCCGTATCACTAAAAAAAGAAAACGACAAAGCGGTGATAAAAATTTCCGACACGGGCTGCGGAATTTCTCCCGAAACGGGAAAGCATATTTTTGAAAAATTTTATCAGGGAGATACTTCCCACGCAGTTCAGGGAAACGGCTTGGGACTGGCTCTGGTGAAACGGGTCGTGGATATAGTCGGCGGAGATATTTCGGTCGAAAGCGAAGTCGGAAAAGGAACGGAATTTACCGTAAAGATCGGGAGGACAGCGAATGGAGAAATTCAAAAAGATCCTTAAAAAGACATTCTGCCTGCCGCCGCTGCCCACTCTTTTTGCGGCGCTTTTCGGTTACGGTTTTGTGCTTGCGGTGGCAATATTCGATATTAAAATTTACCCCGTACAGATATTATCTTATTTATTTTCCGCTTATGCGCTTGCGGTCACAATAACGGGTTTTCCGCATATAATTTCACTTGTAAAACGAATAAAAAAATACATTTCAGACCACCCGTTGATGATAAAATTCAAAAGCACAAAATTAGGTGCAAAATATTTGAACGATCTGAATTTCAGAACGGAAATTTCCCTTTATTTCGGTTTATTTATAAATCTTCTTTATATCGGAATGAATATTTTTTCGGGAATACGTTATCATGCGATCTGGTTTATTTCTTTAGCGTTTTATTATATTTTGCTTGCGGCAATGCGCTATATGCTTTTAAGAAAAGGGAACAACGAACACAATTTATTTAATGAGTGGAAACGTTACAGAATGTGCGGAATTATTTTGCTTATTATGAATCAGGCGCTTGCGGCGATCGTGATAATAATTGTAAAACAAAATAAAGGTTTTAATTATTCGGGGCTGCTTATATACGCAATGGCAATGTATTCGTTTTATTCGGTAATTTCGGCAATAACTAATATCGTGAAATTCCGGAAACGCGGAAGTCCCGTCATTTCCGCAGCAAAAGCGGTAAGATTTGTTGCGGCATTGGTGTCAATGCTTTCATTGACAACGGCAATGATAAATCAATTCGGAGATGATGATGAAAATTTCCGTAAAATGATGACAGGCACAGTCGGCGGCAGCGTCTGCACAATTGTTATAGCAATGGCGGTCTATATGATCTTCAGAGCAAATAAAAATCTGAAAAGATCCTGAAAGGAGAAAAAATTATGCAAGAAAAAAATGAAATTTTCAGCTATACCTATTCCGCAAAGGAGCAGGAAGAGATCAAGAAAATAAGGGACAAATATGCGCCGCCGTCAAAAGAGGAATCTTCAATCGAAAAGCTTCGCCGTTTAGATGCAAGTGCCACAAGGGGAGCAACTGTAGTGTCACTGATCGTCGGGATAATCAGTGCGCTGCTTTTCGGCGTGGGAATGTGCTGCACATTGATCCCCGACTGGGAAAAATATTTTGTTCCGGGTATCATCATTGGCATTGTGGGAATTATCGGTGTGATCGCAGCTTATCCGATCTACAGCTGCATGGTAAAACGCAAGAGGGAGAAACTTGCGCCGGAAATTATGCGTCTGAGCGAGGAGCTGATGAGGTGAGGGATCCATATTATTAACATACAATTATTTATGTCTTTATATTTTAGATAACCTGTAAATATTATTTCTACCTTTTGTTATATGAAATGATTTTTGGCTATATCCTCTAATTGCTCTGCGATCTCCTTAAATTCCCGATTGAGGTCCAGTGTCCTCGCCCCGATACTGTTCCCACCGATCATAAACGGCTCACCTTCGGGAAATATCTCGTCTTCGGTCTTGGCATAGAGCAGAAGCCCCGAAACATTCCCCGTATTATCTGTATCCATATTTTTCACATAGGCAAATATCTGATACAGATGTGCAGAACGCAGAGTTGCTTTATCATAGTTTTCAATCATTGTTTTGCCGTAATACTTGGCATCAATGATAAGTGTCTTTTTGCCTTTCTGCAATGTGATATCGGTCTGCATTTTGGGGAGAAACTGTATCATTGTCGGGTCATTCTGTTCGGTCAGATTCCAATTTATCTGTGCTGATTTCGGATTCAATTCAGGGTGGTGCTGTCTGTAATATGCCAATATGAATTTCTCATACAGCCGTTCCATATGTTCATCAGAGAAAGAAAGCAGCTTGTAGTTGCCGTCCTCGGTGGTCTGGAGCATTCCATTCAACAAAAGATAGCAGATATTCAGCAGCAGCTCATAATTGCGGTTGTTCCGCCGGTAGATCAGCCTGTTCCATGCGATGTGATCGGGCTGTATCAGCCTTACATTGCCAAAGAACACGCTCACCCGTCTGAGTGCCTGTTTTCTTTCGGACGCAACATCGTTGGCACGGATAAGGCGGTGTATCGTTACTTTTAATATCTGATTATAGAGGTTGTCCTCCGAGAACTCGTCAAATTCACAGGCGAGTTTTTGCTTTTTTTGCACTTTCAGCCGAACCGTTTCACCCATATTCAGCTTGCCGCGCATGACAGATAAATGTTCCTGCATTGGCACATATTCACGATATAAGCCCTGCTTGACCTGTCGGGAAACGCCCTTTTCAAGTATCGCCGCAAAGAGATCGTGTATCTTGTCGAACTTCTCGCCTGCGAGCTGCCTGTAGTCCTCCTGCTTCAATATCTGAAAAGCGTAGGACAGCATATAGTAGATATTTTGGATAAAAATGCCCTTGTCAACGGTCATTTTGATCACCTATCACCTGATAGAGAGCCTTTGTCCATTCATCGACCTTTTTATCGTCATCAAACCAGTATTCCTCGATCAGCGGAATGATTTCATATTCTACGACATCACGCACCCAGTCATCATTTATGACATTTATATCCATTGGTACAAAATAACTATGACCAATTTCAAAACCCTTGCCGAGAGTACTGTCATTGCGGATATATTCATTTAATTCCTTTATTTTTGCGATAATGGTATGATACGATTCGCAATTGATTTTTTTCATATATTCGCCAAAACCATTCTGTTCGGTATTTTCAAAGGCAGGTTTCATTGTATAGAAACTGAAACGCCTGCGGAGGGCGTAGTCGATCATGGCAAGACTTCTGTCGGCGGTGTTCATCATTCCGATAATATACAGATTTTCGGGGATATAGAAAGCTGTTCCGCCGTAAACGAGGTTTATCTTATATTCCTCTCCGCGCTTGTCGGCTTCTATAAGCATAAGAAGCTCGCCGAAAATTTTGCTTAAATTACCGCGGTTGATCTCATCAATAATGAAAAAATAAGGCTTGTCGGGGTTCTCCTTGCACCTCTCGCAGAAGTTGAAGAACACACCGCTTTGCAGTTCAAAACCGCCGCTGTCATTCGGACGGTATCCCATGATGAAATCCTCATAGGAATAGTTCTGATGAAACTGCACCATACAGATACGGTTTTCGTTTTTCTCCCCGATAATTGAGTATGCAAGCCTCTTTGCAGAGAAAGTCTTGCCCACACCGGGCGCACCCTGCAATATAATATTTTTCTTACGCAGGATAAGAGAACGGAGTTTGTCATATTCGTGTTCGGTCAGGAAGACTTCGCTTAGAAAATCTGATTTTGTGTAAGTCGGATAAAATTCAGCTTTTTCTAAATCTGAAATTTTCAACCCGAAATACGGCTCTAAAATCAATTCTTCAAACAGTACATTGTCCGTGACTTTGACACAAGTGGAATTATAATTTGAAGTCCATACTTTCTTTTTACCAGTGTATTTTTCGTGAATCGCTGAACGTGAAATCAAACGATACGACCTTTCATACCAATCGTGATCATTCCGGTCTGTTCCTCTTTCTTTGTTCAGCTTTGCTTTATTTTCAGTAAACTGACCTAACAAAACAATTTCACCTGCATAGCAAAGAAAGAAATAATCGCCTTTTTTAATTTCGTTCATATACGCATAGCCCTGAGTAATATTTGAGCCACCTGCAGAACCTGTAATTTGATTGACAACTACAATTTTTTTATCTTCAAATATTTTTCTCATTTCCACAGTAATTCCGCTTGTTTGTGGAGTGCCATGACTGATTTTCCAGATAACAGGTGTATTCTTAGCTTTTTCATCTATTGGCATAGATAAAGCAGTACTCAATTCATCCCTCAATCTCCAGATATAATTGCCGGAGACTTCGCCATTAGCCTTTTTTCCAAAATATAAGATAGGCCACCATCTTGAATTATGGCTGTCTCTTGGTATAATTGGACAGTTTGTTTTTGCATGGATACGTTTTGCAAGTTTAGTGGATATAATATTATAAAATCCGGGATCATGTCCATATTCTTCCGCTAATTGCTTACAGGTTGCCTGACCGCCAATATCTAAAAATGCTTTTACAACAAATAAACTGTTATCATCAAATATTTCCGGGTCATTCAATAAACTATACCAATCATCTACCGACAGTCCCGGATCATATTCATCGATTGTCGGAAACCATTCAGTTTTGTTCTCTTCTTCTTTTGCGCGCTCCTCCTCGTTGACCTGCTTAGAATATCGCCATGCTTCAAAACTTAATTCCTTGAAATCTTTGAAATTACTTTTATCACTTTGCAGAAAAGCCTGCATTTTTTCGACGATGTCAAAATATTTTTCTGCCGATAGTTTTGTCCCAATTTTCGGAAGTGTCTGCACAAATTCTTCGGGAATTTTCCCGGACTCATAAATGTACCATGTATTGCGCTGATCAAGATTCAGAAAAGTATCCGGGGCGATCCAGTACATTCCCATCGTGATCTTGCTGGTTCCGTTTCTTTTTTTGTTTATCGTCAAATCAAAATATTTCGACAATTTAGTTTGATTTTCTGCTGACGGTTCAGAAGTATAGGCAAGTGCCGCTGAGAACAATTTCCATAGATCATCAATATCGTTTTTATCACGGTTGCCGACGAAACGATAAAAAACCGAATTTAGATTATTAAGAACAGGAATACTATCAAACGATGTGGGCACAGGTGCAGAGATGTTAAATATTTGTGCAATGGCTGAAAGAATTTGTATCCTGTTTTCTTTTTTCATAGAATTTTTGTTGAACAAACCGAAAACCGTAAACGGATCTATGTCCATAAGCTGATTGCCTTTTTCGAGCGTGGGCATTTGTAATCCCGTGATCTCATATATTTTCTTGACATTTTCCACAAGTTCGGCACGGTCATTCCTGAATTGCAGCAAAGTTTCTGCAAACTCTTTGTAAAAATCTACCCAATCAAATTGGTCTGTATTACTCATGATTTAGCCCCCGATCGGAATTATCATAACTGCTTTATTTTTTTGCAAGCTCTTATATTATCATTATACCATAGCTTTGTCGAAAAAGCAACCTCGATCCCCGATTTTACGCTGATTCCTATTTCTACTCCATCGGAATCAAAGCCCCTGTTTTCCCTTCCTCAGAAGGCAAACCGTTTCGTATCAGTTTCTTTTTTAGCGCCGTCATTTTATCCATACGCTCCTGCTTTGACTGAATAAATTCATCGTGATCATCAGGATGAAATCGGCCGATCTCCGCTGCATCGAGATAACCCTTGCACCTGCGGACAAAGGAATCATAGTCCTTCTTGATCGCAGAGTATTCCTGCATACTCTCCTCTATGATTTTTTCTTTCTGCTGCTTCTGGGCTTCTATGCAATCGGCAGAACGACAGCAGAGGAAACCGGAAACCCTCGAAAAAAAGAAAGATGTCACCGCTGACATCTATGCTGATGTTCTGCTCAAAACAAAAGCCCGAACCGCCGAACAGATCGAGCTTTGCCTTGCAGAGTAAACAAAAACCTCCCTGCGTGAACAGGGAGGTATATATGGTCTTTATGAGTTGTCCAAAAGTTGACCAAAATGTTTTTATGCACTCGCAAATGACGAAATTACGCCACTTTTGAGGAGTGTGATTATCTTTTCGAGAAAGGCGCATCAGCACTTGTAATTTATTATGTTGTTTGTAAAAATGCCTGTTTTACAGCACTTTCAATGTTTTAACTTTGCTTTTCTTTATCTTTTGTTTCCTACGATTTTGTAACTTTAAAGACCAGATAAAGACCAGCGAAAGACCAAATCATTTTGGCGTACTCCTGTTATTATACGTTAAATGAGAACCGTGGTGAGAGTAGTTGATAACGTTCACCGCTGTTATCAGAAAGTAGTCCTCAGTGGTGAGACTGAGAATATGCTCGGTCTTGAAAACGGCTTAGTATAAGAATCGGTGTTTGATTGTATGGTTTATATTTGAGGTTGAACAGCTGTGCCTTCGGGTGCGGCCGTTTAATCTTCTAATAACTTATCTTCAAAATACTTAAATGCAATATGTAGTATCGCATTATCTTCATCGGATATTGAACCGGAATGTGCATCGACTTTTCTGAATTTGTTAATTGTCTCAAAAAACTGCTCGAATTTTACACGATCGACGAAAATAGTATTATAATCCTTCCAATCTTTAAGTATCAATTCCTTAAGCTGTGAAAAGTATAATTCTTGCATAGCGTGTGCTAAATCCGGTGCTGCCTTAATTTTGGCTTCTTGTGTTTTATCTTTAGTTGTTCCATTGATTTTTTGGATTAACTGTTCACGAGATTTTTTCCCATATTTTATTCTCAGTTGACCGGCTATAAGAGTCCTAATTGCATTTTCAATAATACTTCTTCTGCGAACGATTTGCTCTCTTTTTTCTACATCATCGGTTAGTGTGATATCATACGGATTTTTGCGAATAAGATAGTCTCCAATAGATTTTATCCTAATATAGTAATCATCATCTACATATTTTATTAAACAGTAACCCAAAAGATGAGAAATTGAACTATCTCCATAGACAAGCTTGCTTTTGAATTTATTGCTGCCATTTAAGGCTAAAATCTTTAACAGTTCATATTCATAAGGATAATAATCTTCCAACACTCCTAATATCTGAGCAAATACAGCTTCCATTTGAGTTCGATAATCTATTGAACGCTTTTCATAAGTGTATTTCGATATCTTATAAGGACGAATCTGTTTTTCTCTTAATAATTCATTATTGATTTTGCTACACACTTGTCTTGTTAAAAAAGGATGTCCACCATAATCATCTACTAGTTTTGCAAATATTTCTTCATCAAAAGACAGTCCTAAATGCCTTCCAATATTTGATACCATATTTTTGACATCACTATAATCGAATAGAGGTACAAAGATAGGCGTAAGAATATTAAAGATTGGATTATCAGTTCCATTAATTTTACTGTCTTCAATACATTTGGGATTTACGCCAGTGATAACAAACGAGAAAAGATAACTGTCCGTCTGAAAGATAGATCGAATTGCTTGCCAAAAGAATAAGGAGTCATTTTCATTTTTCCAGTGTTGAGAAGGTGAGGTCGAATAGGATATTTGCTCAATTTCATCAAAAATAAACAACATCCTTTTATTTGACAGCAAATTGTATAGTTCCTTTAAATCCTTTTCAAATGATAAATTAGCAGTCATTTCATCATATTCATCAGGAACAAACGAAACAGATGTGCTGTTTTCTTCATCATCATTAAGGTATTTGTCACAGATTTCTATTATTATTTGCCGCAAAAACTGATACCATCTCAAATGATGATATTTTGTGCAATCGAAGTATTTTACAACTCCATTAGACTGATCGACCCTTTGCTGTAATAGATTTAATATCGAAGTTTTTCCTATTTTTCGTAATCCGAAGAGACCACCATGTTCGCCCTGACGATATTTTCCATATAACTCTGAGATAATATCAGTTCTGTCTTTTCCAAAAAACATATTATCGTTCTGTAGTGGGGTCGCTACTCCAAATAAATCTCGCTCATATAGAAAAGCTCTAAGCCTGTCTTGTAGAAAATCTTCTGTTATACCATATTCTATCTCCGAAAATGAAAACGGAACAATAAGTCTGGAATCCGGATTTTCTATTCTATCTTGTTTGACTCTATCTGCAATGTCTTCACAATCATCAAACAAAAAACACGTGACCTTATCAAGGCGATTTTTATACTCTGAAGAAACAGTAAGCAAAAAATCTAAGAAGTCCTTTGTCCTACTTTTGAACTCTCTGAAATTATCGTTACAACAAAGAATTAGTACTTCATCGCCTAAATTGTAAAGTTGCTTTAATTTATCAACTGGTTTGATAAAATGAATTGTGTAATTGGTGCTTTTGAAAGATTGCTCTCTTGAAAAGGTTATCAATCCATACTTTGACATTTCTTCAATAGCAATACATGTTTTTTCATTGCCTTTGATATTGATTTGTCTTCCCTCTATTTTTGATATACCTATAATATCTCTTGATGATACAAGTCTTGTCTTTGTTTCTATCATACATAATTACCTCCGCTATTAAGTGATTTGAGTAATCTGTTATACATTTCAAGGTGTATTTGTGGTTTTAAGCCTAATAATGCCTCCGTTTTTATTAGATTATCAAGTGTAATACGACTTAAACATCTTACTAAATCTAATCTTGAAAGTAACTTAACTGTATACGGTCTCTTACTATCTAAAAAAGCAATCGACGTCAAATACTCCTGCACCGGATGACTATTCAACAGAAGCATCATTGTATAAGCATCATCATAGTTGTCGAAAGAAAGAAAATATGATGTATCGTCCGTCATAACAGGCTTATCAGCAGTTAAAAGACTGAAAAGTGGCTTCTTATAGAAACCGGATACACCAACTTTATATGGTGCAAAACTATAATCACCCACGCCGAACATTGAAAATGATCCGGCTTTTCTATATATGACGCTTTTTCTCCTGCTAAAATCTGCGCTGTGGCTATTCAAATATGACCATAAATGAGGATATTCCTGTTCAATATAGCTTGTGTCCTGTTTTGCTCTCTGTTGCGTTACAATAACATATTTTTTAAAATCGCTGATAATCGGAGATTTGAAAAGACTCGACTTTACTAATGGAAAGACAAGATCATCTTCTACATCAACGATTTCCTTGTACTTGTTGACATAGTTACCGTTTACCAGTTCTAACTCCATAACCTTTTCGCAGTCGTGTTTTACACCGCTTCTCCAAGTCATCTGACAAGTTCCCTCAAAGTCTTGAGCATTTGTATCAGAAGAAACAAGGTGATGATTATTGATAGTAAGAGTATCTATTGTCACTAATGAATCAAAGTCTTTCACATGACAAGCAACCGTAGTATTTAATGCAGAGGACAAATGTATAACTAAGACACACGCGGCGGCAGATACTCCGAATACCTTTTGGCTATTAAAGTTAAGCATTTCGATACTGTTGCAGGGAATGGAATTTCTTTCTATCTCTAAAATGACATTTCTTGCAACTGAGGTTTTGCAAAGCATACATATTACACTATCAGTGCCTTTAAATGCATTAAGCATTTGCAATATCACATATTCGCATATGTCAAAGTTAGAAGAGCCTGTCAATGCTTCTATTCCTTTAAGTCCCT
>CANRDT010000011.1 GCA_947629455.1 uncultured Ruminococcus sp.
AGGGACGCTGTCCCTTGACCCTGCAAGCCTTTTTAAGGAAAAGGCTTGATCCAAAACCTTTTTAATTTGCCGACTTCATTGTCGCCGTAACTGCGGAGCGTGAAATCAAGCTTTGTAAAAATACTCTTTATCTTCTTATCACCCTTGCAATATCCCCGGCATTGAGCGCAGCAGCGCAAGCATCGTGTCCATATCCTCGTCAGTTCCTATCGTTATCCGCAGATAATTGTCTATCCTCGGCAGATCGAAATGTCTGACATAAACGCCCTTGCTCTTGAGATACTCAAAGATCTCCTTCGCGGAAAGACTGACGTGCCTTGCAAAAATAAAATTCGTCCTGCTGTCCGTGAGTATGAACCCAAGCTCTTTCATCTCCTCGGACACACGCTGCCTTGTGGCGATTATCTTGTCGGTGACTATCCTGAAATACTCTTCGTCCCTGACGGCGGCTGTCCCTGCTTTTACCGCTATGGAATCGAGCGGATAAGAATTATAGGAATCCTTTACCGCGTCGAGATATGAAATAAGATAAGGATCAGCCATTGCAGCGGCAACTCTCATACCGGCAAGCGAACGCGATTTTGAAAAGGTCTGCGTAACGACCAGATTGTCATATTCCTTGATAAGCCCGACGCAGCTGTATCCAGAAAAATCCGCATACGCCTCGTCGATTATCACTATGCAGTCACGGTTGAGATCGAGCAGCCGCCTGATCTTTTCTTCGCCGAAACCGATCGCGGTGGGAGCGTTGGGATTAGGTATGACCACGCCGCCGTTCGGCTGAGCGTAATCTTCGATGTTTATCTCAAAATTCTCGTCTACCGGCAGCACCTTGTAGGGTATCTTCATAAGACTGCACCACACGGGATAGAACGAATAGGTTATATCAGGAAAAAGTATAGGCATATCCGAATTGAAAAACGCCCTGAATGCCGCGGCAAGCACGTCGTCTGAGCCGTTTCCCGAAAATACACAGGAGCTGTCGAGCGCGTAATGCTCCGCAACGGCGTTTCGCAGTTCAGTCGGCTTTATCGGAGGATATTTTTTAAGCGTGTTTCCGTCAAATTCCCTTATTGCCGCCGCCGCGCTGGGTGACGGCGGATAGGGATTCTCGTTTGCGTTGAGTTTTATGATGTCGGCGCTTTGCGGCTGTTCGCCTGCGACATACGGTTCTATGTCGATAAGTTTATCCTGCCACGGTTTATTTGTCATATCTATCATTCCTTTGAAATATATTCACGCACTCTGAGCGAAACGCCTATGCTTTCGGCGATCTTTCTCGACTTTTCGATCTCCTCTTCCCCGATAACGTCAACTACCGTCAGCACTACTTTGGGGACGTATTCCTTTACTCGTTTGGCAAATCCCAGCATTTCGGCAAAGCAGTCTTTGTCCGTAAAGGACGGTCTTGTTATCTTTCGGTAAGCCTCGCTGTCCGAGGCGTTAAGGCTTATCGAGATGACGTCGGCGATACCGTGAAATTCCGCCGCAGTGGAGCGTTGGTTGATAAGATCCGAAAGTCCGTTTGTATTTATCCTGATAGGAATATCCGATACCGAGCGGATATATTTTGCTACTATGCGGAGGATCTCCAGTTCGCAGGTAGGTTCGCCGTAGCCGCAGAAAACGACTTCACAATACTCTGAGAGATCGCGTTTTTTCAGGTCGGCGATGATCTCCTCCGCAGTCGGCTGATGTTCGAGCCAGAGGGGGTCGGAGCCGTAAGCCGAGCTGCCGTTTCCGCGCAGGCAGAATGTGCAGTTACATGGGCATTTGTTGGTTATATTGAGATAAAGACCGTCGCCGACGGTATATGACATTGTCATAGCTTTTTCCATAAAAAGACCTCCGTAAATTTTTGCCGTCAATGGCAAAGCGAATGATTTTTGCTGATACACTGATTATAGTATAGCATATTTAAGTGATTTTGTAAAGGTCCTCCCGGACGGGGCAATGCGCCCTCCACGATGTGCGGAGCAGTCAAGCCTTGGAAATCGGGCGGTTAGAATTTGTTGCGGTAGAAAGCTTTGATTTCACGCTACGCAGTTACGGCGACAATGAAGTCGGCAAATTAAAAAGGTTTTGGATCAAGCCTTTTCCTCAAAAAGGCTTGCGGGGTCGAGGGGCAGAGCCCATCGTCGCCGTCCGCAGACGGCGAAATACCCCACACGGAGGCGCTCTGAAAAGGGTGAATTACCAAACAGTCCGGTGGACTGTTTGGTAAGAGGGAAAGCGCTTGCAAGAGAGCGCTTTCCCTACTATGGGCGGCATTTGTTACAGCTGCCATTTATGGCAGCAGCTACGCACCTATTGCCGAAAATATAAACGCTATTTTCCCCCAAGGGGGGGAAAACAGCTCTTAAAGTATATATGGCGCAATATTTTCGGTAATAGCTGCGTCGCAGCCTCCGCAAGCGTCGGCAGAAAGAAATACCGCCCAAACTCAGGGGACAACCTCAAACGCTGCGCTTTGCTCCGCGTTTGAGCTAAAAGAAAATTTCCTTTGCCGATAATATTCTGTCGGCAATTTTTATTTTACTGCGTAAAATAAAAACCGGAAATTTCTTTCTCACAGATTATTAAAGTAATTTCCTCAATAAATTTTAACCGCCCGATTTCCAAGACTTGACCGCTACGCACATCGCAGAGGGCGCATTGCCCCGCCCGGGAGGGCAGCCTTTTTAAGGAAAAGGCTTGACCGAAAACCTTTTTAATATGCCGACTTTGTTTTCTCCACAACTGCGTATCGTGAAATCAGTCTGCGGAGCGATTCTTACTTCTGACCTCTTACATCTTACTTCTAAAAGCCCAAACACAAAGTGTTCGGATTCATACTTGACAATGCTACACCTGCGGATTATAATATATATATACCAAAGTAAGGGAGCGATGGAAATGATCGGTCGGGAAGAATATCTGACGCTGCCGGATAACGATCTGAAAATGATCTATAAAAGACTGCACAGGATACGCCGCTGGTTTACCGCGACCCCGATGCTCGTTACCGCGTTTCTGGCAGTGCTTACGGCAGTCACGGGATTTTACTACCTTACAGGTTACGGTACGTATAACCAATCGGCTCTGTTCGGCGACCCGTGGCCGTTCGTGGCGGCTATGCTGTATTATGTAATGGCTTTTGTACACTGTATGTTTATGTTCGGCGACGATGCGGACAGAATGAAGAAAAACGCCGCAATATTCGTCCTTTTGCATATCGCCGCCTTGTATGTCCTCTATCAGTATACGGGGATCGGTATCCTACAGATCGTGCTTTCTCTTTACCTTTCGGTGGTGGGATTTGTGAACGTTCCCATTATCAAAGAGATAAATTATATGCGCAGCCTGCCGTCATACCCGTTTAACGATACGCGCAGACAGGAATACGGCGAAAATGCTCTCTTCCGAGCGCAAATGGCAAAACATCTCGAGCTGACTTCAAAAATGGACAAGGACGGCTGCGTTTCGGTCGGCTGCGAGGATATTTTTGACGGGGAGATAGAAAAGCATTTTCCCAAAGAGCCTGAAAAGGAAGAATTTCTACAGCAGTATAAAATGCTTTACAACAGGGATAAAAATAAATAAAACAGGAGGTAATTTTTATGTGTACTGCGGCAGCTTATCTGACAAAGGATTTTTATTTCGGACGGAATTTCGATCTGGAATATTCCTACGACGAAAGAGTCACTGTGACTCCGAGGAATTTTCCGCTCCCTTTCCGTAAAGCCGATACCGTTACAAAGCATTATGCGCTTATCGGTATGGCTTACATATCCGACGGTTATCCGCTCTACTACGACGCTATGAACGAAAAAGGTCTTTGTATGGCAGGACTTAATTTCCCCGGAAACGCCTGCTACTATCCGCCTGCGGAGGGCAAGGACAATATCACGCCGTTTGAGTTTATTCCGTGGATACTTTCTCAGTGCGAAGATCTTTCTCAGGCGCGTACACTGCTTGAAAGGATAAATCTCACGGCGATAGATTTCAGCAGCAGCCTGCCGCTTTCTCCGCTGCATTGGATAATTTCCGACCGCACGGGTTCGCTGACGGTGGAAACGCTCGGCGACGGTATGAGAGTGTACGAAAATAAAGTGGGTATCCTCACAAATAATCCCACGTTCGATATGCAGATGTTCAACCTTACGAATTATATGAGCCTTTCGGCTGAGGCGGTGCAGAATAATTTCGCTCCCGGCTTTGAGCTTTTGCCCTACAGCAGGGGAATGGGCGCAATGGGACTTCCCGGCGATCTCTCCTCCGCGTCGAGATTCGTAAAGGCGGCGTTCACAAAGCTCAATTCCCGTTCGGGCGATTCGGAGGAACAGAGCGTCGGTCAGTTTTTCCACATACTCACTTCCGTCGAACAGCAGGACGGCTGCGTGCATATGGGCGGCGGAAAGTATGAAATAACTATCTACAGCTGCTGCTGCAACGCCGACAAGGGCATATATTACTACACGACCTATGAAAACCGCGGTATCTCGGCGGTGGATATGAACCGCGAAGATCTTGACGGCAGCGCGCTTGTGTCTTATTCTCTTGATAAAAAACAGAAATTCGATTTTCAGAACTGAAAATATCTCCCCTTATGGTATTTCCGTAAGGGGAGATATTTCTTTAGCCTTATAGATTTGTCATTAAGAGAGATATGTTTTTCGCCTTAATTTTTTCCGTCCGTGATAAGCAGGGGCTGTATCTGTATACCCTCGAGAGCGGACTCGGCAGCCTCGGTTATTCTTGAAAAATCGGCGACCGCCGAATAAGGCTTGGCTTTGTAATTATCCTGACAATAGGGAACAAAATAGTAGTTGCGGTAATTCTGCAATGCTCCGATATTTTTGGCGCAGCCTGCCAGAGCGTCGTTTGTGGATATTGCGATAAGCACAGGTCTGCCGTTTCGCAGGTGCGATTTTACCGCCATAGTCACAGGCGTATCGGTTATCCCGAGAGCGAGCTTGGCAAGGGTATTTGCGGTACACGGAGCGACTATCAGTATGTCGAACATTTTTTTTGGACCTATGGGTTCTGCGTCCTCTATAGTGCGTATCATCGGGCGGCGGCAGATGTTTTCCAGACGGCTGCGGTTCTGCTGTGCCGTACCGAATCTGCTGTTTATCGCCGCTGCGTTGAAGGACATTATGGGGCAAACGTCCGCTCCCAGTGCGACCAGTTCTTCAGCCGTCCCGAAAGCCTTTTCAAATGTACAGAAAGAGCCTGTCATCGCAAAGCCGATCTTTTTGCCTTCTAAAGACATTTATTCCACCCCTTTCCTTTCGTTGATAATGTTTATCACCGTTTTGGCGATTATTTCTCCTGCGGTGATAGGGGCGACCTTTCCGGGCAGCGAAAGCGCGTGGATACAGCGTTTGTTGAGCGCTGCGGCAGCGTTCTGATCCACTCCGCCCGGAGCGGACGCCAGATCTATTATAACGGCGTCCTTGGCTGCTGCGGAAAGCATAGCTTTATCAAGGATAAGGTGCGGTACGGTATTTATAATAAGATCAAAGCTGTCGATCCTGCCGTACAGTTCGCCTAACAGGAACGCCCGACAGCCGTTGTTTTCTGCATCGGCAAGAGCGGAAAGTCTGCGCGCGGTGCAGGCGACGTCAGCCCCTGCGGCAAGGAAAAGTCTGGAGCAGGCTTTTGCGACGCGGCCGTAGCCTATGATAAGTACCCTCGATCCGCAGACCGTGACAGCCATTTCCTGCATAGCGATCTGCAAAGCGCCCTCCGCAGTGGGAATACAATTGCGTATGACGAGTTCCTCGCGTTTGAAGTAATCGTAAACGTCAAATCCCAGAGCGGAAAAGTATTCTATGACCTCCGTGCCGAGCCTGCCGCCCGTAACGACCGCGCCGTCAGCGAGATACTCCGCCAGCTCTCTGCAATCCGCCCGTTTGCCTGACGAGGACGGTATATCAAGACCGCCCGACATCATAGGGAGCACGAGTACGTCCGCTTTGCAGGGCATAAGTGAAAGCTGCGAAAGCGAACACAGCCGCGGCGAGGCTATGGAAGAGCTTTCGGCTGAGTTAAAGATCTTATAAGCGAAAACCTTTCCGTGTTCTGCCAGACTCCTGCACATATATATCTGTCTTGCGTCGCCGCCGACGCAAAGAAAAACCTTTTTATCCATTGTTCATACCTCCCGGAAAACCGTTACGATTCATTATATGCAGATGGAATGAACGTGGTGCGTTTTAGAAGTAAGAGATAAGCGATAAGAGGTAAGAGATAAGGGGTAAGAGGTAAGAGATGGTCGTTGTGACTTTTAGGCGGTAAAGTTTTAGGATATTTATATTATTGCGCAATATTTTCGGCAATAGGTGTGTATCTGCCGTCATAAATGACGGCGGTAGCAAATGCCGCA
The DNA here is from genome assembly GCA_947629455.1 of uncultured Ruminococcus sp. GTDB lineage: Bacteria > Bacillota > Clostridia > Oscillospirales > Ruminococcaceae > FB2012. The sequence continues at coordinate 6,371 of CANRDT010000011.1, forward strand.
CATACTTAGGGGACGCCCTTCTTGCAGGTCGTCCCCTCTTTCAAAACAGTCCACCGGACTGTTTTGAAATTCACCCCTTGCGGACGCAGGCGGCAGGGGTGTTTCGCCGTCTGCGGACGGCGACAAGGGACGCTGTCCCTTGACCCTGCAAGCCTTTTTAAGGAAAAGGCTTGACCGAAAACCTTTTTAATTTTCCCCCTACTTACCAAACAAGGCGCGTATCGTTAAATAAGACTTCGGAGCATCGCCAACGACAAAAATCCTCCGCCTGTTACAGCGGAGGAAATAACTGCAAAATATTTTCAGATCAGCCCTCGTTATTAAAATCGGTATTGCGGTTTTTGACCAGCTTGTGCCGCTTGCGCTCTCTGGACGCTCTTACCAATCGTTCGCACAGATCGACGATCTTCTTCATCAGCGGACGGAATGTGTAGAAAAATTCACCGGCATAGGTGACAACTTCTCCGTTGAAACCCTTCTTGAACTTGTATACTCCGTAATTCGGATTGGTTTCATCGGTGTAGAACGGTATACCCTGAAAATCATAGATGTAATTGTCATTTTCCAACGCCCAACAGATCATAGTCCACTGCATAAGATAATTCGGATAAAGATTGCGGTGATGATTGGCGGACGCTCCGTAGACATAACAGGTCTTTCCGGCATACTGCGTAGTGACCGCTCCCGAAAGGGGTATCTGCCTGCCGTCCTCCTCGGTATAACACATAAAGAGATGACAATGCTCAGGACCGAGCCCGTTAATGAACTTTACAAAATATTCCTTAGCCCTTATCGCAAAGCCGTCGCGGATACCCGTCGCCTGCATAAGCGGATAAAAATCGTCCAGAGCTTCGACGCCGCATACCTTGCACACGACTCCCTTTTTAGGACCTTTTCTTATGCGGTTGCGCCAGTCGGGCTTGAAACTCATCATAACTTCGTCCTGCGTTTTGCCCTTGATGTTGCGCAGCATATAGTTGTTTCGCGCCTGTATGGTGGACAGCTCGGGAGCGTCGTAGATGTGAGAAAATCCCATGGAGATCATAAGCTCGGAAAGCTCGCGCTCCTTTTCCTCAAAGCAGGGATCCCACATAAACTGGTAGCTTTTGTATTTTTTCGCGAGGACTTTTACGCCGTCGAGCAGATCCTGAAGTACTTCCTTGTCGCTGTAGTCGCACACCGGACCGTGCGGCGCGTAAAGAAAAGTACAGCCGAAAATGGGTACTTTCTTTATCAGCACAAGACAAGTGCCGCGTATCTTTCCGTCTTTGCCGCGTGAGATAATCGCGTCCCAGCCCCAGTTGTCCTTTACGTCAGGCCATTTCAGGGACTGCATAAAATTTCCGTTTTCGTGATTTTTTGTGAAATTTTCATACTCGTCAAGCAAAGCCGCGTCGTTCTTGTTTATTATTTCCATATCCGTTTCCTCTAATCCGCGCATGACCGCGCCGTTTTATTTCTGTAAAAAAGAACACATTCTTTAGTATATCATATTAACGCGGATAATACAAGCGTAAAACTTCCGCGTATCGCCTGTTATCTGATTTTTCGTCATTTTGCACAAAAGTGAGCGGCGATTTTTTGCGCAAAATCTTGCCGTTATCGCTCGATAGCTCAAATTTTTTATGCAAAGTACTTTATTTTTTAAGATAAATGTGGTAAAATAATAATTGTTATTACTTTGTTATGTTTATTAGTACAGATACCAATGCCGTTTCCCGATCGGGAACAGCGCCTGTCAATTTTTAAGGAGAGTTCGTTTATATGAAAAATATAACTTTGATAATCTGCCTGACGGCGGCGGTCGCCATAATCATATTCGCAAGCCTTCTGGGGAATCTTACCAAAAAGCCTGAGCCTCACAAAAAGGACAGGGATCAGTCCTCTGCGGCGGAAAGCTATGTGATAGAGGATTTTTCGGATACAGATAAAGAGGACGAATCGGAAAGCTCGTCGGATACGGACGAAAGCGCGGACGAGAGTTCGGACGAAAGCTCCGATGATGACGAAAGCTCGGAGGACGATACCGACAGCGGAGACGAAAGCGCCGATGATGAAGACGGCGAAAGCTCCGATGAACCGCAGGAGAGCGAACCTACTCAGGACGAGCAGGGAAATGAGCAGGGAATGGGCGGCGCGACTGCCACGACTCCCGTTTCGTCAGTGCAGCCTGTTACGCAGCCGATTTCGCAGCAAACAACTACGAACCTGACCTTCGTGCTGCCGCCGATAGACGAGCCGCAGCCGACCTCCTCCGAAACTCAGGTGACAGAGCCCGATGAGAATGGGGACGAAACGCAGAGCACTACCACGACGACAAGGCGCAATACATATACGACGACCTCTTCGCGCCGCACGACTACCACGCGCAGAACGACCACTACTACAACGCGCCGCACGACTACCACTACCGGAAAGAAAACGACTTCTTCCACAAGCTCAACGACAGAGTTTGAACCTCCGATCACGAACACTAACACACGTCCCAGCTCGCTGACGCGTCCCACTCAGTCGGAAGAACCGGGCGGCGAAGATGAGGACTTCCCATCTGAGGATATTGAATAAAAAAATAACGCAACGGGAAAAATAAAAGCTTTGAAAAGGGGGAAGTATCCTAAAAAGGATACGAAAAAAATGCATTGGATCTTTATGATTTGCGGACTGCTGTTAAGCTTTGTACTGCTTGTGAAAGGTGCGGACGTCTTTGTGGACGGCTGCGTTTCGATAGCAAGACTTCTTAAAGTGCCGGACTTGATAATCGGACTTACCATAGTGGCAATGGGTACGAGCGCACCGGAAGCGGCGGTAAGTATCTCAAGCGCGGTATCCGATCCGGAAAATTCGGGTATCGCAGTCGGCAATCTGCTCGGCTCGAATCTTCTCAATATACTTGTTATTCTCGGCGTCAGCGCGGTGCTTGTGCCTATAGCGGTAGACCGTTCGCTGCTGAAAAAGGATTTTCCGCTGCTTATGCTCTCGGCGGTGATCGTTCCGATAATGTTCCTCGTGGGAGGAATGCACGGACCTCGCTGGGGCGGAATGATACTTATGATAATCTTTATAACCTTTATGGCTCTGACGGTAGTCAGCGCAAACGCGAGCCGCAAAAAGGCGAAAGAGTCGGGCGAACCCGAGGAGGACGAAAAACCGATGTCGGTCCCCAAGAGCATACTCTTTGCGCTGGGCGGACTTGCGGTAGTTATCGGCGGCGGACAGCTTGCGGTATACTGCGCCAAGGACATAGCGCACGGTATCGGCATAAGCGAATCGCTTATCGGTCTGACCGTCGTCGCGCTCGGAACCTCCCTGCCGGAGCTTATCACCTCGGTAGTTTCCGCACGCAAGGGCAACAGCGATCTTGCACTGGGAAATGTCGTAGGCTCGAACCTTTTCAATATCCTGCTCGTTATGGGACTTACTATGATAATCGCGCCGTTCTCGATAACGATGGCTGATCTTATCGACTCGCTGTGCGTTCTGGCGGCGACTACGATGTGCTACGCTTTCTCGGTGACAAACAGCACCATTGCGAAAAAAGAGGGCGCGGCGTTCCTCATCTGCTATGGGGCATATCTCACATATATAATCGCAAGAGATGTCCTAAGGTAGAAAGATGTTACAGAAATCAATTTTTGATTTCCGGAAGTTAGAACGCGGCGCTTTTAGAAGTAAGAGGTAAGAGATAAGAGGTTAGACAAGGAACGCCTGCGGCGCTGAAATATACTGTACATAAAATAAAAAACGTATACATAAATTTTAAAATCGACTTTTGTTGAAAAACTGTAACTTATTGTCCATTTTAAGGGGGGGTAATTTTATGAAAAAGGCAAGGTTTATCGCGGCAGCAGCGGCAGTCGGACTGGGATTCTCGGCTGTGCTGGGCGGCTGCGGCGGAAAAAAGGACGATTCCTCCAAAGAGGAGAAAAAGGGAGAAGTAAACGTTGAAATGACTGCCACTGAGCTTGTTAAGCGTATGGGCAACGGCATAAATCTGGGAAATACCATGGAGGCATACGCTCATTTCGCAGGAGGCACGCCGTCGGTGGAAAGCTGCGAAACGGCGTGGGGACAGCCCGTCACCACTCAGGAAATGATAAGCGGAATGAAAGCTGCCGGATTTGATTCTTTAAGAATACCCGTTGCGTGGACGAATGCAATGCCGAATTTTGAGGAGGGGGACTACACTATCGGGGAGGAATACCTCGACCGTGTGGAGGAGATAATAAACTACGCCCTCAACGAGGATATGTACGTTATCATAAACGACCACTGGGACGGCAGCTGGTGGGGAATGTTCGGCTCGGCGCAGCAGGAAGTGCGCGACAAGGCTATGGATATGTACCGCTCAATGTGGACGCAGATAGCTCAGAGATATGCCGATTATTCCGACAAACTGATATTTGAGTCGGCAAACGAGGAGCTTGGCGACCGTCTTAACGACAAGGACAAAGCGCCCGATTCGGGTTCGCTCTCTCAGGACGAGTGCTATGAAACGGCGAACAGGATAAATCAGGAATTTGTCGATCTTGTGCGCAAGAGCGGCGGCAATAACGATCAGCGTTTTCTGCTGATCGCAGGGTACAATACCGATATAGCGATGACCTGCGACGACCGTTTCCATATGCCGACAGATACCGCAAAGAACAAGCTGCTGCTTTCCGTGCATTATTATACTCCGTGGAATTACTGCGGTACGGAAAGCGTTGACCATTGGGGCTCGGTCGAGGATTATAAAGAACAGAACAAGCTTATGAAGATGATGACCAAGTATTCCGATCAGGGGTACGGAATAATCATCGGCGAATATGCCGTGCTGTCAAACGGCGGAGTACCTAAGAATGACACCGACAAGTTCTATACGAATTTCCTCAACAACTGCGATCTTTACAACTACTGCCCCATGCTCTGGGATTGCAGCGATCTGTACAAGAGGACTATGTGTTCTATGGGAGATGAAACGCTTGCACAGCTGTTCAGCGGCAGGAGCTTTTCGGCGCAGTCGGCTCTCAGCGAGGAGGAGATAGCGAAGAACGCGCAGGAGGGTATGGACGCCGATCTTGCAGCCGCCGAGGAAAAGGCTATGGAGGACGTTTCGATACTTCCGGCGGACGACAAGGCGGTCGCCTGGATAATGTATCAGAGCAGCGATTACAATATATCCTACAGCGTGGGAGATAATTACGACCCGACTTCAAAGACTGACGGCGTAAAAGCGGAAAACGTCGAGGTGACGGGCGAGGGAACATATACCGTAAAGCTTGATCTTTCGGACGCAGGAGCGGCAAAGGGAGTTGCTTTCTCGGCGCTCGGCATTTCAAACGGAGAGCTGCTCTATCCCGGATATAACGCGGAAATTGACGAGATAAAGATAAACGGCGAGCCGATAGAGATGATCGCGGACGGTTATACTTCTTCGGACGACAGCAAATGCACGAGAGTAAATCTTTACAATCAGTGGGTGTCTGCTCCTCCCGAGGACGCAAGGGGAGCGGAAGAAGATTCCTCCGCGACGATAATCGACATTCCCGACAGCTTTGAGATAAGCGACATTGAGATAACGTTCACTTACACAGCGCCGTGAGCGGTCAGAAAATGACAAAAGCCCCGTGAAAGTACGGGGCTTTAATTATTCTTTTGTGAATGTGAAAAGTCAAATATTTCTTACTTCTTATCTCTTACCTCTATTTCAGCTCCGTCCCTGACGCTCATACCACTCTTCCTTGGTGATGTTGATGGCACGCGGCTTTGCGCCCTCCTGCGGTCCGATAATTCCCATTTCCTCGATCTCGTCCATTATCCTTGCCGCCCTCGGAAAACCGAGCTTGAGTCTGCGCTGCAAAAACGCCGTGGACGCATTGCCCGACTCGACTATCAGCGTGATAGCCTGCGTCGTCAGATCGTCGTCCGAATTGATCGAAAAATCATCTTCTCCGCCCTTGCTCTTCGGCTGCGGTATATTGCGCTCCACCTCGTGGATTATCTCCTCGCTGTACTCGGTCTCCTGCTCGTTTTTGAGGAACTTCACCACGCTGCGTATTTCGGAAGTGGAGGCGAATCCGCTCTGTATTCTCACAGGCTTGGGGTATCCTACCGGCTTGTAGAGCAGATCGCCCTTGCCGAGCAGCTTTTCCGCGCCGATCTCGTCAAGTATAACGCGCGAATCCTGATTGTTCGATACGCTAAGAGCCGTTCTGCTCGGGATATTCGCCTTGATAAGTCCCGTGATAACGTCAACTCTCGGCGACTGCGTAGCTATCAGCATATGCATTCCTGCCGCTCTTGCCAGCTGCGCCAGACGCATTACCGATTCCTCGACTTCGGATTTCGCCGCCAGCATAAGATCGGCAAACTCGTCTATGACAATAACTATCTGCGGCAGCTTGACCCTTTCGGGATCGCCGTCCTCCTCCACAAACTGATTGTAGTCCTCCAGATTTTTAGTGCCGTTCGCCTCAAACAGCTTGTAGCGGCGCATCATTTCGTTTACCGCCCAGCCGAGTGCGCCTGCGGCTTTCAGAGGATCGGTGACTACGGGTATCAGCAGGTGCGGTATGCCGTTGTATACGGGAAACTCCACCTTTTTCGGGTCGATAAGTATCAGCTTTACCTCGTCGGGCGCGGCGTGGAAAAGGATATTGAGGATAATTGAATTGGTAAATACCGATTTGCCCGAACCTGTCGTTCCTGCAATAAGCATATGCGGCATTGTCGATATGTCGCCTACCACTATTTTTCCCTCTATGTCCTTGCCCACCGCAAAGCTCAGTTTGCCCTTGGCGTTTCGGTACTCGTCACTGTCGATAAGCTCCCTCAGTGATACGTTGTCGCGGTGGATATTCGGTATTTCGATACCTATAGCGGCTTTTCCCGGTATGGGAGCCTCTATCCTGACGCCGTTTGCCGCCAGATTAAGCGCAATATCGTCCGAAAGATTGGTTATCTGCTTGACCTTTACGCCTGCCGCAGGCTGCAGCTCGTATCTCGTTACGGCAGGACCTCTGTGTATGCCGATTATCCTTGTCTTTACTCCGAATGTTTCAAGCGTTTCCACAAGCTTTCGGGATTTTTCCTCTATTTCTTTTTTCGCATCTGACGGAGCGGCGGAATTATCGGAATATTTCAGCAGGTCGATCGGCGGATATGTATAGACCGCCACCGCGCCGTTCTGCCTTGTGAGGGAAGTCTGACCGTCCTTGTCGATAAACAGCTCGAGCGGCGGCTCTTTTTTCTGACGCTGTTTTTCTTTCTGACGTTCTTTTTCCTTTTCCTGCTCTCTCGTCACCGCGCGGCTTATCACCTGACTTAGCTCCTTGTCCTCCGCAGCGGCGTTATTCGTCTGTTCCTTGGCGGCGGAATTGAGTTTTTCCATATCCGAAAAACTGCGGCGGCTTTCGGGCGCAAGGAAAATATCGGGGGTATCGTCAGGCACGGGGTTAGGCTTATTTGCCACGTCGTCCCGGTCGTATTCCTCCTCGTCATAATCGTCATAATCGTCGTGACCGTCCGCCTGACTGCCGCCGTTAAAGCGGCTGCGGATAAATTCGGGTATAGTGGTGCGCTGTGTATTTTTCGGAGTATCTACCCCCTCGGTAAAGGGGAAAACGGGTTCGCGGCGCTTCTCCGCACCGCGCTTGTCCGTATTTTCCTGTTCGGGAAGATCGTCCTGAACAAATTTGGAAAGATCGACTCTTGCTTTTTTATCTTTCAGACGATCTCTTGTCTTTGGAGGTTCGTCCTGCTTTGCCGCGGCTTTTTCCTGCTGACGGACGCCGCGCTCGACCATATCTTCGCTGACCGCCTTATATCCCCCGACGAACGGCTTTGACAGAGCCTTGAAAATATCGGGAAGAGTAAGATTCGTAAGCAGCAGGATAAATGTAAGATCGAGCAGTATAATTATTATCGCGCTGCCGACCTTTTTAAATGCGGCGAGCAGAGGATAACCGAGCAGCGCACCGATAAGACCGCCGCCGCGAAGTTTTGCACCCTGACTGTACAGTGTCCTGACCTTTTCGGAAAAGCCGCCCTTTGCAATGCTGCCGTTTACAAGTATCTGCATAGTGGCGCACAGCAGCAGCATAAGGCAGATACCCTGCACGACTCTTGCCACTACCGCGTTGTGGGAGCGGTCGGAGGCGATCTGCAAAGCGACGTATATTATCATAGGACCCATAATGAAAGAGGAGATCCCGAAAAGTCCGCGGTTGAGCAAAAACAGGGAAGTCCACAGCCCCTCGCCCCTGATGAATGTTATCATCACTTCGAGTATGCCGAGGAAAAACAGGATAAAGCTCCACGCGCGCCTTTTCTGCCGCGCAGCCTCTGATTCTCTGCTTTTTGCTCCGCCTTTTGCACCCGTCCTGCCATTCTTTGACGAGGAAGTCCTGCCCTTGCCTGCGGTCTTGCCTTTATTGTTTGCGGCTGCTGCCATTTTTTTACGTTCACCTCTTAAAAAAGTGCAGAAGCTTGGGCATCTTCTGCACAGTCGATCTCTCCGCTTTATAGATCAAGCGGAGAAAGTTTTTTTGCATTATATTATTTCCCTTGTCAATGGAGAGAAAACGGTTTTATAAAGTTGAAAATTGATTATTTCGGAATGCCGACATCAGCCGATCATAATGGCGTGTCCCATAAATTTCTCGATGACCGAAACGATTATGACCAGTATTCCGAGAATGAAAGTGTAGTACGCGAACACTTTGAACTTGTCGGTCTTTACAAGCCAGTTGACCATTTTTATCGCACATACACCGACAAATGCGGCGACTAAGAATCCCACAGCGCAGTAGCCGAAACCGACGCCCGCTTTCTGACCGACAGCGTCCTTTATCTCAAGCAGGCAGCCGCCGAGTATCGCAGGGATACCCAGAATGAACGAATACTGAACGGCAGTTTCGCGTGAAAATCCGCAAAACAGTCCCGAAGATATTGTGGAGCCCGAACGCGATACGCCCGGCAAAAGGGCGATACCCTGGAAAAATCCCACGCTGACCGCGTCGGCAGTCTTTATGTCCTTGGCGGTCTTTTTGCCTTTGACGCACTTGTCCGACATAAAAAGTATGCCTGCGGTGTAGAGAAAACAAAGTCCCTCGGCAAAAATGGAATTATCCTCCGAAATGCCCTCGAACCAGCCCTTGAAGAACATAAACGGTATCAGACAGGCGGTGGAAATGATTATCATAAAGATCATACGGCGTTCGGGATTCATTTCTTTCCACTTGAACTTTCCCGTGAATATATCCTTCACGAGCGAGAAAAATTCCTTTATCAGCGCACATATCGTTTTTCTGAACGCCACAAAGACCGCGACCAGCGTTCCGAGATGCAGCACTGCGGAAAACATCAGAGCGCCCTCGCCGCTGTTGCCGGTAAAATGCTGATAAAGCGAGAGATGTCCCGAGCTTGAAACCGGCAGAAACTCGGTCAGACCTTGTATTATCGCTTGAAATATGGTGTTAAGTAAGCTCATTATGTATCCTTTCTTTCTTGTCGATCTTGACGATCTTTACTGTACCGACTTCTCTGTCGGCGTATCCGACAGGGACAGAATATGAAAAATATGTAAAACTTGCTGTGCCAAAAGGCGGATAAGGCGGCAGCTCAGCCGCCGTTTTTCCCTCCGCCGTATAACCAATAATAAGGATCGGTGGAAAATTCCTCGACCGTTTGATCTTCCGCTGCGGTGATCTGCTGATCTTCGCGCAGGACGTCATACAAATTTATAATAGTATAAAGCATAAGCTACCCCTCTATCATAGCGTAAAGACATTCTACCGCGTCCGACAGACCGCCAAGCTGATCTATAAGACCGCAGGCGACCGCCTCTTCACCGTCAAGGACCGTTCCGACGTCCATGACCAGCTTGCCGGTAGTCATCATAAGCTCGCGGAATTTATCCGCTTTGATATTTGAGTTGTCGGTGACGAATCTGATTATGCGCTCCTGCATTTTGTCAAAATAAGAAAGCGTCTGCGGAACGCCCAGCAGAGTACCGTTCATACGCACGGGGTGGATAGTCATCGTAGCCGAGGGGACGATAAAAGAACGTTTTGCGCAGACTGCCAGCGGAACTCCTATCGAGTGACCGCCACCCACAACGAGAGATACCGTCGGGGTCTTCATTCCTGCGATAAGCTCGGCAATGGCAAGTCCTGCCTCAACATCTCCGCCCACCGTGTTGAGTATTATCACCAGACCCTCTATCGACATATCCTGTTCGATAGCCACAAGAGCCGGTATGATATGCTCGTATTTTGTAGTCTTGTTCTGCGGCGGAAGAATATAATGCCCCTCCACCTGTCCGATTATATTCAGGCAGTGGATAAGATGTTTGGCGTTTCGCGAAGCGATCTCGCCCATACGTTCGATCTGTTTTGTCTGTTTTTCGGTATCTTCAAAGGACAAAGCCTCGTCTGCGCCGTCTTGCTGTTCTTTCTGATCTTCCTGTTTGTCATTATTATCGTTATCGTTATTATTGTTATTGCACATATTACCCTCCGTATTGCGGACGTTATTCTTGACAGCGGCATTACAGCCATTACTATTATAAACCGTTACGGGAATAATATGCAAAGTCATACATACACAAAATATAATACCATATATTTATGTTTATGTCAAGGGATTTTTTGATGTAAGAATTTGTAAAATTTTGAGGATACGGATATTGGGAGGGATAACAGGCTTTTTCTATTTCATAAATGCCGAACCTAAAATTCTTACTTCTTACCTCTTATTTCTTACTTCTAATCACGAAATCAATTTTATGCGAGTACTTTTGTCCTATAATTATATTCCGCACAGTTTTGCAAAATTTTTGTTATATTCTCCGCCGCAGGCGGAGAATATAACATTAAATTATTTTTCCTCCGCCAACGGCGGAGGAAAAATAACCCAAAAGTCAGCCTGAACCAGTAAAATATATTGAAACGCTTACATAAAAATTTAAAATTGATTTCCAAAACCTCTTACTTCTGATCTGCTAATTGACAAACCACATAATTAATAGTATACTGGATTATAAAACCAAACGGAGGAAAAAATGAAAAACATATCTCAAAACTACTCTCTCACACGCAGGGCGTGCTATACCGGCTATGTAACGCAGGCGGTTGTAAATAACCTCGCGCCGCTGCTTTTTGTGATGTTCCGCAGCAGCTTCGGTCTGTCGCTCGGCAAAATAAGCACGCTGATCGGACTTAACTTCGCCGTTCAGATGACAATAGACTTCCTCTCGGCGGGATTTGTGGACAGGATAGGTGTCAGGCGTTCGATCGTCGCGGCACATATCCTCTGCGCGTCAGGACTTGTTATGATGGGTACGCTGCCCTTTGTGACGGACAGCTTTTTCGGTCTTGCACTGTCGGTGATATTCTACGCGGTCGGCGGCGGTCTTATCGAGGTGCTTATCTCCCCGATACTCGAATCCCTCCCGAGCGGCGACAAGGCGGCAGGTATGAGCCTGCTCCATTCATTTTACTGCTGGGGACACGCGGCAGTCGTCATAATAACGACCGTCTATCTCAATTTCTCGGGAGAATGGCGGCTGCTGCCGCTGCTGTGGGCTGCCGTTCCCGCTCTCAATGCGGCGGTGTTCGCGGTCTGTCCGCTGCTGCCGTTTGCAGGCGGTGAAAAAGCCCTCCCACTGCGCAAGCTTTTCGGTATGAAGATATTTATACTCTTTCTGCTGCTTATGATGTGCGCAGGCGCGTCGGAACTGGCGGTAAGTCAGTGGTCGTCATATTTTGCGCAGAGCAGTCTCGGCGTATCAAAAACAGTCGGCGATCTGCTGGGAACGCTGATGTTCGCGCTGCTTATGGGAACGGCGCGCGCCCTATTTTCGCGCTGTTCGGGGAAATTTCCCGTCGGCAGATACATATGCGCAAGCAGTATACTTTGCTTTTTCGGATATATGATGATAGTTTTCGCGCCGCACCCTGCCGTTGCGCTTGCAGGCTGCGGAGTATGCGGATTTTCGGTAGGCGTAATGTGGCCGGGCATATTCAGTCTTGCGCTTGAAAAGATCCCTGCCGGAGGTACGGCGATGTTTGCGATGTTCGCTCTTGCAGGGGATATAGGCTGCGGAGGAGGTCCCGTGCTGGTGGGAAGAACGGCGCAGTTTTTCGGCGGCAAGCTTGAATGGGGATTTCTTGCCGCGGCGGTCTTTCCGGCGGTTCTTGCGGCAGGCTCGGGAGCGCTTTCGGCAAAAGCGGACAGCGATAAGAAGTAAGAATTGCTCCGGCAGATGTATATTCCGTCGGAGCAATAATTATAGACAATGTGTTATCCCCCTCACAATTGTTTATAATAAGTTTTGGTATTTGTCAGTCCGAGAATGTAATCGACATTTGTTTTATGAAATTCGGCAAGGCGTACAAGAATAGAGGTCGGGACATCGTTTTCGCCCGTTTCGTATTTCGAGTAGCCGGTCTGCGACATATTGAGTATCTTCGCCATCTGGGTCTGGTTCATATCCTTGTCTTCCCTGAGATTTCGTATTCTTGGGTACATAAGATTCATCTCCGTAAATTATTCGGCTGTCGGCGTTTTTCGCCCGCCTAAAATAATTATAAATAATCTGTTTCAGGGTATTGACAAATAACCTGTTTCAGGTTATAAAGCCGATTGACTTTTATGCTGAAATAAATTATAATGGAGTTTGAGATAAAATTATTTTTATCAATACAAATTTGAAACGGAGGACAAGTTTATGTTTAAAAAACTGACAGCGGCGGCACTGGCGGTCGTTTTGACACTCGGCGCGGCGGCTCTGCCAATGGCTGACAGCGGCATTGATCTCACGTCGATAACGGCAAGCGCAGAAACTTACGGTGATTATGAGTACAGCGTACTTGATAACGGAACAGTTGAAATAACAAAGTATAATGGCAATGAATCAAATGTCACCATACCGTCAAGTATTAACGGCAAGAAAGTTACAAGCATAGGAGAGTATGCGTTTTTTGAATGCACAAGTTTAACAAGTATAACAATACCTGATGGTGTTACAAGCATAGGAAATTATGCATTTTATGAATCCGAAAATTTAACAAGTATAAAAATGCCTGATAGTGTTTTGTCAATTGGCGGCATGGCATTTGAATACACACCTTGGTTGACTGCCAAACGAAATGAAAATCCTTTAGTAATTGTAAATAATATAATTGTCGACGGTTCAACTTGTGAAGGTGAAGTCACTATACCAGACACCGTTACAAGCATATCAGATTATGCATTTGAACTTGGTAAACGTATAACAGGCGTAACTATACCTAAGAGCATTAAGAACATATCTACGGGTGCATTTAATTTTTGTACTAAATTAACAAGTGTAACGATACCTGACAATGTTACAAGCATAGGAGATTATGCGTTTGAAAATTGTTCAAGTTTAAAAAGTATAACAATATCTGACGGTGTTAAAAGTATAGGAAAACAGACATTTGAAAATTGTGAGAATTTAACAAGCATAAAGATACCTGATAGTGTTACAAGCATAGGAGATTCTGCGTTTGAAGGTTGCAGTAGTTTAACAAGCGTAACAATATCTAAGAATATTACAAGCTTAGAAAATAGTACATTTTACGGCTGTTCTAATTTAACAGATGTAAAAATACCTGACGGTGTAACAAGCATAAAAAATTCTGTATTTTCTAATTGCACCAATTTAAAAAGTATAACAATACCTGACAGTGTTAAAAGTATAGGCGAAGGCGTATTTGTTAATTGCTATAGTCTGACAAGCATTACAATACCTAAAAATGTTACTTCAATTGGTGATGGCGCAATTGGTTATAACCATGAAATGTATGCGGCAAATTATGTACTTGTTCCCAATTTTAAAATTTATTGTTATTTAAATTCGGTTGGTGAAAAATACGCAAAAGAAAATGGATTTGACTATGAACTTCTCGACCACACCACTCACACATGGGATTCCGGAAAAGTTACAAAAGCTGCTACATATTCCTCGACAGGAACAATGACATATACCTGCACGGTCTGCGGAGCAACGAAAACATCTTCAATTGCAAGAAAAGCCCTCCCGAAACCTGCCGTCAAAACAAATTACACAAACACTTGCAGTGAAATTCGTATCAATTGGAATAAAGTTAGCGGCGTTACGGGCTATAAAATTTTCCGCTACGACGACGCAAAGAAAAAATGGGTAGATGTCAAAGCAATTTATGACCCAAATGCAACGAATTACAAAATAACTTCCCTTGCACCGAATACTTCATATAAATTCATGGTGAAATCGTTCGTTAAAGTCGGAAGTAAAGTGTATTTCAGCGACGCGAGCAAAACAATTACCGCCAAAACAAAAGCAATTGCAAAATTAACCGGAAAAACCAATTTCACCTACACCACCAATGCGGTGCGCATAAACTGGAACAAGATCAGCGGCGTGACGGGTTACAAAGTTTACCGTTATGACGACGCAAAGAAAAAATGGGTGGATATAAAGACTATCTACGACCCCAGCGCGACAAATTACAAGGTCAGCGGTCTCAGCGCAGGCAAGGTCTACAAATTCCGCGTGAAAGCGTTCGTCAAGTCGGGCAGCAAGGTTTATTACGGCGATTCCTGCAATACTATTTCGACTGCAACTCGCCCGAACACGACAAAGATCACAAAGTCAAATAAAGCCTCCACGGCGGTAAGACTTTACTGGAACAAGACGACCTGCTCGGGTTATCGTATCCAGAAATACGATTCCGCGAAAAAGAAGTGGGTGAGAGTTACCGCGGTGGGTTCGCCCTCGACCACGCAGTACAGAATTTCGGGACTGAAAAAGAATACGACATATAAGTTCCGCATTCAGCCGTATGTAAAAGTCGGCAGCAAGCTAATTTACGGCACGGCAAGCGCGACGTATACCGTGAAAACTACAAAGTAAATTTTAAAAGCAAAATCAAAAGCCTGTTCATTTGAGCAGGCTTTTTGTGTGAGCTATTTTTCCCCGATGGGGGGGAAAAACAGCGTGAGCGTTGGGAGAACAGGCTTTTTGTGTGAACTATTTTTCCCCGTTTGGGAAAAACAGTGTGAGTGTTGGGAGAGCAGGATTTTTTGTGCTCTTTTTGGGAGAATATACTCTGAAAGCTATTTTGAAAATTGAGTTCCTTGCGCTTGCCGCGCGTATGTGATATAATATCTAATATCCGCAGAAAAAATTTCAAGACTGCCGTTACCTGAGCGCTGCAAATTTCGTCTGTAATGGTAAAGGGGGTCGGGGAGGTGCGCTTATGGACGATCTTCATATAATAGAGCTTTACTGGCAGAGAGACGAGTCCGCGATAAAAGAGAGCCGTACGAAATACGGCGGTTATTGCAGAGCCATTGCAAACAACATCTTACATTCGGCAGAGGATAGCGAGGAATGTGTCAGCGATACATGGTTTCGCGCATGGAATACTATGCCGCCTGAAAAGCCGAACCGATTGGCGGTATTTTTCGGCAGGATCACACGCAATCTTGCTATAGACAGATACCGCAGGGGCAGGTCGCAGAAGTACGGAGGAGGACAAGCCGCATTATGCCTTGACGAGCTGGGAGAATGTATCGGCGAGACTGTTCCCATAGAGGACAAGTTGGCGCTGAGGGAGCTTGTGAACGGTTTTTTGTATACGCTCCCCGATAAAAACAGAAGTATTTTTCTCCTGCGTTACTGGTATATGATGCCCATAAACGAGATAGCAAAACGGAATAATATATCACAGGGCGCAGTTAAAATGATACTGCGGCGTGTACGGGAAAAACTGAGAGCATACCTGGAAAAGGAGGGCGCAGGCGTATGAAAAACAAGGATATTCTCCTCGATGTGATCGGCGACGTTGACGAAGATCTCGTCCCCGATCTGACTGAGAAAAATAAAAAAAGCGGCATAGCAAAATTGGCGGCTCTGGGCGGAGTATGTGCGGCGGCGGTCATCGGCTGCGTTTTGCTGCTTCCAAGGGGTACTGAGCATAGCGCATTGCCTCCGTCCGACGGTCTTTCCGCGCCTTCCGCTCCTTCTGTTCCCTCTGCGCCGACGGCGGACGAAAATGCTTATTGCCTTGCATTGGCGGATTATCCCGAAATTCCGTCATATCCCGATGAAACGGACCGTGACGCAATGATGAAATGGAGCAGTGCGGTGAAAGCGTTAAGAGATCAGCCGAAAGGATATAAGGACGGCTTTGACACTTTCTTTGCAAACAGCACGAGGACATTCCTGACCGATGCGGGCGGCGAGAATGTTGTATATTCCCCATTGAGTTTATATATGGCGCTGGGAATTTCTGCGGAGATCAGCGGCGGCAATACAAGACAGCAGATACTCGACGCGCTCTGTCAAAGCGATATTGATACTCTTAGGGCAAATTCCAAAGCTGTCTGGCAGGCAAACTATATGGACGACGGAATGGCGAAATGCGTCCTTGCCACGTCGCTCTGGATAAATGATTCTCTTGACTGCAATGCGGATACGATCGCTTCTGCGGCGGATAATTACTATTCAAGCGTTTATCGCGGCGATCCGTCTGACGATAATTACAACGCCGCTATGCAAAACTGGATGAATAGCGCTGCCGACGGACTGTTGAGCGACTATGTGCGAAATATAAAAATGGATCCCGAAATGGTGCTCACGCTTGCCTCTACCGTAAATTACAGCGGAAAATGGAGAGAACAATTTGACAAGGAACTTACCAAACAGGGGATATTTCGTTCACCGCAGGGGGAGATACGGTGCGAATTTATGAATACTCAAACGAATACGTCATATTTTTGGGGAGAGCGTTTCGGCTCGGTATCAATGCAGCTCGAGAATAACGGAGAAATGCGGCTTATCCTCCCCGACGAGGGCGTTTCGCCGGAGGAGCTGATAAACGATGACGAGCTGCTCGCCTATCTTACGAATACGGGCGATTATGCAAACAGCAAATTTGTCACCGTTGATCTCAGTCTTCCGAAGTTTGACGTATCGTCGGATATTGATCTTAAAGACGGCTTGAACAGGTTGGGCATAACGGATATATTCGACCCGACGGCAGCCGATCTCACTCCGCTTTGCGATGATCTTGACGGCATATCGCTTTCAAAGGCGGAGCAGGACACAAGAGTGCTGATAGACGAGGAGGGGTGCAGGGCTGCCTCGCTTACGGTAATGCAATACAATGGTGCGGCTATGCCCGAAGACTATATTGATCTTGTATTTGACAGACCGTTTATTTTCGAGATAATGAGTGAAACGGGTCTGCCGCTGTTCGTCGGAATAGTGAATAGTCCCGATTGATCCGGATCGCCGTCCGCCAAAATGCATTTATAAATTTCGCCTCCGTTTCGGTCAGAAGCGGAGGCGTTATTCGTCGTCGGGGATATATTTGAGAATGTCGGACAGATCGCAGTGGAGATAGTCGCAAATGCGCGTCAGCACATCGAGGTCAACTCGCGCCAGCTTGTTGTTGCAGTAGGCGTTCAGCTGCGTTTGCTGTAAATTGCACGCACGGCATATTTTGTATTTTGAAACGTTGTGACGCTGTCTGTAATCATCTATTGTAATAATTATTTTGCCTGCCATTTTATACCTCCGCTTATATGTAATTACATACATATTATAAAGCGGCATTGCAAAACAGTATAGATGTATCTTTAAGCATTGCATAAAGGTACATCTTTTTTCAATATGCGCACAGGTATATAATGATAGTATCAATAATATGAAAGGCGGAATTTTTATGAAAACGAAAAGACTTACGGCGGCTCGCCTGCGGCGGAAACATACAATTATCATCGGTACACTTTATTTGACGGCGCAGCTAAGAACGGCATAAAAGAGGAATGACAAAAATGAGATCAAAAAAGAGAAAGAAAAACTTGAATTTTACTGTTGCACTTGTGTTCGTTATTATAGCAATAATTGTGTTTGCTGTAAAATTATATCAGTCAAGTATGTCGGACATAAAAAAAGATAATTCCGATAAAAACAGCTTGGCGGAAACAGACGGATCAATTACAGGAAATAATATCGCAGTTTCTGTTGATGATCCAATGCCTGATACAAGCAGTATAAGCGGCTCTGCTGCCGAAAATGGAGATGAAGATAAAGATAATAAAAAAGAAGATCGGAAAAATATCACTTCATTGTTCTTTGTCAATTCCCCCGACAACATTTCCGGATTTTTCAGCGGAAAAGAAACGGCACAAAACGGATTTGTAGAGATAGATTATAAAGACAGAACGATCCTTTTAGACGAAGATGTAACGCTGCCCATATCTAATGTAAAAATACTTCCCGTCGGAGTAATATCTCAACAAGAACAGTCCGCTTGCGGTGCAGCTTGTCTTTTTATGCTGGCAAATTCAATTTCAAAAAACAGCGCATTTGAAAACTACACTGATCTGCTCGAATTTGCTGAAAATAACGGATATAATAATCAGGGTTCGCTGTATTCAAGCACCGGCGGAATGGATTGTGAAATGCTGTGCAGACTTGCATCGGACGCATTTTCAATAAAACTTGTCAATAAATTTGACAGGCATATTCCGCCGTCGCAAACGATAAAAGAAGTAATTGATAACAATAAACAGGCGATCGTCCTTGTTCGGAGTCGTAACAGAACAATTGTTGAAAGCGGAGGTTTTTCACATTTTATACTGATAAACGGTTATGAGGAAACGACCAACGGACTTGTGTTTTTTTACGCAGACAGCAATTATTACGAAGACAATTGCGTCAGCGGCTCTTTGAAATACATAAGTTCTTCCGTTCTTGATATATCCGCAGCAAGCTCTTTTGACGAACCTAACGCTATTCTTTGCATAGAGTAATAATATCCCGATATATCTCTATATACCTGAAAAGAAAGGTGCGGGCTCAGACCTGCGCCTTTTTTTGTTCATTCGAGCAGGCTTTTTTGTGTGATTTTTTCCCTTGCAAAACGGCAATATATCCTCGCGCCGATTTTAAAATACCCCTTTTTTAATATAAATCTATTGCAATAAAAATGAAAATGTGGTATACTTATTACGATAGGGGAGGTCGACATATCATCTTGATCTGTGAAAGGAGCTTGTCTATGAAAAAATTATTTGCTACACCCAAAAGAGCGGTAATAACTACCTGCTGTATTTTTCTTGCGCTGATACTCATTGCAGCCGCCGTTACCGCGATAGTTGTTAAAAATTCTCTGATGGACAGAACCGAGGCGTGCGATGCGGCTCTTACCGATGCCCGTCTGCTCCGCTCAGATGTCAACGGTCTTAAAGCCGAGCTTGATCTCGATGACGGAGAATTTCGCTATGACGTTGAATTTTACAGCGCAGGCGTGGAGTATGATTATATTATCGACGCGTCCGACGGCGATGTGATCTCGCGCGATGTTGACGGTCAGCCGCAGGATAAAGATAAAGCTTTTGATGTCGATCACGCAGGCGTTTCCGATCAGAGCGCGGATATTCCCGATAATGCCGACAGTTCAGCCGCACCTGCGGACGTGACTGTTTCGGAATCCGACGCACTTTCAGCCGCACTTAAAGACGCAGGACTTTCCGAAAATCAGGTGACTGTTGTCAAGTCTAAGCTTGATTATGACGACGGCGTTAAGGTATATGATATTGAATTTTATACCGATACCAAGGAATATGATTATGAGATAAACGCCGCAACTTCGGCAATAGTCAGCCGCAGCAGCGAAAACTTGCCCTCGGCAGGAAATACGGGCAATAACGGCGGCAATAATAACGCAGCTATTTCGGAATCTGACGCACTCACCGCCGCACTGAAAGACGCAGGACTTTCCGAAAATCAGGTGACTGTTGTCAAGTCTAAGCTTGACTACGATGACGGTATTCGGGTATATGATATTGAATTTTATACCGATACCAAGGAATATGATTATGAGATAAACGCCGCAACTTCCGCAATAGTCAGCCGCAGCAGTGAAAACTTGCCCTCGGCAGGAAATACGGGCAATAACGGCGGCAATAATAATACAACTATTTCGGAATCCGACGCACTTTCCGCCGCACTTAAAGACGCAGGACTTTCCAAAAGTCAGGTGACTGTTGTCAAGTCTAAGCTTGACTACGACGACGGCGTTAAGGTGTATGATATTGAATTTTACTCGGACGGAATGGAATACGAGTATGAAATAAACGCCGCGAACGGCGCGATACTTGACCGCAGTAAGGAAAGAGCTTGACGATTTTCGCAAAAACTCCTGCTCCGGCTATTGAAATTCCTGCTTTTTTGTGATATAATTCTGGTAGATGATACCGTGCGGCGCAGAACGTTAAGAGGCTCGGCAGAGCTTTCCGCGTTTGTATGAAAAATGTATATTTTCATATTAGATGTATAAAATCTTGTATAAAATCCGAAAATATGCATTTTTAGCGGGGAAATTATGTATAAATGTAAAACTTTTATTCATTTCTCTTGACAATCCCGTCTGACGGTGTATAATGGTAATTGTGATTTGATTATACGGTTACCATAAAATAAATTATAACGGAGGCTTTGCTATGGCAAAAGAAATCA
The DNA here is from genome assembly GCA_947629455.1 of uncultured Ruminococcus sp. Taxonomy (GTDB): domain Bacteria; phylum Bacillota; class Clostridia; order Oscillospirales; family Ruminococcaceae; genus FB2012. The sequence continues at coordinate 26,889 of CANRDT010000011.1, forward strand.
AGAAGGTAGTCCTTGCTTACTCCGGCGGACTTGACACTTCCATCATTATCCCGTGGCTGAAGGAGAATTACAATAACTGCGAGGTCATCGCCGTTTCGGGCGACGTGGGACAGGGTACCGAGCTTGACGGTCTGGAGGAAAAGGCTATCAAGACGGGCGCGTCCAAGCTGTATATTGAAGACCTTAAAGAAGAATTTATTCAGGATTATGTATATCCCACCGTACAGGCAGGCGCGGTCTATGAAAACAGATACCTGCTCGGAACTTCTTTTGCCCGCCCCATAATCGCCAAGAGGATAGCTGAGATCGCTCTTAAAGAGGGCGCTGACGCGATCTGCCACGGCTGTACCGGAAAAGGCAACGATCAGGTGAGATTTGAGCTTGCGATAAAGGCTTTCGCTCCCGATATGCAGATCATCGCTCCGTGGAGGATCTGGGATCTCAAGAGCCGCGAGCAGGAGATCGAATACGCAGAGGCGCATAATATCCCCCTGAAGATCAACAGGGAAACTAATTATTCCAAGGACAAGAATATCTGGCATCTTTCGCACGAGGGACTCGATCTTGAAGACCCTGCCAACGAGCCGCAGTATAACAAGCCGGGATTTCTGGAGCTGGGAGTATCTCCCGAAGCGGCTCCCGACAAGCCCACCTATGTTACGATACATTTTGAGAAAGGCAAGCCGACCGCCATTGACGGTACAGAGATGAACGGCGTGGAGCTGGTGACAAAGCTCAACGAGCTGGGCGGCGCGAACGGAATAGGACTTGCCGATCTGGTGGAGAACCGTCTGGTCGGAATGAAGTCGAGGGGAGTATATGAAACTCCGGGCGGAGCGATACTCTATCACGCGCACGAGGTGCTTGAAACCATTACCATAGATAAGGAGACCGCAAGAGTAAAGCAGTATCTCGGCATTAAGTTTGCGGATATTGTCTACAACGGACAGTGGTATACTCCTCTGCGCGAGGCGATGAGCGCATTTGTTACCGAAACGCAGAAAACAGTCACCGGCGACGTAAGGCTCAAGCTTTACAAGGGCAATATCATAAATGCCGGCGTTACCTCGCCTTATACGCTGTATGATGAGGAAGTCGCGACATTTGACGAGGACAACGTATACGATCAGGCTGATTCCGCAGGATTCATAAATCTGTTCGGACTGCCGATCAAGGTCCGCGCAAAGCTCGAGCAGAAAAGAAACAAAGGCTGATACCGACATAAAAAGGGAGGTTTTGGTATGTCAGAAATCAATAACAACATTTTTGAGCCGGCTATCGACAAGAAGGTCGAGATCTCTTACGACAGCCTGCCTAATTCGACCTTTGAGGACGTAAACCTCGGAGGCGCTAAGTTCAGCAACGTCAACCTCAAGGGAGCGCATTTTGACGATGTGAATATGGAAGAGTCGGTATTTAACGACATCGTTATGACGGGCGGCACTTTTACCGATATGTATATGGTAAATTCAAAATTCTTAGGCGTCAATATGAGCAACACCCGTTTCGGCTGCTCGATAATGAACAATGTGGAATTCCGCAATCCCGATCTTAAAAATTCTCAGTTCGTTCACTGTGATCTTTCCAACGTTGAGATAAACGACTGCAAGATCGACGGTCTGAAGATCAACGGTATAGATATACAGAAACTTATCGAACAGCATACCGGAAAGTCTGCGGCGGAGGAATAAGTCGATCGGACAAAAGAACGCTTTTAGAAAAATGATGTGAGGGCAGGATAATCTTTTTCGGGTTATTTTGCCCATACATTTTTTAAGTGAATCGATATGAAAGAGGGGGGGAAAAGGTTTTGTCGGACGTCGGAGTATGGTCGGCAGTAAGACGTATTTTAATAAAGACGCTGCTTGCGGGACTGGCGGTATTTGCCGCCGTTAAAATGCTTGATGCCAATGATTACGGTAAGAGCGAATATATACTCGGGCTGGGCGAGATAGCCGTTGTGACATATTTCGCCGCGACGGTCGTCATACCCGTAGGCAAAGTTATCATTTACGGCTTTTTGTGGGTATCAGACAAGCTCTTTCCTTTTATAACTGTCAGGACAAGCGGAAATTGGGCAGAAGGCTATTACGGCATAAGCTTTATTATGCTCGGACTGATAATAGCTGCGGTAACGATATTCAGAAAACAGATAAAGCCGAAAATAATATACATAAGAGATAAACTCGGACTAAAAGGCGAAAGGCTTTATGCGATCCTTGCGGTACTGGGACTTATCTGCCTTGCGGTGGATATAATACGCTTGGTCGCTGCAATAAAAAATAATGAGTGACGGCTTTAGCGTTATCAAAGCCCGATCGGAGATCATATATTCAAAGGTGGTAAGAAAATGGCTGCAAAAATGTGGGCAGGAAGATTTACAAAGGAAACCGATGAAAGAGTGAACGATTTCAATTCGTCGATCTCCTTTGACGCAAGAATGTACAGGCAGGATATAGAAGGCTCGATGGCTCACGCGAAAATGCTCGGAAAGTGCGGCATAATCGCGCAGGAGGAAAGCGAAAAGATAATCGCGGGACTCAAGGGCATACTTGCGGATATAGAGAGCGGCAGACTTATGTTTGATCCCAATGCGGAGGATATACATATGTTTGTAGAGGCGGAGCTTACCGCGCGTATCGGAGATTCGGGAAAGCGGCTGCATACCGCGAGATCGCGCAACGATCAGGTCGCTCTGGACGTGAGAATGTGCGCGAAGTGCGAGACCGAAGAGATCATAAAGCTGACGGTCAGTCTTGCGGATACCATAATTTCCATTGCAAAAGATCACCTTGAAACGGTAATGCCGGGATATACCCATTTGCAGAGAGCGCAGCCGGTGACGTTCGCTCATCATCTTATGGCTTATGCGCAAATGCTGCTGAGAGATCTCGGCAGACTAAAGGACGCATATGCCCGTGCGAATATGATGCCGCTCGGCAGCGGTGCGCTTGCCGGAACTACCTACCCGATAGACCGCGAAATGGTGTGCGGTCTGCTGGGATTTGACGATATAACGCACAATTCTCTGGACGGCGTTTCCGACAGGGATTTCTGTATTGAACTCGTTTCGGCGATCTCGCTGCTTATGATGCACCTTTCGAGATTCTCCGAGGAGATCGTGATGTGGTGTTCGTGGGAATTTAAATTCATAGAGCTTGACGATGCATACGCAACAGGCTCTTCGATAATGCCGCAGAAAAAGAATCCCGATGTGACCGAGCTTATAAGGGGAAAGACGGGGCGAGTGTACGGCGATCTTACCACTCTGCTCACGATGATGAAAGGACTTCCGCTTGCGTACAACAAGGATATGCAGGAGGATAAAGAGGCGTTCTTTGACGCTGCCGATACGGTAAAGCTCTGCCTTTCGACATTTATCCCTATGCTTGCGACTATGAAAGTACTGCCTGAGAATATGCGCGCGGCGGCGGCAAAGGGATTTATAAATGCGACCGACTGCGCGGACTATCTGGTGAAAAAGGGACTGCCGTTCCGCGACGCTTACAAGATAACGGGAACGCTGGTGCATATATGCATAGAAAAGGGACTTACTCTCGAAACGCTCCCGATCGGTGAATACAAGTCGCTCTGCGAGACTTTTGACGAGGACGTTTACGGCGCGATCAGTCTTGAGACCTGCGTAATGCAGCGCAGATCGGCAGGCGGTCCTGCTCCCGACGCGGTAAAGGCGCAGATAGAATATGTACAGAACGAACTTGAAAAATACAGAAAATGATCTTTGAAAACATATCAAGAGGGAATGACTGATTTTATGACGAAAGTATTTATAGACGGCAAGGAGGGCACGACGGGATTGCAGATCTTCGAGAGATTTGTAAACCGCAGAGATGTTGAAGTCCTCCTCATAGACGAGGACAAGCGAAAGGATACCGAGGAGAGAAAACGGCTCATCGGTATGTCTGATATTACCTTTCTTTGTCTGCCCGACGCTGCGGCGGTCGAGGCTGCCGCGCTTGCGGAAAATTCTCACACAAGGATAATAGACGCGTCCACGGCGCACCGCACCGATCCGTTATGGACATACGGATTTCCCGAGCTTTCGGCGGCTCACAGAGAAAAAATAGCCAAATCGGACAGAGTTGCGAATCCCGGCTGTTATGCGAGCGGATTTATAAGTCTGGTATATCCTCTTGTGAAAGCGGGCGTTCTGCCGGAGGACTATCCGCTTACCTGTCATGCCGTATCGGGCTACAGCGGCGGAGGAAAAAAGATGATCGCGGCTCTCGAAAGCGAGGGCAAAACGCAGGAGATGTTTTCTCCCAGACAGTACGCGCTCACGCAGGCGCACAAACATCTTCCCGAAATGCAGGCGGTCTGCGGACTGAAATACAAGCCGATGTTCAATCCCATAGTGGACGATTATTATGCAGGAATGGTGGTTTCCGTACCGCTCGTGGCGAGGGCTCTCACAAAGAGGTACACGCCGCAGGATATTCACGAGATACTTTCGGCTCATTATGACGGACAGCGGTTCGTCAGGGTAATGGAGCTTGGCGGAAAGGATACTCTCCCCGACGGATTTTTGGCGGCGAATACTCTTGCAGGAACGAATGATATGCAGCTGTTCGTTTTCGGAAACGACGAGCATATACTTCTCTGTTCGCGGCTTGACAATCTCGGCAAGGGCGCAAGCGGCGCGGCGGTGCAGAATATGAATATTATGCTCGGTCTGGACGAATGGACGGGTCTTGTATGACAAAATTGTATTTTGTACGTCTACGCTTCCCGATAAGACCGTGCAGGACGATATGACCCGACCGCTCACCGCTGAGGGCAGACGCGACTCTATGGCTGTGGCATGGGCGCTTGCCCCACAGCCTTTTGAAAAGATAAAGACGGGCGCAAAGACTATAGAGCTTGCTCTCAAAGGCGAATAAAGGAGAATTTGAAGTATGAAAAAAATAACGTTTAAGGATTTTGACGGCTACAAATACGTTGACGGCGGTGTGTGCGCCGCAAGGGGTTTCAGAGCAGGAGGAGTATATGCGAATATAAAAAGATCGCCTCTTTCCGACGGTAACGATTCGCCGATCGGCGAGGGCAAGAACGATCTCGGTATGATACAGTCGGACGTTTTGTGCAGCGCGGCGGCGGTCTATACTCAGAATAAGGTCAAGGGCGCACCGATAACCGTCACAAGAGATAATCTTGAAAAGACGGGCGGCAGGGCGAAAGCCGTTATTGTCAATTCGGGAAATGCAAATACCGGCAACGCGGACGGCATTGAAAAAGCGCGGAAGATGTGTATCCTTGCCGCAAAATATCTCGGCTGCGATCCGCAGGAAGTTATCGTTGCGTCTACCGGAGTAATAGGTGTGCCGCTGCCGATAGAGCCGATCGAAAAAGCAATGCCAATGCTTGCGATGAGCCTTTGCGTTTCAAATAACGACGCGGCGGCGGAAGCGATAATGACTACCGATACTTTCCCCAAGCAGAACGCGGTAGAGTTTGAGATCGGCGGCAAAAAATGCCGTCTCGGCGGAATGGGAAAGGGCAGCGGTATGATACACCCGAATATGGCGACTACCCTTAATTTTATAACCACCGACTGCGCGGTATCACCGCAAATACTGCAAACTGCTCTTGACGATGTGGTAAAGGTGACATACAACTGCCTTTCCGTGGACGGAGATCAGTCCACCAACGATATGGTATCGCTTATGGCGAGCGGACTTGCGGAAAATGAGGAGATATGCTCTGCGGACGGAGAGGACTACAGGATATTCCGTCAGGCGCTGTATATCGTTATGACAAATCTGGTAAGAATGCTTGCCAAGGACGGCGAGGGCGCGACAAAGCTGCTTGAATGTACCGTCACGGGAGCGGCGGACGACGACAGCGCGGTCGTTATCGCAAAAAGCGTTATCTGCTCGTCGCTTGTCAAGGCGGCTATGTTCGGCGAGGACGCAAACTGCGGCAGGATACTCTGCGCGGTAGGTTATGCGGACGCGGAGTTTGATATTTATGATGTAGATGTGTTTCTAAGCTCTGCGGCAGGCAGGCTCAAGGTGTGCGAAAAGGGCAGTCAGCTTGCTTTCTCGGAGGATATTGCCGCGAAGATACTTGCCGAGGACGAGATATATATTGATATTTCCGTGGGAGAGGGCGGCGGAAAGGCTACGGCTTACGGCTGCGATCTTACATACGATTATGTTAAGATAAACGGTGATTACAGAACATGACGGACGATACGAAAAGCATTTCTGCATTGTCACCGAGGACGATGTTGTCGATATATTATCCTCTGTCGATCCGCAGATAGAATTTATAGATCAAATATGACGGGAGTATGGAAAATGGAGATCAGTAACAGCATAAGAAGTCAGATACTTATAGACGCGCTGCCGTACATACAGAAGTATCACGATAAGATAGTCGTGGTGAAGTACGGCGGAAACGCCATGACGAACGATATTCTCAAAGAGGCGGTCATGAGCGACATCGTTCTGCTGAGTATGGTAGGGATAAAGGTCGTGCTTGTCCACGGCGGCGGACCCGAGATAAACGCCATGCTTAAAAAAGTCGGTATAGAGAGCAAGTTTATCGGCGGACTCAGATACACCGATTCCGATACGATAGATATAGTAAAAATGGTTCTTGCCGGAAAGGTGAATAAGGAGCTTGTCACCGCCTTGCAGCTGCACGGCGGAAAGGCTCTGGGACTGTGCGGCTGCGACGGTGAGATGATACTTGCCGAAAAGAAACAGGGAGACGTCGATCTGGGATTTGTGGGAGAGATAAGAAAAGTCACCACCAAGCCGATAATCGACGCGCTCAACGACGGCTATGTTCCAATAATCGCCACGATCGGCACTTCGGCGGACGGTCAGACCTATAACATCAACGCCGATACCGCCGCGGCAAGGATAGCCTCCTGCCTGAGAGCGGAAAATCTTATTCTTATGACGGATATTGCGGGTCTGCTCGAGGATAAGGACGACCCGTCAACGCTGATACCGTCGGTACAGGTGAGCGATGTGCCTTATCTGAAAAGAACGGGAATAATCAGCGGAGGAATGATACCAAAGATAGACTGCTGCGTTGAGGCGGTGCGCAGGGGCGTAAAGAAAACGTCTATCATCGACGGCAGAGTACCTCACTCGATACTTATCGAGCTGCTTTCCAACGAAGGCGTAGGAACGCAGTTTATCTGACATATAAATTTTCAATTTTATCGGGAGAAATGAAAGATGAATACTATCGAACAATTCAATGAATATGTAATGCCTACCTATGGACGTTTCGATCTGGTAATGGAAAAGGGCGAAAACCGCTGCGCCGTTGACGAAAACGGCAGGGAGTATGTGGATTTCGGCTCGGGCATAGGAGTGAACAGTCTGGGATTCTGCGACGAAAGCTGGGTAAACGCCGTCTGCGATCAGGCACATAAGCTCCAGCACACCTCGAATTATTACTACACCAAGGTGCAGGCGGACTTTGCCCAAAAGCTCTGCGGCATTACGGGCTATCGGAAAATGTTTTTCGGCAATTCCGGAGCGGAGGCGAACGAGTGCGCCATAAAGCTTGCCAGAAAGTACAGCTTTGACAAGTACGGAAAGGGCAGGAGCATAATAATCACCCTGAAAAACAGCTTCCACGGCAGGACAATAGCCACCTTGTCGGCTACGGGACAGGACGTTTTTCATAACTACTTTTTCCCGTTCGTGGGGGATTTTGTAAATGTAAATGCAAACGATACCGACGGTCTTGTTTCGGCTCTTGATGAGTACAAGGACAAGGTGTGCGCCGTGATGTTTGAATGTATACAGGGCGAGGGCGGCGTGATACCACTTGACGCGGAATTTGTAAGAGCGATAGCCGAGGAGTGCAAAAAGAGGGATATTCTCACGATCTGCGACGAGGTGCAGACGGGAGTCGGCAGGACGGGAAAATTCCTTGCCTGCGAGCATTACGGCATACGTCCCGACGTCGTTACGCTTGCAAAGGGACTTGCCGGAGGAATGCCGATAGGCGTATGTCTTGCAAATGAGAAATGCTGCGACGTTCTGGGAGCCGGCACGCACGGCTCGACATTCGGCGGAAATCCTATCTCCTGCGCGGGAGGAAACGCCGTTCTTGACAGGATAAGCAGCGAGGGATTCCTTGACGAGGTAACGAAAAAGGCGGTATACTTCCGCGAAAAGCTTTCCGATATACCGCAGATCGACGGCGTGGACGGAATAGGGCTTATGCTGGGCATACGGCTAAAGAATGCGAAGTCGTCGGAGGTCTGCAAGGCTTGTCTTGACGAGGGACTTCTTGCTCTTACCGCCAAGGAAAAGCTGAGATTCCTGCCGCCGCTCACCATTACATACGACGAGATAGACAGAGGAATAAATATCCTTAAAAAAGTATTGAATAACAACGTTTAACGGAGGTAAAGAATATGAAAAATCTGCTGAAAATGCTCGATCTGTCAAGGGAGGAGATACTTGAGATACTCAACCTTGCCGATCAGCTGAAGTATGAAAACAAAAACGGGATAGAACATCATCTGCTCAAGGGAAAAACGCTGGGAATGATATTCCAGAAGTCCTCGACGCGTACAAGGGTATCTTTTGAAACGGGAATGTACCAGCTTGGCGGACAGGCGCTGTTTCTTTCAAACCGCGATCTCCAGATAGGCAGGGGAGAGCCAGTGCAGGATACCGCGCGTGTGCTTTCGCGCTACATTGACGGCATTATGATACGGACGTTTGAACAGAAAGAAGTCGAAGATCTTGCGAAATACGGTTCTATTCCCGTTATAAACGGTCTTACTGATTTCTGCCACCCCTGTCAGGTGCTTGCCGATCTTATGACGATCCGCGAATTTAAGGGACGTTTTGACGGTCTGAAAATGTGCTATATCGGCGACGGAAACAATATGGCAAACTCGCTCATCGTGGGCGGACTGAAAGTCGGTATGCAGGTCGCGGTCGCCAGTCCCGAGGGGTATCGTCCCAATGCTCAGGTGCTTGAATTTGCGGCTCAGTACGGCGATAAATTCTCTATGACCGATATTCCTCTTGAAGCCGCAAAGGACGCCGACGTGCTGTTTACGGACGTGTGGACTTCCATGGGCGAAGAGGCTGAAACGGAAAAGCGCAGGATAGCCTTTAAGGGATATCAGATAAACGATGAGATAATGGCAGTCGCCAAGGAGGACGCAATGGTGCAGCATTGTCTGCCGGCGCACCGTGAAGAGGAGATCACGGAAAAGGTCTTTGAGGAACACGCAAACGAGATCTTTGAAGAGGCTGAAAACCGCCTGCACGCGCAGAAAGCGGTAATGGTAAAGGTAATGGGCGCGCAGGACTAAAAAATTCAAGGGAACATTCCTCAGCGAAATGTTCCCTTTTTTATCGGTATTTTACGGCGCAGATACGCCGTTATCTTAAAAATGTTCTGTAGATATACCCCGTCAGCTTTTCGGGCATAAGGAAAATAAACATCTGCATAGCGCAGGGGATAATGAAATCGAGAAGTCCCGAATAACCCGATCTGAATATCCGCCAGCGCACCTCGATAAAGGAGCGCGTGTTCGACCAGTTTCGGCGGCGGCGGTAGTTTTCGCCCGTGACACGGTATCTGACCAGCACCTGTGGGATATTTGCGCCTTTCGCGCCGTTTTGCAGCAGTCTTACCACGAAATCGTAGTCCTCACAGCGTTTGACCTCGTCGTAACCGCCGCATCTGACCGCGAATGATTTTCTGTATACCAGCGTGGGATTGTTGAACGGGTTGCGCCTTTTGGCATATCTGCGTATATCCTTATTCTTTACGGGGGTCTTTTTGACGGAGATGGTTTTATCCGTATCGGTGTCAAATTCCTCGATAAACGCGCCGCACACCGCAATGTCAGGGTGTCTGCTCATAAATCTCACCTGCGTTTCGCACCTGTTCGGCAGTGCGATATCGTCGGAATCCATTTTCACGATAAGCTCATTCTTGCAGGCTCTTATGCCGGCATTGGCGCAGCCGCCCACTCCGCAGCTCTTTTTCAGGCGTATCACGTTCAGCGTTTCGGGATATTTTTTTCGGTATTCGTTTATCACTTTGTCAAGTGTGGGATTGAGCGCACCGTCGCAGACCAGAACAAAGTCGTCGGCGGCAAGCGTCTGCGAAAACATACTTTCCAGACATTTTCTCAGGTATTCGGCTTTCTCACCGGCGTAAACCGACATAAGCACGCTGTAGGGAGGAAGTCTGCCGTTGTCTTTCATAAAATATTATACCCTTCCTTGCTTTTCCTGTGGCTTTACAGTTTAGTATAATTATATCACTTTTGCCGGATTTGTCAAGCGGTATACTCCCTTCGGGGGAAACCCTTTTGAAAAAGGGTTTTCCCCCGTAACCCCCTTACTAAAACTTTTAATGATTTTTTTGCGAGAGGTACAATTCTTTTATTTGATTGAGAAGAGGGAGATTTATTATTTTTTCGGACTGTCTGCACCTCTCGCAAAAAAATGATTAAGGCTTTAAAAAGAAGTTATGGAAATAGCTCTTTCCAAGAAGCTTACTCCCAAAGAGGGGCAGATACACCTTACAAAGAACCCATATGGGCGAAATAATTAGACGTTTTCCCTCTTTTGGGGCGATCCTTGCCCTTTCTGAGGGACTTTTTTTGAGTAAAGGCTTTTCTCTAAACTCTCCTCCCTGAGGAATTCTGACCATTTTTTGCGAGGGGTAATAGCACCGATAAAAGTTATTTCTCAACGTGATAATGAATCTTCACGCGAACATTGCCCCTCGCAAAAAATAATCAAAAGTCTTTGGAAAGGGGTTTGGGGGAGAACCTTTCTTCAGAAAGGTTTTCCCCGAAAAAGGCAAGGTCTGCCCCAAAAAGTGAACACCCTCAAAACGGCTTTAAGCGACAAAAGGCAGGTAAAACAATGTCAAAAGCTGCAAAAGGGAGGAATAAAAGGGAGAAGCGGGCAGAAATTTTTGGTATTTTTATGTGGAATATCGTATAGCAAAGAACGGCAAATTCTGTTATAATTGCTGTAAGAAAAAGTTCTGCGCGGTCGTGCCGCAGAGGACGTAATACCAAAGGAGGTCTTAATTATGGCAATTATTCCCAAAATGAAAGAACGCACTGTCCAGAGCAGTCAGAAAAATACCCAGCTTACCGTATTGGCAAAGGTTTTTGACGTACCCATAGAAATGATCTCAACAAATCCCGATCAGCCGCGAAAGAATTTTGATATAGCGGAGCTGACCAAGCTTGCCAAAAGCATTTCGCAGGACGGTATCGTTCAGCCGCTGACGGTAAAGCGGTATCAGAAAGGTTTCCGCCTTATCTCGGGGGAGCGGCGGCTCAGGGCGGCAAAAATGGCAGGATTCCGCACAGTACCCTGCGTTATGGCGGAGATCTCCGAAAAACGCTCGGCAGTTATTTCTCTTATTGAAAATATCCAACGCGCCGATCTTCATTTTTTTGAAGAGGCGGAGGCTATAGCCTGTCTGATAGAGAAATATTCGATGACGCAGGAGGATACCGCTATACGTCTCGGGCTTGCTCAGTCAACTATCGCCAACAAGCTGCGGCTGCTGCGGCTGAGCGGCGAGGAGCGCAATATTATCCTGACGAAAGGACTGACCGAACGTCATGCGCGTGCGCTGCTAAAAATCGTTGACCCCGTCCGCCGACGCGAGATACTCGACAAGATAGTCAGCGAAAATATGACCGTCGCCGAGGCGGAACGCTACATACAAAATGAAGATAAACGCAGGGATATGAAAAAAAGCTACGAAAAGCGTTCCCCCGTTCTCAAAGACATCAAGCTGTTCAACAATACCATAAGCAAGGCGGTCGAGGTGATACGTCTTGCCGGCGTGGACGCTCAGATGGATAAAACCGAGCAGGGCGGATTTATCGAGTACCGCATACGAATCAAGGAAAAATCGGACGAGCAGTGACAGCTGCGATAAAATAAGCTGTTTTAAATGTGAAAAATGACTCCCGCGGCTTGCAGAACGCACAGCTGTGGGAGTTTTTATGTGTATTGTAATCATTTTGTAATTTGTATGGTGAAAAAGCACAAAATAAACGTTTTCGATTTGGGGGTGTTTTGTGGCAAACGGTGTTTTTTTGTGACAAAATTTTAAATCCGCTTTACAAAGGCTGTTTTATATGGTATAATGTGAAACTGCAAAGAGAAACATATGCATAAAAAGCCGAAAAAGCGCGTATTTACGGGTTTGTTACGGTTTTGAAAAGAGAAATGGAGTTTTATATGAAAAAGATATTAACCTTTCTGCTCCCGATGGCAGTTATCCTGAGCGGCTGTTCTTCAAAGGAAACCGCTGCGGAAAATATTACAAATATAGAAAGCAGCAGCACGGTGGATACCGCTCTTGCGGGAGAAACGTTCCTTGAGCTGCCTGATTCGGGTCTGGATTCTCTGAACCTTGCCGCGAAATGCTCCAAGGAGATCTTCCCCGATGCTGACGGCGACTGGATGTACGGCTACAAGGGCGCGGAAAATCTCGGCGGTGACGACTGCTACGTCTTTGCCGTCTATACCTACAAGGACGGTATACATATCAAAGAGGGCGAGTTGGCAGTCAGTGAGGACTGCGCCGACGTCTACCTCCGCAGTAAAATCACGGGCGATTTTGGCAGCGTACCGTCACTCCCCAAAAAAGAACAGTCTTGGGCGGAAACTAAGACCCTCGCATTCGTAAATTGAAGATCCTGTCAAACTGCACGGCATAACGCTGTGCAGTTTGTTTTTGCGGTGTATTCTTGCCTTTTTCGAGGTGCATATCTCCCCTTTTCGGGGAAAACCCTTTTGAAAAAGGGTTATTCCCCGAACCCCTTTCCTAAAACTTTCAATGATTTTTGCGATGGACGACAAAGTCTTTGAAATGCTTATCGAGCACGCTTTACAACTTAAAAAAAATAGTACCGTCCATCGCAAAAATGACTAAAGCTTTGAGAAGAAATTCAAGAAACAATTCTTTCCAAGAAGATTCCTCCCAAAGAGGGGAAAATACATCTCAAAAAGTAAAAACGCCGTACAAACAAAACGGAATGCACGGCTCTTGCGTGTTTTCCTCTTTTCTGAGGGACTTTTTTGAGTAAAGGCTTTTCTCTTAAACTCTCCTCTCTGAGGACTTCTGACCATTTTTTGCGAGGGGTAATAGTACCGATAAAAGCTATTTCTTATTTCTCTGACAAACCGTCAAGTGAACATTGCCCCTCGCAAAAAATAATTAAAAGTCTTTGGAAAGGGGTTTGGGGGAAGAACCTTTCTTCAGAAAGGTTTTCCCCCAAAAAAGAGGGGTTCACTTAACAGCCTATCCCCTGCTCCATATTGCGGTAGAGCCGCAGGGGAGGCACATTCCCGATTTTTCGACCGGTATACCTATCTCATCGGCAGTGACATTTCCGCCGAACAGGGGAGTAAGTATCTCGCTGAGGATATACGCCATTACCGAATGGGAAAGTCCGGTAGTGTAGCTGTTGAGCAGGAAAAAGAGCGGATCGTCGGAAAGCGCACCTGCGCACAGCTTTACCAGATCGTAGATATTATCCTCCAGTTTCCAGACCTCGCCGCCCGGTCCTCGTCCGTAGCTCGGAGGGTCCATAACTATCGCGTCATACCTGTTTTCACGCCTTATCTCGCGGCGGACAAATTTTTCACAGTCGTCGGTCAGCCAGCGCACGGGTCTGTCGGAAAGTCCCGACGCAGCCGCATTGTCCCTCGCCCATTGCACCATACCCTTTGATGCGTCGATGTGCGATACCTGCGCTCCTGCGGCGGCGCAGGCAAGAGTCGCTCCGCCCGTGTATGCGAACAGATTCAGCACCTTTATCGGTCTGCCTGCCGCCCTGATCTTTTGCGACATATAGTCCCAGTTGACCGCCTGCTCGGGGAAAAGTCCCGTGTGCTTGAATCCGGTGGGACGGATAATGAATTTCAGATCTTTATAACCGATCTTCCAGCTTTCCGGCAGCTTTCTTTTAAATTCCCACTCACCGCCGCCCCGTGAGGAACGGTGATATACCGCATCGGCTTTCTCCCACAGATCGGTCTTATGCTCCGTTTTCCAGATTATCTGAGGATCGGGACGCACCAGAAGTCTGCCGCCCCAGCTTTCAAGTTTTTCGCCGCAGGAGGCGTCTATTATCCTGTAATCGTTCCAGCTTTCTGCGGTTCTCATTGCGATCTTCCTTTCATTTCACGGTGCGGACTTGCCTTGCTTTTTGCTTTTCCACGGTCTTTCCTTGCCCGTCCAGCCCTTGTCCTGCCAGTATTTCCTGTCCGCAGGATTCCAGCCGATGATGTTTGCAAAATGCATTGCGGTGAAGAGTATTTTCCCCTTTATGCTTGCCTTTGGAGTATCGGAGGAATAGCGTATTTTAAGCGCGATCTTGTCGGTGCGTTTGTTTATGCTTTTCTTTATGGCGGGACTGACGTTTTCCCAGCTTGTAGACATAACGGCGGCTCCGAGAGAATATATCTGCGGCACTCCCCAGAACGAAAGACTGTCTTTCATATCCTTTGCCGCGCTTGCCATACCTGCGCCTGCCGCAGTAGTCACTACTACCGCTTTCTTTGAAAACATACTTTCGCGCGGACGGTGTACTATCCACATCCAGCCGTAATGATCGAGCCACGCTTTCATTGCTCCCGTTGAATGATAAACATACACGGGCGACGCAAGTATCAGCACATCGGCGGCGTCTACGGCACGGGTGATCGGTTTCAGCTTTTCGTAATGAGGACAGTATTTCGCGCCTTTTTCAAAGCATTGATCGCAGCCGCAGCAAAATTCTCCGAAATCCCTCGGCAGGAAAAACTCCGTTATCTCTCCGCCTATCTTTTCGGCAAGAGAATGTGCGATGTGATATGTTGAGCCTTTGTGATCCTGACCGTGTATCACCGCGATCTTCATATGCTACATCTCCTCTACAAGCTTTGCTATGTTGTTTGCGTACTCGGTAATTACTCCCGTCTTTTTGCCCTCGAGCATTATCCGCACCAGCGGCTCCGTTCCCGATTCTCTTACAAGTATGCGCCCGTCGTTTCCAAGCTTTTCCTTGTATTGTGAGATCGCGTTCTGTACCGCCTCGTTTTTCTCCCACATACCCTTTTTGTCGGCGGTTATCTTTACGTTCACCAGCACCTGCGGATAGCTTTCCATACAGGCGGCAAGCTCGCTTGCCTTTTTGCCCGTCTTTTTGATGACTTCGAGGAATTTCGCTCCGGTAAGCTCGCCGTCGCCGGTATTTGCGTCGTCAAGAAAGATGATATGTCCGCTCTGTTCGCCGCCGAGATTGTACCCGAATTTCAGCATACGCTCCAGAACGTATCTGTCGCCCACCGCGGTGGTGGTCGCGTTTATCCCCTCCGATTCGGCGAACTTGAAAAATCCGAGGTTGCTCATTACCGTGACGACACAGGTATCAGATTTTAGCTTGCCCTGGACTTTCATAAATTTCGAGAAGATAGCCAGCAGCTTGTCGCCGTCGATAACATTTCCCTTTTCGTCGACTGCCAGACATCTGTCTGCGTCGCCGTCAAATGCAAGACCGAGCGCACATTTTTTCTCAACGACCGTCTTTCGCAGGGAGTCCATACAGGTCGAGCCGCAGCGCAGATTGATATTGCTGCCGTCCGGCTCGTTGTTTATCAGAACGCAGGTCGCGCCCAGTCCGCTGAATATCCTCTCCGCGACTGCCGATGCCGAACCGTTCGCGCAGTCAAGGGCTACTTTGATACCGCGCAGATCGCAGTCTACCGATTTGATGATATGCCTTATGTAATCCCATTGTGCGTTAGGCTCGTAGCAGATCCTGCCCACCTCCGAGCCGCACTTTACGCTTATCTTCTCGGGCGTATCGAGTATCAGCGATTCTATCTCCTCTTCGATCTCGTCGGAGAGCTTGAATCCGCTGCCCGAAAAAAGCTTGATACCGTTAAATTCCATACTGTTGTGCGATGCCGAGATCATAACGCCTGCGTCCGCTCCGTATTTTTTTACCAGCATAGCCACCGCAGGAGTGGGCACTACGCCGAGTATGTGTGCGTTTGCGCCGACGGAGCATATTCCTGCGGCAAGAGCCGATTCGAGAATATCCCCCGAAATGCGTGTATCCTTTCCGATTATTATTTTCGGAGCGTGATCGGTCTCCTTTGCCAGCACCAGAGCCGCCGCACGTCCTATGTTCATGGCAAGCTCGCAGGTAAGTTCGCTTATTGCAACGCCCCTTGCGCCGTCAGTACCGAATAATCTTCCCATTGTAAATACTCCTTTTCAATTAAGGTAAATATAAATATAAGTTTTTTCGGAAGGAAAAGACCTTCCGTTTCAGGGTTATTTTTTCCGCCGCAAGCGGCGGAGAGAAAGTCCTCATCAATCAGACTCAGGGGACGCCCTTCTTGT
This sequence comes from uncultured Ruminococcus sp., assembly GCA_947629455.1. GTDB lineage: Bacteria > Bacillota > Clostridia > Oscillospirales > Ruminococcaceae > FB2012. The sequence goes on from CANRDT010000011.1 coordinate 43,290, forward strand.
AGGTCGTCCCCTCTTTCAAAACAGTCCACCGGACTGTTTTGAAATTCACCCCTTGCGGACGCAAACGGCAGGGGTGTTTCGCCGTCTGCGGACGGCGACGATGGGCTCTGCCCCTCGACCCCGCAAGCCTTTTTGAGGAAAAGGCTTGACCGAAAACCTTTTTATTTTTCCAACTTTGTTTTCACAATAAGTGCGGAGCGTGAAATCAAAGCTTGTTAGCTACTCTTACTTCTTACTTCTTACATCTAAAGTGATCTCTGTGGGGGTGATCTCCTCGCGGTAAATTTTCACAGCCTTGCCGCGGACGAGCAGGGCGGCAAGCACACATACCCACACGGCAGTGCAGAACATCTTTATATGTATGCCTGCAAAGAGCAGTTTGCATATGCGCAGCTCAAATTCCGCGCCGCAGATAAGTATGAACCAGAATCTGTAGCTAAGTATTTCCGATGCCAGAGCGTTGATGTATATTTTTCTTGAAAGCCGTCTGTTCTGACCAAGCCTGTATGCAAGCTCCTCACGCTTTTCAATGCTGTCCGCTCTTATTACCGATATGACCAGCCAGATAAATATCCACAGCCCGTAAAGCGCGGGTTCGATATAAAATACAACTTCCCCCATTATCATAAAGAGTATTCCCATATCCATAAGCAGCGAGATAACGCCGCAGCCTGCGGCAGCCTCCAGCCAGAATGAAATATTCTTTACCACATATATTATTCTGCGCACATCAAATCTGCTGTTTTTACTGTTTTCTTTCATAACACCACCTACGGGCATCTCTGCGGAATAAAAAAGACCGATAAAACGACAAACGTTATCATCTATCTTCCGCCTTGCCGCAGTCATTGCGACTTCCGAGCAGGTCTGCGACCGCACGGGCGCACTCCTCCTCCGTGATTATCTCGGGCGATATGTCATAGCCTGCCTTTTTGAGGGCATATGCCAACTCCGTCACCTGCGGCACATCCAGTCCCAGGTTTTTCATAGTTTCCACCTGAGAAAAGACTTTTCTCGGCGCGTTGTCCATAACTATCTCTCCGTCGTCCACCACGACTACTCTGTCCGCCTGCGCCGCCTCGTCCATATAATGCGTGATAAGCACGATAGTCACGCCGTTTTCGCGGTTGAGCCGCTTTATCGTCCGCATCACCTCATCTCTTCCGTGAGGATCGAGCATGGCGGTCGGTTCGTCGAGCAGTATACATTCCGGGCGCATGGCGAGTATTCCTGCAATGGCGACTCTCTGTTTCTGACCGCCCGACAGCTTGTGCGGAGCGTGCAGACGGTATTCGTACATACCCACCGTTTTCAGAGCCTCGTCCACCCGTCGGCGTATCTCTTTAGGTTCGACGCCCATATTTTCCAGTGCGAACGCCACGTCCTCCTCGACTATGGTCGCCACTATCTGGTTGTCGGGATTCTGGAACACCATTCCTGCTCTTTGTCTTATGTCGAGCAGGTTATTTTCATCTGCGGTATCCAGACCGTCCACCGTGACCCTGCCGCTTTCGGGGAGATTTATGGCGTTAAAGCATTTAGCGAGAGTGGATTTGCCCGAGCCGTTATGTCCAAGCACCGCCACAAACTCGCCTTTTCTTATATCCAGATCGATACCCTTTAAAACCTCCGTTTTTACGGGAGGTTCTTCCATTTCGTTTATATAGGAAAAATTAAGATTTTCCGCATGTAAAAAAGTATTCATTTCCTTACAGCCGTATTATTTGCTTTCTTTTTCTTTCTCTTTTTCTTTTTCCTCGTGTTTTTCTTTCAGATCGTCCAGCTTGTCTTTGCCCTTTTCGAGCAGATCTTCAGCCTTGTCCTTTACCTTTTCAAGATTTTCTTTTGAGGCAAGCTTTTTTGCTTTGTCCTTTACACTGTCGGGTATTTTGTCCTCCACCTTGTCGATAGTCTTTTTGATGTTTTTAAGATCGAATCCCATTTAAAATTACCTCCGTTTATATTTTTTGCGCAGATATTCCCGTTATGGGAATAAGAGCATATTTTTGTGTTATTTTCTCCGCCTGCGGATAAAATTGATTTGCGTGTATAACCTTGTCAATTGATCTTCAGCCCATGTTCTCTCCGTCGATACTGCGCTGCATATCGTTGATTATTGTATTTACCTCTTCGTCCGTGTAGGTATCGCCGTCCCAGATCTCGTGCGCCTTTACCGCCTGCCATACCAGCATAGACATTCCGTTAGAGAACTTTTTGCCCATATCAGACGCTTTTTTCAGCAGCACCGTCATTCCGGGATTATATATCACATCAAACACCGCGTCTGCCGCCGCGATGACCTCGTCGGGAACGGGGCAGGCGTTCGTTTTCGGGTACATTCCCACGGGGGTGGCGTTCATCAGCAGATCGTAATGCTGCGTACCGTCTATCTCGGTGTTAAGGACTATATCAACCCTCGCGTTATCTTTCATTTTCAGAATATCTTCCTTAGCCTTTACCGCAAGCGGCATATCGCTTTCAAGCACTGCGATAGTCAGATCGGCTCCTGCCAGAGCCGCCTCTATCGCCATCATTCTGCCCACTCCGCCGCAGCCGACAAGCAGCGTTTTCCCGTCAAGAGCCGCGCCCATTGCGCGTATTGACGCTATAAATCCCACGCAGTCGGTGTTGTAGCCGATGCATACTCCGTCCCTGACGTCTACGCAGTTTACCGAGTCGTATCTTGCCGCGCTTTCGTCAAGCTTGTCGATATGGCTTATTATAGCTTTCTTGTGCGGTATAGTGATGTTGTAACCGTCGAGCGAACGCAGTTCCTCCGCCCTTTGCGAAAGCTCCTCGTCAGTCATTTCAATGATACCGTACTCGAAACCGCGCCCTTTCAGATCAAACAGCCGTTTATGTATCGGCGGCGAAAGGGTATGCCCCAGCGAACCGCCGAGCAGTGCGAATTTTCTTGACATATATGATCTTCTCCTCTCGATGCGTCCGCGACGTCGTATCACCTTTTGTCCGTCGGCGGCGCAATGCCGTATTTTTCATAGAATGCGTCGATCTGTGAGTCGTTCTGCGCCAGCTGGGTATACAAAAGCTTTCTGCTCACCGGATCGTAAAAGCCTATCACTCTTTCTCCCGTGCAGATACTCGATTCCGTCCGTATCTGCATACCTTTACATTCCTCGGGTATGGGTACGGGGCGGTATTTTTTGAAAAATCCCATATGCGCACGCTCCCTGCCGCGTTACTTTTCAGCCTTGCGTCCGTTTTCGTCCGAAAGCTCGCTGATTATCTGAATGAACGAATCCACATCGTTAAAATCCTTATAGACCGAGGCGAATCTCACATAAGCCACCAGATCGAGCTTTTTAAGCCCCTGCAATACCTTGTCGCCTATCTCGCTCGTTGTGGTCTCCGTCTGCATGGCGTTTGCGTAGGTGTTTTCAATATCGTCCACCAGCGCGTTGACGGCGTTTACTCCCACGGGACGTTTCTTTATTGCGGTTTGCAGACCGTTTATTATCTTCATACGGTCAAACGGCTCAAAGCTGCCGTCCTTTTTATATACCATTAGCAGCGGCTTTTCCACCACTTCATATGTAGTGAATCTTTTTCCGCAGTTTCCGCATTCACGGCGGCGGCGTTTTTTCTCGTCGCTCGGGCGTGAATCAATGACTTTCGTGTCTTCAAATCCGCAAAACGGACATTTCATAATAAGTTCTCCTTTGCTGCCGACATATACTATGTTTAGTATAGGATAATTGGTTGGTTGGTCGAATGTTTCAGAGTTCTCACGCAGCGGTAAGTTGTTAAGAGCAAACTCCGTCATCGTATAGTATATCACATTTTCCCTGTGATTGCAAGTGGTTTTGGCACGGAAATCAATTTTTGATTTCCAGAAGTTAGAGCGCTGCGCTTTTAAGAGGTAAGAGGTCAGACAAGGATCGCCTGCGGCGCACATTTTAAAATATTATTTCGCTTTGCAGACTTTTTTCTTGCTTCTTGTCTATAAAACTCTTGTTTTTGGAGATCAGTTTTGTATAAATTGATTTCAGCGGTTTTTGACATATTTTCCTCGATAAGCGTTTCGGATAAAGTACAAAAAACGTACATTCTGCAAAGGGGCAGTCAGCCGCAAACGGGCATATACTATAAAGGCAGCGATCTCCCCTGAAAAAATTTCCGCGCAGATGATTAAAACGCCTGCACGGGGCAAAAATACTAACAGAACGCGCAAACGAGCCGGCAGCGCGGTCGAATTTAAGAAAAGGAGTGTTCAGATTGACAGTTCACAGGGGCGAGATATATTATGCGGATCTTAGTCCGGTAGTGGGTTCGGAGCAGGGAGGACTGCGCCCTGTCCTCATAGTACAGAACGACGTGGGCAACAGATATTCTCCCACGGTGATAGCGGCGGCGATCACCAGCCAAAGGGAAAAGGCAAGGCTGCCCACGCACATAGAGGTCGGCGGCGGTCAGTGCGGACTTGCCCGCGATTCGATCGTACTTCTGGAGCAGATCCGTACATTAGACAAAAGACGTCTGAAGGAGCGAATGGGCGAGCTTGACGAAGGCTCGATGAACGCGGTGGATTCGGCGCTGTCGATATCTTTCGGACTTCAGGGCTGACATATAAAGAATATCGGACAGCTTGTTTTGCCGTCCGATATTTTTCTTTTTTATCAGATATTAAATTCAACTCTGCCGTCTTCAAGACGATAGAGAGCGCCTATTACCTTTAGTCCGCAGTTTTCCTCGCTGCGTATTTCAAGACTGCTTTCGATGATACTCACGCTGCGGCGGACGTTCAGGCAGCAAGCCTTGTAGTCGTCCTTTTCGTCGCCGACCGCAAGCCTTATCTCGTCCGTAATGAATTTTATGTACCCCTCGGGATCGTGATTTACGGCTGCGTCCACCGCTCCGCAGTGATCGTGTCCGAGTACGACGACGAGCCGCACTCCGAGATGTCCTGCGGCATATTCCACCGAGCCGAGCTGATGATCGTCCATAACGTTTCCTGCCACGCGTATCACGAACAGATCGCCTATTCCCGCGCTGAAAATGCTTTCGGGTATCACTCTCGAATCCGAACAGGTAACTATGACTGCATACGGTCTTTGCCCGTTGCGGTAAACGTCGAGCCTTTTTTCGGGGGAAATATCTCCCGTACCCGTCCGCGCCCCGAGATATGCGGCATTTCCTGCTTTCAGCTTTTCAAGAGCCGCGGCTGCATCAAGATTTTCAATATGCTCCATACAGCGCTCCTCCTCAGTACGGACTTTCCATACTTTCGGCTTTTTCCACCGCCTCTTTAAGCGTCATTCCGTAGAAGATACCGGCATTGAAAAATCTTCCCGATCTCTTATCATCGACAAATGCGCCGACGACTACTCCGGGGATCGCGCTTTCGGGAGCGTTAGGCGCGTGAGGTCCTCCGAGATCCGTTCTGCACCAACCCGGGTCGGTAAGATTTATCATCACGTCGCTGCCCTCGAGCTTTGAGCCTATATCTATCGTCACCTTATCGAGAGCCGCCTTGCTTGCCGAATAGCCTGCCTGTTCGGGTTCGAGGCGTATTCCGCTTGTGGTGTTCACTATCCTGCCGAACCCGTTTTCGATCATTTTCGGGATAAAGTGGTAGCAGATCATCATAGGCGAAACGGTATTTATAAGAAAACTCTTTTCGTAGTCGCTGACGGGCGTTTTGCAGTACTCCGTCCTGTACGCCACCTGCATACCTGCGTTGTTGAGGATAATATCCACCCTTACGCCCGAATCGTCAATACTTTCAAGCATTTTCTTTACCGAATCGGTATCGGTAAATTCGGCGGATACGCAAAGCGTTTTAACGCCGTGTTTTTCAAATTCCTTTGCCGCCGCCTGCGACGCCTCCATAGTCCTGCTCTGGACAATGATATTGCAGCCTTTTCTTGCAAGAAAATCCGCTGCCAGTCTGCCGATACCCCTTGCCGCGCCCGTTACGAGCGCCCATTTTCCGTTTACATCAACCATTTAAAAGATCTCCTTTTCAGCTTTTTGGGATATTGCGTATGGAAATAAAAGTATAAAATACATTTGCGTATAGTATACCATTTTTTTAATATATTGTCAAGATAAATATTTGATATATTCACGGAAATCAATTCTTGATTTCCTAAGAAGTCAGAACGCGGCGCTTTTAAGAGGTAAGAGGTAAGACAAGGAGCGCCTGCGGCGCATATTTTAAAATATTATTCCGCGCAGTTTTGCAAGATCTTTGTTATATTTTCTGTCGAAGGCGGAGAATATACCACCCAAAACAGCTTTAGCTTTAATAAAGTTGAAAATTGATTTCCGTGTTGTTATATTTCGGGGGCTGTTCTAAAAATACATATCAAACAGCTATTGATCTCGGCTTTTTGCTTTTTTTGCGGCATTTTACGAAAATTTTGCAGGAAATTGTAACTTATTGTATGTAGACTTTTTGTATTAATTGATATAGAATAATGCTGCAAGGTGGTGGAATATGGATATTGTAAAGGTTTTTGGGACTAACGTTCGCAAGTACCGCCGCGAAATGGGTATATCGCAGGAGAAGCTTGCGGAGCTGAGCGGACTGCACAGGACATATATAAGCGACATTGAGAGATTCAAGCGCAGCATTTCACTTGAAAATATTCAGCGGCTTGCAAATTCTCTTGAAGTGGAGACCTACAAACTATTTCTTGAAACGGAGCAAAACGACAATGACAAAAATTGAATTGTTTGAAGAATTGGCTCAAATTGATGAAAATGGTTGCAGCCGTTGGGTTTCGGTTGATGAGTTCGTTGGAAAATACCAAGGACTTCAGCTGTTGAACGGAGCAGGTTGGTCGCGTGACGATGGAACATTCGGAAGAAAATACATCATTGAAAGGGATAGGTCACGGACTCCGGGTAACAAGGTAAACGCAATTAGAACAGTTGGATTTAACAATGGCGAGTATTCACAACACATTCGTCCTGATATTAAGAAAGAAATATGCTCGCGACGTTGTGTTGTTCTTGGGACGTCCGATCCGGAATGCGATCACAAAAATGGTCGTAAAAACGAGGATAGGGTAATGAAAAACGAAGACCAGAAGCTTTCCGATTTTCAGCCGTTAAGCAAACCTGCAAATGATGCTAAACGACAGTATTGCAAGGAGTGCAAGAAGACCGGCATACGGTTTGACGCTAAAAAACTTGGCTACCCCATGTCATATTACAAAGGCGGTGCAATACATAATGGAAAAGAGGACGGCTGCGAAGGCTGCTATTGGTATGACCCTTTAGAGTTTAAGAGGCATTTGGAATTTAAACCTTAAATGCAGCAACTGTATGTCCATGGCATAACAAAGTAAATATAGCTTGATAACAAAAAGCCGCAGCAGTCGCTACGGCTTTTTAAATACAAAAATATACTCATGCTTAAATATGTAAAAATCCGAGGAAAGAGCGCGGTATCGCCATATCCCCTGCTTATTTGCCTTGCCCTGCGTTTCACCGAAATTCTTGACAAGTATAGCTTTTAAGATAAATCCTCGCTCCAAAAACAAATTCATACAGTGAAAACCTAAAGGAACGATCCGACTGTCGGCATACTTGTCGCCGATAACAACGGCGCAGTAACGCTGCCTTTCCAAGACCCTTGTGGTATTATCTATCACTTCTGCGAACGAATGAAGAAAATCGTCCAGATCGGCTGCGTTCGACAAGTCGTTCGGATCATCGGAAAACTTTATAATATCCCAATAGGGCGGGTGCATTATCACAAATTGTACCTTTTCAGCTCCGGCAGTACGGAGCATTTTTTCTATATCTGTGCGTCGGCTGTTTCCTATAAACGCATACGCTTTGCAAACTTCATTTTTCTCCGTGGATATTCTCCTCGCGGCTTCCCGCGCAACATTGTCCTGTAACTCTATGCCGATTGAGTTCCTGCCCATGCGCTGCGCCTCGATCAAGGACGTTCCGCTTCCCATAAACGGGTCTAAAATCCAATCTCCTTTCTTGGTGTAACGTGTAAATAACTGGTGAGGGATTTGAGGAACAAAATTGCCGTGATAATCTCCGTTATGCGCTCCCGAGTTATCTCGTTTATCAATGATCCAGAGCGAATCGGTAAAAATATCCGTATAATCCTTCCAACGGCTCATATCAATGTCATTATATTTTGACATCATTTACTCCTTTACCAAGCAATGAATATATTCAGTGGTAGTATCCGCGGCAATTTGACGATTTTCGTCCTTGTCGGCTTTAAAACGGCGGTAATCACGGGTATAACAAGTATATTTCCCATACCTTGACATTATAGACTTTATTGTTTCGAGACTCATCAAGCCCTCATTGTTGTAGCTTAAAAATATGTATTTGAAATCAGCGTGAGCGATCAGATCGTCAAACACCCTGTCAACGGTTCTTTTAGAACAGTACGCGCTTTTCTGATCTTTATAATCTCTCAGCCCTGTTTTGCCGTTTAAAATGGGGTTGTCGTATCTGGCAATAGTTTCGAGAACATGATAATTAGTGCAGTATTGCCGCGCATTATACGGCGGATCAAGATACAGAATATCACCGTGAATTTCTTTGATCAGAGTATTTATATCCTTATTGTATACCTTCCCTTTATTTCCCGGTATCACCGGAAGAAGCTCTAATTTAAAATCCTTCTGCGCCGATTTTTTGATGTGTTTTAAAAACGCTCCGTAAACCGACGCGGTATTGGCGTATTTGTCGATAGAGTTCACAAGGCTTGCAAGAAAGTAATAGTACACCGGATCGTCTATTTCCCTGCCGCGCATTTCTTCAAGCTTAGTCCTGATAGCGTCGCATTTCTTGCCGTTGCTGTCGGTGAAATAGTTGCGGTCACTGCCTGAGCCGGCGCAATAGTTGTTATATACAAACCCCTCTATTCCGTCCAAAGAATTGAGATATTCAAGCGGAGAACTGTCTGTCACGGGAACGTTTTCGATCAGATGTTTGTTCAGGACATAACTATAATACTGAATATCATTTGATATGACATCGTAACCCATTTCCTTATACGTCGAGCCGACGATACCCGTCCCTGCAAAAAGGTCGGCGAATATACGTCCCTCGCCGTTTGTATAGCCGGTCACGTTGCCTATTGTATCTTTTAAAAACTCTATAAGGGAGTATTTTGAGCCTATATAATTCATTGTATCACCTTGTCCTGAACCGCAATTACTTATATAGACATTATACCATATTTTAAGAGGGATTTCAAGATGGCGTTTTAAAATAATCTCCAGCCGATTGTCAAAATACATATCCACTTCCCGAAAGATATTAGCCCCTTTGGGATATTATACACCAAAAGCTGTTTACCTGCCGCCGCAAGCGGCGGAAAGAAAGTCCTCACCAATTAAATTTAGGGGACGCCCTTTTTGCAGGTCGTCCCCTCTTTCAAAACAGTCCACCGGACTGTTTTGAAATTCACCCTTTTCAGAGCACACCCCAAACACTGCGTGTTTGGGCTAAAAGAAAATTTCCTTTGCCGACATTATGCGGTCGGCAATTTTTATTTTACTGCGTAAAATAAAAACCGGAAATTTCTTTCCAACAGATTATTAAAGTAAATGCCGTATAGAATTTCAACCGCCCGATTTCCAAAGCTTGACCGCTCCGCACATCGCAGAGGGCGACAAGCGCCGCCCGCGCGAGGGCAGCCTTTTTTAGGAAAAGGCTTGACCGAAAACCTTTTTAATATGCCGACTTCGTTTTCTCCGCAACTGTGGAGCGTGAAATCAACCTGCGGAGCATATATTCGTTATTTTTTGGGAAACAGCTTATTTCAGCGCTGCTTACCTCTCGGAATCAACTATTATCCCACCGCCGAGGACGACCTCGCCGTTATAAAATACGACCGACTGCCCCTTTGAAACCGCGGCGTGCGGCTGTAGGAACGTCACTTTCACGCTGTCCTCTCCGATCGGAGAAACTACGCAGGGGACCTCTTTCTGATGATACCTCGTCTGCGCGGTACATTCAAGATCTTTTTGCAAAAACTCCCCCGAAATGAAATTCACCTGCCGCGCGGTGAGGGAAGTACAGCGGTTCTCCGAGCTTGTCCCGAGTATCAGCCTGTTCTCTTCAACATTCTTTTCCAGTACGAAAAGCGGCTCGCTGTAGGATACCCCTACCCCCCTGCGCTGACCGACGGTGTAATGTATAAGTCCCTTGTGCCTGCCGACTTTTCTTCCGTCGGTGAGGAGTATATCCCCCGCCTGCTGACTGCCTGCGGCGCGTTCAATGAATTTTCCGTGATCTCCGTCGGGTATAAAGCATATGTCCTGACTGTCGGGCTTTTCGGCATTTGCAAGCCCCGTTTCTGCGGCGATCTTTCTTATCTCGCTCTTTTCAAGTCCGCCGACAGGAAAAAGCGTCCTCGAAAGCTGCTCCTGCGTTATGCAGTAAAGCACATAGCTCTGATCCTTGCCGCGGAATGGTGAACGTTTCAGCAACCATTTTCCGCTTTGCTCGTCAAATTCGCGGAGCGCGTAATGTCCCGTTGCGATATAGTCATACCCGAGTGTCAGCGCACGGTTTAAAAATCCCGAAAATTTCAGATGTTTATTGCACTGTATGCAGGGATTGGGAGTACCGCCTGCGAGATATGTATCCACAAAATTTCCTATCACCTTTTCGCGGAACTCATCGGAAAAATTGAATACATAAAAATCCACTCCCAGACGGAAAGCGGCGTATCTTGCGTCCTCAACGTCTTTAAGTGAACAGCAGGTACGCTCTCTTTCGAGCCCTGCGTCCTCGTTATTAAAAAGCCGCATAGTCGCTCCCGAAACGTCATAACCCATATCGAGCAAAAGCTTTACGGCGGCGGAACTGTCAACGCCGCCGCTCATAGCGGCAAGAACTTTTTTCTTTTCCGACAGGGCGTATCCCTCCCATCTACTGTAATTCACGGAAATTAATTGTTACAAAATCGATCTCCTGAAACAAGATTTTTAGAAACAAGAAACAAGAAGCAAGAAAAAATTGCAAAGCGGACTGATATTTAAAATAATGCGCCGCAGAGCTCCTTGTCTGACCTCTTACCTCTTACATCTAAAAGCGCAGCGTTCTGACTTTACCGAGATCAATTCTATGAGAGTGCTTTTGATCTTACAATTGTATTCTTCACCGTTTTGCAAATTATTTTGTTATATTCTCCCCAAGTGGGAGAATATAACGTTAAATTATTTTTCCTCCGCCGCAGGCGCTCCTTGTCTTACCTCTGACCTCTTACCTCTTACATCTAAAAGCGCAGCGTTCTAACTTCTGGAAATCAAAAATTGATTTCCGTGACTGTAATTATGGGCAACGCCGTGTGACCGCACAGCGCTGCCCGCAGAAAAATATTTCGCTCTGTTGATTATTGGCAATCCTCACATTCGCCTATCTCGCCGACTATCGGCAGAGGATCTATACCCTGTCTGGTGTAGTAATCGGAGATAGCCGCCTTGATCGCCTGCTCCGCAAGCACCGAACAGTGCAGCTTGACGGGAGGAAGTCCCTCCAGAGCCTCGACTACCGCCTTGTTGGTAAGCTTGAGAGCTTCCTCGAGCGGCTTGCCCTTGATAAGCTCGGTAGCCATTGACGAAGTCGCGACAGCCGCGCCGCAGCCGAACGTCTTGAATTTAACATCGCTGATAACGCCGTTATCTACCTTGATGTACATTTTCATTATATCGCCGCACTTTGCGTTGCCGACCTCGCCGACGCCGTCAGCGTCCTCTATCTCTCCCACGTTTCTGGGATTGGCAAAATGATCCATTACCTTTTCACTGTATATCATAATATTTCCTCCTTGAAAAATGAAAAATCAATCTTTCGTGTAATCCTCAATGCCCTCGCTGCGGCAGATCTTTTCCCACAGCGGCGACATCGAACGCAGCTTTTTCGCCACTATCGGCACGACCTCGAGGATATAATCAACGTCCTCTTCGGTATTTTCATCGTTTATGGACAATCTCAGCGAGCCGTGAGCCGTTTCGTGAGGAAGTCCGATAGAGAGCAGAACGTGTGACGGGTCGAGCGAACCGCTCGTGCAGGCAGAGCCCGATGACGCCATAATGCCGTACATATCGAGCATAAGCAGCAGGCTTTCACCCTCGATACCGCGGAAAGAGATGTTCACATTTCCTGCAAGGCGGCGTTCTCTGTCGCCGTTGAGCCTTGTCTGTGGTATCTTCAGCAGACCGTCGATAAGCCGATCGCGCATAGCCCTGACTTTTTTATTCTTTCCCTCAATATCCTTTACTGCGTCGGTGATAGCGACTCCCAGTCCGACAATGCCGGGTACGTTTTCCGTTCCTGCGCGTTTGTTGCGTTCCTGTGCGCCGCCGTAGATGAGATTCGGGATATTTATCCCCGATCTTACATACAGAGCGCCCACTCCCTTGGGAGCGTGTATCTTATGTCCCGACAGAGAAAGCAGATCTATATTCATAGCCTTGACGTCAATATCAACGTTTCCGACAGCCTGCACCGCGTCGGTGTGGAAAATGACCTTTCTTTCGCGGCAGACAGCTCCTATCTCCGCTATCGGCATAATTGTTCCGATCTCGTTGTTTGCAAACATTATCGTTACCAGAGCCGTATCATCGCGTATCGCGTCAGCCACCTGAGCCGCGGTTATCAGTCCGTTTTCATCAACGGGCAGATATGTCACCTCAAAGCCGTATTTTTCAAGATACTGGCAGGTATGCAGTACCGCGTGATGTTCAAACACGGTCGTGACGATGTGTTTTTTGCCCTTTTTCGCCATTACTTCGGCTATGCCCCGTATCGCCCAGTTATCCGATTCAGAGCCGCCTGCCGTAAAGTATATCTCGCTTACCTTTGCCCCGAGAGCGGCTGCGACCTGTTCACGCGCGGCAAGTACGTCTTTCGCCGCGTTCATACCCAGTGTATATATGCTGGAGGCGTTGCCGTATTCCTCCGTAAAATGTGGAAGAGCAGCCTCCAGAGCGCGTTTTGAAACTCTGGTGGTAGCCGAATTGTCGGCATACACAACTCGCTTTTCCATTTCAAGATCATCCCTTTCAGTCTGTTTATGGAGCTTTTGCCCTCACAAGGTTATTATATACCTTTTTCCTCTACATTTCAATAGGGTTCACAGAATATTCAGTATTTCTATATTTTTCCGTAATTCCTCGCCGTCAGTCCTTGAATTTAGCCGCCGCGCTGACCGCGAGAGAATCGCAGCGTTCATTTTCGGGGTGACCGTCGTGACCTTTTATCCATATAAACTTTACTGAATGTACGGAAAGCAGGGCGAGGAGTTTTTCCCAGAGATCGGCGTTAAGAGCAGGTTTTTTGTCGGATTTGACCCAGCCGTTTCTTTTCCATGACACTGCCCAGCCTTTTTCTACCGCGTCGACGATATATCTTGAATCGGTGTACAGTTCCACCGCGCAGGGTTCTTTGAGCGCGTCAAGTCCTGCAATGACGGCGGAAAGCTCCATACGGTTATTGGTCGTATTTTTCTCACCGCCCGAAAGTTCTTTTTGCGTTCCTTTATAATTAAGTATCACGCCGTAGCCGCCGGGTCCGGGATTTCCCGAGCATGCCCCGTCGGTATATATCCGTACTGTTTTCATAGCCGCACCCCCGTAATTTGTGGAATATCAAAGCATAATTATTGTATCATATATTTGATAATATTTCAAGGTCCTCCGTTTAGAGGTAAGAGGTAAGATTTTAATTTGTGACTTTTTGACAGCAAAACAATATATTTACATTATATTAACACAAAATCGGCAAATGCCCGTTGACATCTGCCGCGTAAAATGATATAATAAAAATTACGCTGAATGCGTATCAGAGCTATTAACTGAGAATGGAAATTTTTATGTTTCGCCGAGCGCGATGTAATTGTGTCTGTTTTTAGTTAATAGCTCTTTTTTGTATCTTGAAAATTGAATATCGGCGTTTGAAAACAGCGGTAAAAAACAGCCCGTTTCAGAATTATTTCTCCACGCCGCAAGCGGCGTGGAGAAAGTCCTCACCAATCAAACTTAGGGGACGCCCTTCTTGCAGGTCGTCCCCTCTTTCAAAACAGTCCACCGGACTGTTTTGAAATTCACCCCTTGCGGACGCAGGCAGCAGGGGCTTTCGCCGTCTGCGGACGGCGACAAGGGACGCTGTCCCTTGACCCTGCCAGCCTTTTTAAGGAAAAGGCTGGAGCCAAAACCTTTTTAATATGCAGACTTCGTTTTCACCGTAAGTTCAGAGCGTAAAATCCAACCTGTTGAGCAGATATTATTTCTTGTTTCTGAAATAAAAATGCTTACACAAATTTCAAATAGATCTTTTGTGAGAAAAAAGGAGGAATTTTTATGGGATTTAAACTATTCGTCGATGACACGAGGCAATTCCCCAAGGGATTTGAATGTGTGCGCAGCTATGACGACTGTATCAGCTACTACCGCATTTTCGGCGAATTTGAGTTCGTCAGCCTCGATTACAGTCTGGGAGAGGAGCATACGGGACTTGACATTCTTAAATGGATGAGGGAAAACGGCAAGAGACCAAAGCACATCAATATCCACAGCAACCATATCGAGGGAATGAAGCTTATGCGCAAATATGCACAGCAGAATTTTCCCGATTCGGTGGTGACGATGAACACGCTCGACAAGTAAAAGGAGGAATCCGCATGGAAGAAAAATGGCTGATGGACAGGGAAGAGTACGAAAAATATGTGGAAAATATCATTGAAAAAGACGGACTCGACGCGCTTGAGCCGGAAAGCAGAGCGCTTTGGAGGGAGACCAACAAGCTGATAGCCGAATACACGGGCAGCAACACTCTCGCGCTGTCATACCTTATCATTGATCTTGAAAGGATCGACAGGGAGCTTGCGCTGGCTGCACTGGATTTCCTTGACAGGGAATGCGAATTGAAGACCTACAATGAATTTATCCCATTGCAGCTTGAATTTTACAACGAAGTTGCCAAGCACGTCAGAAATGCGGAGCATTACAAGAATATCGAGGGGAATCACATATGAAAAGAGTAATCGTAAGATCGGTCTATGACGCGTTTGAATATGTAATGGAGCATTTTTACTGCTTTGGAGAACAGGATATGGCGGCGCGGACGGACAGCTACGCCGTCATTTCCATTCAGGATACATACACGGGAGGATTCGGCATACGATTTGAAAAAAATCGGTTCTGCAAGGACGTTATTACTCTGTATTTTGACGACGTTGTAAAAGAAACAGACGGCGCGGTCGCTTTTGATGATGAAATGGCGGATAAAATAATCGGATTTATACAAAAAAATCGTTTTGCGGCGGATACGCTGCTCGTCCATTGTTATGCGGGGCAGTCGCGGTCAAGGGCTGTGGGAGCGTTTGCGGTGAAAATGCTCGGAGGAGATAACAGCCGATATTTTAAAAACGGTACTATGAATATGTATATTTACGATGTGCTGGAAACGGCGTGGATAAGGGGAAAGCTCGGCGGAGAATTTTAGAGGTCGGCTTTATTTATTAAATAAAAAAGTGTTCCCGAAAAAACGAGAACACTTGAATTTACTATCCACAAATGAAACGATCAGACTAAATGAACAGCAGTTGTGAATGATAGATATTCCCGATTTTTCCCATACGAATATTCATATCATTCACCTGCCCTTCTTAAATTGGTCGGAGTGACGGGACTTGAACCCACGGCCTCTACCACCCCAAGGTAGCGCGCTACCAATCTGCGCCACACCCCGAGCAATATATATTATATCATAACGCAAAGGGAATGTCAAGCATTTTTATTAAAATTTTCAAAACAATCTGCGAAATAATTTCAATGTTGTGGGATCTGATCTTGAGGTGAGGAAACAATATTTGGCAAAGTGCTTTGATCGCTTTGTATAATGCAGAGGGCGCATTGCCCCGTCAGGCAAGACTTTAGGGAATCAATTTTACAAGAGCGTTTTTAGTCTTATAGTTATATTCTCTGTCGCAAAGTAAAGAAAATATAATATGCAAAAAACTTTCTCCGCCCCATTTATAAAGCCAAAACGATATGCACCGTGGACGGGCGGAAATGCCCCGTCCGGGAGGACCTCCGCCGCTGTTGCATTTTGCCTGAAATTGTGCTATTATTTTCGTAGATCGTAAATTAAAAATAGGAAAGGGCGATGTTCAATGTACTGTTACGGCTCAAAGCTGCGCGGCGGCGAGATGTCCCTCGGCGAAGTCTGCAAGACGCTTGAAATATCGCAGGGCGAGATGGCCGCGGCTCTCGGTATGCCGAAACCGACCGTGCGCTCTTATATCGAGGGAATATCCGCACGCCGACAGACGCTTGACAGAATATACCGCTACTGCAACAGGCGCGAATTTTACCGCGGCTACAGATTTATTCCCTCTGCCGCGTTCTCGGAGCTGCTGGACAGAATATCGGGTGCGCTGAAATCAAGGCTGACCGACGGCGAATTTGCAAAAAAGATCGGCATTTCGGGCAAAAAACTTAGTCTGATAAAAAGCGGCTGGCTGACGGGAAGTGCGGTGCGGCTTGACGTATGCGAGCAGTACGGGATACTTATGACCGCGTATGAACAGTGTGCGGACGAAAACGGCTATGTTCCGCCCGAACTGGAAAGCGTTTACGATGAGCTGGGGGATATTCTGGCGGTGCATTATCCCGATGAAATAAAGTCGGGATTTGCGCGGATAATTGACGATGTTCTCAAAGCGCGCAGGCTGACCGACCGCGAGATCATTGAAACGCTTTATCCCGAAAATAAGCGGCAGGATTATCTTGACTATCATTCGCGGCGCGGCGATATTGACACGAAAAAGGTCATCTTCCTCGCGCGGATAAAGCAGGCGATAGGGCTTTGCGACGGTGACGATCTTGAAAAGCTGCGAACGGACGATGAATTTATAATGAATCTCGATCTGCGCTGGGGTATCGTTGAGCGTCTGGCGGAGCTGTTCGGCGGCGCGGCGTTGTTTTCCGAAAAGGTAATGCCGTATTCCCTGCGGCGTGCGAGGTCGGCGACGCTTAATTCCGCGGAGATCTTGAAAGATGCAGATATTCAGGAGCGCGGCGGCATTTCGTTTCTGTACCGCTATCCCGAGCAGTTACAGGAAATTATTCTTGATCACGGATACGCTTTTGTGGAGGAGGAGAAAAATTACCGGTTCGCTGAATTTCTTATGAAAAATTATCCCGAGGACAGCGGTCTTTATCTGCTGGAGGAATTTGACGACGGCGGCGCCGCGTACAGCGATATGGTGGTCACGGGCAATGACGGCAGGGAGTATTACTTTATCCCCTATGCCAATGCCGCGTGGTATAAAATGAATATCTGCGAGCGTTTTCTCAACAGGTCGGACGAGGACAAGAAAAAAGCGTGCGAGGAGATCACGCGCAGTATAGCAAAGCGGATACAGGGCGATCCCTCTCTCGTTACGGAGCTGTGCCGTCTGCCCGAATTTAGCGCAAGCGGCAGGCTCGCCCTGTGCAGTGAAACGGATATACACTTCGCCGAAATGAGCGACGTCGCTCAGCTTGTTATGATAACGGGTCAGGTCGGCTGTCTGCGCGATTGTTTTTCAAAGGTGAGCCGCTCGTCCTCCGCGTCGGGAAAAGCCGTTAAAAACAGGGAATATGTCCTCGAGCTGCTTAAAAACAGCGCCGACCCCTATTGCAGTCGCCTACAGGAACTTGTGGAACTGAAACTTGCTTTCTCCTCCCTCGATTGGCTGCTCTGGAAATGCCTCTCCCAAGCTGTCTTCCTCGCCTGCACTCTGTCCGAAAAGGAATTTCCCTTTCTTTGGGGGAAACCTTTCTGAAGAAAGGTTCTCCCCCAAACCCCTTTCCAAAGACTTTTAATTATTTTTTGCGAGGGGCAATGTTCGCGTGAAGATTAATCAGCACGTTGAAAAATAGCTTTTATCGGTGCTATTACCCCTCGCAAAAAATGGTCAGAAGTCCTCAGAGAGGAGAGTTTAAGAAAAAGCCTTTACTCAAAAAAGTCCCTCAAAAAAAGGAAAATACGCACGAAATCCGTACATTCCGTTTGGTTTGTACGGTATTTTTATATTTTGTGTATGCGCCCCTCTTTTTGAGGTATATTTTTTCCTCTTTGGGAGAAATCTTCTTGGAAAGAATTGTTTCTTGAATCTCTTCTCAAAGCTTTAGTCATTTTTGCGATGGACGGTGTAATTTTTCAAGCATTGTGAATTTTATTTGATACGCATTTCAAAGACTTTGCCGTCCATCGCAAAAATCATTGAAAGTTTTAGGAAAGGGGCTCGGGGAATAACCCTTTTTCAAAAGGGTTTTCCCCGAAAAGGGGAAGGTATATACCCCCAAAAATCGGCGGTATATCCAAAAAGGTAAAACAAGTTTTACCGAAATATGATTAGCAAAGCGGAGCGGGAAGTGGTATACTCAATACATAAACAGCAGGGGCGAATAACTGTAAACAAAAAAGCGAGGTAATAATTATGTCAGACTGCATAAACAATTGGATAATCGTAGAAGACGCGAAAGGCACGCACCAGTTAAGCATTGAGGCGGTGCTTGCGAGGGAGGGTAAAATATTCCTCAGCGGAATGATAGACAGCGCGGTCGCAGGAAATGTAATAAAGAATATGATACATCTCACGGACAGCGGCATACCGATAAAGATATACCTTGACAGCACGGGCGGAGAGATCAGGGCAGGGCTTGCGATGATCGACGCCATGGAGCTGCTCAGCAAGCGCAACAGCATTGACATCATCTGCACGGGAAAAGCCTACAGTATGGCTGCGCTGCTGCTTGCGGCAGGCGCGAAAGGTCACAGGCATATGTTCGGACACGCCGAAGTGATGATACACGAGCCGCTTATAATGCAGGGCACGGGCGGCAGTGCAAGCTCGGTAAAGAGTACGGCTGAATCGCTGCTTGCGATGAGAGATATAATGAGCGGTATGCTTTCAAGGTACACGGGAGTAAGCACCAAGAAAATGAACCGGCTTATGATGAGCGACACATATCTGAGCGCGAAAGAGGCGATAGAACTCGGCATTGCGGACGATATTGCGCAGGAACTGTAAACGGAGGTACATTATGAACATTATAAACAATACCGAAAAGGCAAAGAATATTTTCAATAAAACGGGCGGCAGCTGTATAGTTATGCCGGACGGTACGGAATATTCCCGCGACATCAGGATCACAGGACTTAACAACAACGTTGCGGTGATAGGTCCTTCCGGCTGCGGAAAATCCACGGTCATGGGAACGCTCAATGCGCTGAACGCAGGCGGCAGCCTTATCATTTCCGACCCCAAGGGCGGCCTGTACCGTTCGCTTGCGGCGATACTGCGGTGTATGGGTTACGAAGTGGCAAAGCTCGATCTTACGCATATGCAGTGCTCTATGCGCTATGATCCGCTTATGTATATAAGATCTTCGCAGGACATACGCAAAATGGCGCACAGTATAGTATTCTCTCAGTATAAAGACGGCGCTGCGCCGCGCGATCCGTATTGGGAAAATGCGGCGGAATCAATGCTCTGCGCGTTTATCGGACTGCTCTTTGAGGAGGGTGACCGCAGCCGTATGACGCTGACTGCCGTTATGGATATGCTCAGCAGGTTCGTTCCGTATGAAGATCTTGGCGAAGAGGAACTTGACGGCAAGCCGGTGTACAGGTGCTTTGCAAAACATCAGCGCAGAATGGAAGAGGAGGGCAAGGAGAGCTGGGCGTGCAGAATGTTCCGTCCGTTCAAGTCGCTTTCGGAGAGGACATTGTCCTGCGTGATAAGCACGCTGACTTCTCTGCTTACGCCGTTCGACAGCGAGGAAACAGCCGCGCTTTTCAAGGACGCGGATTTCGATTTTACGCGTTTGGGCAGGGAAAAGCTTGCCGTGTTCGCGGTAGTTTCGGATTCCGACCGTTCAAACGACATTCTGGCGAATATGTTCTATACGCAGGCGATGAACGAGCTTTGCGACTATGCCGACAACTGTTGTGAAAACGGCAGACTGCCGACGTCGGTGACGTTCATACTCGACGACTTTGCCACCAACTGCCGCATAGACAAATTCGACAACATCATCAGCAATATCAGGGCGCGAAACATCTCCGCCATTATACTTATGCAGTCGCTCAGTCAGCTTGATTCAAGCTATGGCAGAGGTTCGATCACCATTATGAACAACTGCGATACCGTGGTGTTTATGGGTGCAAATTCGACTGCGGACGCCGGATATTTTGCCGAGCGTGCCAACAAGCCATTGCATACGATGATGGAGATGCCGCTGCACAGCAGTTGGGTTTTCAGGCGGAGTACAAAGCCGCGTTTTACGGAAAATATAGACCCCGAGGCATATCTTGAAGATGTGCGGAGGAGTCTGGAAAAGCCGCTTGACAGGCAGAAGTAAGCAATTAGAAGTAAGAGGTTAGAAGTAAGAAGTAAGAATCGCTCCGCAGGCTGATTTCACGCTCTGAAGTTTGTTTGATAAGTAGGGGGGCAAATTAAAAAGGTTTTCGGTCAAGCCTTTTCCTTAAAAAGGCTTGCGGGGTCGAGGGGCAGAGCCCATCGTCGC
>CANRDT010000012.1 GCA_947629455.1 uncultured Ruminococcus sp.
AGCGGCGGTCACGGCGAAAAAAAGGTCTGCGGCGAATGTACACATCTGACGTTCAAAAGCGGAATAGGCTACTGCGGAGTAGAGTAATAGCTTTTTAAGGAGGAAACCACAATGAATGAAGAACTTATTGCAAAGGCAAAGCAGGCAGATTCTCCCGAGGAGATAATGAAAATTGCCGAAGAAAACGACATTGAAATGGGCAAGGAAGAGGCTGAAATGATCTACAAGCAGCTCCACACAAGCGGCGAAGTTTCCGATGAAGAGTTGGAGAGCGTTGCGGGCGGCTGCACCGGCAGCGGAGGCAAGACGATCGTGACTTCCGCCTGCAAATGCTTTACCGGACAGTTTGAACAGGTCAAAGTTGGTCATTACAGCGATTTAGGCTCTGTCTGGTCTTCATTTTCCGGCAGCGGCGGCCACGGCGAAAAAAAGGTTTGCGGCGAATGTACACATCTGACGTTCAAAAACGGAATAGGCTACTGCGGAGTAGAGTAATAGCTTTTTAAGGAGGAAACCACGATGAAACAGGAACTTATTGAAAAGGCAAGACAGGCGGACTCTCCCGAGGAGATAATGAAGATCGCCGAGGAAAATGATATTTATATGGTCAAGGAAGAGGCGGAAAGGATATATGCTCAGCTGCACGCAAGCGGCGAGGTGGCGGATGAAGAACTGGAAGGCGTTGCAGGCGGCTGCAGCGGCAGCGACGGCAAGACGGTCGTGACTTCCGGCTGCAAGTGCTTTAACGGAAATTATTATCCGAAAATAAACTCCCGTTTAGGAGTAGGAACCGCAAAGGCTTTTTGGTATGACTTTTCTTCTGACGGCTGCTGCGGAAGATGTGTACATCTGATACTCAAAAACGGAATAGGCTACTGCAGCGGAGAAAAAAATTATTATTAAGGAGGAAACCACGATGAAACAAGAACTTATTGAAAAGGCAAAGCAGGCGGATTCCCCCGAGGAGATAATGAAGATCGCCGAGGAAAACGACATTGCGATGTGCAAGGAAGAGGCTGAAATGATCTACAAGCAGCTCCACACAAGCGGAGAAGTTTCCGACGATGAACTGGAGAGCGTTGCAGGCGGCTGCACAGGCAGCGGCGGCAAGACGATCGTGACTTCCGGCTGCAAGTGCTTTACCGGACAGTTTGAACAGGTTCAAGTTGGTCATTACAGCGATTTAGGCTCTGTGTGGTCTTCATTTTCCGGCAGCGGCGGTCACGGCGAAAAAAAGGTCTGCGGCGAATGTAAACATCTGGTGTTCAAAAGCGGAATAGGCTACTGCGGAGTCAGCGGCTGACAGCTTTTTAAGGAGGAAACCACAATGAATGAAGAACTTATTGCAAAGGCAAAGCAAGCCTCCTCATCGGAGGAGATACTTAAGATCGCCGAAGAAAACGACATTGAAATGGGCAAGGAAGAGGCTGAAATGATCTACAAGCAGCTGCACACAAGCGGCGAAGTTTCCGATGAAGAGTTGGAGAGCGTTGCAGGCGGCGGCTGTGATACAAGCGATGGCCACACCGTTGTTACATCTTGCTGCAAATGCTTTAACGGACAATATCTCCAAAATTGCGATAAAAACGGCAAGAGGATCGACTTCCCGGAGACCCGCAAATTGTGGGACAGCATGGGCAAGGCCGGCTGCTGCGGAACTTGCAGGCACCTGGAATTTACCAGTACTTTCAAGGGTTACTGCGGAGTTTCCTGATCCTTGATCTACGGCGGATCGTACCGCTCTGAACGGGCGGAACTGCGGCGCATTAAAATAGTACCGAAGACCGCAGTGTGCAGTATCTGGGGAACGCGACCACCAAAAAGCAGGGTGATCCGTTAGCTGCACGCGGTTTTCGGGAAATGTGCCGTAAGATCTGCATTTTCAGAAAGGCGGCAAAAAATGAAAGAAGAACTGATACGAAAGACAAACGTCACTGCGCCTGATAAAGAAGAACTCGATCGTGACGTTGAAAAAAATGACGGTAAGTCCGCAGCGGAGAACTGCGGCAGTACCGTCGGCAAAAACAGGCGCACGGCAGGTTATTGCTTTTTTTGTAAACGGGAAATTCCGAATGCTTTTGAGGGTTACCGCAGGGGCGTTACATTATTTGAATGTGAACACTGCGGAGAGATAACTCCCAAAGACATCGTGTGGGATAGATATGATACTTGATGAAAGGGTGATCTTATTATGAACGAAAAGCTTATTGAAAAGGCAAAAAAAGCCGCTTCTGCGGAGGAAATACTTGAAATAGCCAAGGAAAACGACATTTATATGGTCAAGCAAGAGGCTGAAATGATCTACAAGCAGCTGCATACAAACGCGGAGGTTTCCGATGAAGAACTCGAGTCAGTCGCAGGCGGCTGCACCGGCAGCGGCGGCAAGACGATAGTGACTTCCGGCTGCAAGTGTTTTAACGGAAAGTATGAGAGAATAAGCGGAATTACTTTGAAAGACGGCGGTATGATACGCGGATTGTGGGAAACTTGTACTGCTGACGGCTGCTGCGGAAGATGTGAACATCTTGTGATCAAAAACGGAATGGGTTACTGTGGCGTGGAATGACGCTGAGGGATAAATATTTTTTAATAGGAGGAAAAACTTATGAAAAAGGAACTTATTGAAAAGGCAAGACAGGCAGGATCTCCCGAGGAGATAATGAAAATTGCCGAGGAAAACGACATTGCGATGTGCAAGGAAGAGGCTGAAAGTATCTACAAACAGCTGCATACGAGCGGTGAAGTGGCGGACGAAGAACTGGAGGGAGTTGCAGGCGGCTGCAGCAAAGACGGCAAGAAGGTCGTGACTTCCGGCTGCAAGTGCTTTACCGGACATTATCGTCAAGTCTATGATGAAGTGATAAACAGAGGCGGTAAGCGTGCCTTATGGTATCAGTTTTCGTCCGATGGATGCTGCGGAAGATGTCAAAATCTGCAATTTGACGGAGCGATAGGTTATTGCTGCATGCCATAACATATCTTTTCGGAGGTGTTATCAATGGACAAGGATATTAACGAAATGGAAATATCCGACGAGGAACTTGACGCAGTATCGGGCGGACTTCTCAACAGTATGGGCAAGACTATCGTCCTCCCTTTAAGCAGATGTAATAACGGAAAGTATCAGGAGATCGACAAGCAAGATCCGGCTCTTAGAAATCTTAATCGTTTCAGGTGGTTTAACGGTTCACCCGACAACAGCTGCGCAAGATGTGTATTTTTGAAATTTCAAGGCTCAACGGGCTACTGCGGAGCGGACTGATAATTTTTTAAGGAGGAAACCACAATGAATAAAGAACTTATCGAAAAGGCAAGGCAGGCGGATTCTCCCGAGGAGATAATGAAGATCGCCGAGGAAAACGACATTTATATGGTCAAAGAAGAGGCTGAAATGATCTACAAGCAGCTGCACACAAGCGGAGAAGTGGCGGACGACGAGTTGCAGAGCGTTGCAGGCGGCTGCACCGGCAAAGACGGCAAGACGATAGTGACTTCCGGCTGCAAGTGCTTTAACGGAAATTATTATCCGAAAATAAACTCCCGTTTAGGAGTAGCAACCGCAGAGGCTTTTTGGTATGACTTTTCTTCTGACGGCTGCTGCGGAAGATGTGTACATCTGGAAATCAAAAACGGAACAGGCTACTGCGACGGAGAAAAAAATTATATTTAAGGAGGAAACCACGATGAAACAGGAACTTATTGAAAAGGCAAGACAGGCGGCATCTCCCGAGGAGATAATGAAGCTCGCCGAAGAAAATGACGTTTATATGGTCAAAGAAGAGGCTGAAAGGATATACGATCAGCTGCACGCGAGCGGCGAAGTGGCGGACGAGGAACTGGAGTCAGTTGCAGGCGGCGGCTGCAGCGGCAGCGGCGGAAAGACGATAGTGACTTCCGGCTGCGAATGCTTTACCGGACAGTTTAAGAAGATAAACTCCGATGATGCCGGCGGTATTTTTGATCTACGCAGAAATTGGTATGACTTCGCTCGCAGAGACGTCCCCAGCTGCGGCGAATGTATACATCTGGAGTTCAAAAGCGGAATAGGCTACTGCGGAGTTAGCGGCTAATAATTTTTTAAGGAGGAAAATACAATGAATGAAGAACTTATTGCAAAGGCAAGACAGGCGGATTCTCCCGAGGAGATAATGAAGATCGCCGAAGAAAACGACATTGAGATGTGTAAAGAAGAGGCTGAAAGTATCTACAAACAGCTGCACACAAGCGGAGAGATGTCGGACGACGAACTGGAGGGAGTTGCAGGCGGCTGCAGCAAAGACGGCAAGACGATCGTGACTTCCGGCTGCAAGTGTTTTAACGGACAGTTTAGGGAGTTCCGCCGCGGTGACTCTTGGGATCTGTTTTCCAGTGATGGATGCTGCGGAAGATGTTGGTATTTGTATATCGAAAAGGGAATAGGCCACTGTTCATATGGACATTAACATTTTAAGGAGGAAAATACAATGAATGAAGAACTTATTGCAAAGGCAAGACAGGCGGCGTCTCCCGAGGAGATAATGAAGATCGCCGAGGAAAACGAAATCGAGATGTGTAAAGAAGAGGCTGAAAGTATCTACAAACAGCTGCACACGAGCGGCGAAATGTCCGACGACGAGCTGGAGAGCGTTGCAGGCGGCTGCAACAGCACCAGCGGCAAGACGATAGTAACTTGCGGCTGCGGATGCTTTAACGGACAGTATAAGAAGATCGACCCCGATGATGTCGGCGGCGGTTTGGATCTGCGCAATATGTGGTATGGCTTCGCCGGCGGCGAAGATAACAACAGCCCCTGCTGCGGAACATGTGTACATCTGAAGTTCAAAAGAGGAGTAGGCTACTGCGGACTTACCGGCTAATAACTTTTTAAGGAGGAAACCCGATGGATAAGGAACTTATCGAAAAGGCAAGACAGGCGGATTCTCCCGAGGAGATAATGAAGATCGCCGAGGAAAACGACATTGCGATGTGTAAAGAAGAGGCTGAAATGATCTATAAGCAACTGCACACGAGCGGAGAAGTTTCCGACGATGAATTGGAGGGAGTTGCAGGCGGCTGCAGCAAAGACGGCAAGACGATCGTGACTTCCGGCTGCAAGTGCTTTACCGGAAAGTTTAAGCAGGTTCAAGTTGGTCATTACAGCGATTTAGGCGCTGTGTGGTCTGCATTTTCCGGCGGCGGCAAAGTCTGCGGCGAATGTACACATCTGGTGTTCAAAAACGGAATAGGCTACTGCGGAGTAGAATAACTCTGACAAATAAATTTTTTAAGGAGGAAAAAACCATGAATGAAGAACTTATTGCTAAGGCAAAGACCGCAAAGTCTGCACAAGAACTTATCGAAATGGCAAAAGCGGAGAATATCGAGCTTACCGATGAAAAGGCGCAGGAGTACTTTGCACGTCTTAACGCAGCAAGCGAGATTTCCGACGACGAGCTGGAGGCTGTTTCGGGCGGCTGCGGTTACAGCGACGGCAAACAATGCCCCAACTGCGGTTCGACAAATACTAAAGTGTCAGATGACAGGGGTTCGTTTGCGATTTATAAATGCGAAAATTGTCAGATAACGTTCCAGGTACAAGATGATTGATCGGATAATAAATAATTTCCCTTTTCTGTAAGAATACTGACAAATTTAAATTTATTCTATGGAGATGATCACAACAATGGAAAAAAGCACAATGTCTGAAGAACTGTTGAAAAAAGTGAAAAATGCCGCCTCGGTCGAGGAACTTCTTGCAACGGCAAAGGAAAACCGTATACAGCTCAGCGAGGAAAAGGCAAAAGAATACTTTGAGCGAATGCACGCAAGCGGAGAACTTGCCGACGACGAGCTGGAGTCTGTTTCGGGCGGCTGCGGCGATGATCCCGATCCGCCGGAGTTATTGTCTATATGCAACTATCAAGGCTGCACGGGAGATCTTGAAAAGATAGACGACTTTAACTTCAAATGCAAAAGATGCGGCAGGATCAAGCCCAGCAGTGAAGTATGGTATATAGTATACGAATAATGTCGATCAAAATACAAGCTTATACCCCCATTTACCCCCATTTTATGAAAACGCGGACGGGTCGGAAAGACCTGCCTGCGCAAGGATCGCAGCGCTGCGGTCTTTGCGCGGACAGATCGCAATTAAAAGGAGGAATTACCATGAATGAAGAAATGCTCAGAATGGCGCAGACGGCACAGTCTGTAGACGAATTGCTGACAATGGCAAAGGATAACGGCGTTGTCGTTACCGAAAAACAGGCGAGGGAATATTTTGAACGCATACACGCGTCGGGAGAACTTGCCGACGACGAGCTTGACGCGGTTTCGGGCGGCTGCGGCGATGATGTGAAAAAACCATACTGCTCGGTATGCGGAACGGCGCTCGGTTCTATCACGCAGGGAACTTCCGGATATGTCTACTACTGCCCCAAATGCGACAAGAAGGAACCTCGCATAAAAGCGGTAATGAAGTGACTGCGGCGACGAGAAAGCAGATTTCTACTGATGCCCTGACCGCTCTGCGTAAAACGGGCAGGGAGCGCGGCTATTTTTCGTGCGGACAGATCGGCGGAGGGGAGTTACCATAATGGACGAAGAAATGTTAAAAAAGGCAAGGACGGCGAAATCCGCCGAGGAACTGTCTGAAATGGCAAAAGCAGAGAATATCGCGCTGTCCAAGGAGAGAGCGGAGGAGATATTTTCAAGGATAAATTCGCAGGGAGAAATTACCGACGAGGAGCTTGACGCGGTATCGGGCGGCTGCGGCAGCGGTCACACGATGAAAAGGATGAAGGCTCATCATTGTCCGAGGTGCTATACTCCCCTCATTTACAAGGACGCTCCGTACTACTGCCCGAAATGCAAACAGTACTTTCCACTGAAATAGTAAGAAACAGGAGGGAATTATTATGAAAAAAGAAAAAACTTCCGCTGCGGCGCAAGAACTTGACGATGATATATTGGAGGCGGTAGCAGGCGGAGTTTTTATGGACGGCGATCTTTGTCCCAAATGCGGCTGGCCGATGTCGAGTTATCGGAATAAAAGAATATGTTATAACTGTTATTACGAACCTGATAAAACGGATAAGAATTATGAATTATGTCCGCATTGCAAAAGAGCGTATTATAATAACGACCGCGGACAGTGTGAGTTCTGCGGATACAAAAAATGATTTTCGGATAAAAACAACGGTCAGCCCAAATCTGCGGCTGACCGTTTTGTCTGTGATCTATTTAAGCTTTGCGCCGTCGCTGAAAGCCTCTCCGACTCTGCCGCAGACCTTGTAGTAACCGTGCGTGTATGGGTCAAAAGCGATCGCGCCGAGCAGGTCAATATCAACTTTGCCGTCCTTTATGATCTCCTCGTCGGCGGACGTTGCAAGGACTTTTCCGATAACGCCGAGCCCCGTATCGTTGCTCTGATACTCGACAAATTCACATTCGATCGCTATCGGAAATTCGTTGATGACCGGAGCGTCCACAAGCTGCGATTTGGTAAATGTCAGACCGCTTTTTGCAAACTTTTCCTTTTCGGAATTGCCGCTGACGATACCGAAATAATCCGCCTCGGCAACGTGTTTTTCGTCCGCGATATGGATAACGAATCCTTTTCTCTGCTTGATATTTGCAACGGTCTTGTGTGTTTCCGTCAGGTTAAGGGCGACCATATCGCGCGACAGCATAGTTCCCCACGCCGCGTTCATCACATCGACCGTGCCGTCCTCGTTGAATGTCGAGATGAGCAGCACAGGCATCGGGAAAATAGCCTCCGACGTTGATATTTGTTTTTTCATGATAAAGTACCTCCATTCAGTTATCGGTAATGTGAAAAGCGGATATTCTTTTCATATTACAATTATAGCAGACTAATACTTAAAAGTCAATTGGGGGATATAGTTTAGAAGTAAGAAGTAAGAGGACAGAAGTAAGAAATGCTCCGCAGGCTGATTTCGCGGTACGCAGTTGCGGAGAAAGTGAAGTCGGCAAATTAAAAAGGTTTTCGGTCAAGCCTTTTCCTAAAAAAGGCTTGCAGGGTCAAGGGACAGCGTCCCTTGTCGCCGTCCGCAGACGGCGAAACACCCCTGCCGCCTGCGTCCGCAAGGGGTGAATTTCAAAACAGTCCGGTGGACTGTTTTGAAAGAGGGGACGACCTACAAGAAGGGCGTCCCCTAAGTATGGGCGGTATTTGCTACAGCCGCCATTTATGGCGGCAGCTGCGCTAACAACCCGTTTTGGTTATACAGATTATTAAAGATTATTGCCGCGCAAAAGTTACAATGAGCATTTCTTACCTCTGTCATCTTATTTCTTACTTCTAAACGCTTTCCCTACTATGAAAGGCATTTGCTACAGCCGCCGCTTGCGGCGGCTGCTACGCACCTATTGCCGAAAATATTGCTCCGTATATATCAAACGCTATTTTCACCCAAGGGGGGTGAGAACAGCATTATTTAAAAACTTCCGCTGTGGCGGAGGAAAAAACTTGCAAATCGGGCGAGAGAACAGCTTTCAGGAAGTTTATCTATATTTTAAAAATTGATTTTCGTGAGATTTAACGCGTTTTTATATTGCGTTTATTTATCTACCCCTTCGGCAAGCTGAGCGAGCGTGGTTTGCGCCATCTGACTTTCCATAGCCGATTGTATGTCGTCGATACGCTTATCCATGATCGCGTGGATATTTTTTCCCACAGGGCATTGCGGATTCGGATTTTCGTGAAAGTGAAAAAGGGACTCCTCTTTTTCGACCGCCTTAAAAATATCCAGCAGAGTAATATCCTCGGCAGGCTTTGCAAGAAAAGTTCCTCCCACGCCTGCTTTTACTTCCACCAGACCGGCATCGGAAAGCAGTCCGAGAAGATTGCGCACAATGACGGGATTCACCTGTATACTGCTTGCGAGAAAATTTGATGTCACCTTAACTTCATTTTCAAAAACGCAAACGCAGACGAGTATATGCGTTGCTATGGTGAACCGTGACGAAAACTGCATATTGCCGCCCCCCTTTTATCAATCTTGATTTGCAAAATTAATAACGACCTTTAAATATATTGTATCATATCCGAGATGTAATGTCAATACTTACAACCGACGATACTGAAATTTGTGCAAGTCTACAAATATGCGTTGTAACTGTTGACATTACAGCTGATGTGTGTTATACTATCATTGTAATCAAAAAGGTTACAACGATTTTTGAGGAGGTTATCACAATGAGCAATTACAGTAAGGCAAGCACAGGAAACGAGGCAAGGATCGAGTTCCACGATACGCTCGGACTGACGGGAGCGGAGATCAGCGTAAACGATCTTCCGGCAGGGGCAGGCGTACCGTTTGTCCACTCTCACAAGCAGAATGAAGAGGTGTACGTTGTTCTTTCGGGAAAAGGAAAGGCAGTTATTGACGGCGAAACGGTAACGCTGAAAGCAGGCGATCTCGTGCGTATTTCTCCTGCGGCAAAAAGGCAGTTTTTCGCAGCCGATGACGAGGGTATCAAGTATATCTGTATTCAGGTAAAAGAAAATTCCCTTGAAGAATATACCGCAAATGACGCCGTTATTTATTAAGGCAACAATCTTTAATTATCCGTGAAAAAGAAATTTCCCTTGCCGACCGCAAATGTTGACAAAGGAAATTTTCTTTTAGCCCAAACAGTTCGTTTTTGGAGTGTTCCCCTTGCAGCCGTCCGAAAAAGCGTTCAGACGTTTCTTTTTATATATGAATAAAAGACGGGCAGCAGAATGTCGGCAGTCATAAATACAAATAGTGCGCAGACTGCAATAATACTGCTTGCGTTTGTCAGTATGCCGTAAAAGTTTATTATCGTCCAGAGCAGACCGCTGACCACCCATAACCGCCCCGCGAAACGGTGAGTGATCTTCCAGCAGGAATCATTTTGCAGAGTATACGGCGTGCGTATGCCGAGCAGCTTGTTTTTCCCGACAACGGGCAGATAGTTGCCGATCCCGAAAAAGCTTACCGAAAACAGCAGCATTAATATCCACAAAAAGGGAACGTCGAGCCTTTCGCCGATCTTTACTCCGCTGTCCATAGAAAAGAGCAGCAGCCAGTCGAGTATGATAAAATATAATAAAAGAAACAGCGAAATAATTGATGTGACATTCTGATTCTTTTTGTCAAACCAACCGACGAGTGACATTGGCAGTATCGTGATAAGCGGCGTAAGCGCATACAGTATGCCGTTCCAGCGCGAACCCGTATTGTCGCATACCCAGTCGATCGTGAAATGTATCGGAACGGTATCTGGCAGCTGTAGAATAAACAGTACCGAGAAGATGAGATTTATGCCTGCCGCAGCGCAGATACAGACTAAACGTGATCTATATGTTTTCATACATATCCTCCTTTTCGCCGCACATTTCGGCTATGCTTTTGAGAAATTCCTGAAATACGGTCATATTCAGGCTGTAGGTGATAGTCTGTTTTTCTTTTTCAAAAGTGATAAGTCCCGTTTCGCGCAGTATTTTCAGGTGGTGGGAAATGGTCGCGGCGGTCGTGTTGAATTCTGCGGCTATCTCGCCTGCGGTCATATCCTGCTTTTTGAGCATTGTCAGTATTCGTCTGCGCGTTCCGTCAGCCATTGCCGCCCATATGTCTTTCATTGGCAAGCCCTCCGTTTCATAAGTATTTAGACGTTTGTCTAAATATATAATATCACAAATGTTTATGATTGTCAATAGCGGGGAGAATTAAAAAGGTTTTCGCTCAAGCCTTTTCCTTAAAAAGGCTGCCCTCGCGCGGGCGCGCTTGTCGCCCTCTGTATCGTGCGGAGCGGTCAAGTCTTGGAAATCGGGCGGTTAAAATTTATTGCGGCAACAAGCTTTAATAATCTGTATAACCAAAACGGGTTGGTAGCGCAGCGTGAAATCAGCCTTAAAAAAGCCCTTGACAAGCCTGCGATAGTGTGCTATAATATTCATCAGAGGCATTCGCCTGCGGTGTCGGTATCTGCGAACGCCGGAACGTTGCGTATAAACTGCCTGCCCGTGTATCTCAGGCGGAGCATAACGATCGCTTAAACGTTCTTTATCAATCCGAGATATAGGTGTGCGGGTCCTGTGCAATGAAACGCTGTGAACCATGTCAGGCGGGGGACCGAGCAGCATTAAGCAGTCTGTTTCGTGTGACACAGTTTCGCCTGCACGCCTATATGTCGGATTGATTTTTTGGAGGTGTTGTAAATATGTATCAGGCTCTTTACCGCAAATGGCGTCCCAAGGCATTTGAGGACGTAGTTTCTCAGCCGCATATCACAACGACGCTGAAAAATCAGATCGCCGCAGGAAAGACCGCCCACGCGTATCTGTTTACAGGCTCGAGGGGTACCGGCAAAACCACCTGTGCGCGTATCTTTGCAAAAGCCGTCAACTGCCTGCACCCCGTCAACGGCGATCCCTGCCTTGAATGTGAGATCTGCCGCAGCTGCGAAAACGGCTCGGCTGCCGATATAATCGAGATCGACGCCGCGTCAAACGCCCGTGTGGACGATATACGCGAGCTCCGCGAGGGTGTGGCATATACTCCGGAAATATGCAGATACAAGGTCTACATCATCGACGAGGTGCATATGCTCTCTCCCGGCGCGTTCAACGCTTTGCTGAAAACTATGGAAGAACCTCCCGAACACGTCAAGTTCATTCTTGCCACTACCGAGGTACACAAAGTCCCTGCCACCATAGTTTCAAGGTGTCAGCACTTTGATTTCAGGCGGATAAGGACTGCCGATATAGTTTCAAGATTGTCATATATTGCCGCACAGGAAGATCTCGTTCTGCACGATGACGCTGCCGCTCTCATCGCAGGACTTTCCGACGGCGGTATGCGCGACGCTCTTTCGCTGCTCGATCAGTGCCTTGCCTATTCCGATGAGATCACCGTGGATACGGTTTCCGAGGCTGCCGGTATCGCAGGCAGGGGATACCTTTTTGATATTCTTGACGCGGTGTGCGCTAAGGACGCAGGCAAAGCCATAAGGATAATTGACGATCTGTACGCAGGCTCAAAAGACCTTGCGGTGCTTTGCTCTGAGCTTATCACCCAGATGCGCAACGTGATGATACTCAAATCCTCGCGTTCCTCGGGCGGAGGTGCGGAGCTTATCGCCTGCCTGCCGGAGGAGGCGGAAAGGCTTTCCGCTCTGGCGGCAAAAATGGATATGGATACCGTCCTCAACAGCATTTCGCTCTTGCAGAAATGTTCCGAGAAATTTTCAAGGAGTACCAATAAATGCGTCGATCTTGAAATGTGCGCCGTAAGACTTTGCGGCGATAACACATCTTCCGAAAAGGAAAATACGGGACGTTCCGTTTCGGATCAGCGGCAGATAAATATGCTGCTTGACCGCATAAACCGTCTGGAAAAGGAGCTGTCGGCATATTCCGCAGGGGCGCAGTCAGGGGATAACGGCGGCAGAAACGATCCCGAAGATACTTCACAGATCAAGCAAAAGCCTGCTCCGCCGCTTAAAAAATTCGATCCCAATAACTTTACGCCGCTGAACGAATGGCAGGATATTCTTGAGATCGTCAGGGAAAGATCGCCCGCTCTCGCGCCGTTTCTGGCAAATTCTATGGCTTGCATAGAGGGGGACGTGTTCAACGTGGTGGTGAACAGCGATTTTCTTCTGAAAAAATTCAAGGCGTCGGACGACAAGTCTATGCTTAAAAAGATAGTGAACGATTATTACGGAAAAGACTTCGGTTTTATGCTTTATGCGTCTAAGACGGTGGATATCCGCGATCAGGATAATCCGATAAACGAGCTTATCAGACGCGCGAAAGACGCAGACATCGAAGTTGAAATAAAGAAGTAACAGGCGCAGGATCTTCGCCTGAAAATAAGCAACTAAGGAGTTTTGATTATGAAAGCAAGATTACCGCAGGGAATGGGAAAAGGTCCCTCAAACAACATGAATCAGATGCTCAGACAGGCTCAGAAAATGCAGGACGATATTACGGCTCTTCAGGCTGACCTCGAGCAGAGAGAATTTACCGCGTCCGTCGGCGGCGGAGCGGTCGACATCAGAATAAACGGCAAAAGACAGGTGCTCAGCCTTAACATCAAGCCGGAAGTCGTTGACCCCGACGATGTTGAAATGTTACAGGATCTCATTATGAGCGCGTTCAACGAGGCGGTAAAGAATCTCGACGAGACGAGCGACGCCGAGATGAGCAAGCTTACCGGCGGAGTTTCCTTCCCGGGACTGTTCTGATATGGCTGATCTTAACGCGCTGCCTCTTGCGGTATTGTCCGAGCAGTTTGCAAGGCTGCCCGGTATCGGTATGAAATCCGCCCAGCGGCTGGCATATCACGTTATGGAAATGTCGGAGGAAGAGGTAAACGAGTTTGCAAAGGCTCTTGTCAACGCCCGAAAGACCGTTCACACCTGCGAGGTATGTCAGAATTTCACGGAAAATGAGAAGTGCATATTCTGTTCCGACCCGAGGCGCGACGGCTCGACTATCTGCGTGGTGGAATCCCCCAAGGATATATCGGCATTTGAACGCACCAAGGAATACAAGGGCGTGTACCATGTACTGCACGGACTTATTTCGCCTATTGACGGGGTAACTCCCGATATGCTGAAAATAAAGGAGTTGCTTGCCCGTGTGAACGGCGGCGGTATAAACGAGGTGATAATGGCGACAAATCCCACCGTTGAGGGCGAGGCTACCGCTATGTATATCACCAAGCTGCTGCGCCCTTTCGGAGTAAAGGTGACACGGCTGGCATTCGGTCTGCCTATCGGCGGTATGCTGGAATATGCCGACGAGATGACGCTTTTCAAGGCTCTGGAAAACCGCTGTGAGATATAGCAAACGGCGGAAGAACACATAAAAAACACAACGGACAAGAATTTTCCTGTCCGTTGTTTTTATATCAGGATATTAAAGCGAAAACCTTTTTAATTTTCCCCCCTGCTTACCAAACAAGCCGCGTATCGTAAAATCAACTTGCGGAGCATATCTTACTTCTTATCTCTTTTTTAATTGTTATTCTTTATAATATCCCCCGTCAACTATCGTCTGGCAGGTCTTGTACATCACATAATCATAAGCGGCAGGAGCGAGATGTATACCATCGCCGCTGGAAAGTCCCTGCCCCAGTCCGTTGTCTGCGCCTTTCAGACCTTCCGCCACGTTTACAAAATAGCAGCCGTCCTTGGAATCGAGGAATTTTTTCAGAGCGGCATTGTACTCGTCTATCTTGCTGTTGCTGCAAAAATCGTTGCTTGTCGCGATAGGCGTCACCGATTCGACCACCAGCACGGCATCGGGCAGCACGGCGTGAGTTTTATCGAGAATGTTATTATAATTATCCACAAACGTTTCCGCAGAAGTCATATTCACATCGTTCATACCCATTGAAAAGACAACGCAGCGAGGGGAGAGGGTCTTTAGCGCGTCGAGCAGCGGAACTTCCGAACCGTTGAGCTTGAAATTGTAGTCGAAAATGCTCCTTGCGCCGACATTTCCCGTGGCAAGCACGTTGTTTTCGGGCAATTTTCCGTATGCCTCGAGCCCGAGACAGATACTGTCGCCGACAAATACCGTATTTCCAAGAAATTTCTGGTATTCCTCGGTAAATATGTATTCGCCGTTGTCGGTGATAGTTCCCACGGCAGGCAGAGTTTTTGAAGGCTCGGTTTGCAGCGCGGCGGTAGTCGTCGTCGTTGTCGTCTGAGCGGAAGAGTCCTCTGCCGCGGCGGACGAATCTTCGGCAGGTACGCTGTTATCATCAGTTTCGCTCGTTGAGTCGGTTTCGGAGGAGTCCTCGGCTTTTTCGGACGAATTATCTCTCGATGCAAATGAGCGCTCCGGTTTGGTCGTTGTCGTCACGGGCTTGTCCGCAGAAACTGCCGTGCTGTCGGCAACATTTCCGCAGCCGCACACAGACGCGCAGACAGCCGCACATATCAGAAAGCAGACCGCTTTGTTAAGTTTCATAAAATGACCTCGGCTTTCGTTTTGATCGTACAAAAAGAGCAGAGCTTTTCTATGATCGTCACATTTTTGTTATGCCGCAAAAGCCCGTGCAGTGGGCGTTTTTACAGATACTTACAAGCAAGTAAAGTATTGTCTGCGACAATAACGGCGCACATTTTCCGTGCATTGTTATTATAACACACCGTGCGACAAAATACAATAGCAATAAGAGGATTTTTTTATAATTTTAAGAAAAAATGAGGTGTGGGAAACTGCACATCATTTCCAAAGATAAGTTCGGTTCGGCAATGGTCCGCAGATAGATTTCACGCTGCGCAGTTTGCTTGATATGCAGGGTGAAAATTAAAAAGGTTTTCGCTCAAGCCTTTTCATTAAAAAGGCTCCCCTCGCGCGGGCGCGCTTGTCGCCCTCTGCTATGTACGGCGCGGTTTGACCTTGGAAATCGGGCGATTTAAATTTATTGCGGCGAATACTTTAATAATCTGTTGGAAAGAAATTTCCGGTTTTTCTTTTGCAACGCAAAAGAAAAATTGCCGACCGCATAATGTCGGCAAAGGAAATTTTCTTTTAGCCCAAACACGAAGTGTTTGGGGTGGCGTCGCGCAAGGGGTGAATTTCTAAACAGTCCGGTGGACTGTTTAGAAAGAGGGGACGACCTACAAGAAGGGCGTCCCCTAAGTGTGGGTGGCATTTGTTACAGCCGCCGCTTGCGGCGGAGAGAAACAGCTATCTGAAAATTAAAAATTTATCTACCTTTGCCGCCCTTAAAAAATACCCCGACAGCAGAACGCATTTTTACGCCGCTTTTACGGTATCTTCTTTTTCAAAAAAGCTTTTCAGTGAAGTCCTTTTCATTATCTGATATGCGATGAGCATTGCGGCGGCAGTGACGAGCCAGCTCAGAGAATAAGCGGTCATAAGCGTGGAAAAGGTCTGGTTTTTGGGAAACACAGTATATATCCAACCTATCCGCACTCCACAGATACCCACCGTGCAGATGAGCGCAGGCACAAGCGACAGTCCGTAGCCTCTCAGACAGCCGGAGAATATCTCGATGACGACATTTATAAATTCTGCGGCAAGTATGTATTTCAGCCGTATCATACCCGTATCTATTATCTCGGGAGAGCTGTTGAAAATACCGAGCAGAGGCCGCCCGAAACAGAGTATCAGCGCCGAAAGCGCAACGGTCAGCGACATATCCTGCAAAAGTGTGATCTTCAGCACCTGACGGCAGCGCTGCGGATTGCCTGCTCCGTAATTCTGTCCCGTAAAGGTCGTACACGCCTGACCGAATGAGTTTATCACATAGTATGCGAATATCTCGATATTGAACGCCGCCGCCGAGCCTGCCATAACGTCCGCGCCGAGCTTGTTTATCGAGGACTGTATTATCAGATTTGACAGGCTGAATACCATTCCCTGTACGCCTGCCGGTATGCCGATCTTTATGGTTTCCCTGAAAATATTCAAATCTATTCGCAGCTCTTTCGGGAAGAGTCTGATCTCGGAATCCTCATGCAGAAGAAACCATACGAGCAGAGCGGAGCTGATGAGATTTGCAAAGACCGTTGCGAGAGCCACGCCGTCTACGGTCATTTTCATTACCAGTACAAAGAACAGATTCAGCACGACATTGATAAGTCCCGAGGTAAGCAGGCAGATGAGCGGAGTACGGGTATTGCCGCGGCTGCGGAATATCGCCGACGCGAAGTCGTATAGCAGTATGACGGGCATACCCAGAATATACACGCGGAAGTAGAGCAAAGCCATATTGAACACATTGTCCGGTATAGAGAGCAGACCGAGCAGGCTGTGCGCGAATATTTCGCAGATCAGACCGATAAAAATACCGCTCAGCACCGCCACCACAAGCGAAGTATGCACGGCTCTTTTTACTCCGTCTTTATTTTTCATTCCGATATATCGGGCAATGACAACGTTCGCGCCTATTGAAATGCCCGTGAAAAGGTTGATTATGAGCGCGGTCAGCGGCGAATTGCTGCCCACCGCCGCCATGGCGTTTTTTCCTACATATCTTCCGATGACCGCAATATCCGCCGCATTGAAAAGCTGTTGGAGTATTCCCGTCGCAGCCAGCGGCAGTGCGAAATTGAGTATTTTTCCTCCCAGCTTTCCGCTGAGCATATCGCTGTTGTTATTCATTAAAGCACTTTCTTTCGATCGAATTATGAACGGCATATCTGCAAGCCGCACGAGATACGATTTTTAAAATATAATTGAAATTATAAAGCAAAACAGATAAATTTCAGATATTTTCATTGTCCGCAGTATTTAGAGCAGTAATTTCTGAAAGTTGTTATTCCCCCCCTTGGGGAATAACAGCTCGTTTCGGTCACTTTCCCACCATTGGTGGGAAAATAACCGCAAGCCGCCCGATTTGGTGTAATTTAACTATCTGCAAAATGCTTATATTAATTTCAAGTTCTATCTCCGTGCTGTCTGCAGCAGTTCGATATTTATTATATATAGTATTTGTATTTTTTTCCACACTTATTTTTGAACAAATGCTGACATATTCCGCGCTTTCTGCAATGTGGGAAATTATCCCGGAAATAAAAAAACGCGCATAGGCTGCACGCGGAAAAAATTATATTACATCATAAAAAACGCGGAAAAGCGCAAAGTCAGAGATATATTTTACAGTCCTTGAGCGAGGAGAGGCAGCAGACGATATCTTTAAAATCCTTTTCGGTCGAATACAAGCCGATCCTGCACGTTCCGCTGTCCAGATCTGCGTCTACTATAAAGATCTGTCCGCCGCTTTTATAGATGATCTCGCTGATCCTGTCGATAAGATCTCTCAGAGTGAACGGTTCCGAGTAAAACTTGAACAAGTGTGTTGTCTTTTGCATAATACCGATCCTTATTTCTGAATAGGCTGTAAGCGCCGAACGAAGGTTTGTGGGAAAAGTAAAGTTTTGCCGATGTTAAATATTATATATGATGTTCCCCCTTGGGGGATAATATCTTTTTATGTTTAAATGGCGCGATATTTTCTGCGATAGCTGCGTCGCTGCCGCCATAAATGGCAGCTGTAGCAAATGCCTTTCATAGTAGGGAAAGCGCTCTCTTGCAAGCGCTTTCCCTCTTACCAAACAGTCCACAGGACTGTTTGGTAATTCACCCTTTTCAGAGCGCCTCCGTATGGGGTGTTTCGCCGTCTGCGGACGGCGACGATGGGCTCTGCCCCTCGACCCCGCCAGCCTTTTTAAGGAAAAGGCTTGACCGAAAACCTTTTTAATTTGCAGACTTCGTTTTTTTCTAACTGCGCACCGCGAACGATACGAAGTCCGCGACGACGCAGGCTTGAGCGAAAACCTTTTTAATTTGCAGACTTCGTTTTCTTTCTGACTGCGCACCGCGAACGATACGCAGTCCGCAACGCCGCAGGATAATTATACCATATAAATTTGTTTCTGTCAACAGATTTTTACAAATATATTCAATATAATATTTACGGCGCATATACAATTTCGGCAAAATCAATTAATTCTCCGCGCACCTTGCGGATAAAGACTCTCTCAGGCACAAAAAACTGCCGGTTCGTTTTAAAACCGGCAGACGATATTATTTTATTGTGAAGTCAAAGCTTACGCTTTCATAGCCTCTTCAACAGCAACAGCGCACGCAACCGTAGCGCCTACCATCGGGTTGTTGCCCATACCGATAAGACCCATCATCTCAACGTGAGCCGGAACGGAAGAAGAGCCGGCAAACTGAGCGTCGCTGTGCATTCTTCCCATTGTATCGGTCATACCGTAGGAAGCAGGACCTGCCGCCATATTGTCAGGGTGCAGAGTTCTTCCCGTGCCGCCGCCCGACGCAACCGAGAAATACTTCTTTCCTGCGTCGATACGCTCTTTTTTGTATGTTCCTGCAACGGGGTGCTGGAATCTTGTGGGGTTGGTCGAGTTGCCCGTGATAGAAACGTCAACGTTCTCTTTCCACATAATAGCAACGCCTTCGGTAACATCGTTAGCGCCGTAGCAGTTTACCTTTGCACGCAGACCGTCGGAATAAGCCTTGCGGAATACTTCCTTTACCTCGCCGGTATAGTAATCCATCTCAGTCTCAACATATGTAAATCCGTTGATCCTTGCAATGATCTGAGCTGCGTCCTTGCCGAGACCGTTAAGGATAACTCTCAGGGGTTTCTGGCGGACTTTGTTAGCTTTTTCCGCGATACCGATAGCTCCCTCGGCAGCTGCAAATGATTCATGTCCTGCAAGGAAAGCAAAACATTCGGTGTCGTCCTCAAGGAGCATTTTGCCGAGATTTCCATGTCCGAGACCGACTTTTCTCTGATCCGCAACGGAACCGGGGATACAGAAAGACTGAAGTCCCTCTCCGATAGCGGCGGCAGCGTCGGCAGCCTTGGTGCAGCCTTTCTTGACTGCTATGGCGCAGCCTACGGTGTACGCCCACTTGGCATTTTCAAAGCAGATAGGCTGAATACCCTGAACTATGGTGTAAGGGTCAAATCCCTTTGCCTTGCAGATGTCGGCACATTCCTCTATGGTGTTTATACCGTACTGCTGAAGAACTGCGAGAATCTGCTTTTCTCTTCTTTCATATGATTCAAATAAAGCCATTGCGGTAATCCTCCTTATTCCTTTCTGGGATCGATGATCCTTGCGGCGTCGGCAACTCTGCCGTACTGACCCTTAGCCTTTTCAAACGCTGTATTTGCGTCGTCGCCGTTCTTGATAAAGTCCATCATCTTGCCGAAGTTTACAAACTGATAGCCGATGATCTCGTCGTCCTCGTTGAGTGCGATACCGGTAACATATCCGTCGGTCATTTCAAGATAACGCGGTCCCTTGGCGAGAGTACCGTACATAGTGCCGATCTGTGAACGCAGACCTTTTCCGAGATCTTCAAGTCCTGCGCCGACAACAAGTCCTCCCTCGGAGAAAGCGCTCTGTGAACGTCCGTAAACGATCTGGAGGAAAAGCTCTCTCATAGCGGTATTGATAGCGTCGCACACCAGGTCGGTGTTGAGCGCCTCGAGAATAGTTCTGCCGGGAAGTATCTCGGCTGCCATAGCGGCGGAATGAGTCATACCGGAGCAGCCGATAGTTTCGACCAGAGCCTCCTGTATAACGCCCTCCTTGACATTCAGGGTAAGCTTACAAGTACCCTGCTGTGGAGCGCACCAACCCACGCCGTGAGTAAATCCGGAAATATCCTTGATTTCTTTAGCCTTTACCCACTTAGCCTCCTCGGGGATAGGAGCCGCGCCGTGAGCAACGCCCTGAGCCACAGGGCACATTGTTTCAACCTCGTGAGAATAAACCATTCAAAATACTCCTCTCAATAATTTAATGTAAAATATTGCTCCGCAGATACGCCGTTTTGTCAGGAGCAACATGGTACATATTTATTATATAACATCTGACGATTTTTTTCAAGAGGTTACGGCAAATTTTCTCACGTTATTTACGGATAGTGCAAAAATAGCTGCGGAGGGCGGTTAGTTTGATTTTACGCTGCGCAGTTATTATGAAAACGAAGTAGGCATATTAAAAAGGTTTTCGGTCAAGCCTTTTCCTCAAAAAGGCTTGCAGGGTCAAGGGACAGAGTCCCTTGTCGCCGCCCGCAGGCGGCGAAACACCCCTGCCGCTTGCGCTCCGCAAGGGGTGAATTTCTAAACAGTCCGGTGGACTGTTTAGAAAGAGGGGATGCCCTGTAAGAGAGGGCGTCCCCTAAGTCTTAGCGGCACGAAGCTGTTCTCCGCCGCTTGCGGCGGAAAGCGATTTCTAAAGGCTGTTTCCAACGAATGTCGTATAACCTTTAGTGCATATCCGGCAAGATATTTTAAGCAAAATGCTCAATATTAAAATCAACTGCGGCGAAAATTTTACCACCAACTTTCACTCCGCCAGCTTCTCCCCCTCAAAGTACACCGCTATCCAGCCGGAGGGGATCTTCGCCCAGATGTCAGAGCCGAGAGTTCGCAGCTCTTTGACCGTGACCGACGTGCCTTTGCGCAGACAGGCGGATAGCTGATTCAGCGCGTGAGCCTGACCGTCCGCCGTAAGCTCCGTCCTGAGTTTAAGCCTGCTCGATGTCCCCGGAGATACTCTCACATTCACGTTTGCAAGCAGGGTGTAATTTTTGCCGACGGAGTACTTCGGCAACGAGTTTACTTTGCTCTGATCTATCGGTCGGAGTACCCCTGCAAAGTGGCTGTAATTATGCCGTATCTTCGTGCAGGGATCGTGTTTACCCGTCCAGTTCTGGTCGTAGCTGTAGAAGTGTGCCGTATCACCCTCGCCTGTCGCTATAGCTATATGTCCCCAGCCGCCTTTACTCAGGCTCGATTTCCAGACGCATATATCGCCTTTTTGGGGGACAAACTCGGGCGTGTTGGATATTCTTATAAAATTGGCGGTAAGCTCTTTATGCGCCGTGAAATTGTCAAAATAACAATGAGCGTCGCCCCAAGAACCTGCGGAAATGCCGAAAACGTCCTTTAAATAGCGTTTTACAAGGTCAACACACTGTACCCCTGCCACGCCGTCATAGTCTACCGCTTTGCCTGCGTATTTCTTTAAAAATTCGTCATAGGTCATTATCGTTATCCTCCTTATCGTTATTATTATCATTGAGTTTATTGCGGCCTTTTTCAACGGCTACACGGAGTTTTTCTACCGCTTTCGTGAGAAAGGACGGCAGCGGAACGCCGATAACAGCGAGGTTCTCTAAAATGGAAATACACTCGTTGATTATAAGCCAGACCGTGACGATCATTCCCATATACATACTTGAACCAATATCCACGCCGAGTTTGTCGCAAGCCGTGTAAATAAGCCAATCCACAACAGCCGCAACGGCTACCACCAATAAATAACAAACTTTCTTGACAATGCCTTTAATGCCCGTCTTGCTTGAAAGTTCCGCGCGTTCCCACGCTTTGACCATACCCGACGCGTAATCTATCACCATAACCGCCATAAGGATAAAGATCGGTACGCCGAGTATGCCGAGGTACGCCGACAGTCCGCCAAGCGCGGCTGAAATTGCGGCTTTTGTATACTTTTCGGACATTGTTTCCTCCTTTCGCGATACCTTCCCTATAAACAACGAAAAAAGGCGTTTTTGTTGCACGTTTTTATGCAACCGTTTTGATCTGTTTGAATTATATCGTATTTTTGCACAAAATATCCCTGTGGATATGTGCATTATCCACAGGGTCGGTTTTTTCTGTAAAGTATATGAAATTTATCGTCTGTACGGCTTTTCGCGACGGAATTCAATTTTATAAGAGTGCTTTTAGTCTTATAATTATATTCCGCTCAGTACGGCGAAATTTTTGTTATATTCTCCGCCTGCGGCGGAGAATATAACATTAGATTATTTTTCCTCCGCCGTTGGCGGAGGAAAAATAACCCAAAAGTCAGTCTGAACCGGTAAAATATATTAAAATGCTTACATAAAATTTAAAAATTGATTTCCTTGGCTTTTCGCCGCGCACCGACAGATCAGTCTACATTCGCCGGCATTCCGTTGACCGAGATCTCGGGATCGTCCAGATCTATTATAAGACATCTTTTGCCCTCGATCGTCTGCGTGCGGACTTTATCAACCGAATCTCTGCCGATATTAACGGTTATTCCCGACGCGGACAGCACGGTCTTGCGCTCGACCAAGTTGACCGCCGTCAGTTCTCTGCCGCCCATTGCGCTTTCGTATACTTTCGGAAGATGCTGTAACTTGTCCTCGCTGACTCCCGATTCCCACAGTATCGACGCAAGTTTTTTATCGCTGACCGTAGGTATCTCCGTTTCGTGGCTTGAAATATCCACCAATTCGGCTATCTTGTCGTTTACGGAGGTTATCAGATCGTAATCGAGTTCTTCCCCCACAACGCTGCTGAGTATTCCTCGGAAAGTCTCCTTTTCTGATTTGCAGGACATTCCGAATTCGCAGCCGAGCAGGTCGTTCACCACGGAAACATTCGGCTTGTTGGCATTCTTGGAATAATAGAGCGCACCGTTCACATCGGGCATTCTGTCGGAAAATACGGGGAACAGAAAACCGTCGCTCGGCATTTCGACTATTCGGTCGGAGGAGGGTTTTTTGATTATCCCGTTCTGTTCATCGCTGTATATAAGTCCGTCTATCCTCAGATTTACAGGACATACCGCCGTGATTATGAAATTGTAGTCTATCTCCGCCTCGGCGTCCTCCTGCCGTTCGCCGTTCCTGCCGCGGTTGAGCACGCTGTAGGTGCAGTGTGCCGCGAATAAGGCATATGTAGAAACATATTCCATTTTTTCGGCTATTCTTGAAAGAAAAGCCTTATTCAGCTCCTCGTCGCCAAGTCTTGACGAAAGAAGTCTGTAGAAAAACTCCTGTGAGCCGCCCTCGGAGTATGCCTCTTTCGGGAAGTGGTATTCCAGAAGATTTTTTCCCACAGAGCCTGAAAGCGTCTTTTTCAGTATAGCTGCAATAAGCTCCGATTCCTCCTGCGGCATAGCG
Source organism: uncultured Ruminococcus sp. (assembly GCA_947629455.1). Taxonomy (GTDB): domain Bacteria; phylum Bacillota; class Clostridia; order Oscillospirales; family Ruminococcaceae; genus FB2012. Next base: position 23,462 of record CANRDT010000012.1, read on the forward strand.
TTATACAGACCACAGGAGCTGAATTTTATATTTTTTTCCGAATCCACGAACGCCTGCAATACGTTGTTTATCGTAAAGAACGGACAGTCGTCCGAAAAATTCTTTTTTATCTCGTTTATTTCTTTTTTATTCATTTTATCAACCGTCCTTTTTGACAAAGTTCAGTGTTATTTTTCCGTCTAATTTGCAGTACAAGATTTTTAACCGCCCGATTTCCAAGGTCTATTTCCTCCGCCGCAAGCGGCTGAGAGAAAGTCAATTCCGCCAATACTCAGGGGACGCCCTTCTTGCAGGTCGTCCCCTCTTTCAAAACAGTCCACCGGACTGTTTTGAAATTCACCCCTTGCGGACGCCAGCTCAAACGCTGCGCGTTTGAGCTGAAAGAAAATTTCCTTTGCCGACATTATGCGGTCGGCAATTTTTATTTTACTTCGTAAAATAAAAACCGGAAATTTCTTTCTCACAGATTTTTAAAGTAATTGCCGCGATAAATTTTAACCGCCCGATTTCCAAAGTCGAACTGCGCCGCACATCGCAGAGGGCGACAAGCGCGCCCGCGCGAGGGCAGCCTTTTTGAGGAAAAGGATTGAGCGAAAACCTTTTTAATATGCAGACTTCATTTTTTCCGCAGCTGCGGAGTTTGAAATCAATCTGCGGAGAAATTCTTATAGTTCATATCAATGCAAACAGCAGGAAATAGCTCACCAGATAGCGGTTTCGCGCCTCCCAGATAAGCAAAAACGCAAAAAGCCCCATATGGCATATCTTCAGGAAAAACGCATTTGTCATCTCGTCGCCGCGCACCCGTATACGACTGAGATACCCCCTCAGCAGCATAAACAGCAGCGCAAAATGCAGCACCTGCACGAAATATCGGAAAAACCAGTTGTTTAAAAGCTTGTTGTCCTTATTGTAGTAGCAGGTCATATAAGTTCCGTCTTTCCAGGTATAGGAAATTTTTCTGTAAAGGTGATAGGCAAATCCGCCGACTCCCTGATCCTTTATCTTCTGCACCAGACGTTCCTTGTCGGCGGCGACTTTGTTGTCATAGCCGTCAAAGCTTTTCGTGTAGTAGAAGTCCTCCTCGTTATATCCGCCTCTGCCGTCCGCGCTCATCATTATCCAGTGTATCTTGGGAAATTCCTTGCTGTAACGCTGCTCGTCCGTGATGCCTAGCATTGAGGAGGATATGCTTGAAAGTATCGTTCCGACCAGCGCGAAAGACAATCCCATAGAAATTATCACGGCGGCTTTTCCTGCGATACCCTTTTTGCGTATCAGAACGTCGAGGGATATTGCGATAAGCATTATCACCGCGCTGCCCTTTATGCCGTATCCCACCGCAAGCAGAGCGCCGCAGCAGATCGGCAGAAGAAGTCCCCTGACGGAGAGCTTTTTCTGTCTTTCGCCGTAGGCTTTTCGGCAGAATTTTATGTAAAGATACGCCGCTGCGGTAATAAACGGCATACACAGCGAATCCGTATAGAACATAGGCGCGTAGGTTATGAGCGGAACGAAAAGCAGTCCTCTTACCGCGCAGACAAGGGCTTTTTCAGGCTTGTAAAGCATTTTCGCACACTTGCACACCAAAATATACGAAATGTTCAGCGCGGCGATATTCAGAACGGTAGGCAGCAGGTTGAAGATCTCTCCCGTCACAGCATAGGTTATCCGATAGCAGAAAACTATTATCATAAACAGCAAATGATTGTTGGGATAGACCACAAGATAATTCTGATGACGTTCGGGCAGACCTTCGTACATTCCGTCAATGCCGTGCCGCACAAAGTTTTCAGCCGCCTTTGTCAGGTGACTGAGGTCATTTATCGGAGTAAAATCCACCGCAGCCGCAAAAGCAAGCTGCACCGCCAGCAGCGCAAGGGGAAGTATCACAAACGCCTTGTTATAAAACGAATCGTCCTCGGCGGCTTTTTTGCGAAAGACCTTTTCCAGACGTATGACCGCCGAACAGAGGACAAGCGCAAGCAGCAGGATAGGTATTATCGTAACGACCATTACAGGCGATCTTCTGAACAAATATCTTGAATATTCAATTATACAAAAAACTATTACAGCCGCAAACAGTGAACCGAACAGCGTGTTCACGGCTTTTCCGATGTACTTCATTGCTTTCTTCTCTCCAAGCCGCGCAATGCGGCTCTTCTCTTTTGTCTGTATTTATCCGCCGTGCGGCAGACCGCAGAAAATTCAAGGAGCGGAAATCTCACTGCGGTTTCCGCTCCGAAAAATCTGACAACAAAAAGATCAAATATATCAAACCGGGTGTACCTTAGCCGCAGCGTCGGAATTTTTTCCGTCAACGCCGTACAGCCTGTTTCTTCTCTGTTCAAAGAACTTAGGCGCGACCTTGGGGAACATAGCGTAGGTAAGCACGTCCTCCTCCTGCTCCGTCCATTCGGCACATTCTTTGCGCATATCCTCAAGCTCCGGCTTGAGCAGATCGGCAGGACGGCAGGTGATTGGCTCTTCCGCGCCGAGGATCTTTTTCTGGAATCCGGGATCTATTGCAACGGGCGTTTTTCCGTATTCGCCCTTGACAAGTCCCTTGAATTCCTTGGTGACGGTCTTGTATCTTTCGCCCATAATAACGTTGAATACCGCCTGCGTTCCCACGATCTGGGAAGTGGGCGTAACGAGCGGAGGGAATCCCGAATCCTTGCGGACTCTGGGGACTTCTCTGAGTACTTCGTTGAGCTGATCGGCTTTTCCTGCCTGTTTGAGCTGAGAAAGCAGATTTGAGAGCATTCCGCCCGGAACCTGATAGATGAGCGCGTTTGCGTCCGTAGCCAGCATTTTCGGGTCGAGCAGACCGCTGTCGATATATTTCTGACGCAGTCCCATAAAGTACTCTCTTATCTCGGTAAGCTTTACAAGGTCAAGACCCGTATCGTATTCCGTCCCTTGGAAAGCCGCAACGATAGATTCCGTCGGCGCGTGTGAAGTTCCCAGCGCGAGCGGCGACATTGCGGTATCGACACCGTCAACGCCTGCCTCGGCAGCTTTCATAATGCACATTGACGCAAGTCCCGAGGTGTAATGCGTGTGCAGCTGAACGGGTATCTTTACTGCCGATTTTATATCCCTCACGAGAGTTTCAGCCTCATACGGAGTGAGCAGGGCAGCCATATCCTTTATACATATTGAATCTGCTCCGGCGGATTCGATCTGCTTGGCGTAATTCATATAGTACTCGTGCGTGAACACTTCTCCCAAAGTGTAGGATATTGCCACCTGAGCGTGACCTTTTTCCTTGTTTGCCGCCTTTATCGCGGTCTCGAGATTGCGTATATCGTTAAGAGCGTCGAATATCCTGATAATATCTATTCCGTTTGCGATAGACTTCCCAACGAAATATTCCACCAGATCGTCCGCATAGTGGCGATAACCCAGCATATTCTGTCCTCTGAACAGCATCTGCAATTTGGTGTTCGGCATTTCCTTTCTGATTATGCGCAGTCTTTCCCACGGGTCTTCATTTAAAAATCTTATGCAGGAGTCGAACGTCGCTCCTCCCCACACCTCTGCGGAATAAAAACCGATCTCGTCCATTTTCGCCAGTATGGGACGCATTTCATCAATGGACATTCTTGTGGCGATAAGCGACTGATGCGCGTCTCTGAGGACCGTTTCGGTTATTCTAAGCTTAGCCATTCAATTCATTCCTTTCAATATCAGAATCAGATCAGCCGATAACTACCAGTACCGCTCCGGTCTCAACGGCAGAGCCCTTTGTCGTATTGACGCTGAGGACCTTGCCTGCGCATGGCGCGTTTACGTCGTTTTCCATTTTCATAGCCTCGAGCACTACCAGAGCCTGACCCGATTCGACCGTGTCGCCTACCGATACCTTGATGTCAAGGATAGTTCCCGGCATAGGCGCGGTGACTTTCGTTCCGTCCGCAACGGCAGCGGCGGCAGGTGCGGCAGGCGCGGGAGTTGGCGCGGCAGGTGCAGGAGCGGCAGAGACCGGAGCAGTATCGTTTGCACCGAGTTCCTCGACCGCAACGTCGTAAGCTTTTCCGTTTACTGTAATACTGTATCTTTTCATATCAATAACCACCAATCAATTTATTTTTTATCAATGATACTATAGGTTTACAACTGGAAATTGCTGTGCTTTTTGGGCAGACCGGATACTCTCTTGCCCGACATTATCTCCGCCGCGCCGATAAGTACTTTTCTCAGTTGGGCAGCGTTTGCGATACCGTCGAGACAGTTTGCGGCGGCAGCGGCTGCCGCGCTTGCCTGAGTACGGCAATATTCGCCTGCGAGCTTTTCCCTTTCGGCTTTGAGATCGGCTGTGCCTTTAAGCTTATCGTGCCACAGAAACTCCACCGCAGTCAGCGGAGCAAGCGGCGAGATGACCGCGTCGGGCAGAGCGAACACCATATCCGCATTCGCGCTTTTGCCTGCAAGCGCGATGTAAGCAGGTCCGTAAGCCTTTCCCGTGACGGCTGCAAGCTTTACGGTAGTCGCCTCGGCATAAGCCTGAGCAAGCTTTGTCATATTCTTCACCATTCCGGCTTTTTCAGCCGCGCTGTCTGCGGCAAATCCGACGGTATCCACAAGAGTTATCACGGGCAGAGCGAAAGCGTCGCACATTCTGACAAACCTTGCGATCTTTGAGCAGTCGTCCGCGGTAAGTCCCGAGTCGGTCTTGTTCGTGGCGACAACTCCCACCGTTGAGCCGCCGAGCGAACCGAGCGCCGTATAAGACGCGCTGCCGCAGCAGGCATAAAGTTCGGTAAGACTGTCGGCATCGCAGACAGCCTCCGCCTGCGACTTCGCATCGCTGCCGAACGCACCCTGCGGTTCTTCAAACGTATAGACGGGCGCAGGCGACAGATTGTTCTGCGGAAGTTTTATTACCAGCTCTCTTGCGGCGGCGACCGCAGACTTTACATCTTCCGCACACATACAAACCGCGCCGTTTTCCGCGGCATTCGCGGCGAGATCGTCAACATCGGAATTTACGGCGACATAAAGCTGCGAATCCTTTGCGGCTATCGTGAGATCGGCAGTTTCTGCAAGCATTGCGGACGCTCCGGCGCATACACCTGCGACTACCGCGATCTGCGGAACGACTCCCGACAGATTTGACGCTTTCATAAGCAGTTCGCCGTAAGCTGCCATAGCCGCAAAGCCGTCGTTAAGATCGGCTCCCAGCGAATCATAGATACCCACAACGGGCGCGCCGGTCTTTGCGGCAAGATCGTAGACCTTGGCTATTTTATCAGCCTGTACCCTCGTCATTGCGCCGCCTCGGCACGAAACGTCCTGTGAAAAGGCGTAAACGGGGTCGCCCTCCACATAGCCGTAAGCCGTAACGACGCCGGACATTTCTCCGCCGCTGACGGCGTAAGGATCAAGCTCCGTAAAATCTCCCTCGTCAAACAGATATGTCAGTCTTTCCCTTGCGGCAGCGGCAGCCGCAGATCCGGCTTTAAGCTCCTCAAGCGTAGAAACAGATTCGGACATACAGTTTCCTCCATTCATATGATATTCCCGGGCAGGACGGGTTACGTCCGCCCCGATAATGCCGCAGCAGAACTTTCAGACTTTTGCGGGCATACCTATACAAATATAATTATACTATTTTTCGGGATAATAAGCAAGCAAAATATTCTTGTTCCCTAACTTTTTACTTTTAAAACAACCTTTGTTCATTTTTACCGCCGTCGGCGGAGAATATAACAAAAATCTTTCAAGACTGCGCGGAATAATATTTTAAATTATGCGCCGCAGGCGCTCCTTGTCTTACCTCTTACTTCTTACTTCTTACATCTTACATCTAAAAGCTCCGCGTTCTGACTTCTTTAAGAAATCAAAAATTGATTTCAGTGAAAATTCATAAAAGGGTTATTGAAGTAAGAGACCCGATATGTTATAATAAAACCATATACATCTGCAAAACGTGCAGGAATAATAAAATCGGGAGGAAGCTGGAAAATGGGCGGATTTTTTGGAGCGGTTGCCAAAGACAACTGCGTGTATGATATTTTTTACGGTACGGATTATCATTCTCATCTCGGCACAAGACGCGCCGGAATGGTCATGTACGGAGAAAACGGATTCAACAGGGCGATACACAATATCGAAAATTCGCCCTTCCGTACAAAATTTGCGGACGATGTAAATTCCATGTCCGGCTGTATGGGAATAGGCTGTATTTCCGATTACGAGCCGCAGCCGCTCATGGTGCGTTCACATTTGGGAACTTACGCCATAACCACGGTGGGAAAGATAAACAACATCAACGAACTGCTCGATCTGGTCTATAAAAACGGTCACTGTCATTTTCTGGAGATGAGCGGTGGGGAACTTAACGCGACCGAGCTTGTCGCCGCGCTGATAAATCAGAAAGACAGTATAGTGGAGGGCATAAAATACGCTCAGGAACTGGTGGAAGGTTCGCTCACGCTTATGCTCCTGACCTGCGACGGTATCTATGCCGCAAGGGACAGGCTCGGCAGAACGCCAGTCGCTCTCGGAAAGAAAGAGGGCGCAAGGTGTGTATCATTCGAGTCGTTCGCATATCTGAACCTCGGCTACTCGCACGACCGCGAACTCGGTCCGGGGGAGATCGTCCTCGTATCGCAGGAGGGCGTCGAAACGCTTTCACCGCCGCGCAAGAAGATGAAGATCTGCTCTTTCCTCTGGATATACTACGGTTATCCCTGTTCATCATATGAAGGGGTGAGCGTCGAGCAGATGAGGTATAACTGCGGTTCTATGCTGGCAAAGCGCGACGACGTACAGCCCGATCTGGTGGCAGGCGTACCCGATTCGGGAACTGCTCACGCGATAGGCTATTCCAACGAATCGAAGATACCCTTTGCCAGACCTTTTATAAAGTATACTCCCACATGGCCGCGTTCCTTTATGCCGCCCAACCAGTCGCAGCGCAACAGGATAGCCAAAATGAAGCTTATACCCGTGGATTCGCTCATAAAGGGCAAAAGTCTGCTGCTTATTGACGATTCGATCGTCCGCGGCACGCAGCTGCGCGAAACTACCGAGTTTCTTTACAACAGCGGCGCACTCGAGGTACATATCCGCCCTGCCTGTCCGCCCTTGCTTTACGGCTGTAAGTATCTTAATTTTTCGCGTTCCACTTCGGAAATGGATCTTATCGCAAGACGCGTTATTGCAAAGCGCGAGGGTATGGACGTTTCGCAGGAGCGGCTGAGGGAATATTCCGATCCGAACAGCGTCTGCTATCAGGAAATGCTGGAGGATATACGCAAAGAGCTTAATTTCACGACGCTCAGGTATCACCGCCTTGACGATATGGTAAGATCTATCGGTCTTGACCCCGAATGTCTTTGTACCTACTGCTGGGACGGCAAGGAATGAGCGCTTTGATATTTGCGGAAGTTGATATAAAGACGGGAAAAAAACAAAGGTGTATCTTGTAGAATAGGTCGATACGGAAACTGACGGCAGGGAAGCGGTTTTCGGTTTTGCAATAATAATTTAACGAGGTGATTTGATTGCGCTATCCTAAAATGATCCTGTTCGACAATGGGCATACGCTTCTGTATGAGCCCGGTTGGGATACTGACAGAGGAAATGCGGAACTTTTGAAGTATGCCACAAAAAATCCTGATAACTGTACGCTGGATGATGTCAGAAAAGCGGCAGAGCTGGTTTTCGGAGAGCATATCGAAAATGTCCGTAAAATCGGGTACGATATTGGCGGTCAGATCGGCGATAGAGTGTTATATGAGTATCTTGGAATAGAGTTTTCTCTGACACCGCTTGAAATGGAAAAAGTTTTTTGGAATGGTGCCTCTATGGGCGCTGTTATGCCGGAAGCGGATATCATGCTTAAATTCATCAATAAAAATGGCATAAGAAGCGCGGTAATAAGTAATCTGCTATGGTCCGGTGATGCTTTGTCAGAGCGGCTGAACAGATTGCTGCCGATGAATGAATTTGAATTTGTTATGACTTCCAGTGATTATATTGTGCGAAAACCCAACCGCATTTTATTTGATATTGCCTTGCGGAAAGCCGGGCTATGCGCCGACGAGGTATGGTACTGTGGGGATAATCCGCAAGCAGATGTTGAAGGCGCAGCACAAGTTGGAATATATCCCGTTTGGTACGATAATGAGACGGAAAGGGAATACAAAGACCGTTCCAAAGAATCTGTACCCAAATGTGAACATCTACATATCCATGAGTGGCATGAAATGATGGATATATTGGAAAAAATCCAAGAAAAATAGAATTTATTTCTCCAATAAAGGCACTGACGATTTGTATCAAAAACATTAGAAACATAGATATGATCTTGCGGAAGTTGATACAAAGCCGAGAAATCATTAAAAAGTGCGCCTTTGCGGTGTGATTTTGGAGGAAAACAGATGATAATTTTAATGCGTCACGGCGCTGACGATGAAAATCGTCTGGGCGGCTGGAGCGATGCTAAACTTTCAAAGGTCGGAATAGAGCAAGTCAGACGTGCAAGTGAAAAAATTATGCAGTTTAATATTTGTCATATTTTTTCAAGTGATCTGCCCAGAGCGGCGGAAACTGCCGAAATGATTGCCGCACGGCTGGATCTGAATATTACCTTTCTAAAAGAATTCAGAGAAACCAACAACGGCGATTTAGCAGGCATGCTGAAAGAAAAAGCAAAAGCAGAATATCCCGGATCGTATTGGAGTGCGCTGAATTGGGAACAGCAATATCCTAACGGTGAATCTCCCCGACAGTTTTACGAACGTATAAAAACCGCGTGGATAACATTTAAAGAAATGGCAGAAAACTTAAACGGAAATGTTCTTTTGGTTACACACGGTGGTGTGATAGATGTAATACTTTGTTGTGAAAACGGCAGGATCTATACAAACAAACATCAAACCTATCTATCAAAAAATGCGGAAATAATATGTATATAAAACGCTGCCCGATCATAAAAATCGTTGAGAACCTATCCTGCTCTTTCCGCTCGTTCATACCCCCAAAAATATAGAACCGCCATTTTGCTATGACGGTTCTTTTTTATGCCATATTTATTTTAATACGATTTTAATACAATCCGAACAGCCTTAAAAGCTTTTGCCAGAAGTTAAGCTTTTCCTCTTCCTTTTCTTCCTGCACCTCCTGTTCGGGCAGCTCGATAGCCTCAGTCTTTATCACAAACTGCACCGATTCGACATTGGTATTCTTCTCGGAAACGAAAGAGATAACATCGTCGCCGCCCTGCAGACTGTCAAGAACGCTGTCTATCTTTTCACTGACCTGTTCGTCCATATCCGAGGTCTTGTCATACAGCTCGTTCGTTCCGTCCGAAAGCTCGGAAGTGCCGTCGCAAAGATCCTGCATACCGTCCGACAGCTCTTTTGAACCGTCCGACAATTCCTTGGTTCCGTCTGAAAGCTCCTGCGCCCCGTCATATAGAGCCGCAATGCCGTCCGATAACTCCTTTGCGCCGCTGTAAAGCGTATCCGCGCCGTCCGCCAGATCGTCCGCTCCTTTGTCGACCTCCTGCGCTCCGTCGGATAATTCCTTTGCGCCTGCGCTGAGTTTTCCCGTTCCCTGAGCAAGCTCCGCCGCGCCGCCATACAGACTGTCCGCACCGTCCGAAAGAGTATCCGCACCGTCTGCAAGCGAAATGATACCGTCATAAAGCTCGTTCGCGCCGCTGTTGACCCTATCCGCGCCGCTTAACAGCGACTTGCCGCCCTCGCCGAGCGTTTTTGCTCCGCTTGTAAGAGTTGAATATCCTGCGACTATCCGCGCTACGCCGTCGGTGTATTCTTCTATGCCGCTGTCCAGATTTTCGTACTCGTCTACAAGCGTGTTCACTCCCTGTGAAAGAGTACCGAGATCGACCAGAATACCCGAAAGCTGACCGGCAAGCTCTCCTATCGCCGCATCAAACTGAGCATACTGACTTTCCAGCCGGCAAACGCCCTCTTTCAGCTCGCCGATATTAGCCGATATTCCGTCAAGATACTGCTGCGTGCCGTCCATTGCGGCATTGCTGCCGCTTAAAAGCTTTACAAGCTGTGAGAATTGCTCTATCTGTGCGGATAACTCCGCCGCCTGCTGCTCATACCCGGGAATATCCTTTATCTGCGACAGGGTAGCTTCAAGCTGCGTGATCTGATCGGTAAGCTGCGCGATCGCCTGCGCATTTCCCTCTTTCAGAGTATCTATATCAAGCCCCTTTCCGGCGAGTATCGCTTTGTACTGCTCGTATCCTACGCCGCTTTCAAGCTGTTCGACCGCCGATCTGATAGTGGATATGCCGCTCATTATCTCTCCCGAGGACTTTACAAGCAGCTCGAGCTGTGCTGTATCGGCAGAAACCGAACCGAGGGAAGTCTTTATGACGGTGAGCGCGTCGAGTACCTGCGACGAACCGTCCCTGAGATCGGCGGACTTTGAATCGAGCGCGTCAAGACCGCTCTCTATCTGCTCCATACCGCTTTTGAGATCGGCAATGCCGCTGTCAAGCTGAGCCGCTCCGTCGGAAAGCTGCTGTGTTCCGTCCGTCAGCTCTTTTCCGCCCGTTTTCAGCGCGTCCGCACCGTCCGAAAGTGTACCTGCTCCGCCGCTCAACTCCTTAGCGCCGCTCTCGAGCGACTTTGCGCCGCCGTCCACTTCCTCCGCGCCGTCTGAAAGTTCTTTTGCTCCGCCGCTCAGCGTTTCCGTACCCTCCGCAAGCTGCAGCGCGCCGCCGTGAAGTTCTTTGATCCCGTCCGTCAGGGAATCCGCGCCGCTGTCAAGCTTTTTCGCACCGTCAAGCAGAGCCGCCGCGCCCTTGCACAGTTCTGCCGCTCCGCCGTCAAGCTGCTGTGCGCCGTCATTGAGATCGTCCGCACCGCTGTTAAGCTTTTGCGAGCCGTCGTTGAGCTGCGAGATACCCTCCTGCAATTGCTCCACCTTATCCGAAAGTTCCGAGGTATCCACCTCCACATCGAGATTCAGCTTTATGCCGTTTATCTCGGCGGCTGGCATTTCAAAATCGTGTATGTCTGCGGTTATCACGGTATCTATTCCGTTATCGGGAAGTATGGTATAAGTCAGCTGCTTTTTCTTGCCGACATTGGCTATGGTCGCGTCCTCGGCGGTTATGTTCTCCGCTATAGCGGTATCGAGCTGAAAGCTTGCTTGTAAGGCGTAATTTTTATAAAAGCGTTCATCGCATTTTTCGTTTTTGGTGACTTTAAAGCGTATTTCGAGCGCGCCGCTTTTTCCTGCAAGTTCATTTGGCGTTATGCTCTTTCCGTCAAGAGAATATGTTATGGATATATCCCACGGTATCTGCGCATTGTCGAGCGTGCCTTGAAGATACGTCTTATCCCCGCTTGCCGTGAAATCTATCTCGTCTCCGTTCACGGTCAGATCGTCGGAGGTGTTGAGCAGTTTTACCGAGGAATAATCTCCGTAGTCGGTGACTTCGCCGCTGTCAAATATATCTACCGCGTAGACTCCCTGCACCTGACCGCCCGCGCTCGTCATAACGTAGATGACCTCTTCTTTCGGCGAATTTTCCTGCGCAGCCTCAGCCGCCGCGCCCGTATAAGGCAGCAGGAGCATTGCCGCAACTCCTGCCGATAATGTCTTGTTGAGTATTTTCATTATTTTACCTCCATATTCAGAGAAGTTCTTACTTCTGTCTGTTTATCGGATAACGCGCTGTCTTTTTTAAGAAAATCCGAGTGCAGCGTGGTCTTTGAGATAAGTCCGTCAAAGACGTAGAGCAGACCGGGCAGCGCGAATATTACAAGCATAAGCGAAAAGAGCGTTCCCCGTCCGAGCAGTATGCCGAGCTGTGCCAGAAGTCCGTGCGTCGAGAATTTGCCGAGCAGGAATCCCACGACCGTCAGCACGCTGCCCGAGGTGAGTATCGACACCAAACAGGAGGAAACGGACGCCGTGATCGCCTGCATTTTGCCGCAGCTTTTTCGGTTTTCAAGATAGCGGTCGGTGAGAAGTATCGCGTAGTCCACCGTTGCCCCAAGCTGTACGGAGCTTATGATAAGATAGGCGATGTAGAATATTATCTGCCCCGAAAAGTAGGGGACGGTGAGATTCAGCCAGATCGCCGTTTCAATGCTCAGTACGAGTATGAACGGCAGCGTGAGCGAGCGCATTGTCAGCAGAAGTACGACAAATACCGCGCCCACGGCGATGAGGTTGACCTTTACCATATCCGCAGTCACCGTATCCATAAGATCGTATGAGGATACTCCGTTTCCTGCCAGATAGTATTTATCATAGAAACTCTGCGCCGTTTTGCGGATATTTTCCACAAGAGCAAAAGTCTGTTCCCCCTCCGCCTCCGCGTCAAGGCTTATCACCATTCTGCTGTAATTGTCGGATATAAGCTTTGAACGCGTCTGTTCGTCAAGATATTCTTCGGGTATCTCCGCGCCCACCGTATCGACATAGGAAATTATATCCGTTACCTGCGGTATCTTTTTTAGTTCATCGGAAAGCTCGAGCTGCATTTCGTTATCCCCTTTGGGAACGAGCAGAACGTAGGTATCGCTCTTGCCGAATACGCTTTCGATAAGCTCTGTATCCGCGCCGAGCCTTGTGTTGCTGCCGAAAATATGCGACGCTCCGTAATAGTATGAATTTGCGTTTGATGCAAGAAAGCAGGGTATCAGCAGTACCGCCTGTATGCACGCGGCAGGTATCATCACCTTGGAAAGGATCTTCGACGTTCTGCGGAATGTCGGCATAAAGCTGCGGTGCCGCGTCTTGTCAAGCAGCTTATATACGCACAGAATGAAGTCCGGCATCATCACAAACACGCAGATAATGCTTATCGCAACGCCCTTAGCAAGCACCAGTCCCAGATCGGGACCGATCTTGAAACGCATAAGGCAGAGCGCGGCAAAGCCGATAACGGTAGTAAGACCGCTTGAAAGTATCGAGCCGGTAGATGCGCACAGCGCGTCCGTCATTGCCTCCTTGGGATCGGATATGGTGAGCCTGCTCTCCTCAAATCGGTGGAGCAGGAATACCGAATAATCGAGCGAAACAGCCAGCTGGAGTATCGCTCCGGCAGCGTTTGAAACAAAGGATATTTCCCCGAAAATGATATTCGTTCCTTTATTTATAAGTATCGCGACGCCGAGTCCCAGAAGTATCACCACAGGTTCGAGCCACGAGCGCGTGGTGACTATCAGCACGATAAATACAAACGCCACAGAAAGTACGACTATCCGTGACACTTCATCAATGGTATTCTCCGTCGCAACGGCGGTGGACACTGCCGAGCCGCTCAGGGCGTAGCGGTCATCGTCCGTATCTTTAAATATCTTCCTTATATTGTCAACGCCGTCAAGTATATGCTCCTCCTCGAGCGTTACCGAATAGAGAGCCGCACCGTCCTTGTAGTAACCTTCTACCGTTTTCTGATCGGCAGTCTCAAGCGGCGCGGTTATATCTATACTGTCGTCGAGCCACGTCACGTCGGTCACGCCCGTTATCTGCAAAAGCTTTTGCTTATATTCAAGCGCCTGCGGCAGAGTTACGTCCTTTACCATTACGCGGACGTTCGGTATGCCGCCGTCAAATTCCTCTCCCATAACGTCAATGGATACGGTTGACGGACTGTCGGGCGGAAGATAGTCGTTTATATCGTAATTGACCGATACCAGCTTACTCAGCAGTGCGCAGACGGCAGCCGCGGCGATAAACAATGCCATTATCAGCTTTGGCCGTGACACGATCTTCTCATAAAAGCGTTTCATACAGTTCCTCCTTCACATTATATATTTTATTAGTTTGGCTGAAATGTTACAACGGAGAAATTTCCCGTTTACGGTGAAATACGGACAAATGAGCCTGATTGTCCATATATGCCGACCATGGAATTTAATTTTACAAGAGTGTTTTTGGTCTTAAAATTATATTCCGTTTAGTAGGGCAAAAAAACCCCTGATCCTCAGCAGATCAGGGGTGCGCTCCGATCGTCGGGAGCGTTTTTGCAATTAAACGCAGAGTTTCAGTTCATCTCAAATGCCTCGGGCGTATCCGAGGGAGCGTCTACAAGCTCGTTAAAAAGGATAGAATATTTTGTACAGCTGTCATGCGTCAGCTTTATCGCCCCGGCGCGCAGGCTTATCGGAAGTTCTGTGCCGTCGCAGTTTACCGTTTCGCCGTTATGCGACATGACTGACAGCGCGATACTTTTTACGGCTTCCGGCTCAGAGCAGTCGGTAACAAGCACATATTCATCGCCGCCTATACGGAACATGAACATATCATCGCCGCACGCCTGTTCAATGCGGCTGAGAGATTCCCTTATCGCGGCGTCGCCCGCTTTTCTGCCGTGGGTTTTGTTAATGTCATCTAAGCAGCAGGTATCAAAACATAAAACATACCTGCCCTCTTTTGAACGTATACGGTCGTACAGTTCGGTAATATCAAACCTGTTTTTCATTATAAGTCCTCCTTTATGATCCGCTGTCTGCGGAATATCCAACTTCGGGAAAAGCTCGGTAAAGCTGCGGTTTTTTGCGTACCTCTGCGGAGTTATGCCCCACACTCTGATAAAAGCGCGTGCGAAAGCCTCCGGCGAACGGTAGCCGTAATCGAGCGCAGTATCCAGCACGGAACGGCCGCTTTTCAAAGCGCGGGCGGCAAGCGTCATTCTCCGCCTTGTGACATAATCGCCGATACTGATATGAAAAACGTATCTGAACAGCTTTTGCAGTCCCGAAAGCGAACACATTGCCGCCGCGGCACATTCTTTCTGCAAAAAATCACCGCTGAGATGTTCTTCCGTGTACTCCAATGCCCTGCGCAGAGTTTCCAGCTTATAATTATCCATTCTTAGACCATGCCTGCAAAGCAATCATTCTCCTTTCAAGTTTTGTGCGGTCTTGCGAAGCAAAATTTCTGACCGTACTCAGCAAAGCGCAAAACGCAAAGTCTGGAAAATTTATTTTTCGGGCTTTTCCCTCCCTATGTTCCGGAACAAATTGTTCCGGACCAATTTGTTCCCGAACAATTTAAGTATAACACAGCAAATTAAAAAAATCCTGATAATTTGAGTAAAAATGCGCAGTTATCTTTTATTGAAACTTTATATTACACAGGCTGTAGAAAAAGTATCCAAAAGCCGTAAAGAAAGAAGTATAAGGTGAAAATCAACGGGGTATTCACACACGGAAATCAATTTTACAAAAGTGTTTTAGGTCTTATAATTATATTCCGCTCAGTTTTGCAAGATTTTTGTTATATTTTCCGCCGAAGGCGTAAAATATAACATTAAATTATTTTTCCTCCGCCGACGGCGGAGGAAAAATAACCCCAAAGTCAACTTGCAGAGCGGCAAAAATGAGCAAGTATGTCAGCGCACACTTGCCCATTTTTTTGACTATCCGAACGACTTTTTACAGTCTGTTATCACAAAAACAAGTACCCTAAAGCTTGTTGCGGTCAGCCTCCCTGATCGCCGCCAACAGCGACGGCTCTATCAGCAGATGTATGTAACTGAGCAGTTCCTCGTCGTCGGGAGAATCCTTTTCTTTAAGCAGGTCGGTGAGTATTCCCGATATAAGCTCCGTCAACGTGCGGCATATGAATCCCCTGCACCTGTCGGATATGCAAAAGCCGCCCTCCTCGATCTTGGCATTCACCCTCTGTTCGGCGACGTGATAAATATCCTGATAAAATATCTGCTTCATATGCGTTGTGCCTATATCGTCGTAAAGTATGTTGAGCAGATGATTATTTTCGCGCACATATCTGAGCATATACAGCACCACATCGTCAAAATCGAGTACAACGTCGTACTGACTGATGATACCGACAGTTTCTTGCTCGAGCATCCAGTGAACGAGGTCGAAAATATCGTTGAAATGATAGTAGAAGGTCTTGTGGTTGACGCCGCAGAGCCTGATGATCTCCGTCGCCTTTATCTTGTTGAGCGGCTTGGTTCTGAGCAGCTCCTTTAATTTATCCGCAAACATTCGCTTGGTATTGAGAGAGGTAACTCTTTCGGACATAAGCATTCTCCTTTACAATGTTTTCTGTATTAATTATAGCATTGCGCGGAGGATTTTGCAAGGGCTATACTTTGTAAAAGACGGCCGCTGTTTTCCCCGTCGGTTACACAGCGGTAACAATTATGACAGCGGCTGTCAGGGCGGTGTGTACATAAATATGGACAGTTATCCGATATCTCGCGGCACAGCGGAAAGGAGCGATAAACAGGGAATTTTTTTGTACTTTCAGAAAATTTTTCAGAAAAAATTTCGGTAACATATTTATTTCCGCCCCAAATCAAGCAGAATCGGCATTTGCAGTTTACGAAAATTTTTTGGAAATGTTGATTCACAAAAAATTAATATCTGTAACCGCATTTTCAGTAAATATCTGGAAGATTTTATGGTCAAAAGTACATTTTTTCAGACTGATCTACTTTTCAACATTGCCGCCGCTGCGAAAAAAGCCATACTTTTCAACGTTTTCAACAGGCTTTTCAACAGAAATGAAACCGCAAAGTGACTTTTCAACCATACTTTTCAACAATTTCTTGATTAAAAGCCGTTTTGGTGCCAATAATATGAATGTTTGGTAAAATTATCAACTTACGGAGGTCGGAATAGAAATGATAAAGGGAATAAGTAAACAAATCATTGAAGTTAAATGTATGAATGATGAATACTTTGAAAAAATATTGTTATTTGTAAAAGCCGAAAAAGCAGATTCTTCCATACCCGTTTTAAAAGCGAGAGCGGCTGACTGCTGCGGCAGGCTGCGGACGGTTTACGGCGAGAAAAGGGGGAGGTTACGTCTGCCTGCGGCTGCCGTGTGTGCCTGCGCGGCTTTGTCGGGGCTGGTCGTCGGAATTGCCGCCGCTGCCGCGGTGATGCTCTGAGCGCGGCTTATGGTATATTTTCCGCAGTAAGATTTCACGATACGCAGTTTGGTTGATAATTAGAGGGAAATCAAGAAAAGGTTTTCGCACCAGCCTTTTCCTCAAAAAGGCTGGCAGGGTCAAGGGACAGCGTCCCTTGTCGCCGTCCGCAGACGGCGAAACACCCCAACCGTCTGCGCTCCGCAAGGGGTGAATTTCTAAACAGTCCGGTGGACTGTTTAGAAAGAGGGGACGACCTGCAAGAGAGGGCGTCCCCTACTATGAAAGGCATTTGCTACAGCTGCCATTTATGGCAGCAGCTACGCACCTATTGCCGAAAATATTGCGGATATAATTTAAATGCTATTCTCCCCCCAATGGGGGGAGAACAGCCATTAGTGTATATCCCCAATGGGGAAATAACCGTAATATACCTGCTTTGCCTATAAATTTAATTATATTCTGCAAATTGGATTTTGTTCCCGAAAGGAAAGTGTTGTCAAAAAACGGTATTGAAATTTGTTAAAAATGTATAAAGTGTGGTAAAAATCTTCAAAGGCTATTGGCTTTTGAAGATTTTTGTGCTATAATATATGTATATGCGGTTTTTTACCGCGCTGATGATATTTCCCGAGGAGTACAAAAGAGTGCGGAAGGTAAATGAAATGAATAAAAAAGCTCAGTATACGGCTGCGGACGCGGACGACGGCGGTATGATAGTCGGCAGAAATCCCGTTATAGAGGCTCTTAAATCGGACAAGCTGATAGATACGATATTTATAAATCCCGAGGCAGGCGGCTCGGCGGCTCTTATCTGCAAAATGGCAAAGGAGCGCGGCATACCGATAAAGCATACCGACGAGCGCAGGCTGACCGCTATGTGCAGGGGAGCCGTACATCAGGGAGTTATCGCGGTGGGCGCGTGCGCGGAGTATGTTTCGCTCGGCGATATACTCGATATTGCACGGCAAAAAAATGAGGACCCGTTCATTATAGTCTGCGACGAGATAGAAGATCCGCATAATCTGGGCGCGATAATCCGTACTGCCGAGGCTGCCGGCGCGCATGGCGTGGTGATACCCAAACGCCGCAGCGCGTCGCTCAATATGACCGTGTTCAAGACTTCGGCAGGCGCGGCAAGCTGGCTGCCTGTTGCGCGTGTGTCAAATCTTGCGGCGGCTCTTGACGAGCTTAAACGAAACGGAGTCTGGATATACGGCACGGACGGTTCGGGCGAGGATTATTCCAAGGTAGACCTCACGGGAGCGGCGGCTCTGGTGATAGGCTCGGAGGGCGGCGGTATGGGTCGGCTCGTTCGGGAAAAATGCGACGTTGTGGTGCGGCTGCCTATGGCGGGAAAGATAACTTCGCTGAACGCTTCGGTGGCGGCAGGGATCTTTATGTATGAAACAGTAAGACAAAGAGCTCTTAAAATATCAGAGGTCTGATTACAGATTGGAGTGAATTGATTTGGCTGATAAATTTTCACTGGACGATATAATGGAGGAATATTCCGACAGAGCGTCCGGAAAGACCAAAGAAAAAAAGCCCGTCGAGGATATTCCTCCGAGGGGCGGCGATACAGACGAGTCCATAAATACGGACTCTTCCTCTTTGGGAGATGACGGTGAGAATATATTTATCCGCGACGAAAAGGACGGCGAACCGACTGAGGATATACCCGATCTCAGCTTTGCGGAGGAAACGCCCGACAGCGGCGATGACATTGATAAAAGGAAAGAGGCTTTAAAGCTTGCGGACGAGATCATAAACGACGATCCGCTGGTAGCCGATATCATAAAGAAAAATCAGGAGCGCGGCGGCAGCGAGGAGCCGCAGGAGGCAGCCCCCGTAAACCGCGCGAACGTCAGGGATATAGATATGGGGCTCGAGGGAAAGATAATCCCCAAGACGGAAGAGATAGAGCGCGTTGTGGATATTCCGCAGGACGCAAGCTATGAGGAAAAGAGCAGACTGCTTTCGCAGCGGCGCAAGGATAAGGTGGACAGCTTTACCCTCAACCGTGAAAAAGGCGAAGATAAGGCGGACAAGTCCTCCGGCGGCGAACGCAGAGAGAGCGGTCAGCACGAGTTTGAAAGCTTTGAGGACGCGCCGAAGGTGCTGGACGATATTCTGCAGGTCAAGAGCAGCCTTACGATGCGTATGTGCGTACTGCTGTTTACGGGGGCGTTCAGCTTTCTTATAACCGTGGCGAACGATCTCGGACTGCCGCTCATAAAGGTCTTTGACAAGACGATGAGCCCGTCGGCATATCTGTTTACTCACACTATTCTTGGACTCATTTCAATAGCGGTATCATATACGGTGCTTTCGGAGGGTATAAAGAATATCTTCCGCCGACGCGCGGACTGCGACAGCATTGCGGCGATCGGGATACTTATTACGGTGCTTACGGGCATTGTCACACTGTTCGAGCCGTCGGTCGTGAGAGAAAAATTCTATCATGTCTACACGAGCGCGGCGATAATCTCACTGCTGTTCAATACGCTCGGTAAGCTGATGATAGTCGGCAGGACGGAGAGGAATTTCCGCTTTGTCGCAGGGGATTATGAAAAGTACGCGGTGGTCAACGTCAAGAACGAGGACAACGCGAGCAAGTTTACAAAGGGAGCGCTTAACGATTTCCCCGAGCTTGTCACGATGAGAAAGACGGAGTTTGTCAAGGACTTTATGAAAAACTCCTACTCCGCGGATATTTCCGATATTTACGCGCGCAAGACCGCGCCGATAATATTTGCCGTGGGACTGCTCACGGGAATACTTTCCCTCTTCTGCGAAAAGGGAACGGCAGGTATGACCGAAAAAATATTCAACCTTATGGCGGTAATGTCCGGCACGATATGTATATGCTCCTCCTTTGCGCTTATGCTGGTGGTGAATGTGCCGCTCGGACGGGGACAGAAAAAGTATCTCCAGCGTTCGGGGGTAATGCTGGGTTACTCTTCGGTAGAGGAATTTGCGGATACCAATTCGGTGCTGGTAGACGCAGAACAGCTTTTCCCTAACGGTATGGTCGAGCTGGTCAATCTCAAGCTTTTGAGCTCCGCGCGTATAGAGGACTGTATACTTATGGCGGCGAGCCTTGCTTGTCAGGCAAAAAGCGTGATGCGGCCCGTATTCTATAAAATGCTCAAAGGAAAGACCGAGCTGCTTTATCCCGTGGAAAGCTATATTTACGAGGACGGACTGGGACTTTCGGGCTGGATAGAAAATAAGAGAGTGCTGCTCGGAACGAGAGAGCTTATGGAAAATCACTCCATAGCAGGCATACCCACAAGGGCGAAAGAAAAAGAATATGCAAAGGGAAATATAGTGGTATATCTTTCGGTATCGGGAGTCGTGACTACTCTGTTCGTGGTAAGAGCGGCAGCGAGTATGGCGGTATCGGGCTGGCTGAGGGAGCTTGAAGATGAGGGCATAACCACGGTAATACGCACGGCGGACGGTTTTCTGAGCGAGGATTTCATTTCCGATCTGTTCGGGGTAACGCCGTCGGGAATAAAGCTTTTGCCGTTCAGGTTCCACAAGGATTATGAAAGCGAGACGGAATACACGCCCGAGATCTCATCGTCTATGCTCTGCACGGGACGTTTCCCGACGTTCGCTATGCTGATAATCGGCGCGAAACGGCAGAAAATGCTTGCGCAGATGGGAATAGCGATACAGCTCGGCGCGGCAGTGCTCGGCGGTGCGATCTCGGTGATAATGACGCTTATCGGCTCTTTCACGCAGATAACTCCGTCACTGGTCATCTGTTTTAATCTGGCGTTCACGGCGGCGACTTTGCTTTTACAACATTCAAGAAAGGTATGAGCCGCGCGTCCGCGCTGAATATGCAAAGAAAATTTGTCAATAATAAGCTGAGGAGGAAATTGCTATGAAATTTGAAGAACTGCTTGCTAAAGTAAGGGCAATGGCTGCCGACGCCGATCCGTCGGGAATTGATTTTCTGGCTGTACAGGTCAATATCAAGGGCGACGACGGCGGAGTGTTTTATGTCGAGGTAAAGGACAACAAGATAAACGTCGAGCCGTATGAGTATAACGACCGCAGCTGCGCGGTGACGATGACTTCCGCGAATTTTGTAAAGCTTATGGACGGCAAGCTCGATCCTGTGGCGGCATTTACGCTCGGCAAGCTTAAAGTGGACGGCGATATAGGAAAGGCTCTGGAATTTTCAAAGCTTGTCAAAAAGTAAGGACAAGCCGCATAAAAATGAACGAAAAAAAGCAGGGATATTCCGTGTCGGAGTATCCCTGTTCGTGTGTATGGAAATCAATTTTTGATTTCCGAAGAAGTCAGAACGCGGTGCTTTTAGAAGTAAGAGATAAGAGGTAAGAAGTAAGAGATAAGAAGTACGCCTGCGGAGCATATTTTAAATATTATTGCGCTTTGCAGACTTTTTTCTTGTTTCTTGCCTCTAAAGATCTTGTTTCATCAGATCAATTCTGTAAAAATTGATTTCCGCGGTTTGTGTATTTGTATTGTATCGTCAGGTTATTTTCGGTTGTTTTTGCCGTAAATTATCATCAGACCTTTCAGCAGCAGCCTGTCGTCTATGATAATATCGTGTTTGCAGTAGGGGATTATAGTACCCGCCAGTCCTCCGGTGGATATGTGCGTGCATTTTTCTCCGAGTTCCTCTTCTATACGGTCGATAACGCCGTCGATCGAGGCGGCAGTGGAGTAAATAATGCCGCTTTTCATACAGTCGATAGTATTAGTGCCTATTACCTTTTTCGGCGGATCAAGACTTATCCTCGGCAGCTGCGAGGTCCTTAGCGTGAGCGAATCGAGAGATACCCTCAGCCCGGGGATTATCATACCTCCGAGAAAATTCTTGTCGCGGTCAATTACCGATACCGTTGTGGCAGTACCCATATCGACCATAATTATCGGACAGGGATATTCGTTTATTGCGGCGACCGCGTCGGCCACTCTGTCGCTGCCGAGCTGAGCCGGATTGTCGAGCGCGATCTTCAGACCCGTTTTTACTCCCGGACCGACTACCGTCACCGGCTTGCCCGTCAGGCGTATCATAGATTCCTTGACCGTCTGCGTTACGGACGGCACGACCGAAGAGATGATACCTCCGTCAAACGAACCGAGATCGAGATCGTTCAGCTCCAGAATAGTCTTTATAAGTACGGTATATTCAAGCGCGGTGGAATTCTGATTGGTGGAAAGCCTTTCGATAAACAGTATCTCATCGCCCTCAAAACAGCCGAGCACTATGTTTGAATTTCCTATATCAACTGCAAGGATCATTTTTTAATTCCTCCGATTCAGCTGCCTGCGGCGGCAGGCTTTTGCGGAATAAGTCTTGCTTTGTACAGAGCCGCGCCGACCGCGCCGGTAACGAGCGTACAAGCCGCCATTTCAAGCAGGGCGTTTACTCCTACGAACGCGCAGATGAACGCCAGAATGTTTCGTCCTGCGATGAGTTCTTTCATATAGTCGGTATTTCCGAAAAGCAGAACGAGCGCGGACATAAACAGCGCGGTGTTGAGAAAAGCCGTGCAGAATCCCGTAACGGCGCAGGCGACATATGCGTTTGAGATCTTTCTTACGCCAAGGTAGATAAGCCCTGCGAAAAGTCCGACCAGCACACGGGGAACAAATCTCTGGACGAATGCCAGAAACGGGTCGATCGCAAAAAGCGTTGCGCCCATTGCGCTCGGGACACCGATACCGATACACTGCAAAAAGCTGAGCGTTCCGAAAACGGCTCCCATGGCGGCACCGCCTATAGGTCCGAGAACGACAGCCGCAAGAGCGATAGGTATGACGTTGAGCGTGACGGACAGCGGACCTATCGGTATCGTTCCTATCGGCGTGAACGAGAAGATCATCGTCAGCGCCGTAAGAAAGCCCATCAGCGCCAGCGATCTGGTGTTGACTGTGTTTTTCATATTAAATTTCCTCCTTGTTATTATTCCCTGTATTTCTCTGACTGCGAGATCAAGGGATACAATACAATACTATTATATTATATCACACTTTTTTCTTAAAATCTATATCTTTTTTAAAAAATATGTGTTATAATGGTTAAGGAAAGAGGTGCATTAAGATGTTGAAGGGCAAAACGGTAATACTCGGGATAACGGGAAGCATAGCGGCGTACAAGTCGGCGAATCTGGCGAGAATGCTCGTCAAGCTGGGCTGCGATGTAAGAGTGCTGATGACCGCGAATGCGGCGCAGTTTATCAATCCGATAACTCTTGAAACGCTCACCTGCCACAAATGCCTGACAGATACCTTTGACCGCAGCTTTGAGTACAGCGTGGAACACGTCGCGCTTGCAAAGCAGGCGGATCTTGTTATTATCGCTCCGGCGTCGGCGGACGTTATCGGAAAGATCGCGTGCGGCATTGCGGACGATATGCTCACCACCACCGTTATGGCTTGTCCCTGCAAAAAGCTGATCGCGCCTGCGATGAATCACAATATGTATCACAATCCCATAGTGCAGGACAATCTTAAAAAGCTCGAGGGCTATGGTTACGGTATCATCACCCCTGTAAACGGTATGCTTGCAAACGGCGATACGGGGGACGGCAAACTGCCTGACGAAGAAACGCTGCTGGAGCATATCCTCCATGAGATCGCGTTTGAAAAAGATCTCGCAGGGAAAAAAGTCCTCGTCACGGCAGGAGCGACAAGGGAATCAATAGATCCGGTAAGATTTATTTCCAATCATTCCAGCGGAAAAATGGGATTTGCGGTCGCACGGGCGGCGGCTATGAGAGGCGCGCAGGTAACCGTCGCGGCGGCGCACACCGACGTTTTGCCGCCTATGTTCGTCAATGTCGTAAGGACGGTATCGGCGGAGGATATGTTCCGCGAAGTAACAAGGCTCGCCCCCGAACAGGATATTATCGTAAAGGCGGCTGCCGTTGCGGATTATACTTTAGTGAATACCGCAGATCACAAGCTTAAAAAATCCGACGGAGAGCTTAACATAGAACTCAGGCGCACCAAGGATATACTTGCATATCTCGGCGCGCACAAGCCGGACGGTCAGATACTCTGCGGATTTTCTATGGAAACGGACGATCTTATCGAAAATTCATCAAAGAAACTCGTATCCAAAAACTGCGATATGATCTGCGCAAATTCCCTTAAAGAACCCGGTTCGGGATTTGCGGCGGATACGAACGTGCTGACTCTTATCACGAAAGAGGGCTGCCGCCGCCTTGAACTTATGAGCAAGGAACGCGCCGCTCACGAGATACTTGACGTTATTGCGGATATGATAAAGCGGAAAGCAGGCGGCGTATGAAATTCATAAAAGACCATAAAAACGTATTTATAGCGGTCGGTGTGGGAATATTTTGCGGACTTGCCGCACTGCTGCTCAGACAGCTGCCGGGCGAGAGAATGTTCAACGCCGTCATTTTCAATGCGGTGCTTTTGTGCGCGGCGTATTTTATAGGAGCGGAGCTTGCAAGAGGAACTTCCGAGGGATTTTTTCTCAGCCTGGCAACGGCGCTGATACCCCCTGTCGTTATAAGGATATTCGTCAGATCGTCTTTTGTTTTCGGGTATGCGTTTGAGGATTATATGAAATTTTCCCTTGCGGCAGGCGCGGCGGTCGGACTGATAACTATTTTAAGCAGGCACCGCGAGCCTTTGCGCAGCGCTCTGGGACGCAATTTCATTCCGGGAGTTGCGGCGGCATACGGATATTTTTGCAGCAGGGGAGAGGGTATCTTGCTGCACCTGTCGGGCGGAGCGAACGCTTATTTCTATACCGAGATCGTTTGCTTTGCGGCGGCGGCAGCGGCGTTTCTGCTTGCGAACCGAAAAGAGCTGCTGAAGCTCGAGACTTACATAGCGCTTATTGTATGGGCGGCTGTTTCGGTCGGAGCGGCTTGGCTGTTGATGCATTTCGGGATAGTATGAATGTCAGGGGGGCGTGCAGACCTGTATTGATGACAGATCGGCGGCAGTATAAATACCGACATCAAAAAACTGATTTATGCGATAAGGAGAGAAAACATCTGTGAAAAGGATAGAACTTTGCGAAAATTCAATAAATATCGTCTTTGAGATCAACGACGACAACGAGATCAAACTGCTGCATTTTTCCGCGCTGCCGTTTGACGAAAATACCCTTGAAAAGTTCAGCGAGGAAAAGGGCTTTGCCCTGTTTGACCGCACGCGCAGTTTTCATGTGGCGGAGGTTCAGGTATCGGGTATCGACCGTCCTCACGAGCGTCACGGCAATAAATACATAGTCACCGCGCCGGGTTACCGAATGAAATTCAAGGGGATAAAGGATACGGCGAACCAGCTCGGCAGAAAACTTGAAATAACGCAGTACGACGAGGAAACGGGTATCGAAACAGTATCGCATTTTCAGTTTTACGAGGGAATTTCCGTCGTGCGCTGTTATACCGAGGTGACAAACAACGGCAGTGAAGATCGGACGCTCGAGTATGTGTCGTCTTTTAATTTAAACGGTATCGAAAAGGAGGGTCTGCTGCCGCAGGATAAAAAAATGGAGCTCTCCGTCTGCCATAATTCGTGGCAGAGAGAACTTCAGTGGACTAAGTACACTCTCCCTCAGCTGGGAATGGAACTGTCGCAGCCTGCGCCTTTTCAACATTCCTCAAAGGTGATCGGCTTTACGAATGTCGGCAACTGGTCGGCAAAGGAGTATATCCCAATGGGATTTCTCGAAAACACGGAAACGGGTTCGGCGATCTTCTGGCAGATAGAACATAACGGCTCGTGGCACTTTGAGATCTCCGATCAGGAGGGTCATCTGTATCTGCAATTGTCAGGCCCTTCGGAGATCGAATCGCATTGGAGCAAGACGCTCAGACCGGGTGAAAGTTTTGTATCCGTACCCTGCGCGGTGGGCGTATGCACGCGCGGAGACAGCGGCTGCTTTGACGGCGCAATGGGACAGCTTACCCGTTACCGCAGAGCGATACGCCGCAGGAACGCGGATAATGAACGGCTGCCCGTGATCTTTAACGACTATATGAACTGCCTCTGGGGCGATCCCACTGCCGAAAAGGAATTTCCGCTGATAGACGCGGCGGCTGAAACGGGCTGCGAGTATTTCTGTATCGACGCAGGCTGGTATGCCGACGGAGCATGGTGGGACTGGGTAGGCGAATGGCAGGAGAGCCGCAAGCGTTTCCCGAACGGTCTGCGGGAAGTCACCGACTATATCCGCTCAAAGGGAATGATACCGGGCGTCTGGCTGGAACTTGAAGTTATGGGCATAAAGTGTCCCATGGCGGAAAACGTCTGCGACGATTCGTGGTTCTTTATGCGTCACGGCAAGCGCGTATACGACCGTTCGCGCTATCAGCTCGATTTCCGCAATCCGAAAGTCATTGCTCACGCGAACGGAGTCATTGACAGACTTGTCTCCGATTACGGAGTGGGATATATAAAAATGGATTATAATATCGAACCGGGTATAGGCACGGAGCTTGACGCAGACAGCCCCGGCGACGGTCTGCTCGGACACGAAAGAGCCTATCTTGAATGGCTTGACGGCATTTTTAAAAAATATCCAAAGCTTATAATAGAAAACTGTTCCTCCGGCGGACTGCGAATGGATTATGCCTTGCTGTCGCGCTATTCGATACAGTCTACCTCAGATCAGGACGATTACAGAAAATACTGCACCATCGCCGCAAACGCCCCCAGCGCGGTCTGTCCCGAACAGGCGGCGGTGTGGAGCTATCCCATGACCTCCGGCGACAGAGAGGAGGTCGTGTTCAATATGATAAACGCTATGCTTATGAGAATACACCAGAGCGGACATCTCGTAAATATCTCAGATGAGGGAAAGGCGCTTGTCAAGGAGGCTTTGGCGGTATACCGCAGGATAAGGGGAGATATAAAAAGGGCTGAGCCGTTCTGGAGTATCGGTACTTCGGCGTTTTCCGACGATTGGGTATCGCTGGGACTGCGGACGGAGAGCTGCGCATACTTGGCGGTATGGCGCAGGGGCGGAGATGAATACTGTTCGCTGCCGATAAGATTTTTAAACGGCAGGAAAGCGGCGGCAAGCTGCATTTATCCGTCATTCAATGAAGAAAAATTCACCTTTGACAGCAATACATCACAGCTTACCGTTCGGCTGTCAAAGGTCAATACGGCAAGACTTTTCCGAATTGATTTTTAAATTCTCAGCATACGGTCGACCCTTCGCGCGGACGCAAGAAAAAACTGCCCTGCAAGCCAGATAACGCATATCGAAAGAAACAGCGGATCGCCCGTTTTTGTGTAAAGGGTCTGCCTGCTCTGCGTGCGCACGGGACAGGAGATAGTGCCGCTGTCGGACGTTCTCAGAGAAGTAAGCTCTTCGCCCCACGATGAGATGACTGCGGATATTCCGCAGTTTCCCGAGCGCAGGACGTATCTGCCGTTTTCGACCGCTCGGAGGATACTGTGCCTGTAGTGCGCGTATCTTGCAAAGCTTTTTCCGAACCACGAATCGTTTGTCGGGACAATGAAAAAATCGCAGCCCTGCTTTGCCTGCCTGCAAAAGACCGACGGGTATATGCTTTCAATACAGATACCGCAGCCTATCGAGTAGTCTTTGACTTTAAGCGGCGAGGAGTATTTTTCACTGCTGTTGGCGCTTATTGTGGACATACCGAAAAGCTCGGCAAAGGGTATGCTTTCGCCGAACGGCACGGTTATCTGTTTGAGATACGGGGTGCTTTTGTCCGCGTCGCGGTCAAGGGCGTAGACCGCATTGTATGTCCTGCCCTTGCTGCGGTAAAACGCTCCCGAACAGACGGTCACGTCCGATTCGTCGGCAAGCTCTATAAGCTGTGAAAATTCCTGCGAATCGCTGTCAAAGACCTTTGGCACGGCAGTCTCGGGCAGAAGTACTATATCCGCGTTTTCAAGAGTATCGGCGGAAAGCATTTTCATATAGTGCTGCGCCGCCTCCATTGCCGAGATATTGTCCTTGTCGCGTCCTGCGATGTCGTCCTGCGCTATCACCGCGTTTACGGTGTCGCCCTCTTCGGCTGAAAGCTTTTTCATTATTGATATGCGCAGGCTGCCTGCCGATACGACTGCCGTTGTTATGAGCGCGGCGGAGAGTATGCAGGCGGCTGAGCCTGCCGCGGAAGGTCTTTTCAGCGCGGCGTATGCGATCAAGCCGTTTATTATAAGTATCACCGCCGTTACGCCCTTCGCTCCGAAAATACCTGCGGTCTGTATGAACTGCGTCCAGTAGACGACGGACAGCGCGGCTGACGACCACGGGAATGACAGCAAGGGGACGTTTTCGCACAGCCATTCCCCTATGCAATATAACGCCGTAAAACTGAAAATATCCCATATCCTGCCAGTTCTGATACGTTCGAGAAAGCAGACAGGCAGACAGACGAGCAGCGTGAGCCAGAGCGCAAGAAGTATTGTGACTGCAATGCAGACTAAGATACCGATAACGGCAGGCAGAGCCATAAGACGGTAAACGGTGAGGATAAACGAGCAGGATGTCAGCTGTGAAAAGAATACAAAGATATGCCAGCTTTTCAGCCGTCCGAGTCTGCCGCCGAATATTCTTTTGTTACTGAAAACGCTGTAAAACATCGGCGTATAGACAACGAGTGCAAGCGGCGGCGCGTTAAGGCAGGTCTGCAATGCTCCGGCTGCCGCTGCGGAAAGAATGATCATCAGCGCGGTCAAATTGGTACAGCCTCCGTTCCTTTTCGGGTAAATGTACGTCTTATGAGATTATTCCCCGACGGAGGAAAAATATACTGCCCCGACGGGCGCATAATTATCAAAAATACCTTACGGAAGATCCAGAGGAGATGATGTTGTTGGAACTGAAAATACCCGATTTTGCGGACAAAGTATTGCAAATGCTGAAAAACGGCGGATTTGAGGCTTATTTTGTCGGCGGCTGCGTCCGCGACAGCGTTCTCGGAAGAATACCGCACGACTGGGATATATGCACTGATGCCCGTCCCGATGAAATGAAAAATGTCTTTGAAGGTCTTCATACCGAGGAGATCGGCATAAGACACGGAACTCTCACGGTCTTTTCGGACAACAAGCCGGTGGAGGTCACGACATACCGCTGCGACGGTGAATACAGCGACCACCGCTCCCCCGATAAGGTCAGCTTTGTGAGCGATCTGAAAAGCGATATTATGCGCAGGGACTTTACCGTAAACGCTATGTGCTATGATCCGAAAAACGGTCTGACGGATATTGTCGGAGGTGAGGAGGACGCAAAAAACGGCATTATCCGCTGCGTCGGAGAACCCTCCCTGCGTTTTGAAGAGGACGCTCTGCGGATAATGCGTGCGCTGAGATTTTCGGCGGTACTTGGATTTGAGATAGAAAAAAACACCTGCGCCGCAATGTGGGAGAAAAAACATCTTCTGGAATATATTTCCGCACAGAGGATATTTTCCGAACTTTCGGGATTGCTCTGCGGAGCATATGCGGCTGACGTTTTAAGGGAATACGGCGGTATCATTGCCGTGATAATTCCCGAAATAAGCAGATGTTTCGGCTTTGAACAGCATAATCCGCATCATATGTACGACGTGTGGACTCACATATGCAAAAGCGTTGAGATATGCCGCCCCGAGCGCGATATAAGGCTCACAATGCTGCTGCACGATATTGCAAAGCCGCTGTGCGCCGTAATGGACGAAAACGGAACGGGGCATTTCAAGGGACATCAGCAGATGGGAGCGGAGCTTGCATACGGCATACTGAAACGGCTGTGCTGTCCGAACGATGTGACGGAGCGCGTATGCGGACTTATCAGGGAGCACGACGACCGTATTCCGGTAGAGCGCGGCGCGGTGAAGAGATTTATTGCAAAATACGGCTATGATTTCTTTATGGATTATCTGGAGGTGCGCAGGGCGGACACCTACGCACAGTCGGAATATCTGCGTGAAGAAAAGCTGAGAGATCTTGACAGCCTTGCTGCTATCGCGATACGGCTTGAGGAGGAAAACGCCTGCCTGACAACGGCGCAGCTTGCCGTCGGCGGAGAGGATATGCTCTCGCTCGGACTTAGCGGAAAAGCGGTCGGAGAGGCTCTGCGCGGCGCTCTCGGCGCGGTTATTTCCGAGGAAATAAAAAACGAACGTGAAGAAATACTAAGATATGTAAAGGATAATTTTCTATGAACTCAAAAATAAGGACGGTAGTTTTCGCGCTGCTGACTGTGGTGTGGTGCGTGCTGATATTCGGCTTTTCCTCCGAAAACGGCGAGGAATCGGGAAAGACGAGCGAAAAGATAGTCATAAAGGTCTATGAAGTGACCATGCCTGAATTTCACGAGCTGCCGCAGGAGGAGCAGAGAAGTCTTATAGAGGAATTGCAGTTCTACGTCCGCAAAGCGGCGCATTTTTCACTGTATTTCATACTCGGTTCTCTCGCGTGGCAGAGCTTTTGTCTGTTTCGCGGAAAATTCCCGAGAGGTGCGCTCGCAGTCGCTTTTTCCTTTTTGTACGCCTGCGCGGACGAATTTCATCAGAGCCTTGTGCCCGACAGAGGACCCTCATGGCGCGATGTTCTGATAGATACCGGCGGCGCGCTCACGGGAGTACTCTTTTCTACGCTTGCCGCTGTCGTGATAATGCATATAATAAATAAAAAACGCCGCAGTCGGTGAGAAAATTTTGAAATTTTATGTAAGTATTTAGTATTTTTTACAGGTTCAAGCTTATTTTCGGGTTATTTTTCCTCGCCGTTGGCGAGGAAAAATAATTTAATGGTATATTCTCCGCCGTTGGCGAAGTCCTCCCGGACGGGGTATTTCCGCCCGTCCACGGTGCATACCGCTCCGGCTTTATAAATGGGGCGGAGAAAGTTTTTTGCGTTTTATTGTTTTCCTCACCAACGAGTAAAAAAACAGCTTTCGGAAAACTTATCTCCGTGAGCCGCAGGCGCAAAATAAGAATATCCCCGTTTTGCTTTGAAACGGGGATTGTTTTATATATCTGTACAAAAAAACGGACTAATCTTTTATCGGTAAAAAGACCGTGAAAATAGTTCCCTTGCCCTTTTGCGAATCGACGCGTATAGTGCCGCTGCAAAGCTCGATTATGCGTTTTACGAGCGGCAGTCCGAGACCGTTGCCTTCGCTTGCGTGGGCGGAATCTCCCTGATAGAATCTTTCAAAAATGTGGTGGATAGTGTTTTCGTCCATTCCCTCGCCGTTGTCGGTCACATCAACGCGCACACGGTCGGCTCTGAGCGATGCGCATACGGATATTGTGGAGTTGTCAAAGCTGTATTTTATGGCGTTGCCGATGATGTTTACCCACGCCTGCGACAGCATTTCCTGATTGCCGTGATAGGGTATGGAGGGCAGATCGAGGTCGAAATCTATGTTTTTCGCCGTCCACTGCTTTTCGAGCAGCAGTATGCAGGAGCGCAGCTGTTCGTCAAGATAAAAATCGCTGCTGTCCGTGATATACTGCTGATTTTCAAGCTTGTTGAGCATAAGGATATTGGAGGACAGCTTTGTCAGCCGTCTGGACTCGGAGATGATTATATCTATATATTCCGTCCGCTTTTCGGGCGGCAGGGAATCTTTTTTCAGCTGAGAGGCAAATCCCTGAATTGAAACGATCGGCGTTCTGAATTCGTGGGAAAAGCTGTTTATAAAGTCGCTGCGGAACATTTCTATTCCGCCAAGCTCCTCCACCATACGGTTAAAGCTGCCGATAAGCGCGGACATCTCGCCGTAAGAGCCGTCGGGCGGAACGCGCACCGAAAAATCCCCCTGCTCCACCGCTTTCATAGCTTTTCTGATATTTTCCAGATGACGTATTACCGTTCGGTTTATAGCGGAACAGATGAGTGCGCCAAGAGCGGTACTTACAAGTATAAACAGCATAACAAGCATAAACGGAGCCAATTTTCCCGGGAAATATCCGAATAACCCGAAAATGTGCATTACCGCGAACACGATAACGCCCGTCACGATGATTATGGTAAACACCATTGAAACTACGCAGACGAACAGGGAGCGGTTCCTGCGGAAAAATATCCCTGCCGACGATCTCTTATTCATGCTTTTTCACCGCCTTATAGCCAAGCCCCCTGACGGTGACTATCTCAAAATCCCCGTTGCCCTTAAAGCGTTCTCTCAGGCGGTTTATATGTACGTCTACCGTCCGTTCGTCAGAATTTGACGACATATCCCATATTTCGTCAATAAGCTGTCTGCGAGTAAATATCTTGTTCGGATAGGAAAGCAGCTTATATACAAGCATAAATTCCTTGGGCGGCAGCTCCGACGTACTGCCGTTTACCGAAACTGTCAGCTCGTCGTAACTGAAAGTCGTGCCGCCGACGGTTATCCTGCGTTCGTTTGCGATCTGTGAGCGTCTGAGCAGAGCGGACACCCTCAGCAAAAGCTCCTCCTCATCGACGGGCTTGACCATATAATCGTCCGCGCCGATAGTGAAAGCCTGCTTTTTGTCGGATATGCTCTCCTTTGCCGTCACCATTATTATCGGTATGCTTATGCCGTTTTCGCGCAGCATTTTTGTAAACGCATAACCGTCCATCACGGGCATCATAATATCCGCTATCACAAGATCAATATGTTTGTTATCCATAATTTCAAGAGCCTTTTCGCCGTTGCAGGCGGTAACGGCGACATAGCCGTTTTCCTCCAGAACGTCCGCAGTAAGCCTTCTTGAATTGTTGTCGTCCTCCACCACAAGTATATTGAACATTATCATCAGCCTTTCGTCATCACGAAAATCAATTTCAGTGTTATTTTCCCCACCTGCGTGGGAAAAACAACTTTCGGGAAAGTTTATCGGTATTTTGAAAATTGATCTTCGTATTTCGTCATCTGCATGCCGTATAGATCATTCAAAAACAAGTATACCTCATATTTATTAACTGCGTATAAACAAAATGCTCCGGCCGCCGCAGACTATCGGCTGTCCGCGGCGGTCGGATATAATATATGGGGGATTTTAAGAAGAAATCTTATTTTGCAATACTGCACGGATCACGGAAATCAATTTTTAAATTTTAAGTAAGCATTTTAATATATTTTACTTGCCAATGCAGACTTTTGGGTTATTTTTCCTCCGCCAGCGGCGGAGGAAAAATAATTTAATGTTATATTCTCCGCCTGCGGCGGAGAATATAACAAAAATCTCGTCTGACTGAGCAAAATATAATTATAAGAATAAAAACACTCCTATAAAATTGAATTCCGTGTGCACGGATAGGAAACGAAAAGCGCTATTTGTTGGTGTTGGGGTTGATATAGGTTATCGGGTCTATCCAGCTGCCGTTTCTCTTTACGCCGAAATGCAGGTGCGACGCCTCCGCCGCCTCGATCTGAGCCGTATCGCCCACCGAGCCTATCACCTGACCCGACTCCACCTTATCGCCCTCCTCAACGGTCACCGCTTTGGAAAGATTGTAGTAATGTCCCTCGATGCCGTTGCCGTGGTCAATGGTGATACAGCAGCCCCAGAGGGGATCTTCCCAGATCTTTGTGACTTCGCCGCGGTTCATTGCCTTGACCTGCGAGCCGGTGTCTGCGGCGATGTCCGCTCCGTCGTGAGTTTTCCATACATGAAGAGTATCCGACTTGACCAGATCGCCGTTGCTGAACGGGTTGATGACTTCGCCGTTTACCGGCATAACGTTTGGCTGGGTGGACATATACTCCTGCTTATCTTCGGCGGCGGAGCTGTCGTTTTCATCTTTATCTGTCCTGTCGGCGGCTGAGGAGAGGTCGTTTTCCTCTTCCTTTTTTACGCCCTCCGTCTTTTCGTCCACCTGCTGTTCTACACGGGAGACAGCCGTATCGGGGATAGAAAATGTCAGATCGTCGTTTATTCTGTCCACGGCTTTGTTGTACGCCGCTACTCCCGCTCCTGCCACGGCGATGATACAGGCTCCGAGCGTGATGTAGATACCCTTGCCGCCGATCAGTTTGTGAAGTCTTGTGTTTTTGATATTTTTCATAATATCTTTCCTTTCGTCTGTTAATAGCCGATGTGGTGCGCGGTTTTTCCGCAGTTCCTATGCTATCGGGAATGCATAAGTCCTTTGCCGTTATTGTTGACAAATTATTCTTGCTTATTCATTAATTTAAAGGAATTTTTCCCACGAGTTGGGTATAGTAAAAAACATACGAAAACATAAGCCGTGATTTGTGCGTTATGCACATTGGAAGAAATGCAAAAATATGTTATAATTTAAATAAGTATTATTATTTTAAAGGGGATACCGTTATGAGCGTTACCATAAAAGATGTGGCGAGAGAGGCAGGAGTTTCCGTTGCGACTGTTTCAAGAGTATTGAACGGAAGTGCGAATGTATCGGAAAGTTCCGCAAAGCTTGTGCGCGAAACTATAGAAAGGCTCAATTATTCTCCGAATTTTTTGGGACGAAATCTGCGCAAATGCGCCACGAATGTGATACTGGTGATCATGCCTACGGCGGATCATTCGCTGTATATGAAGATCGTCGCCGGTATGCAGGAATATGCGAACAAGGTCGGTTACGACATTATCTCCGCGTCGTCAAACGCCACAAATTCGGTGGAGGTGCGGCAGATGAATATGCTCTTTAACCGCACGGTAGACGGAGTGGTGCTGCTGGGGACTTCTTATGACGCTCAGACGCTCAACAAGCTTGCGGAGAATTACGATATTGCGCTATGCTGCGAAAGCGTCGAGGGGGCGAATGTTCTTACCGTGACAGTTGACGATGAGCAGGCAGGTTACGACGCGGTATGCGCTTTGCTGAAAAAGGGACACAGGCGGATAGCTTTTATCGGCGCGGATTATACCGCCGTTTCATCTTCAAAGAGAGAAAGCGGCTATCTTAGGGCGCTGAGGGAGCACGGCATACCCGTAACGGAGGAATATATATATAAAAACACCTACGACTGTGAAAACGGTGCGCTTGCCATGGAAAAGTTCCTGTCGCTCGAAGAACCTCCCGAGGCGGTGTTTGCCGTTTCGGATATTCTCGCGATGAGCGCGATCCGCAAGGCGTGTGAAATGGGGAAGACGGTGGGAAAGGATATTTCCGTTATCGGCTTTGACAATATTACTATGTGCGAGATGATGAATCCCACACTTTCGACCGTCGAGCAGCCCTGTTCAAAAATGGGGGAGCTTGTGGTACGCAGGCTTATAGATAATTTTTCCTCGGCAAACAAGGATAATCGTTATTATACTATCGCTCACAGGGTCATTCTGAGGGAATCGACAGGCGACTGAGAGGTGTTATTTTACCCCAAGTGGGGGGTTCAATGCTCCGCAGATCGATTTCACGCTCTGAATTTAGTTCGATAAGTAGTGGGAAATCAAGAAAAGGTTTTCGGTCAAGCCTTTTCCTTAAAAAGGCTGCCCTCCCGGGCGGGGCAATGCGCCCTCTGCCGTGTGCGGAGCGGTCAAGCCTTGGAAATCGGGCGGTTAGAATTTATTGTCACGCAAAAATCACATTGACCATTTCTTACTTCTGTCCTCTTACCTCTTACTTCTAAATGCGGCAGCTACGCACCTATTGCCGAAAATATTGCGGATATAATTTAAATGCTATTCTCCCCAAGGGGGGGGAGAACAGCATTATCCAAATCTTGCCGCTGCAAAAACCGACGGACAGTGAATTGGTATAAATATACAACTATCGACATTTCCGTTTGTGCAGAATAAATAAAAATGCCGCTTGCGGCTTTTTCAGCAAAACGATTTATTGACAACGATTACATCGCGTGATATAATATATTTGTATTTTATTTCAGAATTTGAAAGTCCGTCGTGCGGACGTGCGCTGTCCGACGATACGGAAAATAAGAAGGAGGTTATTTTTATGAGAAACGCAAAGAGAATATTGGCAGGAGCGGTCGCTCTTGTTTCGGTGTGCGGATTATTCGGCTGCGGAAAATCGGGCAGCACCGAAGAGGAATCTTCCTACGAGCAGAAAGTCGAAGTCAAGGACACTTCCGATATCGAATCCATACCCAAGGGAGCGGAATCGGAGCTGAGATGGTTCTCCTATTTCGATCTTAACCCGACCAAGGCGGAGCCCGAAAAGAGGACCGATCTCGATCTGTTTGAGAAAAAGGGCGGCTCGATCTTATATGATTCCTGCCAGTCCACAAAGAAGTATGAGGAGCTTGCGGCGGAGCTGCTTGCAAATACTCCTCCAGATATGTTCTGGTACGAGATGAAGATGACATTCCCGGCGAACGTTGTAAAGGATATGTTCCAGCCGATAGACGAGCTTGTCGATTTTGACAGTTCGCTTTGGTCGGACGTAAAGGACACCGCCGAGAATTTCACGATAAACGGCAAGCATTATGTCGCGCCCGTTAAATTTGTCGCCAATTCGGTAATTACTTATGATACCCGTATGATAGAGGATAACAATCTTGACGATCCTTATCAGCTTTATCTGGACGGCAAGTGGGACTGGACGGCTTGGTATGATATAATGGAGGAATACTGCGAGGGAGCGGCAGCCGACGAGCAGAGGTTCGGTATCAACGGTTGGTTCGCGCCGTTTATCTTCCATTCCACGGGAAAAACGCTCATTACATATGACGCGGAAACTCACGAATACAAGTCGAATCTGATGGACGCCGATCTTGAAAGAGCCGCGGATCAGCTGTATCAGCTCCAGAAGAACAATATGTACTACGGTCAGTGGGTAGGTCAGGCATCGGACGCTTTCACGCAGAATATCCTGTTCTACGCAATGGGACCGTGGGCGGCGTCGGGTTCGCACGGTCCTAAGGAGGGCGATCAGTGGGCTATGGTACCAATGCCTAAGGATCCCAATTCCGATACTCTGTACAACACGCCCGAGATCAATGCGTATATGTGGGTAAAGGGTTCTACCAAGAAAGAGGCTATGAAGATCTGGATGGAATGTGCAAAGCTTGTCAATACCAATGAAGAGTACAAGCAGACCGATAAGGATAAGTTCTTTGCCAACAATCCGTACTGGACAGAGGAGATGTACAGCGTAGCTTACGAAGAGCCGTTCACCGACAAGTTCACGCAGATGATCGACCCCGGATACGGCATTTCTACCGCGCTTTCGGACGATGATGCGGCGACCAATCCGACAAAGGAGGCTATCGTTGCGTATATGTATTCGTCGGTAATGAAAACCGATGAGGACGGCACGCAGTTCACATGGGCGCAGCTTAGGGAGAGCTATGAGCCGACTATCGAATCGGAGCTTAAAACGTTCAATGCCTCTTACAAGGATTATATTGAAAAGAATC
>CANRDT010000013.1 GCA_947629455.1 uncultured Ruminococcus sp.
GGTGAATTACCAAACAGTCCGGTGGACTGTTTGGTAAGAGGGAAAGCGCTTGCAAGAGAGCGCTTTCCCTGCTATGAGCGGCATTTGTTACCGCCGTCATTTATGACGGCAGCTACGCACCTATTGCCGAAAATATTGCGGATATAATTTAACTGCTATTCTCTCCTATTGGGGGAGAACAGCTCTTTGTCCATGGATATTTTTAAATAAAGAAAATATTCCCCTCCGCCATAAATGGCGGAGAGAAAATTTATACCGCCCATACTTAGGGGACGCCCTTCTTGCAGGTCGTCCCCTCTTTCAAAACAGTCCACCGGACTGTTTTGAAATTCACCCCTTGCAAGAGCGCACCTCAAACGCTGCGCGTTTGAGCTGAAAGTAAATTCCCTTTGCCGACATTATGCGGTCGGCAATTTTTCTTTTGCGTTGCAAAAGAAAAACCGGAAATTTCTTTCCAACAGATTATTAAAGTAATCACCGCCGAGAATTTTAACCGCCCGATTTCCAAGACTTGAACGCTCCGCACACGGCAGAGGGCGCATTGCCCCGCCCGGGAGGGCAGCCTTTTTGAGGAAAAGGCTTGACCGAAAACCTTTTTAATATGCCGACTTCATTTCCGCCGCAACTGCGCAGCGTGAAATCAATCTGCGGAGAATATACCCTGAAATAACCGAAATAATTGATTTCTTCATATTTATATGTTATAATATATCTATACCACATCAAAAAGGAGCGGAAATTATGAGCATAAACGAAAACGGCAGCGTCTTCGTCCCGTCGGACGACAAAAACATACGATATATGGGACGTACCGACCTTTCCCCAAACGGCGCGGTGAGAATAGTATTCGCAGGGAGCAGCATAACACTGCGCTTTGTCGGCAGCGCAATAGGCGCGGTCATCTTCAATCACAGATACTTTAATGTAATGGAACTTGGCGTTGTCATCGACGGCAGAGAGGACAAGATCACCTTTGATACCAACTACGAGAAATTCACTCTGCCGCTGGCGGACGGTCTGGAATATGGCAGCCACGAGATCACCCTCTTCAAAAGACAGGACGCTTCCCACTACTTCGATTTCTACGGCTTTGAACTTGACGCTGCGGCGCAGATACTTCCCCCTCCGCCGCTGCCGTCAAGAAGGATCGAATGTTACGGCGACTCGGTATCGGCAGGCGCGGTCTGCGAGGCTGTGGACTATACCGCGCAGTGCGATCCCGAAAACCACGACGGAATTTACGACAACGCTTATCACTCCTATTCAATGATAACCGCAAGAAATCTCGGGGCGCAGATACACAATATCGCGCAGGGCGGCATAGCGATATTCGACAATACAGGCTATTATCACGCGCCGTCATATATAGGAATGGAGACCGTCTACAACAAGGTGTGCTATTTTCCCGAGGCTGAGGGCGGCTTTTCCGATTGGGATTTTAGCAAATACATACCGCATATAGTTATCTTTGCGGTTGGTCAGAACGATCAGCATATCGAAAGCGGCGATCCCGATATAAACGACCCCGTATACCGTGAAAAATGGAAAAACAGATATAAGGATATTATCCGCGATCTCAGGGGAAAGTATCCCGACGCAAGATTTATACTGCTGCTGACCGTGCTTATGCACTCTCCCGACTGGGACGGCGCAGTGGACGAGATAGCCGCCGAACTTGAACGCGAGGGGGATAAAAAAATCTCACACTTTATGTTCCGCCGCACGGGAAAAGCTACTCCGGGACACCCGAGACTCAGCGAACAGTACGAAATGTCGGAGGAACTTACCGCATATATATCAAATATGGGCGGCGACATCTGGAAAGATTAATTTTTGTATAATATGCACAAAAATCGCGCAGGATTATTCAAGACTATAGACAAATCAAAATAAATATGTTATAATAAGAGCAATGAATGGCAGGGGATTTCCGTATTCCCCCTGCAGAAACTAATGAAAGGAATATTTGTAATGCTGCATGAAAAATCCTGTGGCGCTATTGTTTACCGAAAATATCACGGCAATACGGAAATTCTGCTTATCAAGCATATCAACAGCGGACACTGGTCCTTTCCGAAGGGTCATGTAGAGGCTGACGAATCGGAAACGGAAACTGCCAAGCGCGAGATCATGGAAGAAACGGGGATAGACGTAAATCTCGATCCCACATTCCGAGAGATCGTTACTTATTCTCCGCGCAAGGATACGCAGAAGATCGTGGTGTATTTTGTCGCAAAAGCCAAAAACACTGATTTTGTCCCTCAGGAGGAAGAGATCGCCGATATTAAGTGGGTCGAGATCGACAGAGCAGGTCAGGTGCTTTCCTACGAGAACGACCGCAGTATAGTAAACAAGGCTAAAAAATTTATCATCTGAAAAAACCGCCCGAACATTTTCTGTGTCGGGCGGAATTTTTTGCGGCTATCCCAGAGCCACGTCAAGTATCATCATTATTATGAATCCTGCCATTACGCCGAACGTGCCGAGATGTCCCGCTCCGAGATGCGCCTCGGGGATAAGCTCCTCTATCACCACATAAAGCATTGCTCCTGCGGCAAACGCCAGCAGCCACGGCAAAAGCGGCGTTATATGCCCTGCGATAAGCACGGTTATCAGTCCGAATACAGGCTCGACCAGTCCCGAAAGCGCTCCGCAGACAAAAGCGCGGCTGCGGCTTGCTCCCGACTGACGCACGGGCAGCGAGATCGCCGCGCCCTCCGGAAAATTCTGTATCCCGATACCAACGGCAAGCGCGATCGCGGACGCCATAAGTTCGGGATCGCTGCCGCCGCCTGCAAGCGCAAAGGCAAGACCGACAGCCATTCCCTCCGGTATATTGTGGAGCGTGACAGCGAATATCAGCAGTGCGCTGCGTTTCAGACCTTGCTTTACTCCGTCCTCACGGTCAAGTCCCGCGTGAAAAAAAGGCAGCAGCTTATCGAGCCCCATAAGAAACAGCACCCCGAAGATAAGTCCTCCGGCAGCAGGCACCCAGCCCGTTATGCCGAGTTCTTCGGCTTTTTCTATCGCCGGTATGAGCAGCGACCAAACCGACGCCGCGATCATAACTCCTGCCGCAAATCCCAGAAACACCAGCTGCACCTTATCGGACGAGTTCTCTTTTCTGAAAAAGAACACCACCGCCGCTCCCAGAGCAGTCATAGCGAATGTAAACCCCGTTCCTCCCAGAACCGGTAATATACCCTCCATAGATATTTTCCTTTCAAGATAAGTATACTGCACAAAGGCAGCTGCTGTATACTATTCCGCTACACCTGTCCTCTGTCACGGAAATCCTTTTAGATGTAAGATGTAAGATGTAAGAGGTTAGATGTTAGATGTAAGAGGTAAGACAAGGCAAAAAAACGCACGGACGGCAAAAAGGCTATTATTCCCCCGTAGGGAACAATAGCCAATGTCAAAGTATGAAGATTTTT
Organism: uncultured Ruminococcus sp.; assembly: GCA_947629455.1. Classification (GTDB taxonomy): domain Bacteria; phylum Bacillota; class Clostridia; order Oscillospirales; family Ruminococcaceae; genus FB2012. Next base: position 3,438 of record CANRDT010000013.1, read on the forward strand.
TATTTACAGCGCTCTTTATATAATATGCCAGATATTCTGCGCATAGTCCCTGATCGTCCTGTCTGAGGAGAATTTTCCTGCGCTGCACATATTCAGCCAGCACTTTTTCGCAAACGCAAGGCTGTCCCTGTAGTCGGAGTTTGCTTTCAGCTTTGCCTCTACATAGCTTTCAAGATCGCCGATAACATAGTAATGATCGGGAACGTGCCAGCTTGCTCCGTCCATAAGAGCCTTATACAGTTCCTTAAAGCTGCCCTCCTGATCGGACGGCACTCCGCCGTCGTCAAGTTCGCCGTCTATCAGCTTGTTGAGTACGCGCATTATCTTATCGTCCGACGACGCTGCCGCCCTCGGGTCGTACTTCAGCATAATTTTCTCCAGTTCGTCAACGCGTGCGCCGAAGATATACTCGTTCTCCTCGCCTGCCTCCTGCGCTATCTCCACGTTTGCGCCGTCCATAGTTCCAAGAGTCACCGCACCGTTAAGCATAAGCTTCATATTTCCCGTTCCCGACGCTTCCGTGCCGGCAGTGGAGATCTGCTCCGAAATATCTGCGGCGGCTACAAGCTTTTCGGCGTATGAAACATTGTAGTTCTGTACGAATACCACCTTGATAAGGTCTTTCGTGTCGGGGTCGGAATTGACGAGCTTTCCGATCTCTCCGATAAGCTTTATCACCGCTTTTGCCCTGCGGTAGCCCGGAGCGGATTTTGCTCCGAAAATATAAGTCGTCGGGGTAAAGTCCTTTATCGAGCCGTCCTTGATACCGTAGTAGATATAAAGTATGGACAAGGCGTTGAGCAGCTGGCGTTTATACTCGTGCAGACGTTTTATCTGTATGTCAAATATCGTCACAGGATCGACCTCCGCACCGTCATGCACTTTGATAAAGTCGGCAAGCTGACGTTTTTTAACGGATTTTATCTCGATGAATTTTCTGAGTATTTCCTCATCGTCGGCATATTTTTTCAGCTCCGCCAGACGGTCGAGATCCTTTATCCAGCCGTCGTCCCCGAGCAGCGATGTGATAAGTCCCGAAAGTTCCTCGTTGCAAAGAGCGAGCCACCTGCGCTGCGTTATACCGTTGGTCTTGTTCTGGAAACGTTCGGGATAAAGCTCATACCAATCTTTGAGGGTATCGGTCTTTAGTATTTCCGTATGTATCTCAGCCACTCCGTTTGTATAGGACGACATATACACCGCCATATTTGCCATATTGACCATACCGCCTGAAACGGGCGCAAGTTTTTGTATAAGTTCTCTGTCCTTGCCTGCTTTATACATTTCCCCGATAAAGCGTTCGTTTATCATAAGGACATAGCCGTACACCTCGGGCAGTACTTTCTCCACCAGACGGCAGTCCCACTTTTCCAGAGCTTCCTGCATAACGGTGTGATTGGTATAATTGAACACCTTTTCGGTGATCTGCGCCGCCTTTTCAAAAGCCATTCCGTAAACGCCGCACAGAAGGCGCATAAGTTCGGGTATGGAGATAACGGGGTGTGTATCGTTGAGCTGGATAGTGACTTTATCCGCAAGATCGTCAAGCGTGCCGTATCTTTCAAGATGTTTCTTTAAAATATCCGCAAGCGACGCCGCCGAGAAAAAGTATTCCTGTTTCAGACGGAGTATTTTGCCTTCCTCGCAGTTGTCGTTGGGATAAAGTACCCTTGAAATGTTTTCCGCATCGGCGGCAGCCTTTACCGCGCCGTCGTAATTGCCGCGGTCAAATTCGGCAAAATCAAAGCCGTTATCCGATTCCGCCTGCCACAGTCTGAGAGTACCGATATTCTCCGTGCCGTATCCTATCACGGGCATATCGTAAGGCACGGCAAGGACGGTCATATCGGCATACTTCACCTCTACAGTATCCTCCTCGCGGCGCACCGACCACGGATCGCCGTATCTCTGCCAATCGTCGGCATACTCTTTCTGGAATCCGTTTTCTATCGCCTGTCTGAAAAGACCGTATTTATATCTTATCCCGTAGCCGTCAAGAGGTATATCGTGAGCGGCTGCGGAATCGAGAAAGCAAGCCGCAAGGCGTCCGAGTCCGCCGTTTCCGAGAGCAGCGTCCTCTATTTCCTCCAGTTCGGCAAGCGATCTTCCCTTTTCTTTAAGTATCTCGTCGGTCTCTTTAAGTATCCCAAGGCACAAGAGGTTATTCTGCACCGCTCGTCCCACCAGAAATTCCATAGAGAGGTAGCAGGCTCTGCGTCCTGCAAGATGTTTTTCGCGAGATGTCTCCCACCTGTCTGAAATGGCGTTCATCACAGTTGCCGAGATGCTCTCGTGCAGCTGTACCGCCGTTGCGCTGCGGATATCTTTCCTGAATTTGTTTTTCAGATCCTCTTCCAGCGATCGGGTAAATTCATTTTTGTCAAGCAATGTCATACACAACTATCCTTTCGGCAGAAATTTTTGATATTGTTTTACTTCACTTTAATATAATACATTCAAACCGAAGATTTGTCAAGTCCCGATGTAATTTTGCACGGAAATCAAGAATTGATTTCCGTGATCAAACTAATATAGGATTGATTTTTGCAAAATAAAATGTTATAATTTTAAAAAGGCTATTATTATTATATTGATCAATGGAGTTGTTTTTATGGTATTTAAAAATGTCAGCGACTTTAAAAACCGCATAAAGAAAATACTCATCACCGCCGAGGAGATAGACGCCGCGATCGGCAGAGCGGCAAAGAAGATAGACTCCCTTTACGACGGAAAACCGCTCATTATAGTGGGGATACTCAAAGGCTCGTTCGTTTTTATGGCGGACGTCTGCCGACGGGTGACAGTCCCCTGCGAAGTCGGTTTTATGGCTGCCAAAAGCTATTTTGAGGGCACGCAGTCCTGCGGAGAAGTAAAGATAACTTTAGATCTTCATCGGGATATAGAGGACTGCCATGTCGTCATACTCGAAGATATTGTCGATACGGGGCGCACGCTGAACGACGTGGCTGCTTTGCTGCGTTCGCGCAAGCCTGCCTCGCTCACGGTCATCACCCTGCTCGACAAGCCTGACAGGCGTGAGGTCGATTTTGCCCCCGACATTTCACTGTTCACCATACCCGATCTGTTTGTGGTGGGATATGGTCTTGACTGCGGCGAATATTACCGCAATCTTCCGTATATAGCAGAGTATGGGGAATAAGGGGCATATCTGCGTTATATTTACCGAAAGATAAAAGCTGTTTTCCCCGTTGGGGGAATATACACTAAAAGCACTTTTCCTCCGCCGCAAGCGGCGGAGAGAAAGTTCACATCAACCAAACTTAGGGGACCACCTCAAACGCTGCGCTATGCTCCGCGTTTGAGCTGAAAGAAAATTTCCTTTGCCGACATTATGCAGTCGGCAATTTTTATTTTACTGCGTAAAATAAAAACCGGAAATTTCTTTCTCACAGATTATTAGAGTATTTGCCGCAATAAATTTTAACCGCCCGATTTCCAAGCTCTGAACGCTCCGCACATCGCAGAGGGCGACAAGCGCGCCCGCGCGAGGGCAGCCTTTTTAAGGAAAAGGCTTGACCGAAAACCTTTTTAATATTCAGACTTCGTTTTCTCCACAACTGCGGAGAGTGAAATCACCGCAACTGCCGTCAAAACATTTTATAATAGAAAGAAAAATCGCAGATATAACTCCTGCGAAAATTTTTTCTAACCTTACAAAAACACTGCTAACTATTCCTGAAATTCTCAAGATCGGAAAACAACTGCGCCAGACTGTCGTCCGCCGCCTGCGCAAGACGGCTGTTTATATCCGCCTCGGCATTCTCAATATCCTCAAATTTCTCCCTGCCTGCAATGACCGCCTGCATATGCCGCTTTTCCTCACTGACCTGCGGCGATTCTCCCTCTGCGATACTGCCCGACGTGATCCTCAGATACTCCTCCCCGGTATTCCACGGCTTTATCCCTATTACCGAAATATTGTCCGTGCTGCCGTTGCATAACGCAAGCCTGCACAAAGCGTCGATCTTCTCCTTGAATGTCGCGTTTTCAAGACTCATTGCCGATTCGATCTCTCCGTTTGAAACATAATCCGAAAAACCGTCTGAACAGATGATGACCGTGTCGTCCTCGTCCCTGCCGAACGGCGGTATAAAATCAATATGCTCGATCTTAGGCAGCTGTATAACACTGCCCACAGACGATACTATCGCGTTTTTCATGGATTCGTCCAGCTCGCCGATCCGCTCCACCGCGCCGTTGTCGTAAAGAAATCTTCCGTAGGTCTGATCTGTAGAGATCTGCCTTACACAGCCGTTCACATAGCGGTACATTCTGCTGTCGCCGATGTTGTAGCAGGTCGCCGCGCCGTTTTCATCCACAGCCAGACAGCAAAGAGTAGTCTGCATATTTACCGAACCGGGCTGCTGAATACCGTGCTTGACTATTTTGTTATGTATCTGTAGGATACGCTGATCGAGATCGACCGTGGAATCATAGTCGGTCACCGAGAGATACCTTATGCACAGATCGGACGCGATCTCGCCTGCCTGCTCGCCGCCTACGCCGTCGCAGACCGCCGTCAGAAAAGGCGCAATGCATACCGAGCCGAAACCGCCTTCCGCGACCGTTTCGCGGTTGATAAGCATACAATCTTCATTCTTAGCGCGGTAATTCCCCTTGTCGGTATAACCGTAAATGTAGTAATTCATATTTTTTCCTCGCCGTACCGCCCGTCAGCATAACGTCACTGCGACAGTATCCACCTGATCGCGTGGTCTGCCCATTCCGCCGGCGCAGGCTGGATATGTCCCTCCCAAGTGGCGGTAGTTTCATCGCACAAGGACAGTCCGTGTCCTCCCCATGGATAAATATGACATTCGTAGGGGATATGGTTTTCGGACAGCGCGGACATATAGAACAAAGTGTTCTGCACGGGAACGCAGCCGTCGTCCGCACAGTGCCAGAGAAAAGTAGGCGGAGTATTCTCATGCACGCGTTTTTCAAGCGAAATAAATTCCCTTATCTCGTCGGGGCGTTCCTCGCCGAGCAGGTTGACTATCGAACCCTCGTGACAGTACCGCGGATCGCTCGTAAGTACGGGATATGCCAGAAGTGATGAATTTACCTTTATATCCTCCGCAGTGCAGCCTAGCGGTTTGTAAAGCAGCTCGTTATCCCAGAGATTCGCCGCCGTCGCCGCCAGATGCGCCCCTGCCGAAAATCCCGCGACCGTGATCTTGTCGGGGTCTATGTCGTACTTTTCGGCATTTTTACGGACGTGCAGTATCGCGGCAGCACATTCGAGAGCCGCCGTCGGGAAGGGTTTCTTTACGCACGAATATCTCAGCACGAACGCATTTATCCCATATCCCAGAAATCTGAACGCGATAGGTTCGCCCTCTCTTTCGGAGCAGTAATCATAGCCGCCGCCCGGGCAGATTATCACGGCTCTGCGGCTGCGTTTTCCCATTTCGTCAAAGTGAGTATTGGTATAGCAGGTGAGCGTCGCGCCGCAGCCCTCGCCCGTAAGTCCTGCCGCCCCGTAATCAACGTCAAGTTTTACAGTTTCCGTCATCATATCAGATAGTACCCCTTTTCGTATATCAATTACCCCTGCGCCTGAAGATCGCTTTCGTCCGCAATGGGCTGCGTATCGTCCTGCTGTGCCGATGAAGTTCCCTCGTCGGTCGGAATATCCTGCGCGGTATCTCCGTAGCGGCTGTCCTGTAACTTTACGCAGACTATATATCCCTGCATATTGTCGCCCGAGATCTCGTACTCATATTCGCTGTCGTCCTCTTTGAGAGGCAGCGGACAATTGGTGGATTTCTCAGCGCTTACGGGAACGTAGTACAGCGCATAGCCGCTGCCGTCCGCAGTTTCAAAGCTGTAGGGGCGTTCAAAATTATACGCCCTTAAAAATTCCAGATATTCCTCCAGACACAGACCGTTGCGGTACATTATCTCGGCATGCGGCTGACCGACATATCTAAAATGCTGCGGCTGCGCCAAAACGCCTGTAACGCTTTCCTTTGATTCGGAATAACGCTGTATAAATCCGTATCTGTAACAGTTATCCGCGAACCAGCCGTATTTTCCTGTGCCGTCAAAAGCAGGATAAGTCCCCTGATCGGCAAGATAAAGCTGAAGATCGACCGCAAGTCCCGTATCATGTTCAAAGCAGGGCTTGTCCCACCGGGTTTCCTGCTGCGGCTCGGCGGCCGTTTCCTCTTCTGAGCTTTCGCTCTCCTCCTCGCCGCCGTCCGCGTCGGGTCCGCTGTATATATCGCTTATCATTATGGTCCTAAGCCCCGTATCCTCATAGAAATCTTTCAGCATATCGTTAAAGCTTTCAAGCAGTACCGTTCTGCCCTCTATAAGCGTACTCCTTGCAAAGGCGATCTGGTATCCCGTATCGTCAAAGAGATAACCGTAAACGCCGTCCATATCCTCGGGGACAGAGCCGCTGAAAGTGTGCGAGCCGTCAAGCAGTGTAAGATCTCCGCTGCCGAGGAACATATCGTTTCGCACGCTCGTATATTTGTAATTCTCGGTAAGGTCGCCTGCCGTGAACGGCGGACGCTTTTCCGTTTCAGAAGAAGTTTCCGCGCCGCTGTCCTTGTCGGAGCGTGAAGAGCTTTTATCCGTGTTCTTATCCTTTGACTTGTCGGAGGAGCCGTGACCGCCGCAAGAGGTAGCCAGAGAAAGCACAATGAGCAGCGTCACCGCCATTGCGGCGGCAATGTTCTTATATTTATATCTTCTGACCACTACTTTTGGCAAAGCTACACACCTCTTCCGGTAAATTCAGGCAGGATCGGCGCAGCGCGACAATATACCTTAAAAATTATTATAACACAAAATTTCCGTACTGTGAACACCTATATAAAAAAATTCGCATTTTTCAACATTCTGCACAAATATCTATACTGATTTTTTACAGATCACACAACGCAAAAACCGCCTTACAAAGCGCACAGATCATTTTTTGCCGCAGCTTTTCACATACTCATACAACGAATGTAAAAACTGTCTGCCCTCAAAAGAAAGTTCAAGCTTTTTCGGATCGCAGCAGCAGACTACCGCCCTGCCGCCGTAGATCTCGTACTCGTAAAGCAGTCCCAGACGATGATTTCTCTCAAAATTGTCGATAGTCTGCACGATGATCTTTTTGCCCTGCGCGTGTTCGTCGAGTATCTCGCTGTAGGAATTGCTCACGATCTCCCACCACTGAGGTTCGCTCCACTTATCGGAGGGGAATTGAGCAAGAGCCGCGTGATCTTTATCTATCAGCAGTCCCATAGTACCAACGGGTTCGGGCTTTTCCATCATTTCCGAGATAGCGCGGAACATATGATAGCACCAGAAATCCTGACAATAGAATCCGTCAATGCTGCCCTCCGCGGCGCTTTCACGGGGCTGGAATATAAGCGCAGTACCACCATTTTCGAGAACGCCGCGCGCGTCCTCCGCCGAGGTAAACACATATCCCTCGGGAGCGTTTTCCGCCGCTCTTTGCGGAAATACCGTCAGCTCGTAGCTGTTTTTTATATCCGTACCCTCCACGCAGAGCGAAAGGGTATATTTCTGCGGTTTTTCAAGATCGGGCAGGCGCACTTCAATATCGCAGAGATCGAAATAATTTCCCTCTCCGCGGACGATACATTCGCCCTGCGCACCCGAAAGATCTTCTCCCGCAAGCTGCCACTTCACCGTGCTGCCGTTAATATCCGACGCACGGAAATACGCAAGCTCAAGGTGCGCTCTGAAAATATCCCCTGCCTGCAATGTGTAAGAATCAAATCTTGCCATAATGACCGCGTCGGAGCAGAACTGCCGCCATTCTTCGGGCGAAACAAGTCCCTTGCTGTCCATAAACGCGTCAAGTATACCTACCAGAGCCGTACCCTGACCCGTGAAGTCCTGAATATCCAGCAGCTGGAATCCTGCAATGCTCCTCGAACGAAACGCCGCCTCCAGCTCTTCCTTATAGCACTGCACGGCAAGCCTGCCGGAACATTCAAAGTAGTCCTGCGCCAGCGGCAGAAGTCCTTTTTCATCGAGCCTTTCGCGGAACACCTCAAAATTACGCGCTCTGAGCGGACCTGTGTATTTTTCTATCTCCTTAAAATCGGGATATGTTTCGTACTGTCCTATTTCGTGGGTGACTATCGGCACCTGCGGTATAAAATCCGCGTCCGCATCGCTTGCCTTGACCGTTTTCATCGTCGTGCCGAACTGTATCTGCACCGTGCCGTCCGCCGACGCCTGCACCGCCTCCGCCGATCTGTCGGGGCGCACCGCCTTGTCATAGTCGTGCATAGTACCCGGCTTATCCGTCTGGACGTGACCGAGCGGAGCGTCGCACATAGCGTAAGAGCCCCTTATCAGTCGGTTCTTTGCCAGACGTACCCCCACAAAGTAATCATCGTTTGGTACGACGTTCGGATACCACTGGAAATTGTTAGAGCCCTGCGTATAAAGATGTCTGCTGTCAAAGGCTTTATAGCCGCCGATTATGTCGTTTATTCTTTCGCAGGAACCCCACAGCTCATTTCCCATCGACATCATACAGTAGGAGGGGTGATTGCCGAACGCTCTGAGCATATTAAAGCCCTCGCCGATCAGGAAATCCTGTTCCTCGCCGTTGAATCCCTCCTCATCGGGAGCCTGTATAGTACCCCAGAAGGGCAGCTGCGGTTCCATATATATGCCGAGTCTGTCCGCCGCCTCAAAAGCCGCCTCGGGAGGACAGCAGGTGTGATAGCGGTAGTGATTTATTCCGTAGCTTTTCGCAATGGACATAACGCGCAGCCATTCGTCAAGGTCGGTGGGAGCGTACCCCGTTTTCGGGAAGATCATTCCGTCGTGCTTGCCGCGCAGGAAAGTCGTCCTGCCGTTTATCTCAAATTTTCCGTCCCTGCTCTTAAAATCGCGAAGTCCGACCGTGAATACCGAAACATCTCCCCCGACATCTATCGTCAGTTCATATAGATTCGGCTCAAATTCGCTCCAGAGCAGCGCGCCCTCCCCGAGCGGATAAACACATTCAAGTCTGCCGCCGCTGCAAACATACTCCGCAGGCAGCGGACAGTGGATCTTTTCGCCGTTAAAGCTGCGCGCGCTGATCTTTACGTTTACATCTTCCGCGCCGGTGATATCCGCGCTTATCTTAAAAGCCGCAGCCTGCACGTCGGAGGTTATCATCACGTTTTCCGCATGGCACGGCTCGTATACCTGTATCTCCATTCTGCCGACTATGCCGTTCCAGTTGGTCTGTGTATCCGCCGATGTGAGATGTCCTCCAGGAGTTTTATAGCCGACGTTCGCAACGCAGACGGTTATCTCGTGTTCGCCGTCGTCAAGGATACCCGTAACGTCATAAACGTGCGGAGATACCAGACTTTCTTCACGTCCGACCTCTTCGGAATCTATGTAGAGAGTAGTTATCCTCGTTCTTTCAAGGAATATTTTTACCGTTTTGCCGCTTACGCCCGTCACGGTCACTTTCCTGCGGTACCACGCATACCCCTCAAACGGATATGTATCCGTCAGAAATCCCGTTTCGCGCGCGGGATTATACTCCCCCTTATTTGCCGCGGAAGTAGTTCCCGGCAGGGTCATACTGTCGCTGTAGAGAGGTTTCTGTGACTGTTCTTTGCAAAGAGCAAGTTCCCACACGCCGCTGAGGTCGGTCATATTTATCATAATCATACAATCCTTCCGAAAAGACCGGTCTTATCCTGCGGACTGCCGCCGTCCGCGCAAGACCGAAATTTTATTTAAACCCATTATAACACAAAAACGGCGTTTGCGCAACAGTTTTTACAAATATTTATAATTCTTAATTTCCCGATATTTCCGCATATGTTTTCCCCCAAAAAGCCAGACGGCGCGGAATATCCGTCATTCCGCGCCGCCGTTTGTTTTCACCGTTATGATATACCCTCCGCAGTTGTCGGAGGAGATCACCGCCTCTCCCTCCGGGAAAGAGAGAGCCGCTCCCTGCTGTCTTGAAATTATATAGTCGCCGTATCGGTAAAAGCTGCCGTATTCCAGTCCCGAAACATATTCTTCAAAAGTCACGTTCATACGCGTGATTATCTCCGAATGGGGCAGCCCCACATAGCGTATATGCCACGGCTCAAACTCTATCCCCGTGATCTTTTCCGTAAACGCCGGATAGCGGATTATGAATCCGTATTCGCAGCAGTGTTCGTACACAAACTGTCCCGCTTTCGATTTCAGAAAAGCTCTGCCGGCAAAACCGTCGGTGGAGAGATCGAGCGCAAGTCCCGTCTGATGTTCGCTCGAGCCGGGAGTCATAGCGAGCGAACCGCCCTCCTCTTTAAGTATCTCCTCCTGCTCCTGCGCCGTCCGATAGGAGGACGTCACATAGAGCGGCTGGTCGCAGTTTTCTCTCACCGCGTCAGAAAGCTCCGAATAAGCCTGCGTTATACAGGCGTTCATCATCACGCCCGAGGTCTTGTACTCCACGATGTCGGGCGCAAAATTTTTCGGAAGTTCGTGCTCCTTATTCACGAGCATAAGCGAAACAGAGCTTTCCGCCTCGTCTTGAATATCCGAAGTTTTGACCTTGACAAGCGTCAGGCTGTCCTTGTCCGTTTTTACAAGCAGCCGATCGTCCTTTTCCCTATCCGCCGCAATGTTATAGGATATCAAAAACCGCCAGTCGGGTCTTGCCGCGATGATTGCCGCACCTGCGGCAATGATAAACGCCGTCAGTAAGATCACCGTCCTGCACAACAGCTTTTTTCTCTTAAACATACTCTTTCTCTCTTTCCTTTATTCTCTGATGTTACATAACTTCTGTTTCTTTTCCCTGCTCCGCGGGTCTTTCCTCCAGTCTGAACAGCGTCACCGCCTTGAACACATCTCCGTCAAGCTCTATGCGGAACACTCCGCCGCACGCCTCGCTGAACGTCTTAGCTATGGAAAGTCCCAGACCGCTGCCGCCGTCTGTACGGGACTCATCTCCCCTGACAAATCTTTCCGTGATCTCCTCCGGCGTGAAGGTCATCTCATATCCTGCGGTATTCTTTATCTCTATGCGCACATAGTCCCTTTCCGCCGTCACCGTGAGGAATATCCTCGTTCCCTCCATTGAATAGCTCAGCGCGTTGTCTATCAGATTCTGGAACACTCTGTAGAGCTTGCTGCCGTCCGCACAGATAGGTGCGCTGAGCGGCTGTATATCCGCCACAAGCTTGCGTCCGCTTTCGCTTATCTTTACGTCCTCGTCGGCAAGCACCTGATTGAGCAGTATCACCGCGTCAAGATGTTCTTTCGCCACGTCTACGCCGCTTGTCGCCTTTGCGAGCGAAAATACGTCCGATACGATATTTTTCAACTTTTCCGATTTGTTTTCGAGTATTCTCACATAGTCTTTCGCCTCGGGTGACATATCCTCCTCTTTGAGAAGATCTATATAGCTTATTATCGACGTCAGCGGCGTTTTGAGATCGTGCGATACGTTGGTCACCAGCTCCACCTTCATACGCTCCGACTGCACCTGCTTTTCGACCGTTTGTCTTATGTTGTCCGAGATACGCGCAAGCTTTACGCTGTCGCTGTACGCCGCAGAGGTCTCTTCAAGCGTTTGTGCCGCCGCTCCGTCCTCCTCAAGGCTGTCTATCTGCATTTCAAGCCGTTCCATATCGCGGTATATCTTAAACTGCGTGACGATAAACCACGCGGCAACGCCTGCCGCCGCAAATGCAAGCAGCAATGAAACAGGAAAAGGATAGGAGTTATAGTAGGAAGTAATGAGCAGTATTATACAGATGATAAACAGCAGCGCCATCACCGCAATAAATATCCACGTCCGTATATACAGCTTTGAGGACAGGCTCTTTTTTGCGTATTTTTTTATGATACCCGTTTCGCGCAGCTTTGCTCTGCTCTTTTTAAATATCTTTACCGTCGTCCTTACAAGGCACATATCCTTTATAAAGCTGTGCGTTTTGAACTTGCAGACGACCGCCGTCAGCATTGCAAAAGCCGCCGTGAAAAGCAGCGATACCACCGAGGAGATTATCCAGTAATTATAAGGCTTTCCGATCGAGAACATATTTCTCAGTGCCCTGCTGAAAACGTCCCACCACCCAAGGACGATCAGCCCCATTGCCACGAACGCCGCGCATGCCATAATGAGCAGCTCGGTATACCAGCCGCCGATAAGCACGCACTTTTTCCAGCTGCCCTTGGGGTAAGCGTATCTGTAGCCGCAAACCGCCAGCAGATAGATACAGGAAATAAAGCAGATAAGCGCGCTTATCACGCCGACCGCCGCGAACACCTTTCCCTGCGACGCTATCTTTGCATATGCCTGTTCCGCCGCCGTGAGCTGCTGTTGATCGACCGCTATCAGCACCGTTATGCCGCTGTCGTCGTTCAGCCTGAAAGCATAGTCGTCGGCATATTCAAGCGGATAATAGCTGCCCTCATATTCACTGTATTCTTCTTCATCTTCATTCTCGGCAGACGGCGGTTCTTCACCTGCGACTATATACTTCTTTTCGGGATCGCTCGTATCAAAGTCAAAGACGTACATATCCTCATAAGGACCGTAGCAGAGGATATATCTGCCGTAATTGTCTACCCCCGACCAGCCGCGCGGTATTTTGTCCGCGTCTACATATTCGTCATAGTCGTAATAGCCGCTGCCCGTATTGAATGAATTGAAAATGTAGTAGGAGCCGGAATCGGAGAGATCGTAGTTTTCGTCCATGCTGACAAGATCGTCGCTGCGGACATACCAGCACCTGTTCTGCGAGGTGAAGTTCTCTATATCCTCCCTGCTCAGCGCTCTGTTCATTCCCTCGATATTCGTCAGCCAGCCGCCGCCGTCGTAGGATACATAATAGTCGAACAGGTCGCTGCCGATAGTGAACGCGCCGCCCTCAGACGAGATCTGTATGTTGTTTTCGTTTGCAATGTCGCAGAATGATCTCAGCGTGTAGACAAGGTTTCTTTTCAGCTCCTCTCCGCCCTTGTATACTCCGTCCTCGCAGTTGCGCAGATACACCGTCGCCGTGGCGCAGAGTATCTCGTAAAGCGCGTTCTTTCTGTGCTGAAATTCCACGCTTTCGGTATAGTCCGATGCAGGGATAAGATCGTCGATAGCATACATACTGGAATTGAGCTGAAGATCGTCCGCCGTCAGAACATACTGGAAGGTACACGACATCATAAACACCGCCGAAACGCAGGCGATGATAAGCGCGGCGACCCTCAATCCGGGAGCGGTCACTGCGCGCAGCGCTCTTGACGCGGTCTTTTCGGCCATATTCCCGTCAGAGCTTTTCGATCTTGTATCCAATTCCCCACACCACCTTCAGATATTTCGGCTCACGAGGATTTATCTCTATCTTTTCACGGATATGGCGGATATGCACCATTACCGTATTTTCTACCGCGTAGGCGTCCTCGTTCCACACCTTTGCGTATATTTCCTCCGCCGAAAAAATATGTCCCGCATTGCACATAAGCAGCTCGAGTATTTTAAGCTCAGTCGCGGTAAGCCTTACTTCAGCGCCGTCCAGAGTAAGGCGTTTTGCGGACAGGTCGAGTGCCAGTCCGCCTATTTCGATAACGTCCGTTTTGTTTGTATAGGCTGAACCGAGTGAAAGATAACGTCTGAGATTCGACTTCACCCTTGCCACCAGTTCCATAGGATTATACGGCTTGGTGATGTAGTCGTCCGCTCCCATTGAAAGTCCGAGCACCTTATCGGTATCCTCCGACTTTGCCGAAAGCACAAGTATCGGGATATTCCTTGTGGCGCGTATCTTCATCATTGCCGAAAGACCGTCAAGCTCGGGCATCATTATATCTATCAGTATTAGATTGACGCTGCGGTTCTCGGCAAGTTTTTCGAGTGCGTCCAGACCGTCGTAAGCGCGTATCGTCCGAAAGCCTTCCTTTTCAAGAAGTCTTGCTATAGCCGCGACTATATCCCTGTCGTCGTCCACAATAAGAATACATCCGTTATCCATAAAACAGCACAGTCCTTTCTCTGAAAAATAATATAAAGCATATTGTTTAAATACAAGTCGAGATATTTCTTAAGAATTTCTTAAACACGCCGTTCGCAGACGGCGAAAACGGTACAGTATCAGTATAACACATATCCGCGAGTTTGACAAGAATAGAGAAATATCTTGTTTTAGGGGAGAATACATACTAAAATGCGGCAATAGGTGCGCAGTTGCCGCCGCAAGCGGCGGCGGTAACAAATGCCTTTCATAGTAGGGAAAGCGCTCTCTTGCAAGCGCTTTCCCTCTTACCAAACAGTCCACCGGACTGTTTGGTAATTCACCCTTTTCAGAGCGCCTCCGTATGGGGAATTTCGCCGTCTGCGGACGGCGACGATGGGCTCTGCCCCTCGACCCCGCAAGCCTTTTTGAGGAAAAGGCTTGACCGAAAACCTTTTTATTTTTCCAACTTCGTTTTCAACATAAGTGCGGAGAATGAAATCAAGGTTAGATAGCTAATCTTACTCCTGTCCTCTAACCTCTTATTTCTAAATGCTTACTTCTGTCCTCTTACATCTAACCTCTAAACTCTTACTTCTTACATCTAACCTCTTCCCTCTAATTTAGCAGCTATTTGGTGAACAGGTGATAAAAGCGTGAAAATGTACGGAAATCTATTGACAGACAGAAAAAAATATGCAATAATATAAACATATTATACAGATATATTATATTATTATCCCTTTTCCGCGCAGGCAGTAACAGCCGCCTGCCGCTTTGACGTTTTAAAGGGCTGATCGTGATAATATGTCGCTGAAATATACGACAAACTAAAAGTAAAGGATGTTGACAAATGAAAAATTGCACGCTCGTTATAATGGCGGCAGGTCTTGGCACACGGTTCGGAGCAGGCATAAAACAACTCGAACCCGTCGGTCCGAACGGTGAGATAATTATGGATTATTCGGTCTATGACGCAAAGGCTGCCGGCTTTGACAAGGTGGTTTTCATAATCCGCAAAGATATAAAAGACGCTTTCTCTCAGATGATCGGCGACCGTATCTCCGAAAATATCAAAACGGAATTTGTCTTTCAGGAAACGCAGGACGTTCCCGAAGAATACAAGCACATAAACCGTGAAAAACCGTGGGGTACGGGTCATGCGGTGCTTGCCTGCAAGGGGATAGTCAACGAGCCTTTCGTGGTCATCAACGCCGACGATTACTATGGCAAAGAGGCGTTTGTCAAGCTCCACGATTATCTGACTTCCGACAGACCCGACAACGGAAAGCTGGATATGTGTATGGCGGGATTTATCCTCAAAAATACCCTCAGTGAAAACGGCACGGTCACGCGCGCCGTCTGCCGAGCCGACAAGAACGGTATGCTCGAGGAAATAACCGAAACTTTCAAGATACGCCGCGAAGACGGAAAGGTGGTATCGGGCGGCGACAAGACTCCGCTTGATGAAGACAGCCTTGTTTCAATGAATATGTGGGGCTGTCCTCCCGAGTTTATCGACCTGCTCGAAAGCGAATTTGACGCTTTTCTCAAAACCTCCGCGAACGATTCCAAGGCGGAATTTCTGCTACCCGTCATAATCGACAAGCTGCTTAAAAGCAAAGAGGCGCAGTGCAAACTGCTTGAGAGCCGCGACAAGTGGTTCGGCGTTACCTATGCCGAGGATAAGCAGTCCGTGACGAACTCAATACGCGCCCTCATTAACAACGGAGTATATCCCGAAAAGCTCTGGTAGAATATCATTCGCAGGGTGGTGTGCAAAATGTCCGATGAGATACTGTACTATATCTGGCTGACAGCCGCCCTCCACCCGGGCAATCCGCGAAAATGGGACATTCTCGGCAGCGAGGATTCGATAGCGTCGCTTTATCGGCATATACGCAGCGGAGACCGCAGGCTGCCCGAAAACGAGTACAATGCGCTCGTTTCGTATGATCTTAAAAAGGCTGAATCTGTCCTTGACTATTGTATCGCCAGGGGTTACGGTGTTATCTGCCCTGCCGATCCCGAATATCCGGCGTCGCTTGCCGCCGCAGACGATCCCCCGGGAGTATTGTTTACTCTGGGGGATATTTGCTGTCTTGAAAATGCGCATACCGCGGCGGTGGTAGGTTCAAGAAAAGCGGACGATTATGCGCTCAGGTGTACGCGGCACATCTCGGGCGGACTTGCCTCGGCAGGGGCGGTGATAATCAGCGGTTTTGCCGTCGGTGTGGATTCCGCCGCTCACTCTGCCGCAATAAACGCAGGCGGCAGGACTGTCGCCGTACTCGGCTGCGGTCTTGATTATGATTATCCGCGCAATTCCAAGCCGCTGAGATACGCCATTGCAAAACACGGAGCGGTCATAACGGAATATTTCCCCGACACAAGACCGATACCTGCGAATTTCCCGATACGCAACAGGATAACAGCGGCTTTGTCCGACTGTATCGTCTGCACCTCCGCATCTTCAAGGAGCGGTGTGCTGAATACGGTTTCTCACGGGCTTTTTTACAGCCGCGATATTTTCATCACTCCGCCGCACGATATTTTTTCTCCCAATTATCAGGGGATCATCTCGCTGCTGCGCGACGGCGCGGTTTCCGTCTGCTCTGCGGAGGACGTTATAAGATATATGGGCTGGGGATAAGAGGTAAGAGGTTAGAAGTAAGAGGTAAGAGTTGCTCCGCAGACTGATTTCACGCTAAGCGGTTTGATTGATAAGTAGCAGGAAATCAAGAAAAGGTTTTGGATCAAGCCTTTTCCTTAAAAAGGCTGCCCTCGCGCGGGCGCGCTTGTCGCCCTCTGCATCGTGCGTAGCGTTCAAGCTTTGGAAATCGGGCGGTCAAAATTTTCCTCGGCAATTACTTTAATAATCTGTGGGAAAGAAATTTCCGGTTTTTATTTTACGAAGTAAAATAAAAATTGCCGCTCTCGTAATAGCGGCAAAGGAAATTTTCTTTCAGCCCAAACACGAAGTGTTTGGGGTGGCGTCACGCAAGGGGTGAATTTCAAAACAGTCCGGTGGACTGTTTTGAAAGAGGGGACGACCTACAAGAAGGGCGTCCCCTAAGTTTGGTTGATACGAACTTTCTCTCCGCCGCTTGCGGCGGAGGTAAATTACTTTTAGCGCATATTTGGTAATAATAACTATCCAAAAGATTTAAGAAATAAGAGATAAGAATTTCTTATGCGGCTCATATATTCACCCAAGCTTTTTAACTCGTAACCGAAAACCCTTCCGCAACATAGTATAAATTACTCAAACTATGATTCGGAGGGATTTTTTATGTCAGAAGTTTACTTTCTCGGCGCGATGACCGCCAACGGTTTTTCCACCGAGTTCGGCAGGATAATGGAAAAGGACGGGGTATTCACCTATATCCTCAAAGGCGCGGCAGGAACGGGCAAATCCTCGCTTATGAAAAAAATCGCACAGCACTTTGAAAATACTCAGCATATACGGAGGTTTTACTGCTCCTCAGACCCTGATTCTTTAGACGCGGTGTACCTTGACGGCTCGCAGACCGCAATAGTGGACGGCACCGCTCCCCATGTGTTCGACCCGATCGTTCCCGGTGTCGATCAGAAAATAGTCGACCTCGGCAGCTGCTGGAACGAGGAAACGCTCCTCGCCGCCGCTGCGGATATAAGGTGCGTGACCGCCGCAAATAAATCTATGGCGGCAAGGGCGGCGAGATTTTCCGCAGCGGTATCGAATATCTGCTCCGATACATACCAGATCGGCGCGGATTGTATACTGTCCGAAAAGCTGGACTCATTTACCGAACGTTTCAAGAAAAAGCTGCTCGGCAAAAAAGGCACGGGCAGCGGTGAAAGATCACTTCGCCAACTGACCGCGCTCACAAGATACGGAGTGACCACCATGACCGATACCCTTGAAGATTACTTCGACGTCTATATTATGAACGACGATAATTATGCAGTCACGGATTATCTGCTGTCGCTGCTCGGCGATGAGGCTGCCGCAAGAGGTTATGACGTTATCCTCTGCCCGTCGCAGCTTTTTAACAATTCATCATATGAACATCTGCTGATACCCGAACTCGGCGTGGCTCTGGTAAGCGGAAGATGTCTTACGGGATACAATAACGCAGATACCAAGAAACTCAATCTCAACAGATTTTATGATAAAAAGCTTATTTCACAGAGAAGGACGCGTCTGAGAATGAATAAGGCCGCCGCGAAAGATCTCTCCTGCGAGGCGGCAAAGACTATGGATTCGGCAAAGGAACTCCACGATGAGATAGAAAGCTTTTATATCTCGGCTATGGATTTCGACAAGCTCGACGCGATAGCAGACGGTATCATAAAGGAAATAGAAGAGCTCCGAGGCAAGTAACATACGCAAAAACCACGGAAATCAATTTTTGATTTCCGTAAAGTCAGAACGCTGCGCTTTTAAGAGGTAAGAGGTCAGACAAGGAGCGCCTACGGCGCATATTTTAAAATATTATTCCGCTTTGCAGACTTTTTTCTTGCTTCTTGTCTCTAAAACTCTTATTTTGGGAGATCAATTTTGTAAAAATTGATTTTCGTGACGCAAAAACGCTCCCCGTAAAATTCGGGGAGCGCGGTTTTATTTTATGGAAACGTAGTATGCAGGATTCAGATAATAGCCCTGATACCTTACCTCCAGATGCAGATGATCGCCGGTCGAAAATCCCGTAGAACCCATATGACCGATAACATCGCCCTTTTTCACCTTGTCGCCGACTTTGACGTCAAGACTTGTCATATGTCCGTAAAGCGTAATAAATTCATTGCCGTGATCTATTATCACGAAATTGCCGTAGCCGCCTCCGCAGCCACAGGATTCCGTCTTGCCGTAGTCGTGAGTGCAGGTCGTGTTCACGCGTATGACCGTTCCGCTCTCCGCGGCGTGAATGTCCGTACCATGCGCACCCGGAATGTCTATTCCCGTGTGGTATGAACCCCAGCGCGCTCCGACTCCCGAAGAAATATAGTAGTTTCCGGGAACGGGCCACGAAAATCTGTACTGACATTCGTCCTCGGATATTTCCACTCCCTCTTCTTTCATCTGCGCGAAATTATCCCACAGCTCCTCAAGCTTGCTGTCGGCAGCCAGTTCCGCAGCGGCTCTGGTCGTTTCCGCCGAGGAATCTCCATAGCTTGACCGCAGTATTCCCGACAGATCGGTCTCGAATTTGCTGCGCTCTTCAAGATATTTCTGATTCTGAAGATCGAGCAGTTTGCGCTCCGCCTCGTACTTTGCTTTTATCGTTTCGCTCATACTGTACAGCCTGTCAAGCTCACTCCTCTGCGACGAAAGCTCGTCATACTGCGCGTCATACTCCGCCTGCTGCTGCTCCAGCTCCTTCTTGGACTTCTCGTACTCCTCTTTTTTCTCTATAAGTCCCGTGATAAGGTCGTTGTCGTGATCCGCCACGCGCTTTACAAGCTCCATACGCATAAGTACATCGTAAAAATCCTGCGAACTTAAAAGTATCGACGCATACGACTCGTCCCCTGCAAGATACATCGCCCTCAGCCGCTTTTTAAAATCGCTGATACCCTTGTCTATATCCCTTTTCTGATCGCTTATACTGCGTTTTGCGGTAGCGATCTCTATTTCCAGATTGGTCAGGTAGGAATTGATGACTTCGATCTTGCTGTTTACCGACTTTATCTTCTTCTTTATAGTTACCTGTCTTTTCTCCTCCGCCTCGATACCGTTCTCGGTTTCCTCCAGCTCCTTTTCAAGACGTTCCTGTTCTTCTGATATTTCCTGTAATTTCTGCGCGTAGAGGGTTATGTCATACGACTGCGCGGAGGACTGCTCCTCCCCGTCGCCGCTCGTATCATTCTCCGTATCGGGAGCCTCCACCGCTCCGGGACCGTCCATTACCTCGCCCGGACCGACAATATCCGGCGTCGGTTCGGCTGACGAAGAGTCCTCCGCCGCGTCCGTATCTGCCGTACTGTCAGTATCCTCCGCGGAAGACACCTCCTCCTGCGATGCGGTATCGTCGGGAATGCTCTCGTTTACCTCCGTGTCGGGAATTTCCTGCGTATTATCGGGTATATCGGGCGTTTCCTGCGGCAATTCCGAGACCGTCTGATCTTCCGTCGGCTGCTGACCGTCCTGCTCCGTCTGCTGTGACAGATCGCCGTCGGTCATCTCACTGCCCGACGCGTACCTTGAAATATCATCAGAAAAGACAGCCGCACAGATAACGAACGCAGCCGCAAAAGCGCACATACGCTTTGCAAGCCGTCCTGCCCGTCTAAAAGTCAGACTGCCTTTATTTCCCGCGTCGGGAATATGTAACTCGCTCATTGAAAAACCTCCATAACAATTCCTCTGCCGCCCGGACAGTGAGATCAAAGAGGTGCGCAGGATAGTCCGCGCAGGCGGCAAACGCCGCCCGCATATGTATCCTTATCAGACATAGTCGGAGGGATTAAGCGTCACGCCGTCCTTTCTTATCTCAAAATGGAGATGAGGACCGGTGGAATATCCCGTAGAGCCTACCGTTCCCAGAACGTCGCCCTTTTTCACCTGCTGTCCTACGGTAACGGTGATACCCTGCGAATGTCCGTAGAGCGTCCACCAGCCGTCGCCGTGGTCGATGATACAGTATCTTCCGTATCCGCCGCCGCAGCCGCAGCTGCCGTTCTTTCCGTAGTCGTGAGGACAGTAGTTCTCGACTCTTATTACCGTTCCGTCAGCAGCGGCGCAGATATTTGCGCCCCTGATGTTGGACGAGTATATGTCTATGCCTTTATGGTACGCACCCCATCTCCAGCCTACGCCGTAAGAGATGTGATAAAATCCGGGTACCGGCCATGTAAACATGGATTTGTCCTGATAGTTATAGTCGCTGTTGTCGGTTGAATTTTGACTGTTGTTTTGGGTAACTCCCGTCTGCGCGTCAGACGGTGCAGAATTGCCGTTCTGCTGCTGTTGCTGTTGCTGCTGCAATAACTGCTGCTGCAGAAGTTCCTGCTTTTTGCGTTCTTCCTCTTCCCTTTTCTTGCGTTCCTCTTCCTCTTTGCGCTTACGCTCCTCTTCTTCCTTGCGCTTGCGCTCTTCTTCCTCTTTCTTCTTTATCTCTTCCTGCTCCTTGTAAAGCTGCTGAAGTTCCGCCTCAAAAGCCTCCTGCTCCTCGGCAGCCTGCTCCTGATTGGCAAGGAAAGTTTCCTTGTCCTTTTCAAGCTTGTCTATCATAGCCTGGCTCTCCGAGAAAAGAACATCGAGCTTGTCCTTCTGCTCCTGTTCCTTGGCGCACTGCTCCTCCAACTCGGTCAGAGTATCCTCAAGCTCCGCCTTTTCAGCCTCAAGAGCCTCCTCGTCCGCCTCGAACTGCTTTTTGAGATCGACCAGATCGTCTATCATATCATTGTCGTGATCGGCAACGCGCTTTACAAGCTCCAGTTTCATCAGCATATCGTAAAAATCGCTTGCGCCCACCAGAATATCGGTATACGACTGACTTCCGGCAACATACATTATCCTTATGCGCTGCTTAAATTCCTCTATGCCTTCCTCTATCTCTTTTTTCTTGTTTTCGATCTGCTTTTCTTTCTGCGCTATGCTGTCCGTCAGCTCGTCTATCTGTTCCGACAGCTGTGCCTGCGAATTTTCAAGCGTCAGGATAGTTTCCTGCACCACGTCTATTTCTTCCTCGATAGCCGCCTGATTTTCTTCCTCCGCGGCTATATCGTCCTTAGTGGCGTTGATCTTTTCGTCAAGCTCCGCCTGTTTATCTTCAAGTTCCGAAAGCTTATCCTTGGTATCCGCGATCTCCTGCGCGTTCTTCTTCGCCTCTTTGCTTGTCGCCGAGACCGGTTCTTCACGCAGTATCGGCTCGCCGCCTGCCGTCATCGCGGTAAAAGCAGCCGCAACCGCCAGCGTGCAAGCCAGCAGCCGCTTTAATAACCCTGTCGTATGCCTGTTCACTGTCTTATCCTCCGTTTTTGGCGGTATCCGCCGCCGATCCGTAATTTTCACAAGTCGTCATTTTTATCTGTCTGTATTTTTTATCTGTATTGTCAATGCTGAGATACATCAATTTTTTGAATATACATCAGCATTTCGTAAGAGTTGTTATTCCCCAAAGGGGGAATAACATATATCAAAGCGCATTAACCGCTTGATTTCCAATGTTTTTTACCTCCGCCGCAAGCGGCGGAGAAAAACTTTGTACCGCCCATACTTAGGGGACGCCCTTCTTGTAGGTCGTCCCCTCTTTCAAAACAGTCCACCGGACTGTTTTGAAATTCACCCCTTGCGGACGCAAACGGCAGGGGTATTTCGCCGTCTGCGGACGGCGACGATGGGCTCTGCCCCTCGACCCCGCCAGCCTTTTTAAGGAAAAGGCTGGAGCGAAAACCTTTTTAATTTGCCCTCTACTTATCAAACCTTAAGGTGCTTGCCCGTGCTTATGGAAGTACCCACCGCGCCGATCAAAGCTCCTGCCGCCGCATATGCCGCCGCGACCTGCCAGAACATCGACTTGAACGAGTAGAGATTGCGCACGCAGAGAATGTTCCACCGCTTGAAATCGTCGTTAAAGATATTATAGACCCCTTCATAAGCAAATTTTGTCAGAACCAGCGCGCCTGCGGCGGCAAGTATTCCGACTATCATACCCTCGATGAAAAAAGGTATGCGGATAAATCCGTTTGTCGCGCCCACATACTTCATAATGTTTATTTCTTTCCTGCGGGCGAAAACGCTTGCTCTTGTGGTATTCGAGATTATTATCAGGCAGACCACTATCAGCGCAATTATTATCGCTCCCGAAATTACGAGCAAGATCCTGCGTATGCTTATCAGGACGTCCGCAAAATCGGTCGGCGATTTGGTGGATTCAACGTTATCAAGCGTTTCTATCTGCGTCGTGGTCTCGTTCATTTTCTGTATATCCACCACGGTTATGCGGAAAGTGTCAGGCAGAGGATTGTCGTCCGCATACTGGAAAAGCTCCTGCTCCTCCTCGGTCATATCATCCATCATTTCTTTCCACGCGTTTTCCTTGGAATAAAACTCCACGGTGTTGACGTTCGCAAGCATCTGTATCCTGCTTTTCAGCTCGTCTATATCGCTGTCGGGGATATTGTCGGTGATCTGCACGACCACCTCGCTCATGTCCTCGATACCGCCGATTATCCTGTTGAGGTTTACCGCCGCAAGCACCGAAATGCCCACCATAAGCAGCGACACCAGCATTATGCAGAATGAGGCGAACGACATCATACGATTCGTCCAGATGCTTTTCAGTCCCTGTCTTACGAGATAATTAATGCTGCTGATCTTCATTGGAACCTCCTATCACCTCATCAAAAGCGATATTGCCCTGATTGATGTTGATGATTCGTCCGCCGAAATAGCGCACCAGATCATGTTCGTGAGTGACCATAAGTATAGTCGTGCCGCATTCGTTGATACCTTTTAGCAGCTCCACTATCTCATACGAAAGCTCGGGGTCGATATTGCCCGTCGGCTCGTCCGCAATGATGAGCTTGGGGTCGTTCACCAGCGCTCTTGCAAGAGCCACTCTCTGCTGTTCGCCGCCCGAAAGCTCCGTGGGATATGACTTTGCCTTTTTAGACAATCCCACAAGATTTATCACATAAGGCACGCGGCTGCGTATGTACTTTGCCGGAGCGTCAATGACTCTCAGCACGAATGCAACGTTTTCGTATACGGTCATCGTCGGGATAAGTCTGAAATCCTGAAAGACTACGCCGATAGTCCTCCTGAGCGCCGGTATCTTGCGCCTGCGCAGCTTTTTGAGATCAAAGCCGTTGACAATGACGTCGCCCGAGGTAGCGTCGATCTCCTTGAGCACCAGCTTGATAAGCGTGGATTTTCCCGCTCCGGAGGGTCCGACCACGAATGCGAAATCGCCGTCGTTTATTTTCAGGTTCACCTTGTTAAGAGCGTCAACGCCGCTTGAATAGGTGACCGACACGTCTTTAAATTCTACCAAAGAAAAACACCGCCTTAGAATCGGGACACCCGTCCCTGAGAACAATTTCAGAATTTAACCGGATTGGCGGATAAATACTTCTTTACCATGAGAGCGATCTTGAAAACTATCGCGTGATCAAATTCTCTCAAATCGAGTCCCGTCAGCTTTTTGATCTTTTCAAGTCTGTACACCAGAGTATTTCTGTGTACGAAAAGCTTTCTCGAGGTCTCGGAAACGTTGAGGTTATTTTCAAAGAACTTCTGTATCGTGAAAAGCGTTTCGTGGTCGAGCGATTCTATCGAGCCCTTTTTGAACACTTCTTTAAGAAACGTTTCGCACAGAGTAGTCGGCAGATGATAGATGAGCCTTGCGATGCCGAGATTATCGTAGGAAACTATGACCTTATCGGTATCGAATACCTTGCCGACTTCAAGCGCTATCTGAGCCTCCTTGAAAGACCTTGCCAGATCGCGCACGCCCTCCACGACGGTTCCTATACCGACGTTCACACGGGTGTAAAATTCGCCGCTGAGCGTATCCGAAATGGATCTTGCCAGCTTTTCGAGATCTCTCGGCTCAACGCCTGAGGATACCTCTTTTACCAGCACTATATCCGACTCGGTGATATTGAAAACAAAATCCTTGTTCTTATCGGGGAACAGATTCTGTATGACGTCGAACGCCGAAACATCGTTTGACGAGATGATCCTTATGAGCAGCACGACCCTGAACGTATCGGAGCTGAATCGCAGTTCTCTCGCCTTGACGTGAATGTCGCCCGGCAGGACGTTATCCAGCACAACGTTCTTGATGAAGTTGTTGCGGTCGTATTTTTCGTCGTAGTACTGCTTTATGCTCGAAAGCGTTATAGCCAGAATGCTCGCGTATTTTGCAGCCACTTCGTCCGTACCCTCGACAAATACGGCGTAATCGGGTTTCATGTGTACTCCGAACGGCTTATAGGTGTAGCCGTCGCGGACAAAAATGTCGTGAGAATCGCTCAGATCCAGAGAAACGAACTCGTTGACCGTACCCACCTGCGCCAGCTCCGAACAGGCGATTATGGTGGCGGATTCGTCTATGACTCCTATCACGCAGTCAATTGTATCTCTCATCTGGTGTACTACGCTCTGAAATAATCTGTTGGACATACGATATTCCCCTCTACCTGCAATATTTTCAGACCCGAAAAGGTCTTTACACAATACATTATAACAAAAAATGATTGATTTTGCAAGTGTTTTATAGTAAAAATGATGAAGTCGGCACAAAAACGCCGTGCGCTTTTTCCGAGCATTGTTGATATATTACAAATTGTAACATATTATGCGAATTTATGTGTGAACTTTTTGTTAAATCCCCTTGTTTAACAGGGCTGAAATGTTTTCCTGCAAGCCGCAAAGCCTTATCCTTGTTACTTTTTTGTAATTTTTAAATTTTTTCTGAATTTTTCCCGTCTCTTTTCGGATATGTCAAAGCCGTCCCCTGCGCAGCGCCGCTGACAAAGTCTGTACAGACTTAAATAAATGTTAAAATATTTTTTTCAAATATCTATTGAATGTATATACGCGGATATGTTATAAATAAAAGGATAATGGAAATTTATACAAACATTACTCTTAAGGCATTTGACTTGGAGGAGCTGGCATTGAAAAAACAAAGACCTTTGATCGGAATACTGGTAAACGAGCTTGACCGACAGTTTTTCACACGCGCCCTGTATTATATGCAGATGGAATTTTTTGCTGCGGATATGGACGTGGCGATATTCTCTACTCTTCTGACGAGAGATGAGGATACATACATCTCGCTCGAAAACGCGGTGTTCGATCTTATAAATTACGACGCGCTGGACGGTATCATTCTTTTCCGCCAGACGTTCAACAGCGACGATGTGCGCAGACGCATTGACGATCTTATCACAAATAATTGCAAAAAGCCCGTCGTCGTGTTTGAGGACAGCTCGGACAGGTTTGAAAGCCTGCTCTTTGACAACGACGAGGGGGCGCAGCTTATCGCCGATCACCTTGTCGGGGAACACGGCGTAAAGAGCGTCGCCTATGTGAGCGGCCCCGAGGGTTCGGCTTATCACCAAAGCATAGAGAACTGTTTTCACAAAGCGTTTGCAAAGTACGGCATAGAGCTTGGCGGTGATAACGTTTACTACGGCCCCGACTGGCAGGGGGATTATTCACAGATCGTGAGCGGTCTTGTTGACGGCGGTCTGCCCGACGCGGTAGTCTGCTGCAGCGATTTTACGGCAAGCAACATCATCGGCGGTCTTTCGGCGGCGGGCGTGAAGATACCCTCCGATGTGATCGTTACCGGCTACAGCAAGGGCGAGCCTTTTAACGCCGACTATTTCAACATAACCTCGGTGAGCCGCGATCCCAAGGACGTTTCGATAAAGACGGCGCGGCATATCATCGCGAAGATAAAGGGTATCGCTCCCGAAGATGAGGAATTTGTTTCCTGTCTGCTGGAAAAGGGCGTTACCTGCGGCTGCGAGGAGATAAACTTCCCCACGCTTGCAAAAATGGCGAACGAAAATATGATACAGACCCGCTGTGAGGGATTTGATTCTTACTACAACTTTATGTCGGAGGAACTTATCGGCGCGGTGGATTTTGAGGATTATCTCTGGAAGCTCAACTGGTACACTATCTATCTTGGCGAAACGGAGAATTTCTGGCTGTGCCTTAACCACAATATTATGCACGAGGAGAACGATCCCACGGGTTTTACCGAAAAGCTGGACGTTCCGTATATGAAGCTTGACGGAAAAAGCACGGTGGACTTTGACAGGCGCTTTGACAGATCGCTTATGCTGCCCTATATATTTGAAGAGCGCAGCCGACCGGAGGCGTTTATCTTCACATCGCTGCACTTCTCCGAGACCAATTTCGGATACTCGGTGCTTTCCTACGGCAGCAGCGGAAAGCTCTACGACTCGACGTTCGGCAAATGGCTGAGATACGTCACCTGCGCCCTTGAAAAGCACCGCAGGCATATCATCTACCAAGACGCGGTGACCGACGCGCAGATAAGAGATCCCCTCACCGGTCTTTTGAATATGAAGGGATTCAAGAGCATTATGACCGACCGCCTTGCAAAATCGGCGTCGCCCGATAAACTGCTGAGGATACTCTCGATAGACGTTGAAAATCTCGCGGGAATAAATACCGCCTACGGTTTCAGCGAGGGCGACAGGCTGCTGCAGCGTCTGGGCGTAATACTCAACAACTGCGCAGGCGATGACGACATATGCGTGAGAGTCAGCGGCGACGAGTTTCTGATCGCCGGAATACTTGACGCGAACGTTCCCGTAGACGAAGTACCCGTCAACCTTGAAAGAAATCTTGCGGCGTATAATTCTTCCACGGCGAGCGAATACGGAATACACCTCTACACATCGAGAGTGACCGCGCCTTTTACCTCCGCGGAGATACTCGACACGCTGCCTTATGAGGCTACATATCAGCGGACTCTTACAAAGGATAATCACAATAAATCCAAAAAGATCTCCTCATCTGCGGCAAGGGCGGACTTCGATCCCGAAGAGCGCAAATACGTCAGCAAAATGCTCAACGACAATCTTATCACCTATCATTTCCAGCCTATCGTTGACGCAAAGACGGGAGAGATATTCGCTTATGAGGCTCTTATGCGCTCGGACGGCGAAATGAAGATCTCGCCCGTAGCGATACTCGACCATGCCGAGGCTTTGGGACGGCTTGCGGACGTTGAGCGGTGTACAATGACGAATCTGTTTGATTATCTTTACAATCATCAGGATAAATTCCTCAACAAGCGGCTTTTTGTAAACAGCATACCCTCCTGTATACTGTCAGATACCGATTTTAACGATCTTTATGCAAAATACGGCAGCATAATGGACAAGGTGGTAGTGGAATTTACCGAACAGACGGAGGCAAGCGCGGAGCAGCTCGAGACCATAATCGACCGCAGCAAGCGTATGGGCTTTAAGATCGCTATCGACGATTACGGCACGGGATATTCAAACATTAGCAATCTGCTTACGTTTATGCCGAACTGCGTGAAGATCGACAGAAGTCTGATAATGAATATCCACGAGGACAAGCGCAAGCAGCATTTTACGCAGAATATAATAGATTATGCGCATGACAACGATTTCAAGGTGCTTGCGGAAGGAGTTGAAAAGGCGGAGGAGCTGAAAATGGTCATCTCGATGGGCATAGACCTCATTCAGGGATACTTTACCGCCAGACCTGCTCCCGAACCTATCGAAGAGATAAACAACGAAGTCGCGGAAGAGATCAAGGAAATGAACCGTATGACCGAGCAGCAGCGCATAAAGAAAACCTACTTCACAGGTACGGAGGACGAAGTTTCGCTGATAGCTCTCGACTTTGACAACTACACCGATATTTTCATCAGCAAGGAGCACTTCACGCTGATAGGCGCGAGCAATCACATTTCAGACGCGGCTATACGCATTATGGACGGTCTGGAGTGTACGCTCGATCTGAAAAACGTCGCTATGAGAAACGACCACACCGAGGCGTGCATAACGCTCGGCAGCAAGAGCAAGCTCACGCTCAACATCTGCGGCAGCGTATCTATCTCGGGCGCGATAAACGTTCCCGAGAACGCCGAGCTGAAGATCGTCGGCGACGGTTCTCTCTCGATAGAATCCTCCTCCAACCAGACATACTGTATCGGTTCAAACGTTTCAAATTCATACGGAGATATAGGCATATATCTTAAAAACAAGCTGCTCATACATCTTGACAGCGACAAGTGTACGGCTATCGGCGGCGGCTATAACAATATGGCGTCGAGGATAGATATACAGACGAACGAAATGGTGATAGAACTGAGCGGCAACACGGTACTCGGCATAGGCTGTCAGCATTCGGTAGCGCTTGTAAATATACGGGATACCGATCTGCGTTTTGTACAGCAGTGCGCGAACGGTATCTGTATCGGCAGCTACGAAAAGAGCGTTGATATGACTATGAATAATTCGTCGCTGTATGTGGAGTCGTCGGGAAACAACATAGGCGGAATATGCGCGTTCAACGTAAAGGGCAACGCCGTAAATATAAACGATTCCAAGCTGGATATGACATTCAAGGGCAAGAATATCCACGGTATCGGTTCGGACGACGGCGAGCTTTTCATTACTATGCACAACGACGATATACAGATCCTCTGCGAGGGAGCGCGCGCGATCGCTATGGGTTCAGATTCGCCGGAGACAAAGATAGCTATGTACAACTGCAAGGGGCTTATTTCCGTCGTTTCGGGAAAGGGCAATCCGCTTGACGTAGCCGAGAGCAATCTTATTTTCAGCGACTGCGATATGGAGATAAGGAGCAATGAATAACGGCAGAATACTATACGGACGGTCTGTTCATTATGGCAGACTGTCCGATTTTTTGTGTCCGCGTCTTGTTTGGTAAGCAGGGGGAAAATTAAAAAGGTTTTCGGTCAAGCCTTTTCCTTAAAAAGGCTGCCCTCGCGCGGGCGCGCTTGTCGCCCTCTACGATGTGCGGAGCGGTCGAACCTTGGAAATCGGGCGGTTAAATTCGTTGCCGCGTAAAAGTTACAATGACCATTTCTTACTTCTGACCTCTTATCTCTTACTTCTAAATGTTTTTCGACAACTTTCGTTATTTGTATTGACAAACTGTGTCATAAATGGTATACTATATGTAGTATTTCGGTTTATGCCTATCACTCAATGGGGAGGGTCTGCTATAAAAAATAAGAAAAAATACAATCTTCCCCCGTATTCGGTGCTTATGTCGGTCTATGATAAGGAACTGCCGGCAAACCTGAACGAAAGCCTTGAAAGTATGCTTATGCAGACCTATCCGCCCGAAGAGATAGTGCTTGTCTGCGACGGGAAACTTACCTGCGAGCTTAATATAATCGTCAAATCATTCGAGAGCGAGTTTGACGGCTCGTTCAAAATAATCCGCAGGGAGAAAAACGGCGGAGCAGGAAGCGCCTGCAATGACGGCATAAAAGCCTGCACTTGCCCGTATATCGTGAGAATGGACTCGGACGATATTTCTCTTCCCGACAGGTGCGCCAAGCAGATGATGGCGTTCGCGCTCGATCCAAAGCTCGATATGATAGGTACTTACGCGGAGGAATTTGACCCCGAAACGGGTCTTTCGATCGCAGTGAGGAAAACTCCTCTGCGGCAGGAACAGATCATGAAATATGCCAGACGCCGCAACCCGTTCAACCGTCAGACGGTGGCGTTCCGCAGAAGTCTTGCCAAAAAGGTCGGCGGCTACAGCAATCTGCGGCTGTGCGAGGACTACGAGTTCGCCGTCAGAATGTTGATGGGCGGCGCGAAAGTCAGGAATATCCCCGAACCGCTGGTGAGATACCGCGTCAGTGAGGAGGATATGCGCAGGCGGCGCAGCTTTGACCACACTATGGGATTTATCAAGGTGCGCAGGCTTATACACAGCTATGGTTTTACAAGTTTTTGGGATATGTTCTGCCCCTGCGCCGTACAGTTTGCGCTTATGCTGCTGCCCTACGGCGTGACAAAAAGGGTCTATGCTAAACTGAGAAAGAAATAGTCTGCCTTTTGGATTATTTTTCCTCCGCCAACAGCGGAGGTTCTCCCGGACGGGGCATTTCCGCCCGTCCAAGGTGCATATCATTCCGACTTTATTAATGGGGCGGAGAAAGTTTTTTGCATATTATGCTATTTTCTTTGCGACAGAGAATATAACTATAAGACCAAACTCACAAAAATGCGCTGTTTTCCCCATAAGGAGAGCAGCGCAATATCTATATATATGAATTTCCGCCGATAAACGCCCCGAACGCCGAAGGGGAAAATAATTTTCGACCTTATTAAAGCTGAAAATTGATCTTCGTGGGGGATATACTGTCAGATCTTTTGTGCAATACGTATATTTTGCGTTTTTTGCTTGCTATAAACTGAAAAATGTGTTATACTATGTTTATGTAACGTCGCGGCAGCATTCCGAATCGGCTTTGCGCGGTGCTGCCAAAACAAACGGCTCAGTAATTTAAAGGCAGGCTTGGTCACGGTATGAAAAACAAAGAGCAGTTCAAAAGAATACTGATATTTCTTGCTTCTTTTATTATAGTGCTTATTTTCGGAAAAGCTTTTTCCAAAGTATGGTACACGCAGTATAACAGCGATATGTTTGATCCGTTCTGGTTTTACGGAAATATCCTGATGGTAATGATATATGTCTTTATATACGTTGTCAGCGCAAATGCAGTCAGCGGATTCAAGATCGCGTATATGAAACCGCTCAGCCTGTTCGGTTCTCAGGCTCTGGGGATAATTGCCACCAACGTTATCACATTTGTCCAGATAAGCCTTATAGGACGAGGCAGACTTACCGTCGCGCCTATGATAAGCCTGACAGGATTCGAGCTTGCGGTCGCGCTCATCTGGAGCTTTGTGTTCACAAAACTGTTCTCGCTCATCTATCCCGCACGCAAAATGATAATCGTCTACGGAAATGCCAACGCGCGCGATCTTGTCACAAAAATGAGCAGCCGTCAGGACAAGTATATCATCTGCACGTCAATAAGCTGCGACGAGGATATAGACAAGATAAAGGAAGAGATACTTCGTCACGAGGCGGTGATAATCTCGGACGTTCCCAGCCTGCTCAGGAATACGCTGCTCAAATTCACATTCGACCATTCGATACGCACATACATAAATCCCAAGCTTTCGGATATTATTGTGCGCGGAGCGGAGGAATTTCATCTGTTTGATACGCCGCTGCTCCTCAGCCGCAACGACGGACTTACCTTTGAACAGAAATTCGTCAAGAGATTTATGGATATATTTCTCTCCTCCGTTGCGCTGCTGATAACATCTCCCGTTATGCTGATAACTGCGGCGGCTATAAAGCTGTGCGACAGAGGCCCCGTTTTCTATATGCAAAAGCGTCTTACCATAAACGGGAAAATATTCAAGGTCTACAAATTCCGCAGTATGATCGCCGACGCGGAAAAGCACGGAGCGCAGCTTGCCGGAAAGGACGACAAGCGCATAACTCCCGTCGGAAAATTCATACGCAAGACGCGTATCGACGAGCTGCCGCAGCTGATAAATATTATCAAGGGGGATATGTCCTTTGTCGGACCGCGCCCCGAACGTCCAGAGCTGGCGGCAAAGTATGAGGAGAATATGCCCGAATTCCGCTACCGCCTGAAAGTCAAAGCAGGACTTACCGGTTACGCGCAGGTCATGGGAAAATACAACACGACGCCATACGACAAGCTAAAGCTTGATCTTATGTACATTCAGCGGCAGTCGCTGCTGCTCGATATTAAAATAATGCTGATGACGGTCAAGACCTGTTTTATGCCCGACGCCGCCGAGGGCGTTACGGGAGAGGCGGTGGAAACGCGCCGCGAGAATCATCCGCAAAAAACGCAGGAAGACCTGGACAAGATACTGAAAAAATAACGGTTCAAAAAATATTATGCTGTTCTTACGACCGATAAAAACGGGGTGAGAACAGCATTTTTTCATATAAAAACCGAAAAAAGACAGCGGATATAAGTTTGGGCTTTTGCATAAACGTCATATCGTCCAAGGCAAAAGCAGACTGCATTACACTTACTTTCTGAAGGTTATTAATTCCTGTTTCGGGTATATATTCTCCGCCAACGGCGGAGAATATATACTAAAAGCTAATTTCCTCGCCTGCGGCGAGGAAATTAGCAAAAAACTTAAATTTCAAAAATGATCTCCGTGGTTTAACACTGCTCTCAGACCTCAGACATCAGCCGTGAGATATTTTTATAATGTCATTCCAAAAAGCTCCACACATCTTCATGTGTCGCATATTCGCCGTTTTCTAACTCTGTCTGCGCAGCTTTCATTCGATCGCGCTCCGACTCGGTTACTTTGGTGAAATCAGGATCCCACGCAAGAACGACCCTTTTTATCATCTCGCTGATAAGAGCCTGTTCGGTTTCGGGAAGCATATCGACCAGTCGGAGCATTTCTTTTACTTTTTCCGACATAAGAAAAACTCCTTTCACTTGTAAATATCGCCGCTTTTATTCCTCCCAAACGATCACATATTCACTCTGTTGCGTATGTATCCGGAAGTTTCGCTGTATTTTGATACAAAGTACATCCAGTTGCCGTTTTTGCCGTAATTTCCCGTTTCCATAATGTATGTCAGTCCGTCAATGTTCAGCTCGCACCAGAAATGCTGCCAATAATTGCCCGGCCACGTTCCTCTGTAGCCCTGCACAAGACTGACGTCATATCCGAGATACGCCATCATCGCGGTCATTGCGCCGTTGTACTGCGCACACTGTCCCTTTTTGTAGGTAAATATCGCGTCTACCCACGATTTTCCGGAAATACTGTTCCAGTCCGCGCCTGTCGCGTACTTTACATTCTTGTTTATCCAGTTAAGAGTAGTCCAGAGCTTATCCTCGCGCGTCATACCGCTCTTGAAATGCTTTGCCGCAAAATTCTTGAGTATTTTTATATCCTTGTCGGAAAGCGTGTAAGTATAGCTCGTGGTGGTCTTTCCCTGACGGTTATATACCTTAAAGCTGCGGTGCGATTTAAGCGCTGCCGCGTTAAGCCGCGACTGCGGATCGTATGAATTTAACTCGGTCTTAAATCCGCTGTAATATGTAGTCGAGCCTATCTTGCGGTAGCTGCGTATTTTGTAGGAATAATACTTATCGTTGCTGAGTCCCGTATTAGTCCAGCTCACTATGTTGGGAGAAGTCACCGTCTTTACCAGCTTGTAGTTCCAGCCGTCTGTCGATCTGTATATCTGATAGCCGCTCGCCTTGCTGTTCTTGCTCCAGCTGACCTTTATCGCCCTGTTCTTGACAGCCAGTTTGAATGTCGTCGGCGCGCTCGGTTTGGTGTATGCCGATATTTGCACCGCCGTATTGAAATGCGTCTTTCCGTTTACTATCTTCGCAGCCTTTACGCGGTAGGTGTACTTTGTCATCTGCGAAAGACCGCTGTTGGTGTAGGAAGTCGCGGTAGTCGTCTTTATCAGCTTATAGCTCTTGCTCTTGCTGTCGTATCTGTAAATGTAGTACTTGTCGCAAGGAATTTTTCCCCAGCTGAGTTTTATCCCCTTGTTGGAAGTCGCCGCGACCTTTACGCTTTTCATTTTTGCAAGCGCGATCTTGAAAGAAACCGTCTTGCTGCCCGAATAGTTACCCTTGAATGTCAGCTTTGCTTTCGCCGTTCCGGGATTGATGTTAGACGAATAGCTCACCGTGTAATCTTTGCCGGAGATCAGTTTTACTCCGCCGAGAGTTACCGTAAGCGACGGCTTTACCGCCTTGCCCGTGTAGCTTTGCTGCGCGACTGCGGAGACCTTTGCGCCCGACGCCGACTTCTTAGTGATAGTGAACGTCGCGGAGATACTTCCCCTGTAATCGCCCTTGCCCTTTGCCGTCACCGTGGCAGTTCCGGCATTGGTATTGCTCTTGTATTCAAGAGTATAGTCCACATCTTGCACAAGCGTTTTTCCGTCAAGAGTAACAGTCGCCGACGGTTTTATCGCTTTTCCCGTATAAGTATAGCTTTTCTGCGTCAGCGTTATTGCAGCCTGCGAAAGATTTCCGTATGCGATATAGTTAAATCCGTTCTCTATCGCGTAAGTTTCCGCGGCAGTACCCTTTGTGCAGATGATAGTCAGGTTTTCGTCCTTTACTATGACCTCATAAGATTCATAAGTTTCCTCGTCGTATCTGTCTTCATAATAGTAGCCTATCGACTGAGGAGCGATATACTGCACCGTTTCGGGTATCTCCACCGAATTGTATTCATAACCGCTGTAACTCCAAGTCGGTTCGATCTCGATACTCGTCACGGTCAGATCGTACTCGTTACTGTCTACATATGTATACCAACCGTCCTCGAAATACTCCTCTGTCCAGACATATACGTCCTCCAAAACGGCAGGGATAACTATATCGTCAGCATCGCTGTAAATTTCCGTTATTGTCGCGGTCTTTGAGGGTATATCCGCCTCAAAATAGAGGGTAGTTTCCGCATAACCGTCCCCGTCGCAGTCAACATCATAGGATCTGCTGTAATCATAGAAATACTCTGCCGCCGAGGCTTTCAGACCGACATTTTCTGACAGTGTACACACGCAGGTAAGCGCGGCAGCCGCCAGCGCGGACAAAGCAAGCACAAACTTTTTCATATTCCTAAAACACCTCGTTTTATTCCTTGGTCAGGATAGTTTTTTTGCTGCCCTCCGAAAGCACGACATTTCCGTCCTCCATACTGAGGAAATAGGTGGACATAAGTCCGTTCGCCGTAATTTTCAGCGCGATAGCGTCATTTTCGCCGTCGCCGTCGGAATCCCCCTCCTGAATGAGGAAAGTTCCCTTAGTTTCCTTGCCCTCGTCATTTACCTGGGTGACTTTTCCGTCAGCAAAATCGTAGGTTATGTTATTGCTGCCCGTGAATTTGCCTTTTATCTGTCCGGTATAATATTCCACCGTTTCGGTATTCTGTTCTTCTCCTTTTCCGCCGCCCTCTTTGCCGTCGTCCTTACCACAGGCGGAGAAAGAAGCAACTGCCGTCACGGCAGCAAGCAGAGCCAAAAGAAATCTTTTCATAAATATCTTCCTTTCGTAATTTGATACTCCGATAACAAATTTTTATACTAATATAATTATATATGTTTTTTGCCGTCTTGTCAAGGGGCGATGGTTATTCTCAATGGGGCGGTTCAATTTTGTTATGCTGTATTGGGGTATATTCTCCGCAGATCGGTTTCACTCTCCGCAGTTGTGGAGAAAATGAAGTCGGCATATCAAAAAGGTTTTCGCCAAGCCTTTTCCTAAAAAAGGCTTGCAGGGTCAAGGGACAGCGTCCCTTGTCGCCGTCCGCAGACGGCGAAACTCTCCTGCCGCTTGCGTCCGCAAGGGGTGAATTTCTAAACAGTCCGGTGGACTGTTTAGAAAGAGGGGACGACCTACAAGAAGGGCGTCCCCTAAGTTTGGTTGATATGAACTTCCTCTCCGCCGCTTGCGGCGGAGCGTGAAATCGTAATGCGGAGCAAATCTTACTTCTTACTCCTAACCTCTTACCTCTAATTGCAGCTTTGCACACAATTCCTTCGCCGCCTGCGCCGTGTCCGTCTCCCCATACCGCACCATATCGAGCGCACTGCCGAACTCCGTCAGCACCTCGGGATCGTCCATAAACGGATCGGCATATTCCATATCCGACATATTCTCGTCAAGCTGCTCCGCCGCCGATTCCTGTATGCCGCTAAGCATATCATTCGCCTCGAGCACCTCGAGCGCGGAACGGCTCAGCGGTCTGCCCTTTTCAAGACCCTGACCGTATATCATTTCCTCACCGTTTATCAGGAAATTCAACAGCTTTGCCGCATTCTCAGGCTGCGAAACGTCCTTTCTTATGCTGTAAAACGCCGACGGCTCATAATACCAGCCGCTTTTCTTCGCCTGCGGCTGCGTGAGCTGCTCCCCCAACATCAGTGACACTTCGTCTTTACCTGCAAGCTCGAGATAATACCCTGCGTCCGAAATGCGGCAGGCAGTTCCTGCGCTGTACCATGATTTAATTCCCGAAACGCCGCTGTCATCGGTTATTATCACCGCTTTTGAATCGAGCAGCCGTATCGCCATATCGAGAGCGCACCGAAAATACTCCTCGTCGGCGGCAAGCGCACCGTCCTCACAAAAGCTTTCCCCCGTGACCTGTTCCGCATACGCCGCAGTCATTCTGAAAAAACAGAACATATCCGTTTCAAGGGGATATACCCCCTGCCGCGACATTATCTGTCCTGCATTTTCAAGTTCCTCCCAGGTAGTGGGTATCTTAACGCCCAGCTTTTCAAAATCCTCCTCACGATAGTAAAACGCCACCGCGTCCATAGATATGGGTATGCCGTTGAGTTTTCCGCCTATCGTTCCGTAATCGAGATATTTTTTGTCGTAATTGTCAAGTTCTATGATGTCGTCAAGCTGATAGAGATCGTAAAACCCCTCCCCGTCGGGAGAGTACTTATCAAGGCTGTAACTGTCCAGCTGCACAACGTCAGCCTCGCTGCCCGAGGCTTTTTGCACCGCGAGCCGCCGCGCTGATCCGCTGCGTCCGCAGTATTCCGTGATAACGCTTATCCCGGGGTTTTCCTTTTCAAATTCGCTTATCGCGGAGAGTGTGTAGTCGCTGCGCGTGTCGCTCCCCCACCACGAAAAGCTTATGCTCGATGCGGACTGCAAAGGTCTTACGCTTTCCGACGAGCAGGCGGTCAGCATTAACGCAGCCGCAAGGCACAGACAGAGCTTTTTCGGCTTTGCTGTGCAGCGCGTTCTTTTATTATCTTCTCTTCCCGAGCGGATATTCTTTTTATTTTTCATGGCGAACCTCTTTTTTATCCGTCGAATTATAGAAAATGCAGCTGTCCTTTTCAAGCGCAAGAGAGCTTTCCAGAGCCGCCGACGCACATTCATACAGCTCCTCGAACGTCTTTCCGCCGTCCGGATATACGCATACGCCCATCGCCGCGTACAGCCTGTGTCTGTCGTCGTTCTCGCCCATATAAAAGTTCTCAAATCCTGCGCATACCGAGCGGCATTTCTCTTTTAGCTGCTCGTTTGCCTTAAACAGGTCGAAATCGGTAAAATCAGCCAGTATCATAAATTCTCCGTTTTCGCCGATACCGACGGTATCCTCTGAGCGGAAATGTCCGAGCAACATATCCCCCATTTTTTTGAGAGCCGCGTCCGCATAATCGCTGCCAAGGCGTTCCCTTATCGTTTCGTAATCCTTTATCTTCACCAGTATGAGCGCAAGGGTACTTCCCACCATACTGCGCTCTATCCTGTCGGCTATCTCCTCTTCGAGATAAAATCCGCTGATAAGTCCCGTAACGCGGTCGTAGCTGTCGGGGCTCGTCCTGCGCCTGCGGTATGCCGGAGGATCGGTGAACGGCGCAGAGATAAGACTTCCCGCAAAGACAAGCAGCACCGCAGCCGCCGCGCCGATCGCGACGATCCAGTTCTGTGTCTGATAGCCGAGCGCGGAAGTCCGCCTGTCGTTTACGCAGCATATCCTCCAGCCGTTTGAACATTCCGCGATAGTCGCCGTAACGCCGTCCTTTGTAACGGTCACGTCCGATCTGCCCTCAAAAAGCTCGCTCAACTGCTTTTCCGTGAGCAGCGTTTCACTGTTAGTACTTCTCGGTCGGTAGATTATACTGCCGCTGCCGTCAAGAAGATAAAAATTCATACTGCTGTTTTCATTGAACACATCGAGCATCAGCGCAAGCTCGTCCGTATACGCCGAGATTATCATCAGCGCGTGCGGATTGACCGTTTTGAGGTAGAAGATCTTTCCCTGCTGTTCTTCGCCGTCCGTATACCACACGCTGCCGCCGTTTTCGTCCGCCATGGAGCGGAATTTCTCAAAGCTGTCCTCGCCGAGTATCTCCGAGGTCTTTCGCGAGATAGAGCCTGCCGATTCGCCGTTGTCGTACAAAATTCCCCAGTCGCAGTAGTTTCTCATAAATCCTGCGTCGAGCAGCTGTTTTCCAATATCGTTAAGGCGTTCGCGCTCCTGTGCGGCGGCGTCCGCTTCTCCCGTCGGATAAAACTCCCTGCTCTCGCCGTCCTCAAAAAAAGCGGCGCAGAAACGCTCTATATCCCTGACGTAAAGCTGAATGTTCTGCCTTGTCTGCATTGCCGCCGACGCCGTATTATCCATAGTCTGTTCGTTGATAACGCGTTCCGACCTTGAGGTGATGTAGGCGCAGGCTGCCCCGTAAAGGCATAGGGCGAGGACAGTATATGTCACGATAAGACGATCTTTTAAAATGCTGATCTTTTCCTTGCCGGTCTTGTTTATCATATTCCGCCCCCCTTTCAGGCTGTGCAGAGAGCCGAGGCATTTAATCGGGTAAAGCACATAATATATTCATTATCTGATATATAGTTTAATGACCTGTCAGAATGTCGTCCACGGAAATCAATTTTGAAATTTTGTATAAGCATTTTGATATATTTTACTTGTTCAGTTTGATTTTCGGGTTATTTTTCCTCCGCCGGCGGCGGAGGTCCTCCCGGACGGGGCATTTCCGCCCGTCCACAGTGCATATCGCTCCGGCTTTATAAATGGGGCGGAGAAAGTTTTTTGGCATTTTGCCGTACTGAACTGAATATAATCATAAGATCAAAAACACTTTTATAAAATTGGTTCCCGTGCCGTTTTACTTAGTGATTTTACTGTTGAATAAATTAATATGTGCTAATATACTTATATTATATTTATTATATCACATTTCACGCCATAATCAAGTCATTTCAATATATAAACTATTTTTATTAAGTATCTGTTTACAACTTTGTTCTTAATGGTTGACAAGGATTATGCCCTCTGCCGCAAGCGGCAGAGATAAGATATACCGCCCATACTTAGGGGACGCCCTTCTTGTAGGTCGTCCCCTCTTTCAAAACAGTCCACCGGACTGTTTTGAAATTCACCCCTTGCGACGCAGGGGGCAGGAGTGTTTCGCCGTCTGCGGACGGCGACAAGGGACGCTGTCCCTTGACCCTGCCAGCCTTTTTGAGGAAAAGGCTGGAGCGAAAACCTTTTTAATTTTTTCCCACTACTTATCAATCAAAATTCTGAGCGTGAGATCTAACTGCACAATTTAGTAAACTTTCTCACACAAAAAAAGGGGGACAAAATCCCCCTTAATTTCCTTTACCCGTTTATCCTCTTGAACACTATAAGCGAGATCGGCGGAATGACCGCGTTTGAGCTTATCGGGAATTTGTTCATCTTTCCCTCCTCGTTCAGGCGGATATAGTATTTCTCTCTCAGCTCGATATGCCTTTCCTCGGTGTAGGGATTTACGGCTATCAGGAATTTATCACCATTTCCCTCAAGAGTAAACACAATAAAGCTGCCGTCGCCGGTATCTTCAAAATTAAGACACGCATCGACCTCCTCTTTGGTGCGCAGACGGAAAAGCGGCGAACTCTTGCGCAGTTTTATCAGACTTCTGTAATAATTGAACACGTCGATATTCTCGGCTTTTTCCGCCCATTTCACGGAATTTGTATAGTCGGGAGAATTATAGCTGTTATGATCCACCAAAGTGACTTCGTTCACTTCCTCACCGTTTGTCGGTATCCTCGGTTTGGAGCGCAGAAAATCCTGTCCCAGCTGCAAAAACGGCATACCCTGCGACAGCAGCACCAACGCGCCTGCCAGCTTGTCCATTTTCACACGATCCTGACGGTCGAAATGTTTGGCGCATATGGAAAGCTTATCCCAGAGAGTGTGATTATCGTGCGCTTCGCAGTAGTTGACCGCCTGATCGGGCTCGAACGCCCAGCACGCCTCGGGAGCATCGTTGAGCTGACGGTGCGGCACCGAGCCTGCTATACCCCTCTTCAGCGTATGAAAAGCGTTGCGGTTGCCGCTGACATAGCCGATGTCATACGGATTGAACGTTCCGCCCTTGATGGCGTCGCGGATATTGTCGTTGAAAAGTCCCACTCTTGCGAACTGATATGAATTCCACTTATACGCCAGTCTGTCGGACGAAAGCGGCGATTCTCCGCCCGTCCAGCCCTCTCCGTACATAAGCAGATGCGGACAATAGCGGTCAAGCTCGTCCCGTATATAGTTGACCGTTTCAATATCATGCAGAGCCATAAGATCAAAGCGGAAACCGTCAAGCTTGTACTCCTCGGCAAGGAATTTCAAAGAATTTACCATAAATCTGCGGTACATAATGTGATCCGAGGCAGTCTCGTTTCCGCAGCCCGAGCCGTTGGAAAATTTGCCGTCCTTGTTAAGTCTGTGGTAATAGTAGGGGAAAGACTTGTGAAAAGCCGATTCCTCCGTAAAATATGTGTGATTGTACACCACGTCCATAATAACGCCGATACCGTTTTTGTGCAGCGTCATCACAAGCTGCTTGAACTGCGCTATGCGTGCTTCGGGGTCGAACGGGTCGGTGGAATAGGAACCCTCCAGACAGTTGTAATTCAAAGGGTCGTAGCCCCAGTTGTACTGCGCTTTATCGGGGCGCGACTCGTCCACCGTTGCATAGTCGAACACCGGCAGCAGCTGAACGTGCGTTATCCCAAGCTCCTTGAGATGATCGAGGCAGGTGGAAACGTTCTTGTATTTAGTGCCTTTCTTTGTAAAAGCAGTGAATTTTCCCCTGTCCTCGTCGGGAATACCGCTGTCAGGGTCGGAGGAAAAATCCCTTATATGACATTCATAGACTATCGCGTCGCAGGCATTTTCACACACCGGGCGCGGCACGCTGTCCCAGCCGGGAGGATCGAGACTTTTAAGATCTGCGATATATCCCCTCCTGCCGTTTATGCCGCAGGCTCTTGCGTAAATATCCGCCGTTTCATAGCGCGTATTATAATCAAATTCAAAAGTAAAGGTATAGTACACCCTCTCCACGCGGCGCAAAAGCTCAACATACCACACGCCGCGGTCTATCCTCTCCAAAGGCAGAGTTTCAAGGCGGTTCTCGCCCTCTCCGCCCAGATAGAGATTCAGATACACCGCCGTCGCAAGCGGCGACCACGTCTTGAAAACGGTCTTGCCGTCGTAGTAGCGCACGCCGAGATCGTCGCCGTCGTATGCGTTGTCAATATCAAACTGATGATAGTCCGTGATCTTATACATTCCGATTTTCCTTTATTTATATATTCTTTTTATTTATGCGGAGATCAATTTTCGTTTTTACGACAGCCGTTCTTTCCCCCAATGGGAATAACATAACAAAAAAATATTGATATATATTTTGAAAACCGATCTCCGTATTCATTTTAATTAATTTTACTTGTTACTTATCAAAGCATTATTTCAGATAAAGCACCGCCGCCGCGATAAGTACCTGTATCAACGCGAATCTGAAAACGGTCTGTGTATCCGACCAGCCCTTGTTTTTGCGCATATGGTCGTGCAGGGGGGTGCGTATTTTTTCCATAAAGCCGCGTATGCGCAGAAATCTCCTGACCGAAAGCTTTAAAAGACCGATACCGCCGTCCACGATAAGCACAAGGCAGAGCGGTATAAAGAGCAGGGGGCTGCCCGTTTTCATAGCGCATACCGCCAGAAAAACTCCGAAAGCGCGCGAGCCGGCATCTCCCATAAGCAGTTTGCTGGGCGACGCGTTGAACCACAGATACGCCATAGTACAGCAAAGCATAATGCTGCACATATCGGTAAAGTACATATCGTCGATGATGAGCGAAAAGCTGTAGACCGACACCATATAAACTGTAGAGCAAAGACCGTCAACGCCGTCAGAGCAGTTGGTGACGTTTATGCTCGCCCAGACGAGTATCACCGCAAGCGCGCCGTAAAGTACCGGGTGCAGGGCGAATTTATGACCGAAAAGAGCGATCTCGCAGGAATTATGTACGATAAAATTGACTGCCGTTGCGATGGCGATACACAGATCGAGCAGACCTTTTTTAAGTTCTCCCCACGGCTTTTCGGCGGCGTCGTCAAGAAAACCTGTCATCATGGCGGCGCAGAGCAGCAGCAGATAAATTAGTCTTTCCGCGCTCAGCGGCACAAACAGCGCGGCGCACAGGCAGTACGCGGTGATAAGGATAATTCCCGCTCCTCTCGGCTTGCCCTGCGAAAGCTCGCCGTTGACGGCATACTGTCTGCCGTGGTCGCGCGGCAGCGCCGTTCTGAACCATAGTATCGCCGCAAATGTTATCAGAAAAGAGCAGACCGCCCCTGCGGCTATGATAATATCGTTATTCGTTCTGTCCAGAAGAGCAGAGATCATCGGTTCATCGTCCTTTGCTTTCATTATTTTACCGTAAGCGCACTATTTAATTATACTATATTTAAGCCGAAAATGCAATTTCCCTTTAATCAGCATTTTGCACAAATTTTTCGCTTTTCTCTTGTCTGTATCATCAACAAAAACGTTCCTATAGAAATATTACTGCCGTCGGGCGCAAAATATACCGCCCTTATCCGCATAACCGCTCCGCCTGCGGTGAAAATAGTAATGTAAATTCATATTTTTGTATCATTACACGAATTTCAACAGTGATTTTTGTACAAATTCCACTATATGGTTTATAATAATTTGTTGAAATAGTATCTTGAAAAATCTACCGAAATTTAGTATCATATTATTAGCAATAACGCTATCTATACTTTTCAGGAGGTTATTTAAAATGAGCATTAAGAAACTTGCAGCAATTGCCTGCGCTCTTTCGATGACGACCGCTATGTTTGCGTCCTGCGGAGATTCCGACGAGGGTTCTTCCACAGATACCGCGACGAGCAGCGCTGCCGCAGCAGATTCCGCTGCCGCTGCTGACAAGGCTGATTCCGCTGCTGATTCTGCTGCCGATTCCGCAGCTGATTCAACTGCCGAGTCGACTGCCGACGAGTCCTCCGAGGCTGAAGAGCCTCCCGCCGAGGAATACACCGACGATTTTGAGCAGCTCACCACTTTCAAGGGCTATGACGCATTCCTTATGTACACCGACAACGACTGGGGCTGGGGCAACTGGCACGGTCTTGTAGAAAACGACAGCAAGGCTCTTACCGAGGGCGCTTTCGGTATCGACGCCGACATCACAGGTGACGGCGAATACACCGTTGCTCTTACCAGAAAGACGATCGAAGGCACGACAGACGTTCCCAACGGCTCAGTCTTTTATGATCCCGACACGGGAGCGCTTTTCGGAGCGACAGGCGCACAGGTATTCTGCATA
Source organism: uncultured Ruminococcus sp. (assembly GCA_947629455.1). Classification (GTDB taxonomy): domain Bacteria; phylum Bacillota; class Clostridia; order Oscillospirales; family Ruminococcaceae; genus FB2012. Next base: position 47,131 of record CANRDT010000013.1, read on the forward strand.
GACATCACGGGTATCTGCGACGGTACTACCGACTGGCAGGGCGCTGAATGTGATACAAACCTGCTCAAGGACGGCGACGACAACCGCGTAAACTTCGAGACAAAGGGCGACTACAAGGGCACCGAGATCAAAGCCGAGGTAACTTCTATCAAGTGCGACGGCGAAGAGATCGAGTTTGACGCGTCCAAGATAGCTACCGGCAATATCGAGAACAACAACAACCGCTGGAGGATAGAGATCTTCAACACCTACGGTGTAAACGCTGCCGATCCTGCCGTTGATCCTGCAAACATCGCATTTGAGAACACTCTTGAAGTAACATTCAAGATCGAGGGTCTGGGCGAAGTTGCAGAGCAGGAGAACGTTGCCACCAACAAGAGCATTGCTGCTCCCGCAGGCGGCGCAGCCGAGGGCGACGCAGCTGCCGATGATTCCGCTGCTGATGAGTCCGCCGCTGAGGGCGACGCTGCCGCTGACGAGTCCGCTGCCGAATAATTTTAAGCGCGGCTAATAAGCAATACCGATAACAAATATACCGGACAGAACATTCTGCCCGGTATTTTTTGTGCCGAAAAGTTTTGTTTTTCTCGTTTTACTTGTTATAATATGCCCACATCTCGTCATGAACGTAATCGGCGGCTCTAGCGACCTCCTGAAGGCGGTATGCGCTGACGCGGTTGGTCAGGCAGACGAGCACATACGGATGTTCAGCCTCGATAACGGCGGTGTCGTGGTGGTAATAATCCGTCCAGCCGCACTTTGAATAAACGGGGTATTTGTAATTCAGACCTATGCGGAAATTGCTCGAGGTGGAATTTGCAAAGCCTTTTCTTACAAAATCGGCATATCTTCCGTTATAGAGATAATCGTACATTTGTATCCATTCTCTTGCGGAATCCGCCGCGCTGACTACTCCCCACCTGATACCGCCTCCGACGGAAGTGCGGCAGCCGAGCGAGGAGATAAACTTGTTATATCCGCTTATGCCGAACTCGTCCTGGAGCATATAGTATCCGCAGTTGTCGCTGTAATCGAAAATGTACTGCATACACTGCTTTATGGTGAACTTTGTCCCGAACGGATAGCTCTTTATCAGGCTCGAACCGTCGGAAGCGTCGCTCGGTTTAAACGTCAGCTTTTTATTCATAGAGGGCGAACCGTCCTCCATTTGGTTCAGACAATAAAGCATATAGGGCATTTTCACCGTACTTGCCGTACCGAGATATGTATTTGCGTTATAGCCTATCAGCGCGCCGCTGTCAAGATCGAGCAGTACAAAGCTTGCAGTACCTCCTAAAGAGCGCAGGGAGTTATGCAGTCGGTTTTTCGCGTAGGCGGACATCTTATATCCCTGAGCGTTTACCGAGGTGAGATAATCGCGGTTAGTGTAGGAGCTTATCACCGATTCGTAGCTCTTGTTATTGAACGCTCTCGCCTTGACAGGCGCGGAGAAGTTTCCGAACGATACCGTATAGGGCGTGCGCGAAACGGCGCGTATCTTTAAGTAGTAAGCCTTTCCTTTCGGAAGATTAGTAAGAGTATACTCCGTCGCCGAACCGCTGCCAACGCTCTTTAGCAGCTTATACGTTCCGTTTTTTGAAGAGCTGTAGTATATCTGATACCCGGTAGCGTTAGAGGTCTTTTGCCAGCCGATTTTCACCTTACTGCGGTCGGTGTCTTTCACCTTGAAACCGAGCGTCTTGGCAGGCTTTGCGGTGAACTTGTACTTTACCGACTGACTTGTGTATGTTTTTTGGCTGCACACCTTTTCCGCAACGATCTTATAAGCGCACCTTGCTCCCGGCTGTACGCCCGTTATTTTCAGCGAAGTACCCTTTACCGTCTTATATCTGACATATTTGCAGGCAGAATAATCATAGCGGTAGATCGCGTACCTGTCCGCTCCCGTCACCTTTGACCATACCATAGTATAGCCGTCGGCGGTCGCCGAGGAATCTTTCTGTCTGAAATCCTTGACGGCGGCAGGCGTGGTAGATGCGTTTGCGTATACCCAGCCGCTGTAGAAATACTTCGAGCCTATCTTTTTATAGCTGCATATGCGGTATTTCTGCTCCGTTCCGGCAGGGCGGTTTTTGTCGGAGTATCTCTGTACCGACTGCGCAGGCTGACTGATCTTGACCCATTTTTTGGTTTTTGAGTCGTATCTGTGGATAACGTATCCCGATACCGATGCGGCTTTTTTCCATTCAAGGCGGATAGAATTTGTCACGGAAAGAGTATTTGAAAAATTCTTCGGCGCGGCGACAGTCGGGGCTTTGATAGTAAAGGTGAGCGTCTTTGTACCCGTGAAATCGCCCTTGCCCTTGACGGTTATCTTTGCCGTTCCGACATTTACGTTATTTGAATATGAAACGGTGTAGTCTTTATTTTTGACAAGCGTTTTGCCATTATACTTAACTGTCACCGTCGGTGATATTGCCTTTGACGTGTAGGTATATGATCTTGTATAAGAAAACGAGCAGCTCGTTATTTTTACCGCAAGCGCGGGAATAGTTTCCTCCTCCAAAATTTCTCCGCAGACGGTACATTCCTTATGGCGTTTTCCCGTCACGCCCTCCTTTGCTGGCTGATCGACTATCCATTCGCCCGGAGTATGTCCGAGCGCGGGAGGATATTCATAGTATTCTTCACCGCAGGCGCATTTATAATAATATTCGCCCGATTCGGTGCAGGTCGGTTCTTTTATCACCTGTTCTTCAAACAAATGTTCGTGTGGCTGCGGCTCGGTTATTTCGGTATCGGGGAGCGAAGTTTCCTCGGCGCAGACTACGGGCAGCCTGACGGCGCAGCAGCACACCGTCAGGCAAGCGGCGGCGGTAAGTATTCTCAGCAGTTTCATAAAAACCTCCGTTCAATTAAAAAATTGCCGTTTAACATCGCGTATATTATATCATTATTCAAAAAAATTTTCAACGATTACCGCAGTGCGGCGGTGAACTTCTGCATTTTGCACATATACGCGGCAAAAAAATAGGTAGAATTTCACATATGACCGCCGTATAAATCACGCAATTCAATTTTATCCGCTCATTCCGACAAGATTTTTGTTATATTTTCCGCCAAAGGCGGAAAATATAACATTAAATTATTTTTCCTCCGCCGACGGCGGAGGAAAAATAATCCAAAAGTTGATCTGAAGAAGTTAAAGTATATTAAAATGCTTATATAAAATTTAAAAATTGATCTGCGGCGTATAAATCACGCGATGCAGGCAATAATACTGATGTGAGACGGCTGCGCAAAGGCATATCCGCGCGGTCGGCTCGGTTTACTAATCGTGCGCATTGCGCAGAAAGGAATGATAAAAATGCTCGACAGGATAGCGCTGCTCCTTCTTATCATCGGCGGCATAAACTGGGGACTTATCGGTATATTCCAGTTTGACCTTGTGGCTTTCCTTTTCGGAGGTTCCGCGGCAGTGATAAGCAGGATCGTTTACGTTCTGGTCGCCATTTCCGCGATCTGGTGCATATCTCTGTTTTTCAGGGATAACGAACTGGTGGAGGCGTCATAGCTTTAAAGCAGGATCATTTGGCATAAGTAAAGGGAGCCTGGCTGCTTTTTTATACGATCGGGCAGCTGTGGGTTTGCGCCCTGTCGTATGCACAGGCTCTCTTTTCTTATGCCAAAATTTCCCCCATGAGCAATATAGCAATATACATATACTGTCAGAATCACCATTTGATCAGTCGCACTGTTGTACAAAATGCCGAAAAATATAAAAATCCGCAAAAACGCTTGACAATACTCGCAAAATACGTTATAATAAACACGGTGTTAAATTAATTGAACAATGTTCAATTTTAACATCCGTTTTGTTGTCTCCTTTCTTTTGTTCTACACATAGTTTTTTTATTTGTTTTTCGCAGAGTTTTTTATGCTCTGCACTTTTTTTATATTCAAGGGGATAAGTCATATACCCATGGAAATCAATTTTATGAGAGTACTTTTAGCCTAATAATTATACTTTGCTCAGTCAGGCGAGATAAAATGTCAAAAAACTTTATCCGCCCCATTTATAAAGACGGAGCGATATGTACCGTGGACGGGCGGAAATGCCCCGTCCGGGAGGACCTCCGCCGCAGGCGGAGGAAAAATAATAACACAAAAGTCTGCATTACCAAGTAAAATAAATTAAAATGCTTACATAAAATTTAAAAATTGATTTCCGTGTCGTATACCCCATAAAAGCAAAAGCCTCCGCAGCAAGCGGAGGTTTTTATTATACCCGATTCAGCTCCTGTTATCCTGTATTCTCGCGATAAGCTGCAATACTTTCAGATACAGATAGATAACGCTCGTCATAAGGCTGTAGGAGCAGTACCATTCATACTTCTTTGAAAGTCCGTTATGGACAGTTTCCGCAATGGATTCCAGATCAAAGTAGATAAAGAACGCGCCGAGCAGCACACCAATGACCGCAAAGACTATCCCGATCGGCGACGACTGCAAAGCAATTATTGAGTGTACCAGAGCGCTTTCGGGAGCTATCCACAAAAGGAGCATAAACGCCAGACCGCCCAGCACCGATACCAGCAGCGTCGTATATACCACCGTCCTGAAACGCTGACCGATACGCACCTTGCCCGACGCGAACAGCGCCGACATCACCGCTATTATCAGTATGGTCAGAGCAAGCGCCTCGATGATTATGCCCTTGTATACAGCCGCGTAGGTGTAGGAAATAAAAGTCACCGCATAGCCCATTCCGGCGCAGTACACCGTACCGGTAAAGGGTATCGTCGCAGGTACAAACGCTGCGATCAGCGCACAAATAAACGTCGCGATAAGCACTCCGCCGACTATGCCCATTTCATTCTGAAAGATCACATACCCCTCGGTTATCTCCACCGCAGTGAAATGCTCGACGGCATAATAATTGTGGATATACAGAAACGCTCCCAAGCCCAAAAGTATCGTGGCGAGAAAATACAGCGTTTTCGCCATTATTCCTCCGTAGCTCGCTCTGTCGTCGCTCATGGTGAACGCGTCGTCAAAGTTGGTAACTCGGGATACTATCGGATTTGTCATTCCCCTGTTTGTGTTCATTGCCATAAAAATGCCTCCCTTTTGATTTATCAGACAGTCTTTTGACTGCGATCAGTATTTTTTCAGACTGCGGATATACGCAAACGTCCTCTCCTCGCCCTGTTCGCTGAGCATAACGAGCAGCTTTTCCAGAAGATCCGAAGTTTCGGGGTGTATCATACGTCTGCCCTTTGCTCTCATAAAATATTCCAGCGCGGACGAATCGGTATACTTTTCCCCCATATACACCTTGCTTGCGGCTACCCTGTCGCAGAACATTTCCTTTACATATTTTAGCGGCATCTTAACGGGGGAAAGCTTTTTCGTCACCCTGTCGTAGTCCGTCCAGTAGTCGAAATGATGTCGGTTTCTCCCCTTGTGGTGCATCCACGCCGTGGAAAATCCGTATCTCTGCCTCTCTCCCTCGTTCGGGGAGCGGCTGCCCTGATAGAACATTGCGCCGGGGATAAACTCCGTCAGGGAATATTTTGACAGATCGTGAAACAGTCCCTGAAAGAAAATTCCTGCGTACCAACAATTTCTTATTACCTGATGTCTGTGTTTCGTGATCGTCTTGAAATGCTCCCACGCTTTCATTTCCCGTCATTCCTCCCTGATGTCCTGCATAATTTTACCTTTTCAGCGTTTGCGCTTTGCCGCGTTCGGGGGACTTCCCTTCCCCTTGGGCGGTGTCTTTTTGTCGGATAAGCCGTCCTTTGCCCGATCGTTTTGACGATACTGCGGCTTTTGCGTCTTTGCCGCGTTCTGCACACCGTTCTTTTTGACGGTATCTTCCGAACGCACCTTGCGGTTTATGACTTTCACTTCCGGCTTTGGCGGATCTTCTATCCCCTTTTCACGATTAAGATGATCCGCAGTTTCCCTGAGTATGCAGTACAGCACCGAGCAGACGGGCACTCCGAGAAACATTCCGCCGATACCGCCGAGCGCGCCGCCGCAGGTCACCGCAAACAGCACCCACAGCGGAGGAAGTCCTACCGACTGTCCGACTACGCGCGGATATATCACATTGCCCTCGATCTGCTGGAGTATTATCATAAACACCACGAACCAGACCGCCTGCATAAAATCGCTCACCATAATAAAGAACGCGCCTACCGCAACTCCGATAAATCCGCCTACGATCGGGATAAACGCAGTGACCGCCACAAGCATACCTATAGTCAGAGCGTTCGGGAAACCGAATATCGTCATACCGATACAGCAGAGCGTCCCCAGTATGACCGCCTCGATACACTGTCCCGAAAGAAAATCCGAAAAAGTCTTTTTGGAGAGCCTGCACACACGGCAGACGGGCTGCGCGTATTTCTGAGGGAGAAAAGCGGTCGTGAGGCGGTAAAGCTGATTTTTAAGCTTTTCCTTATTGAGGAGCATATAGACCGAAAAGACGATACCGATTACGAAGTTCACGACGCCCGAAATAACGCCCGACGCCGCGCTTACCGTAGAGCTGACCGTCCTGCGGATAATAACGCCGTCCTGTAACAGCTTTTGTATGCTGTCGGTAAGCTTTTCACGGTCGATACTGATATTCATATTCTTTATCCAGCGCGACAGCTCTTCATTTTCCGAGATACGGCTGCCGACTCTCTTCATAAAACGCGGCAGCTCTGCCGAAAGGCTCGCCGCAGCCTCGATAAATTCGGGTATCACCAGATAAAGCACCAGCACGAGCACCCCTGCCAGCAGCAGGTAGGTGAGCAGCAGTGAAACCGGTCTTTTCAGCATTGCCGCCGCCTTGGTGTATCTGTTCTGCCCGTCGGGACGGAAGAGCCTGCGCTCTATCGCGCTCATCGGCACGTTGAGTATCAGCGTCAGCACCGCACCCGTAATGAACGGAGCAAGTACAGCCGTCACGAAATCGAGCGCGCCGAGCAGCAGCTTATAATTGAAAAGCGCCCAGAAAAGCGTTACGCCGATCAGTGTAACAATAAGGTTTTCCTTGAATCTATCGGATCTTTTCACCAAAAATATCTCCTTGCGGCGATGTTCCTGCGCCGTCAGTCAAGCTCGATCTCCATTATCGGCTGAGAAATGTCCGCGCCTGCCGGAACCATTGGCAGCACGTTCACGTCCTTATCTATGATACATTCCACAAGGCAGGGTCTGCCGCACTCCAGAGCCTTTTTCAGCCCCGGGATTATGTCCTCTCTGTTCGCTATGCGCACGCCCTCTATGCCGAACGCCTCGGCAAGTTTCATAAGATCGGTGCCGCGGTCAATATTCGTCTGTGAGAATCTCTTTCCGTAGAAAAGTCTTTGCCACTGGCGCACCATTCCGAGAACGTTATTTGCAAACACCAGTTCTATTATCGGGATATTGTGCTTTGCAAGTGAAGAAAGCTCGTTGCAGTTCATAAAGAAGCTGCCGTCGCCTGCGATATTGATAACGGGCTTATCGGGATTCGCGCACTTTGAACCGATAGCCGCGCCAAGTCCGTAGCCCATAGTTCCCAGTCCGCCGCTCGATGCAAAGGTACGCGGCTGTGTGAAATTGTAGTACTGCGCCGCCCACATCTGATGCTGACCGACTTCTGTAGTTATTACCGCCTTGCCGTCGGTGAGCCTGTCAAGCTGCTCGATGACCTCCTGCGGAAGTACTTCGTCCTCGCGGCTTATCGGTCTCATTTTCAGGGGATATTCCGACTTCCACTGCGCTATCTGCGCTTTCCACTCGGGGTGGCTCATATCCGGCAGCATAGAGTTAAGCTGTGCGAGGATATACCTTACATCTCCCGGAACGCAGCAGTCTATAGCTATATTCTTTCCCACTTCGGCAGGATCTATTTCAATGTGTATTATCTTTTTTCCGTTTGCGAAAGTATCGGGATCGCCGATAACACGGTCGGAGAATCTCGACCCCAGAACGATCATAAGGTCACATTCCGAAAGAGCGAGCGCAGAGGTCTTTGTTCCGTGCATACCGAGCATTCCGGTATAAGCGGGGTCTGTATTGTCAAAAGCGCACTGTCCCATAAGCGAAAGAGATACCGGAGCGTCGCACTTCGCCGCAAAGGTCTTAAGTTCCTCACAGGCGTCGCATGATACCACACCGCCGCCTGCGTATATGAACGGTCTCTGAGAATTTTTTATAAGTTCCGCCGCCTCTGCGATCTGACGGTCGGTATCCTCGTCGTGTACCGACTGCGGACGGACAGGCTCTTTTCTCTCATATTCAAATTTTGCCGCGGTAACGTCCTTGGGAACGTCGATAAGCACGGGACCTTTTCTTCCCTGATTTGCGATATAGAACGCCTCGCGGATAGTATCGGCAAGTTTTGAAACATCTTTCACTATATAATTATGCTTAGTAACGGGCATAGTTATTCCGCAGATGTCGACTTCCTGAAAGCTGTCCAGACCGAGCAGCGATGTAGCCACGTTTCCCGTGATCGCGACAAGCGGTATGGAATCCATATAAGCGGTGGCGATACCCGTCACAAGGTTTGTCGCGCCCGGTCCCGAAGTGGCGATCACCACGCCCGTTCTTCCCGACGTTCTCGAATAGCCGTCCGCCGCGTGGCAGGCAGCCTGTTCGTGTGCGGTGATGATATGTTTTATCCTGTCCGAGTACATATAAAGCGAGTCGTAGATATTAAGCACCGCTCCTCCGGGATAGCCGAAAACGGTATCTACCCCCTGTTCAAGCAAACATTCAACTATGATGTCCGATCCTGTCAATAACATAAATATCCTCCATTTTCAATTGCTCCTGCGGTATGGCGCGGCTGCGGTACCGTCCGCGCGGCAAACGGGAGCTTTTATAATTTTTTAAAATAAATTACAGATAGTCCTTAGAATATTATATCGCAGCCGGGCTGCTTTGTCAAGGGAGATTTTTAAAAGTAGAGAAAATGGGGGTATGAGAGTATTTTTATTACGGATAGGTATATTCTCAGCCGCTTGGGGAGAATATAACAAAAATCTTGCAAAAACGAAAATAATATGATATACTATAATAAACAATAACGCTTTGCTTGAAAACATTCAGAAATGAAAAGAGGTATTTGTATGTCTATAAAAAATGCCGTCCCCGGAACGGGCGGAAACATCTACGTTCCGTATGAGGAACGCACAGGAGAAAGATCGGTAGTCTATTTTACAAGCGATCTCTCCGCTGACGGTCTGATGAAAATTTTCACCAAAGTAAAGGACGCTCTCTGCGGCAGGGTCGCGGTCAAGCTGCATACCGGCGAGAGAAACGGTCCGAACATTATCCCTCACGATTGGGTAAAGGCGCTTATGGAAAATTATCTCCCCGATTCGTCCATAATCGAAACAAATTCCTACTACGAGGGGGACAGGGACACTACCGAAAAGCACCTCGAAACGCTCAAAGTCAACGGCTGGACTTTCGCGCCAGTGGATATTATGGACGCCGACGGCACGGTAATGTTCCCGATAAAGGGCGGAAAATGGTTTGACGAGATGTCTATGGGAAAAACGCTCGCCGAGTACGATTCGCTGCTTGCGCTGACGCATTTCAAGGGACACAGCAAGGGCGGTTTCGGCGGTTCGGATAAGAATATCGGTATCGGCTGCGCGGACGGCAGGATTGGAAAAGCCATGATACACACCACCCCCGGGCAGGACGATCAGTGGGACATCAGTGATGAGGAATTTATGGAGCGTATGACCGAATCCACGAAAGCCGTGACCGATCATTTCGGCAGCAGGATCGCATATATCAACGTTATGCGGAATATGTCGGTCTCCTGCGACTGCGAGGGCATTTATGCCGCTCCCGTGGTAACTCCGAATGTCGGTATATGTGCCTCTCTGGATATACTTGCGGTCGATCAGGCGTGTGTGGATATAGTTTACGCCATGACGGAGCAGGAAAATCACGATCTTGTGGAGCGTATCGAATCGCGCCACGGGCTGCGCCAGCTGTCCTATATGAAAGAGCTCGGTATGGGCAGCGACCGCTACACGCTGATAGATATTGACAACGGCGACAAGACGGTACTTCCGAAAGACGTTGTAAAAGACCTCCAGCCGTTTTGTGCGGAGTGACGGGGGTAAGATACAAAGAAATCAAATTTTGATTTCCGAAAGTCAGAACGCGGCGCTTTTAGAAGTAAGAGATAAGAGGTAAGATGTAAGAGTTTGCTCCGGCTTCAGCGGAGAATATAACAAAAATTTTGATAAAATAAGCAGAATATAACTATAAGGCTAAAAGTATTTTCATAAAATTGATCCCCTCGGAATTTTGTTTTAAGATATTGACTTTTGCGGATAAAAAGGTTATAATTGTTTTATGCTATAACGAATTTTATATTTATGGAGGTAACATTTATGTTTAAAAAACTGACAGCGGCGGCGCTGGCGGTCGTTTTGACACTCGGCGCGGCGGCTCTGCCAATGGCGGACAGCGGCGTTAATTTCACGTCGATAACGGCAAGCGCGGAAACTTACGGTGATTATTCATATGAAATTCTTTCTGATGGAACGGTTGAAATAACAGGTTATAATGGCAATGAAACTGAAGTTACTATACCGTCAAGTATTAACGGCAAAAAAGTTACAAGCATAGGGGATGATGCGTTTTTTGAATGCACAAGTTTAACAAGTATAACAATACCTGATAGTGTTACGAGCATAGGTTATTATGCTATTTCCTTTCTTAGGGAACTAATCCAACCAATTAAAGTCTATCAAGCCGACGCCAAAGAAATAGACGTCAACAATGTATGACTTTCTTTTTCTGCTTTCACCGACGCCCTCATAGACCTCCACACGCTCTATAAGCTCGTGCAGTATATCATAATCGAGAGCGTCAATATTTTCATATTTTGAGATCATCGAGAAGAAGCGATTTACGTCCTTGCTCGATTTTTTTATTTTTACGGCTTGTTCGTTAAGAGATTCAATTTTCTCTTTAAGAATTTTTTGCTGTTTTGCATTTTCTGCCGAAAGAAGTCCGAAAACTTCTTGTGTGACATTACCTTTCAGCTTATCCATATATAGCGCACTCAAAGTTGAACGCTGTTCATCAAGTTCTTCTGTGAGGGAAACAAGCTCTTTTTGCAGTTGTTTCATCATTCTTTCATTGTTGTTCA
>CANRDT010000014.1 GCA_947629455.1 uncultured Ruminococcus sp.
CCGGTAAAGCACTTGCAGCCGGAAGTCACGATCGTCTTGCCGCCGCTGCCTGTGCAGCCGCCTGCAACGCTCTCCAGCTCCTCGTCCGCCACTTCGCCGCTTGTGTGCAGCTGCTTGTAGATCATTTCAGCCTCTTCCTTGACCATTTCAATGTCGTTTTCTTCGGCAATTTTCATTATCTCCTCGGGAGACGCCGCCTGTTTTGCCTTTTCGATAAGTTCCTGTTTCATTGTGGTTTCCTCCTTAAAAAGCTGTCAGCCGCTGACTCCGCAGTAGCCTATTCCGCTTTTGAACACCAGATGTTTACATTCGCCGCAGACTTTTTTCGTGTTGTTGCCGCCGCCGGAAAATACAGACCACATGATCTGCATATCGCTGGATCTGCTGAGATCGGCCTGTTCAAACTGTCCGTTAAAGCACTTGCAGGCGGAAGTCACGATCGTCAAACCGCCGCTGCCTTTACAGCCGCCGCCCGCAACGCTCTCCAACTCCTCGTCGGAAACTTCGCCGCTTGTGTGGAGCTGCTTGTAGATCATTTCAGCCTCTTCTTTACACATCTCAATGTCGTTTTCCTCGGCAATTTTCATTATCTCCTCCGATGAGGAGGCTTGCCTTGCCTTTGCAATAAGCTCTTCGTTCATTTCGATACACCCCCTGTCATTTCCACGGCAGCTGATCCATTGTCATAGTCCCATGGCAGTCGCCGCAGTAATATCCCGACACAATACCTTTATCGGTTTGTATTCCTTGGCCCGCTATATTGTGACTTCCGCAGTGGATACAGTAGCGTTTGTTCGCACTTCCGCAGCCGCCGCCCGATACAGCGTCAAGTTCATCATCGGACATTTCGCCGTTGGCGGTTATCCTCTGAAAAACTTCCTTTGCCTTTTCTTCGGTGAGGTCAAAGCCGTCCTCTTTTGCCATTTCGCGCAATTCTTCGGCGGACTTTGCCTCTCTTGCTTTCGCAAGCATTTCTTCGTTCATAACGAACCCTCCTTTTCGAGCTTAATAACCGAACAGACTGCCGATCATTTCCTTTATGCAGTCCACAAGTCCGCCGCCGGAGACGGCTTCAAGCTTGTCATCGGTAAGCTCTGCACTGTAAAGACCTTTGATCTCTTCAGCCTTGTCGGCAGGTATCTCGACTCCGTTTTCCTTTGCTATCGCAAAGATCTCGTCAGCCGTCTTTGCAGACGATACTTTGTTGATAAATTCCTGCTTATCCATATACGTTTCCTCCTTTTCGAGATTATTTATCATATCCGCGGCGCTGCGGTATACGCCGCGGCAATGATCGTTTCTGCGTCAGTGTACCATGATCCACTTGATACCGCACGCCTTGCAGGTGCAGTTGTCGTGTCCTGCAAAGTGCTTGATCCTGAGATTGTCCTTCTTGCCGCATTTCGGGCAGCTGTAGTTGTGATCCGCCAGATTCTCAAAATCAGCTGCGGCGTCAGTTGCTCCGCCTGCTACCGAGTCAAGATCGTCGTCGGATATTTCGCCCTCCGCCTTGATAGCCGAGAACAGTTTCTGTGCCTCGTTCGGAGTCATCTTTGCTCCGCTCGATTCGATGACCGCCATAAACTCCTCCAGAGTATCCGCAGCCTTTGCCCTTTCAAAAGCATCAACATTAAAAATTGTCATAACAATACCTCCTACTATTTTTTTACGCTCTGTGCGCCAAAAGCCTGCCTTCCGACCGCTTTCATCTATTTATACGTACAGAACATTATTTTGTTAGACCTTGCCAAAAGTTTTTTTGCCTTTCTCAGGCAGTTGTTTCGGAATACTGCTTGTCGTCCAGACGCTGACGCGCCACCAGTTCGGCAAACTTTCCGTTCTTTTCGATAAGTTCGTCATAGGTGCCGTCCTCGACGATCTTTCCCTTTTCAAGATAGATTATCCTGTCGCACTGCTTTATTGTGGAAAGTCTGTGCGCTATCACTATCCTTGTGCATTTGAGCCTGTCAAGAGATTCCGACACCGTTTTCTGCGTGATATTGTCAAGTGCGCTCGTCGCCTCGTCAAACATAAGTATTTTCGGCTTTGGCGCGATCGCACGCGCTATCATAAGCCTCTGCCGCTGACCTCCGGACACACCGCCGCTGCCCTCTGAAATAAGGGTGTGCATACCCATCGGCATTCTGCGTATATCCTCCGCTATGCCTGCCATCTCGGCAGCCTCCCACGCGGCGTCCATAGTGAGCCACGGCGCGGAGATAACTATATTTGAGTAAATATCCCCCTGAAACAGCTTGCCGTTCTGCATTACCGTACCTATCCTGCGGCGCAGCGATTTCAGATCGACGTTCGCTATATCCTTTCCGTCAAAGTACACCGCGCCTTTCTGCGGAGTTTCAAAGCCGAGCATTATGCGCATAAGCGTTGATTTTCCGCAGCCTGTCGCTCCCACGATCGCGACATACTGTCCCGGACGTATTTTGAGCGACATATCATCGACGACGTTCGGCATATTATCGTTGTAGCGGAATGAAACGTTGTTGAGTTCGATACCGCCGGAAAGACGGGTAACGACCTGCTTGCCCTCCGCAACTTCCGGCTCTGCGGAAAGTATCGGCTTTGCCATATCCATAATAGGCTTGATGTTCGCGGCGGTGAGGGCGATACCTGCCAATGAGGAGAACGCGCCGGAAACCATACCGTATGCCGTGTTGAACGCATAGTAATCCGCGACCGATACGTTGCTGACGATCGCCATATAGTACATCACGAACGTTCCGATAAGAGTTATGAACATCGTGATAACGCTGCTGTATTTTACAAGCAGCGGCGGATTGTAGGTAAGCCTTGCCTGCTCGGAATAAAGCTTGCCCCAGCGTGCAAAGGCGCGCCTTTCCGCTCCCGAAAGCTTGATCTTCTGTATGCCTGAGATCATTGAATAATTCATACCGCTTACTTTAGAGCCAAGCTCCATTTGTCTTTTGGATATTTTCATTTGCAGCAGCGTGGTTAATACCGAGCAAAGCACCGTCGCAAGGATAATGATAAGCGCAGGCGCTACCAGTGCAGGCGCGAATGAGAATATCTGCGTAATATAGACAAGCGAGAACACGGAAGAAAGTCCCGTCGTAAGCACGGTGTCCACCAGCATAGAACAAAGCGTATTTATGTACTGCGTTCTGCTTGAAAGTTCGCCCGAGCTGTAATTCTTAAAGAATGATGCCGGCAGCGACATAACACGCGCCATAGTGGCAGCCTGCACAGTAATATCGAGCTTTGTTGAAATTCTCGCCATAATGAGCGATTTCACCGAATCTATCAGCAGCTTTGACACCGACAGGCAGACCATAAATATCGCTATCGAGATGAGCAGCGACAGATCCTTGTTATCTACCACCAATCCGAAAAGCAGCTGATTGAGTTTCGGGGAAAGCATACCCACGAGAGTCATCGCCAGCGTTGCCAGCGTGACCATTACATAATCCGAAACGGAAAGCACGCCCACTATGTACCTCATCAGGCTGCCCATATTGAGTTTTTTGAGCGGAAAAGGCTTATAGAAAGCTATCGCCTCCGTTTCAAACAAGCCTTCGTTTTTGCGCGATATCTTTACTCTTTTTCCCGTTTCCTCGTCAATGAAGTAGTATCCCGAAAGCTTGCCCGGAATGAGCGCGACTACCGAGCCGTCCGACTTCCTCACTCCCAGCATTGCTCCGATAGCGTCCTTGTACCAGCCTTTTTCAAGGTCTACCGTTCTGCGCATAATTCCGTGCGGCCGCAGAAGATACTCCAGCTGCTCGTTCGTTTCGGTTATCGTTTCGGGCAGCTCCTGCGCCTTGATATGATAGAATCTGAGTATTTCCTCTATCGCGTTCTTCGCGCGGCTGCGCTCGTCCGAGATAGCCGAGGATATGCGCGAACCCATTACTGCGTCCGATATACCGACAAACGAATCTTCAAACGTATTGAGATCGTATTCCTTTCGCTGTTTTATCTGTTCATCAAACCAACCCATACCGTAGCCTCCTATTCATTTGAAACAAGCTGCGTGTAGTAGCCGTTCATTGCGTATAATTCTTCATGTGTGCCGCGCTCCACGACCTTGCCGTTATTCATAACTATTATCTCGTCGCAGTCGCGTATAGTGGAAAGTCTGTGCGCGACAACGATACAGGTTATGCCTCTGTCCTTTATCGAACGCACTACCTCGTACTCCGTTTTCGCGTCGAGCGCACTGGTCGCCTCGTCAAGAATTATGATAGTCGGATCCTGCGCCAGTACGCGCGCGATCTCAAGACGCTGCCGCTGACCGCCCGAGAAGTCCTTTCCTCCCTCGGTGATCTTATAGCTGTAACCGCCGTCACGCTGCATTATATCCTCATGCAGCTGCGCGTCCTTGGCTGCAAGTATCATCTCAAAGTCCTCGATTGACGAGTCCCACATCTTTATGTTATTG
The DNA here is from genome assembly GCA_947629455.1 of uncultured Ruminococcus sp. GTDB lineage: Bacteria > Bacillota > Clostridia > Oscillospirales > Ruminococcaceae > FB2012. Next base: position 4,418 of record CANRDT010000014.1, read on the forward strand.
CGGATAGTGTCCTCAAACAGTATAATATCCTGATCCACTACCGCAAGCGAACCCGTAAACACGCTGTGGTCTATGTCCTTCATCGGCTTGCCGTCAAAGAGTATCTCTCCGCTCCACGGCTGATAAAGTCCCGAAATAAGCTTTGAAAGCGTAGACTTTCCGCAGCCCGAACTGCCGACGAACGCCACGCGGCTGCCCGGTTTAAGCGTCAGATTGAAACCCTCGATAAGCGGATCTGAAAGACGCGAATAGCCGAACGTGACGTTTTTCATCTCCACCGCGCCCGAAAGCTTGTCGTATTCAACATCGCCGTCTGTGTTTTCGTTGTCGTAGTTTACGTCAGTGGGGTACTCCATAACGTCCTCAACGCGCTCCATTTCGGTACGCATTTCCTGAATGGTCTGACCTGCGGAAATAAGCGTTGTGGCAGGTCCCGTGAAGGAAGTCAGAAATCCCTGGAACGCCATTACCATACCTATGGTAAATTTGCCCTCTATCGTCAGCCATACGCCGAGGATAAGCACCGCCGTATTCGTAAGCTGCGAAACAAGGTTGGGTATCATTCCGAGATACCTGTTCATCTTGGCGAATTTAACCTTCTGCGTATTCACGCTCGCCTGATAGCCCGACCACTTTTCAAAGTATCCGTTTTCCGCACCGCTCGACTTGATAGTTTCGATCATCTCGATACCTGCCACCGTCGCGCCTGCCAGCTTACCTGCGTCGCGCATCTGCACGCGGGTTATATTAACGCGCTTTTTGGAAATTATCCGCGACATAAACAGGTTGAGTATTATTGACACTATTCCCACAAGGGTAAGCATCCAGCTGTAGCGTATCATAACAACGAGGTAGAAGATCATCATTATCGTATTGAGCACCAGAGGGGCGAACGTATTCACCAGATTATTCGCTATGCTCGCGTTGCTGTTCTGCCGCTGCTGGATATCGCCTGCCATACGCTGCGAGAAAAACTCCATAGGCATTCTCAGCACTTTCCAGAGAAAAGAGGTATCTCCCACGGCGGCAAGCTTGCCCTCTATCCTGCGCTTTGTCTTTGATTCAATAAACGCAAGCGTCAGCTGCGCAAGGTAAAGCAAAGCCAGCGCACCAAGGAACGGATAGAACCAGTCAGGATTCTGACGAGTCAGCAGACGGTCCATAAATATCCTTGAAAACGCCGGCTGTATCACTCCTATCAGCGAAGTTATGGTAGTCGTCAGCACAACGAATGCAACTGCCGCTCCGGCTCCCACAAGACGCTTTTTCGCGAATGCAAGCACGCTCTTGGGTTTTCCGCCCGGTTCAAAGCTCTCTCCCGGCTCGAACATCAGGCATATGCCGGTAAAGCTTTTGTCGAACGTATCCATCGACACGGTGTAGTTTCCTTTTGCGGGATCGTTGAGCACCGCCTTGTTTCCCTTGAATCCGCACAACACCACAAAGTGGTTAAAATTCCAGTGTATTATGCAGGGAAATTTTCCCTTTTCCTTAAGCTGTTCCGGCTCGTAGCGGTAACCCTTTGCGGTAAGTCCGTAGCTGCGCGCCGCTTTAAGTATGTTCTTGGCGTTTGAGCCGTCTCTCGATACGCCGCAGTCCGCGCGCACCTGCTCGAGCGGTATCCACTTACGGTAGTAGGCAAGTATCATAGTGAGCGAAGCGGCTCCGCACTCCAGAGCCTCCATCTGCATTATCACGGGGACTTTTGCAGCGCCCTTTGTTATCGGTACAATAATTTTATTATCTGCCATGGCGCACCTCAGTTAAACAAGAAAGATATCGGGGAAACGCTGTCGGTTATCACAGCCGCCTCATACGATCCCTCCGGAAGCGTTGCGTTCAGGCGCACCTCGTACACCCATTCTCCCTCTTCGATACCGCCGATGTGCATGGTGTATTCCGAAAATCCGCTGTCTGCGGCTATCGGCTGTGCGGCTACCTCTTCAACGGTATACTCCTTGTCGTTTATCCGCACCGTCTTGCCCTGCGCTACTCCGCCTATATCCTTTTCACGGACATAGCAGGCAACGCTCTCCCCGTCGGATACCGCGACCGTGTTCACCTTGGTTTCGAGCGAGCCGACCACTCCCCAGACGATAAATCCCACAAGCAGGACGATGATCGCCGAAAGGGTGAGCCATATTCCGGGGTTCGTCACGCGTATGTAGTCGTTGAGCTGTTCGGGCGATGATACCCGCTCGATACTTTTTTCTCTGAAAATTGTGTTTGGCATATGTTTTTCCTCCCGTTTAATTATTTTTCAGGCGGCAGATTCTTTGTTATCATAAGGATATTCTGACCGTCCTCGTACTTGTATTTAATTCCGTCCATAGTTTTCCTGACCATATATATCCCGAGCCCTCCTATGCTCCTTTCCTCAGCCGAAAGGGTAGTATCGGGATCTTCATTTTTCAGCGGATCGTATGGCACTCCGTTGTCTATGAAGGTTATCACCACCGAAAGCGGCTGTTCCCTCAGTTCCACGCGCACCGTTGCACTGCCGATGTCCGGATCGTAAGCGTACCTTGCGATATTGCTGAAAAGCTCGTCTATGGCAATATCTATCTGAGTACATATCTTTAACGGACAGCCATGCCTTTCGAGCCGTTCGTTCACAAAATCCGTTACTACAGGTATGTTTTCCAACGTGGCGTCAATTGTCAGTTCTTGCATCATTATCCTCCATTCTGCATTTATATTCAAGGCAAAGCATTGTTATATCGTCAAACTGCGGGGCGTCCCCCACGAATCTGTCTATATCCGCCTTTATCTCCGGCAGCAGCTGAGATGGCGTTCTTGAGACGTCTGTATTCAGCGCCTTTTCAAGCCTTTCCATTCCGTAAAGCTCGTTTGCGCCGTTTGTCGCCTCGGTAACTCCGTCGGTATACTGGAATATCTTATCCCCCGGAGCAAGTGTTATCCGCCCTGCGCGGTACTTTATGCCCTCCATTCCGGCAAGTACGAATCCGGCTTTTAGCTTATGAGGCTTATATTCCTCTCCTGCGCGGCAGATAAACGGCATTTCGTGTCCTGCGTTCACAAAATCAAGGTCGCCCGTCACAAGGTCGAGTACTCCCTCAAACGCGGTAATGAACAGTCCCTCGCTGTTTGATTCGCACAGCAGATCGTTTACCTCGGCAAAGACCTTTCCGAGATCGCTGCCGCTCTCCGTATGGTCTTTTATGAGCGTCTTACCTATCACCATAAAAAGCGCGGCAGGCACGCCCTTTCCCGAAACGTCCGCTACTACTATCGCAAGGTGCCTTTCGTCCACCATAAAGAAATCGTAGAAATCTCCGCCGACTTCTTTTGCAGGGTCCATTGTCGCGTAGATGTCTATTTCTGAGCGTTCGGGAAACGCAGGAAAATCGCACGGCAGCATAGACTTCTGGATATGCGTCGCAACGTCAAGTTCCGCCCCGATACGCTCCTTTTCCGCAGTCATACGGGTGATGTTGTCAATATGCTCGTTGAGCTGCTGCACCATATGGCGGAAAGCGTCGGCAAGATCGCCCAGTTCGTCCTTTGACTTTATGTTGACGTTAAATTCCTTTATCTTTTCCATATCGTCGCTCACCAGACTGCCAACGGCGCCGTGGAGCTTTTTCAGCGGACGGACAAGTATTCTTCTGACAAAAAAGTAGTACATAATGCTCGTCAGCAGTATAACGACCGCCGTGACGACAAAAGCGATAAGCATAAATTTTGCCGTGATAACGTACAGCCTGTTCATCGTGATACCCATGACCGCAAGCGCAACAGGCTTTCCGCTGCTGTCAAGAACGGCGGCATATGTAGAATACATATCCTCCGCAGGAACGGTCGTCCGCTCGGCGTCGGCGGCAAAAGCTTTTTTCATAGCGTCTGCCGTTTCCTGCGTGCAGGAAATGCGTTCGCCCACCTGCAAAGCGTCATCTCCATCTAACGTTCCCGTATCCCAGACGCACACCATTTCGTTGCCGTCGGGTATCACCACGCGGAAATATATCAGCGCCATTTCGTCCTGCACGTTAGAAAGATAGTCGCTTATCTCTTGGTAATAATCGTCCTTTTCGCCGATAACGCCGTCGTTGTAATAGTCTTTTATCCTGTCGCCGTCTATGGTGTTGGCTGCTATGCACGCCTGCGCGTATGTCACCTGCGAATGAAATTCCTCTATAAGCACGCCGAAAAGCACCGTGAACGTATAGGTCATCGCAGCCGCTATGATGATCCCCATAAGCACTGTCGCTATGAGCAGCTTCGGCTGGAGCCGCAATCTGAATTTTCTTTTCATTTTCCTTTCCATCATCTCCGTTGATCGAATAATGCTCCGAAAAACAGCGGCTCATCGCCGCTAAGTAAAGCAAACGGCAAAAAGCTGCGTTTTCGCGGGTGTATGGTCATTCTATCGTCAGAATATCCGAAAAGCCCGTGATCTCGAACACTTCCATAACCGTTTCGTTGACGTTGCGTATCACCATTTCGCCCTGCTTGTTCATTACTTTCTGTGCGGCAAGCAGCACGCGCAGACCTGCCGAGGAAATGTATTCCAGTTCTGCAAAGTCAAGCGTCAGCGAGGTTATGCCGTTTATGCCGTGTTTGAGTTCCGCCTCGAGCTGCGGTGCGGTCGTGGTGTCAAGTCTGCCGGAAACAGTTATTTCCAGAGCGGTGTCCTGTTGATTCTTAGTGATCGTCATTTGTGATACCTCCATAAAATATAAAATTGTTCGTTTTGTCTGTTTTCAGACTTCCATGTGTATGTTCAGGCGAACGCGCGCCGTGAACGTTTCATTTTCGGCATTAAAGCGGAAAGCCGCGCTGCCGTCATACTTGTGCGCCGTATGAGCTATGCTGCGCAGTCCGAAACTTTCGCCCGTTCTGTCGCTTAAAAATGCCTTTGCCGGAGAAAATCCGTCCTGTGTCTGATAGCGGCGGTCAAGCTTCACCTCCCTGCAGGAATTGGATATTTCAATGGCAAGCGAACCCTGCACCGTGCCTATCTGCACCTTTATCCAGCGTTCAGAACAGTCGCGGCAGGCAATGATCGCGTTTTCCATAGCATTGCCGAAAAGCACCGTCAGGTCTACCGGTTCGATGTCAATATCTCCGCACGCCGCCTGCACCGTGCATTTTATATCCTCTTCTCTTGCCATTGCCACATAGTATTGCAGCAGCCCGTTGATTATCAGGTTTTTGCAGTAGACCTCGTTATCGCGCTTTACCGTGGTGTCTATCACGCGCGAAAGATAGTTTTTCATCTCGTCATACTGCTCCCTGCCGAGCATATCGCAGAGTGTGTTGTAATGATGCCGCAGATCGTGGCGCATACGCCTGGTATTTTCCATTTCGTTGACTATGTTGTCGTATTGGATCTGCTGTATCTCTATCGCCTGCCGCTCGTCGCTTTCTCTCTTGCGGCGGACGGATTCGCGCAGGATAAGCCAGTAGACGAGTATCTGATTGAAAGTACACATTACCGTAGCAGGCAAAAAGGTTATCGTATATCCCAACGTCGCAAATGTCGTGCTGGAGTAGATGATAACAGCGCAGTACAAAAATGTAGAAAAAGCGCAGATACCAAATTCGCGCTTTATATTATGCGGTTCGCTCTCCGCTAAGTATTCTTTCAGCGGCTCTATTACCGTCGGTATCATTATCGGCAGCATAACGGCATTGTAGAGTATAAAGATCACCGTAAAGGATCGGGGATAGGTATACAGCACCGCTCCCGGACTGTCGGGATAAAGTATCTTATGTACCATATTTACCACTACAAATTCAGTGATAGCATAGAAAAACACAACGAAAAATACCATCAGCTTTTTTATCAGCGATTCGCGCACCAGAAAGATAAACGCCAGCAGCACGGGCAGAATGGCGAGAGTCATAAAGGTGTTCGCCAAAAAAGTGTGCGAGGGGAATTTTTCCATATCCCGAAAACAGATAACGGCGGAAAAAGCAGCCGCCAGCAGAATGAGCGCGAGCGTCATTCCCGTGAAGATCTTTTTTCGGCTGAAACGGTGATCCTCCTGCGGAAAGGGCAGGAATATCAGCAGCGCGCAGGGCAGCAGCTGCGCCAGAAAGCCGAGAAAGTTATCTATTAGTATGTCAATCATTTTCTACCCCCCCCCCGACTCCAAAACCCTTGCGGCTTGACAGTCTTTCAAAAACATAATTGTCGTAAGCTGCGCGTATAGCGGCCTTTTGCCTCACCGCAACCGGAAGTCTTATACCGTTTCTCAGCACGCAGACGTCAGTGCCCATTTTCACGATATAGTCCATATTCACAACGATACCCCTGTTGATACGCAGGAAGTTACCGTTCATCTTTTTCTCGAGTTCACCGAGCGGAGTCCAGACCTTGAGCCGTCTGCCGTCGGCAAGCGAAACGTTGACCGCGTGGTTGTCGTTTTCAAGCAGCATTATCTGATCGAAGAACACCGTATACCGCTGCGCGCCTATTGTCAGGACGATGCTTTCGCGGCGGGTGTGGCGGTTTTCGGACAGCCTCCTGAACACCTCGATAACTCCCTCCGTCGTGACGGGTTTTATAAGATAGTGCAAAGCGTTCAGGGAAAATGCGTCGACCGCGTGTTCCCTGCTGACCGTCACGAACACGACGCTTGTGTCCGAGGATATGTCATAAAGCCGTTTTGCGATGTCGATACCGCTCTCGCCGGGCATATATATATCTAAAAAAACTACATCGAAAGGCGAGGAATTTTTCGCCGCCTCCAGAAGCGCAGTTCCGCTTGAAAATTTTTCGGCGGTTTGTGTGGGATCCCAGCCCTGGAGAGCATTCTCAAACTGCTCCTGCTCGCGGAAGTCGTCGTCGCACACTGCAATGCGCATATTTCATTCCTCCCAAGGATAGTAACTTTTATGTATATTTTGTATATAAAACACCTGTAAAAATATCGGTTTTTTTGGCTGATAAGTCATTCTTATTATACCACAAAAAGGCCATTTACTCAATATTGCGCCGTTGATTTTTACGAAATCAAAACTGACTTTTAGGAAGTCGGAACGCGGAGCTTTTAGAGGTAAGAGATAAGAGGTAAGAAGTAAGAGATAAGAGGTAAGAGGTAAGAAGTAAGAGTAGCTCCGCAGGAAGATTTCACGCTCTGAAATTTATTTGATAAGCAGAGGGAGAAATCAAAAAGGTTTTCGGTCAAGCCTTTTCCTTAAAAAGGCTGCCCTCGCGCGGGCGCGCTTGTCGCCCTCTGCGATGTGCGGAGCGTTCAAACCTTGCAGATCGGGCGGTCAATGCACTTTGACATTATACCGTTTTCCTAACAAACGGCGCAGGATATATCTGCAAATAACGGATAAAAAAAGCTGCGGAGCTAAAATTTACTCTCACAGCTTTGTGTCTTTTATATAAGCTCGTCACGAGTTTCCCCTAAAATTCAGAGGATATTTACTCTCGGCTTTTATTCTTTGCGCTCATTTTATTCAGCTTTTAGAGACGATCAAAGTACAAAAGGTATTATATCCGAGCCGAGAGAACGTCCGAGCAAGCCGGCAGGGTCTTTCCCCTCGGAAACGCACAACCACAGCTTTACATATGCCGCGATCGGTGCGATGTGTTTTATCGGTATGATCGAAAATCTTCCGAAAGCGCCTGTACTCTCATAGGCTTGACCGTCGTATACTCCGACAAGAAATATCGCCGTGCCATTCTGCGCCGCTTTTTCAAAAAAATCCTTGGGACAGTAATTCTTCGTGTTTATCGTTCCCGAATGGTAACTTTTGTGTACGATATAATCTATGCCGTCAATATCGGGATATGTCATTCCGGGATAAGGCTCGATAAAAAGTATCCGCTCCGCCGCCGCCGCAAGATCGCCGTGTCCGAGCGGAGAGATCTCATCTGCAACAAGCTCTGCGCTTTCGTTTCTGCAAAATCCGTACCCGCTGTCAAAATAACCGTAATACATATCACACACGCTGAAAATTTTATCCGAAAACGCCATAGAACCGAGCAGCCTTGCCGCAAAGTGAACGTAGATATTTCCGTCAGGCTCGTTTTGGTACGGCACCCACACTCCCGGCGTTCTGACATTCGCTATAAATTCAACGGCAGCGCGCATATTCGCAAGACCGTTTGAAAGGGGATCTTCCACGGGGCGGTTTGCGGAGAGTATCATTATCGGTACTTTTGCATTTAAGGTATAGGCGAGCGCGGCGGCTGAATACTGGATAGTATCCGTTCCGTGCGTTACGATAACTCCGTCGTAACCGCCGTTTTCCGTGCGCTCCTTTACGGTGTCGATAAGCCTGCCGATCATTTCACCGCAGTTGTTTTCGCTAAGCTCCGTATACGGTTCAGCCGAGTCGTATTCAAAGGACAGTCCATACTTTTTATCATATTCCTCAAGCAGGATATAGGGCTTGCCCTCGTCCGTGCTTATGTAATCCCCTTTTACAGTACTTCCGATCGTTCCGCCGGTAAAAACAAAAAGTATCTTCATCAGAAATCCTGCTCGCTTTCTTCCAACATAATTTTAAACACGCAGGCGGATTTGAATCTGCTCTTCATAGGGCAGGATATACATTCAAGTCTGACCTGAACGTCTATCAGAGTTTCTATTACCCCTTCGCAGTAACCCTTTACAAATTCGCAGACCTGCTTTCTGTTCTTTTTATCCACGATAAAACATTCGTTTATCGAAAGTTCTCCCTCAAAATCTCCGCTGTATATGTCTACGTTTACTTTTATATCGAATTTTCCCCAGCCGACGTTTGAATCAAATTCGCACCATTTTTTCAGCTTGGTCTCGTATGAGGAGGGCGTATTCTGCTCGAAATCCCAGCGCGAATTTAGTCTTTGGGCGAAGTTCTGACCGCTCTGGTAGCCCGACGCGTGGAATATCTCCTTGGTCTTTTCCCTGCCTGCGATCTCGTCCACGCTGTCAAAGATACTGCTGAACATATTTATGAAAGTATCCGTCCTGAAGCTTACGTTGCGCTGATGATCTTCGGGATTTATCATTATTCCTCTTTCGGGGATATATTCAAAAACCGTGGAGGTATTGGCGGCTGCAGAGGTCTCCTCTTTAATTGTATGCTCCTCTTTCTTCTGATTTGCAGGGGTATAGGAGCTTAAAAAAGGAATTACCGAATCGAGCAGCTTGTTGTAGTATGACGACACCATTCCGGGATAAGCGAGTATCCTCTGTGTTCTGCCGAGATAGTATCTGAAATCGTCATTCATTTCAAATTCTTCCACAAAGAAAGGTATGAGGTTTTTCTTCTTATTGACGATAACGTCTATCTCGTTGAGGACGTGCTCAGAATTGTTCATCGCTCCCGAGGCGATAAGCACGATCGCGCTGCACTTGTCAATAGCGTGCATAAGATTAGACGCATAGGGCATTCCGGGGTCTACGTCCCTCGGCGCAATAAAGCAAGGAACGTTTTGGCTCTCCAGATAACTCACCACCGAAAAAGCAATTTCCTTATCGGGCGAAGAGTAGCTTATAAATATTTGTTTTTCCATATCAAAACCTCCGTCAGAGCAGGTAATGCGCAAAGCGCTGCAAAAAAGGTCGGCATAAGTCGGTATCTGCGCTGTCCTATAATAATAATTTAGCATATTATTCCCCGATTGTCAATACGGCAGGAGCGGACAAATTTCAATTATTTTCCTCGTCAATTGACAGTACTTATAATACCGATTTTCTGAAAGCTATCGTTTTCACCATTGGGAGAAATAACAAAAGTCTGTCTGACAAAGAACATTCAAAGACAAAAAACAGCGGAATTTCCTCCGCTGTTTTCCCCCCCTGACAAAAGTTACTTGGTAAGCACTTCCCCGAGAGTTTTCATCATCTTTTTAATATCTATCGGCTTTGGCAGATAACCGTTCATACCCGATTCAAGCACGCGTTTCTTATCCTCCTCAAAGGCATTCGCGGTCATTGCTATGATAGGTATTTCCGCAAGTTCCTTATCCTCCATTGAACGTATGCGGTGAGTAGCCTCGTAGCCGTCCATTACGGGCATCTGTATATCCATAAGCACCAGATCGTACTTCTTATGCTTATCGCTTATCATATCGCACGCCTCCTGACCGTTTTGCGCGCACTCCACGTCAAAGCCTGCCTCCTCGAGTATCTCGGTAGCGATCTCGCGGTTGAGTTCGTTATCCTCGGTAAGCAGTATCCGTTTTCCCTTGAACGAATAGTCGTTCTGCTCGGGAGGTTTTTCCTCGTCGACGCGTTTGCCCAGACTGTTTTCAAGCGTTCTGTGCAGATCGGAAACGAACAGCGGCTTGCTGATAAAGTCGGTGACTCCGGCTTCACGCGCCTCCTTTTCTATATCCGCCCAGTCGTATGCAGACATAAGGATTATAGGCGATTCCTCACCGACCACCCTGCGTATCTGTCTGACCGTTTCTATTCCGTCCATATCCGGCATCGACCAGTCTATTATATAAACGTGGAACGGATCTTCAAGGTCTTCCGCCTCTTCCGCTCTTACGACAGCCTCTCTGCCCGATATTGTCCATTCGGCTCTCATACCGATATGACGCAGCATACTCGCAACGCTCTGGCAGCTGACAAGATCGTCGTCAACGACAAGACTTCTGAAACCGATAAGCTCCTTTATCATACCAACGCCGCTCGATTCGGACGCCATACGCAGTTCAAGGTCGATAACAAATTCCGTGCCTTCGCCCTGCTTGCTCTTGACCTCGATAGTACCGCCCATCATATCCACTATCGTTTTGGTGATCGCCATACCAAGACCGGTGCCCTGTATGCCGCTCACGGTAGTACTTCTTTCCCGTGTGAACGGCTCAAAGATCGTCTTTACAAACTCCTCGTTCATACCTATGCCGTTGTCCCTTACGCAAAATTCATATACGGCATATCCCGACTTTTCCGATGGCTTTTGCTTTACCAGTATCGAAACCGTTCCGCCGGAATTTGTAAACTTGATAGCGTTTGACACAAGGTTTAAAAGTATCTGGTTTATCCTCAGCTTATCGCAGTATACGTCCTCGCAGCTTACGTCGATTATATCTATAAAGAGCTCCATATGCTTTGCGTGTATATCCGACTGTATGATATTGCGCAGTCCCTGCAATATCTCCGGCAGATTGGCTGGATGCTCCTCTATCGTGACCTTGCCTGCCTCGATACGGCTCATATCGAGTATATCGTTAATAAGCGACAGCAGATGATTCGACGCCTGAGAGATCTTGTCGAGATAGTCGAGCGCGCGCTCCTTGTTGTCAAGATGAGTTGTGGCGAGCGCGGTAAAACCGATTATGGCGTTCATAGGCGTGCGTATATCGTGCGACATATTATTGAGGAATGTAGTCTTTGCTCGGTTTGCCGAATCCGCCGCCTCAAGCGCCTTTTCAAGCTCGGCAGTCTTTGAGGCAAGCTCCTTTGTCGCCTCGGCAATATCGGTTTGCAGACGTTTCTGCACGGAAGTCCTCCAGATAAGCAGCACTATCGCCAGAATAAACGCAAAGATAAACGCCGCCGCGATGATGACATATACCGGGTGATTGTAAATAAGTCCCTCAAGCGTAACGCGCTGCTCGGGAAGTGCAATATCCACCTCCCTGCGTATGATAGTGGTAAGTTCGCGGCTGTTAAGTCCCGATACGCATTTATTCATTATCGAAAGCAGCTGACCGGTATTTTCCGTATTGCGGTTTATGGCGTACACGACCGAAATGGTATCGAGAAGAGAAGAGGAAAGCAGATTCTTTTTATCGTCGCGAAGTATCTTTTCCGCAATATACGCATAAGCCGCCGTTGCGTCCGCATCGCCGTTTTCCACGGCTGCCAGACATTTTTCAAGATCGGGGTAGGTCTGTATTTTTTTATCGGGATAAAATTTCTCTACATATTTATTCAAAATAGTGTAGTCGTCGATAAGGGCGATAGTGTTTATATCTCCCCTGTGCTTTGTAAGCGTTATGAGTGAGTAGCTCGTATCGTAATAAGAGGAGGTTATGGCATAGCCCTCCTGCTCGGCAAGATAATGATCTTCGGTATAGTCGAGCACTATATCCGCCTTGCCCTGTCTGCGCATTTCGATATATTCCTTATGATCTTTCGGCAGCAGATACTCATACGGCAAAGATGTCCTTTTCAGCATTGCGTCAAACACCTCGGGATAAATACCCTTGGCGGTGTTTCCCTCAAAATACGAATACGGCGCGCGTCCCGGATTAACAAGAATTTTAAGTGTCTTTCCTGATTTCTTGAACTGTCTGATATAATCCCTTTCCGATGCGGAAAGCACGATATTTCCGGCAGTATCGGTCGAATAGTATTTCTTGTTGAGCGCCGTCCGCCAATCGGGACTGTATTCGTCCATAAGGTCTATAGCCTGATCTATCTGCCGCATAAGCTCGGTATTATCCTTATTCGTGCAGATATAGAACGGATTAAGCGAAAAGCTTTCCACCAGCCATTCGTTTTCAAGAGCGCGCAGGCTGCCGCTCACCACAGCGTCCACCTCGCCGTCCTGCAAAGCGGCGATAAGATCGGCGTTCGTCTGATAGTAGAGCGTTTCATACTCAAAGGAATTTTCTGCGGCAAAATCTTCAAATGTCGCGTTTTTCGAGTTGCCGTCAAGCATTCCCACCGTTATCCCGTCATATGTATCATAATCGCCTGCAACAATATCGGTATTGCCTGCCTTGATCGTCATAATAGTGGAATTGTATCCGATATTTTTTTTGGAAAAGAGAAATTCCTCTTCGCGCTCGGGCGTTTTGCTGACCGACGTAACAATATCGAGCTCGCCGTTTTTCAGCATTTCAAGGCAGTCGGAATATGATTTTTCATATCCGATATATTCGTAGCTGAAATTTGTATGCACCGAGATCTCCTGCAAAAGGTCGTAGCCGTAGCCGCTCAGTTCTCCGTCATCATTTTTTTCGTGGTATCCCGAAAACTCGAAAAATCCGACCCTTATCTTTTGTCTGCCGCTGACCGCTCCGTCGGCGAACGCCGCAAGGGAAGAGGTAAGTCCCACGATCACGGCGGCAGCCGCGCTCAGAATTTTGCGTATCATTTATTTTCTCTCCGTTTATCAGTTTTTGTTATCGGCAGCGTCCTGCGATCCGTGCTGACGTACATATGAAAGCCATATTTTCAGTCACGCATTACGATGATCCCATTCGCAAAAGCCATTCTGCCAATTTAATTATAACACACGCAAACCGCCCTGTCAACGGCTCAGCAGGCGTTCGGAGCGCATTTCATTTTCGCTTTTTTATAATTTAAGGATTATTTAATAATTTGGGAGTTTATGTGTATGAAGAAAACGGCGGAATGTTTATGTTTTTTTTAAGTTTGGGAAAAATAGCGTTTTAGGATATAGCTGCCGCCATAAATGGCGGCTGTGACAAATGCCTTTCATAGTAGGGAAAGCGTTTAGAAGTAAGAAGTAAGAGGACAGAAGTAAGAGGACAGAAGTAAGAATTGGTCACTGTGACTTTCTATCGCAATAAATTCTAACCGCCCGATTTCCAAGGTCTATGCCCTCCGCCGCAAGCGGCGGAGGGAAAGTTCACATCAACCAAACTCAGGGGACGCCCTCTCTTACAGGTCGTCCCCTCTTTCAAAACAGTCCACCGGACTGTTTTGAAATTCACCCCTTGCGGAGCGCAGACGGTAGGGGTATTTCGCCGCCTGCGGGCGGCGACAAGGGACGCTGTCCCTTGACCCTGCAAGCCTTTTTAAGGAAAAGGCTTGATCCAAAACCTTTTTAATATGCAAACTTCATTTTCAACACAACTGCGGCGCGTGAAATCAAAGTTTGTTAGCGCTCTTAATTCTTATCCTAATTGCCCATTTGACAAAATCCGCCTGATATGCTATAATTATAACAGATAAAATCAAAAGTATAAAAATTATCGGGACGCCTTGCTTTCGGGGACGTCCCATTTGTTCCGCAAAACGGCACTGCGGACAAGGGAGAAAAATAATGACACAGTACGAAAAAATGACAAAAACGCCGATACCGAAACTTATTCTTAAACTGTCGGTGCCGACGATCATCTCAATGCTCGTCACCAATATCTACAATCTGGTGGATACCGCGTTCGTCGGCAGACTCGGCAACAGCGCGAGCGGCGCGGTCGGTATAGTATTCGGATTTATGGCGATAATACAGGCGTTTGGATTTATGTTCGGACAAGGCTCGGGCAGTATCATCTCGCGCTTTCTCGGTCAGCAGGATAAGGATAAAGCGTCCATACACGCATCGCTCGGTTTTCTGTCCTCATTCTGCTGCGGACTGCTGATAACGCTTGTGGGATTCATCTTTCTTGACGATTTTGTAATGCTCCTCGGCAGCACCGATACAATTGCCCCCTACGCCAAGACCTACATAAAATATATCCTCGTGGCTGCGCCGTTTATGAGCTCCAGCCTTACCCTTAACAATATCCTGCGGTACGAGGGCAGAGCCGCTCTCGGTATGATCGGTCTTATGACGGGAGCGGTGCTCAATATCATCGGCGACCCCATATTTATGTTTTATCTGGATATGGGTATCGGCGGCGCGGGGCTTTCCACCGCGATAAGTCAGTTTGTCAGCTGGTGTATCCTTGCCGCAATGTTCCTGAGCGGCAAAACGGATACCCGACTCGGCGTAAGTCAGCTCAAAAGATCCTCGGCGGCAATGCTCCTCAATATTATGGCGACGGGATTCCCAAGCCTGCTCAGACAGGGACTCAACAGCATTACCACCGTTATGCTCAACTCCTACTGCGGAATTTACGGCGACGACGCGGCTGTCGCCGCTATGAGCATCGTCACAAGAATAGTGTTCTTCGCGTTCTCGATCGCGCTCGGTATCGGACAGGGTTTCCAGCCGGTCGCAGGTTTCAACTACGGCGCAGGGAAATATGCACGTCTGCGAAAAGCGTTTGCATTTACTGTTATCATCTCCGAATGTATAATCATTGTCGGCTGCACCGCGCTTTTCGTATTCTCGGGCGGTCTTATCGGCATTTTCCGCGACGATGAGGAGGTTATCCGTATCGGCGTTCGTGCGCTGAGATTGCAGGCGCTGTCACAGCTTGCGCTTCCGCCGTGTATGGCGATAGAAATGCTTTTCCAGAGTACCGGTCAGAGGCTCGGCGCGTCAATACTTTCATCACTGCGCAGCGGACTGCTCTTTATCCCTGCTCTGGTACTGCTTTCTCACCTGCGAGGACTTTCCGGCATACAGGAGGCGCAGCCCGTTTCGCTGCTCATCTCCCTGCCGCTCACTATACCGTTCGGTATCGTCTTTTTCAGACGTCTGCCGCGCGAGGATAAAGACGATCCGACTTAAACTTATCCGTATGACCGCGATCATCTCAAAAAAGTACAAAAAAGCGGACAGTTATGGCTGCCCGTTTTTTGATATTCTATATATTTTTTATATTTTTTGTTCTGCACATCAAAGAATACACCACGCCATTGAAGTAGGGACAGCCATACTGCCGATATTTTCCGCACCATTTTCCAATTCTTTTTTCTGTTCCTCATCAGGCAGCAGTTCGATATACCAACAATGCCCGTTCAGCTCCATTCTGACCAGATAATCGGCGTCGCTTGCGAAAAAACCGTCCGAATCGCGGTCGTTGACTTCAAGCATAAGAGGACCGTATTTTGCGGCGATCTTGTCCGTGGTGTCCCCTGCATATATCCCGTCCGATATTCTTCCGCCCGTCTCGACCTCAACTACCAGCGGATAAGGGTCGGGCAGCTCCTCTGCGCTGTCCTCCGAAACGTTCGGCTCGGACGGCATATTCGGCATATTGTAAACCTCTACGGGAAAATAGTACCTGATATTCGGCAGCAGCTCGTCATTTGACATTTCATATCCCGGTCTGACAAGCCCCTCGTTCACATATTTCATTGAATAATCGCCCTTGAACAGATCGCCCGACAATTCGGAAAATTTTATATCCGCAATATCCGCCGCTCCCGGGATATTGCCGTCCGCTGTGAGATAACGCTCCGAATAAAGACCGTTCATATACCAGCTCACCGCCTGCTGAACGTTCAGCGCCTCCGTATCGGGATCCTGCCAGCCGACACCCGTCATATCTCCCTCCGATCTCAGATGAACGGCGCTTACCCCTCCGTCGGTCTGAACATAACAATAGGTATTTGTGTATGTGATATTCAGCCTTTGATCCTGCTCGTTATCGGTATCATTACCGCTGCTCGGCAAAAGGTCGATCTCGCCCGTGTATTCGATAAGCTTTTCAAGCAGACTGTCGGGAAAAAGTCCGACGCTGCTGACGGTTATCCCCTCAAACAACCCGTCGTCGCATAATTCAAACCCATCAAGAAACGCCTCATCGGCGGCAATGTCACATTCATATATTCCGCCGTCTCTCGTAATAAATCGAATATGATGATCGTATTGCTTTTCGGTATCGGGCGAGCTGCTTTCGGTCAGGTAGAGAATATTTTTGAATGTAAATTTCTCCGCGCGGTCGGCAGGCAGACTTTCGCTGTTTCCGCCGTTTACATCTCCTCCGACATTCACATTTACATCTTCGCTTTCGGCGGCAGGTATGTCGGTATCCTTTAAATTCACATCGGACATCGGCAGCTTATCCTTTCCTGACAAAACGGAAACGGCGACGCAAACGGCGACCGCAGCTGCGGCAATTCCCAAAGCTGCCGCGGCAGGAGATATTTTTTCCCTGATCTGAGGGATATTTTTTGTTTTCGCAGACGTAAGATGTTCGCCGCGCAGTTCGTCAAGGGGAATATCCTGCAAAAGCTCATCTATTTTTCTCATAATATTATGCCTCCTTCTATAAGGGCTTTTTTCAGTTTTTTTCTGCCTCGGCTGAGAATGTTCTCGACTTTCTTGGGTTTAAGATCATACTTGTCGGCGATCTCCTTTACCGCCCTGCGGAAGTAATATCTTTCTATAAATACCTCCCTGTCGGGCGAACGCATACTGCCGACACTTTCGGCTATTATTTTCATATTTATGCGTTTTGCCGTTTCGTCCTCATAATCCACTTCTATACCGAGATCGTTTTCATCGTCGGGCAGACTTTCGGCGGCGCGTCTTGCGATGAACCGTGCGCGGTCAATAGCCGTATTTCTCGCTATTATGCACAGATAATTTTTCAGACTGCTTTTATTTACGTCCAGTTCGTATCTGCATCTCCAAAGCTTATAAAAAACGTCGTTGAAGATCTCCTCCCTGTCCGTTTCCGACGCGACAAATCCCGCGATCACACTTTTCACCAATCCGCCGTACCGTTCCATTGCGAGCCTGATACCGTTTTCTCCGTCACATCTGAGTTCCTGCGCAATGCTCTCATCAGTCAACACTTCCGCCCCCTTCAATTCTTGATTTCAGCAGTCAGAACGCTGCACTTTTAAGAGGTAAGAGGTAAGACAAGGAACGCCTGCGGCGCATTATTTTAAATATTAGTCCGCTATGCAAATTTTTCTTGCTCCTTGCCTATAAAACTCTTGTTTTTGGGAAATTAATTTTGTAAAAATTGTTTCCCTGCCCCTTTTTCAGCAAATTCAAAAGCGCTTTTATTGCCGTCTGTTTATATATACGCCGCCGACATAAATATCACTCAAAAAATATCCCGAACGATACAAAAAAAGAGCCGCTCTGAAAACGGCTCTTCTTATTATTCATATGTCAGCTCAGATCATACGCCATATTTAGCGGTGTTTACCTTGATACCAACGCCCATGGTCGATGCAACTACAATGCTCTTGAGATACTGACCCTTCGCAGCGGCAGGCTTTGCCTTTACGATAGCGTCAACGAGCGTATTGAAGTTTTCCTCCAGCTTTGCAGCGCCGAAAGATGCCTTGCCGATCGGGCAGTGGATAATGTTGGTCTTGTCAAGACGATATTCGATCTTACCTGCTTTTGCGTCGGTAACAGCCTTTGCAACATCGGGAGTTACCGTGCCTGCTTTGGGGTTAGGCATAAGACCTCTCGGTCCCAGGATCTTACCCAGACGGCCTACAACGCCCATCATATCGGGCGATGCAACTACTACGTCAAAATCCATCCAGTTTTCCTTGGTGATCTTATCCACCAGATCCATACCGCCGACATACTCAGCACCGGCAGCCTTTGCGGCATCGTACTTGTCCTCTTTGCAGAACACGCAAACTCTTACCGATTTACCCGTTCCGTTGGGGAGTACGACAGCTCCTCTTACCTGCTGGTCTGCGTGTCGTGAATCAACGCCCAGACGGATATGAGCCTCAATAGTTTCATCAAATTTTGCTTTAGCGCACTTTGAAGCGAGATCGAGAGCCTCGGCAGCGTCATAAAGCTTGGATTTATCAACGACCTTAGCGGCGTCAACATATTTCTTACCGTGTTTCATTATTTATCCTCCTTATAAGTGGTAATACCGACTTTATACAGCCGGTTAGCGGAAAAATCCTCCCACCATCAAAGCAGACTGCGCAGGACACGTTTCCCGACGGTCTGCCCTCGGTCCTGCCGTTTAAGCGGCAGATCCGTATCTGCGGTCAGCCTTCTACTACAATGCCCATCGAGCGGCAGGTACCCTCGATCATACTCATTGCCGATTCAATACTTGACGCATTGAGATCGGGCATCTTCTGCTCTGCGATCTTCTGTACCTGCTCCTTGGTGATCTTTGCCACCTTGGTCTTGTTCGGAGTACCGGAGCCGGACTCGATCTTGCACGCCTTCTTTATAAGAACAGCCGCAGGCGGAGTCTTGGTTATAAACGTAAACGAACGGTCAGCGTAAACGGTTATCACTACGGGGATAATAAGACCGATGTCATTTTTGGTCCTCTCGTTAAAATCCTTTGTGAACGCCATGATGTTTACACCGTGCTGTCCCAGTGCGGGACCTACCGGGGGCGCAGGTGTTGCCTTGCCTGCCGGGATCTGAAGCTTAATATAGCCTACTACTTTTTGTGCCATCTTTCGCACCTCCATAATTTGTGGTAAGGCGAGCGCCGCGGCGCTCTCCCACTGTCTGAGCCGACGACAACCAGACCGCGCACTTAAACGCACAGTCTTGTATATCAATTACTGCTCCGATAAACGTCTTTTACGGGAAAATTCCCGAAGGATCCGACAAAAGCGTCCGCTCATTTGTAAAGCCATAAAACGGACTGCCGATCGTTTCCTCAATACTGTTCCTCCGCCTTGATCTGCGAGATCGGCAGCGTAACGGGAGTCATTCTGCCGAACATTGAAACAACGACCTCGACCGTCTGAGCGTCAATGTCGATACTCTGAAGCGTTCCGGGGAATCCCTCGAACGAACCGCCCGTAACAACGACCGCATCGCCGACCTTGAAATCCACCTGAGCCGCAGTTATCTTCGGCTCTGATTCAACGCCCAGAGCGGCGACTTCCTTTTCGGTCAGCGCAACGGGTTTGGACGCAGGTCCCACGAACCCGGTAACGCCCCTGGTATTCCTTACGATATACCACGAATCGTCGTTCATCACCATCTTGACCAGCACATAGCTGGGAAACAGTTTTCTTTCCGCCTCAGTTTCCTTATCCTCCTTGGTCTCGGTATAGATCTCCATCGGGATCGTTACCTTCGGGATAAGATCCTGAAGCTTACGGTTTTCAACAACCTTTTCGATATTCTGCTTTACCTTGTTTTCGTAACCGGAATATGTGTGTACCACATACCACTTTGCCTCTTCAGACATGATAAATACCTCCGTAAATGCTGTAAAACCGCACTTGACTGCCGCGCCTGAAGATCATGCGCCGATACTCAGCATCGCCTTGATAGCCGCGGCAAGAGCCGAGTCCACGCCAAACAGGAAAAGAGCCACTATTACCATGACCGACAGCACTATGCCGGTATTGTTGATGACCTGACTCCTGCTCGGCCATACGACCTTCTTCATTTCGGATCTGAGATCCCTGAAATACTTCTTCACTCCGCCTTTTTTCGCCTTTTCGGCTTTCTTGGCGGACTTCGCCTTAGCAGCCTTGGGATCGGCTTCTTTTTTTGCCATTACAAAGCCCTCCTCCCTACGACTTACTTGGTTTCCTTGTGAAGAGTGTGTTTCTTACAGAACTTGCAGTACTTATTCATCTCAAGTCTGTCCGGATCATTCTTCTTGTTCTTCTTGGTGTTGTAATTTCTCTGCTTACATTCCGTGCAAGCCAAAGTAATCTTAACTCTCATTTTCGGCACCTCCTGACGAAATTTACATTCCCGTAAAGCTCTGTTCTTTCCACTCGGCGATCGCAGCGTCTGCTTTTGCCCGATATGACTCCAAACGGACTGCGGCAGCCCGTACCCGACGACTGCCTGCGGCTCAAGCACAGACGGAATGTGTGTCTGCCTCCCTCGAATGGGTCTGTTTCTTATACATAAGCGCAAAAAAATAGACCTCACAAAGAGGTAAATTAATTATACCACATCGTTATCTCAATGTCAAGCAATTTTATTAATTTTCTGTAAATTTTATCCCGCAAAAATATTGCACGGGTCTTTTGTTGCCATATGACGCAAAAAAATATCCGATACGCAAAAGCTTTTCAGCAATTAATAAGCAAACCGACACAAAAGGGCGCTATATTTAAAACAGAAGATAATATGCCGTGCAAAAAAATAATTCGCGTAACCTTTTTGCAAAAACGGTGTATCTATATACGAGATCACCCGAGCGCATTGAACATCGCCCGGCATTGCAATGAGATTTCAGAAGGGAGCGTTTTATTCAGTGGAGAATGTGCTGTTGAAAAAGCTGAAAGCAGATGAGGACGGCGCGCTGGATATGATGATAGATAAATATCTGCCGTATGTCTATACCGTTGCGAGGAATTTTTCAGCGGGCAGACTGCCGGAGGAAGATCTGGAGGAGGCGGTCAGCGACACTTTTGCGCTGCTTTGGAAAAACAGAGCCGCAGTCCGCGAGGACAGACCCGTTACTCCGTATCTTGCGGCGATCGTGAGAAACCGTGTGAAGAACAAGCTGAGAGAGTACGCAGGCATTTTACAGAGGGAAAGTCCCGGGTACGAGCCTTTCTGCGACGATCTTCCCGAGCGGTTTGAAAACGAGCTGCTGCTCGGCTGCATATGGCAGGGCGTTGAAGAGTTGAGCGAAGTCGGGAAAGAGCTTTTTATAAGGTATTATTTCTACGGCGAGCGGCTCAACGCGATAGCGGAGCGTATGGGCATATCCCAGAGCTGCGCAAAGACCGCTCTGCACCGTGCAAGAAAAAGAATAAAGCGTTATCTTACGGAAAGAGGATATGATCTGTATGAAGAAAATAAAAAAGACGTCTGAGATACTGCCGTATTCCTGCGAGGAGCTCCCCGAAGAAAAGGTGATACGGATAAAAGAATCGGTAAAAGAGAAAATATCAGTCGAAAGCGAGGAAATTAAAATGGAAACAAAGAAAGTCAGAAGAATAAGACCCTTGATACTCGCCGCAGCCATTGCGGCAATGTCGGCGGTATCGGTATTGTCCGTAAATGCGGCGACCGACGGCGAGGTGGCAAACAAAATAAAGCTGCTCATTAACGGTAAAGAAAGTGATATTGAGCCGAAGATCGAAGAGAACAGCGATGGCTCGGTAAGTTATACCTACGAGGTGAACGAGGGTGATTCGCAGGAAATTTCACTTTACGCGGAAGATGTATTCCCCGACAAGAGCGGCGCGGAGGATACGCAGTCTGCCGATAACGCAAGCAGCGCAGCTCAGGACGCGCCTGTTATCGAGGAGAACGGTGACGGTTCGGTAAGTTACACATATGAAGTTGACGGCGGCGAACCGTCGGAGATCTCACTTTCCGCCGTGGATATACTCTCCGACAAGAGCGGCGACGGCGGAGACAGCGTGCTGAAAAGCTGACCGCAGCAGGGGCATATACAAATAAAAAACAGACGCAAAAAGACCTTGCGGAGAAATTCCGCAAGGTCTGATCTTATTTCCGAACCAATCAGCGGCTTTGCGCCGAAACGCAAGCGCAGTCGGGTCTTACTTATTGCTGATAGCAGCCTGAGCGGCAGCAAGTCTTGCTATAGGCACACGGAACGGTGAGCAGGATACATAGTCAAGTCCGATCTTGTGGCAGAACTCTACAGATGTAGGATCGCCGCCGTGCTCGCCGCAGATACCGCAGTGCAGCTTCGGATTTACAGGCTTACCAAGCTTGATAGCCATTTCCATCAGCTTGCCGACGCCGTTCTGATCGAGCTTAGCGAACGGATCGTTCTCGTAGATCTTCGCGTCATAGTAAGCGGACAGGAACTTGCCTGCGTCGTCTCTCGAGAAGCCGAATGTCATCTGGGTAAGGTCGTTCGTACCGAAGCAGAAGAAGTCTGCGTTAGCTGCGATCTCGTCAGCGGTAAGAGCCGCTCTCGGGATCTCGATCATAGTACCTACTTCGTACTTGAGATCCGAACCTGCCTCTGCGATAACGGCATCGGCAGTTTCAACAACTACCTTCTTGACATATTTCAGCTCCTTAGCGTCGCCTACCAGCGGGATCATGATCTCGGGTTCAACGTTCCAGTCGGGATGAGCCTTCTTAACATTGATAGCTGCCTTGATAACAGCCTTAGTCTGCATTTTTGCGATCTCGGGATATGTTACCGCAAGACGGCAGCCTCTGTGTCCCATCATAGGATTGAACTCGTGCAGTCCTGCAATGATAGCCTTGATGTCCTCAACGGACTTGCCCTGAGATTTTGCAAGAGCCTCGATGTCAGCCTCCTCGGTAGGTACGAACTCGTGGAGCGGAGGATCGAGGAATCTGATTGTAACGGGATTTCCTTCCAGAGCCTCATAAAGAGCCTCGAAGTCGCCCTGCTGCATAGGCTCGATCTTAGCCAGAGCAGCCTCTCTCTCCTCAACGGTATCGGAGCAGATCATCTCTCTGAACGCCGCGATCCTCTGAGGATCAAAGAACATATGCTCTGTACGGCAAAGTCCGATACCCTCTGCGCCAAGCTCTCTTGCCTTCTTAGCGTCGGCAGGAGTGTCGGCGTTGGTCCTTACTTTAAGTACTCTGTACTTGTCAGCCCAAGCCATGATCCTTCCGAACTCGCCTGCAATGGTAGCGTCAACGGTAGGAATTACTTCGCCGTAGATGTTACCGGTAGAGCCGTCGATAGAGATGTAGTCGCCCTCTGTGAAGGTCTTGCCTGCCAGAGTGAACTTCTTGTTAGCCTCGTCCATATTTATATCCGAGCAGCCGGATACGCAGCAGGTACCCATACCGCGCGCAACAACGGCAGCGTGGGAGGTCATACCGCCTCTGACGGTAAGAATACCCTGCGAAACTTTCATACCCGTGATGTCCTCGGGAGATGTTTCCAGACGAACCAGAACTACCTTTTCTCCTCTTGCGTGCCACTCTTCAGCGTCCTCAGCCGTAAATACGATCTTTCCGCAGGCAGCTCCGGGAGATGCGCCCAGACCCTTGCCTATAGGAGTCGCAGCCTTCAGAGCCTTTGCGTCGAACTGCGGGTGCAGCAGAGTGTCGAGGTTTCTGGGGTCGATCATCAGGACTGCCTCTTCCTCAGTCCTCATACCCTCGTCTACCAGATCGCAGGCGATCTTAAGAGCAGCCTGAGCCGTTCTCTTACCGTTTCTGGTCTGGAGCATATAAAGCTTGCCGTGCTCAACGGTAAACTCCATATCCTGCATATCTCTGTAGTGATTTTCAAGAGTAGCGCATACTGTCTTGAACTGCTCGAAAGCCTCGGGGAACTTCTCTGCCATCTGCTGGATAGGCATAGGAGTACGAACGCCTGCAACAACGTCCTCGCCCTGAGCGTTTGTCAAAAACTCGCCCATCAGCTTCTTTTCGCCGGTAGCAGGATCACGGGTGAACGCAACGCCGGTACCGCAGTCGTCGCCCATATTGCCGAACGCCATGGACTGTACGTTTACGGCAGTACCCCAGGAATAAGGAATATCGTTGTCACGACGGTAAACGTTTGCTCTGGGGTTGTCCCAAGAACGGAATACAGCCTTGATAGCGCCTACCAGCTGCTCCTTGGGGTCGGTTGGGAAGTCTGCGCCGATCTTTTCCTTGTACTCTGCCTTGAACTGGCTTGCAAGCTCTTTAAGATCGTCAGCGCTCAGCTCAACGTCCTGAGTAACGCCCTTCTTGGCTTTCATTTCGTCGATAAGCTCTTCAAAGTACTTCTTGCCGACTTCCATAACAACGTCGGAATACATCTGGATAAATCTTCTGTAGCAGTCCCATGCCCATCTCGGGTTGTTGGACTTCTCAGCAATTACCTCAACAACATCTTCGTTAAGACCCAGATTAAGGATAGTGTCCATCATTCCGGGCATGGACGCTCTTGCGCCCGAACGAACGGAAACGAGGAGCGGATTCTCCTTGTCGCCGAATTTCTTTCCGGTGATCTCTTCCATTTTTACAATGTACTCGTTGATCTCTGCCATGATCTCGGGATTGATCTCTCTGCCGTCCTCATAGTACTGAGTACAAGCCTCAGTGGAGATCGTAAAGCCCTGCGGAACAGGAAGTCCCATACCCGTCATTTCAGCAAGGTTTGCGCCCTTACCGCCGAGCAGCTCTCTCATGTTGGCATTACCCTCAGAGAAAAGGTAACAATACTTCTTTGCCATTGGTATTACCTCCAAAAAATTTTATTGATCCCGTATTTAACACGTCCCCGGAGCGGAAAGCATAAAAATCAGGCTCCCGTACCGCGCAATGACGGAAATGGATACGGTAACAATATTATTATAACAGATATTCAGGAAAATTACTATAGTTTTCCGGAGATTTTTACCGATTATTTTTATACAATTTTTCCACGCGATTTTCGTGCAGTTTGCACAACAGGCTGTACGAAATCGTTATCAATATGCACATTTTTACATATCGCGTCATTTTTTTGCCGCCAAAGAAAATTATGGAGCGAAAAATTATTGACTTGAACGAAAGTGTGTAGTATAATAATAGTAGCAATGCAGGAACTTCTGAAAGGAGCAGGAATATGAGCAAAAACGACAGAAATGACAGATCGCGCGGACAAAACGGCAGCGGCGGACTGCCCTCCGCGGTAAAGGGAGCGATCGGAATGATGGCGACTACGCTCGTGGTGGTCATCATCACCATGCTGTTTGCAAAAAGTCTGTTCATATCGAACGCGGCGAGCTCGAACGGCAAGACGGGACGTATCACCAATGCGCCGACATACTCAGTCAGCACATCTTCAAAAATTTCCATAAGGACGACCCATACCACGACCACAAAGCACAACGAGGACGACCCCTATCAGACCTCGGAATCCGGATCGGTCAGCGGCGGCGAGGCGCTCGGAGAGGCTACCGCCATGACGGTAATAAGCGCGGTATATCTGCACCCACAGCCGACTTCAAAATCCGAAAATCTTCTGGTCATACCCGTGGGAGCTATCTGCAAGGTGTACCGAAACGAGGGCGGCTGGCTCTATCTGGACTATAACGGACAAATGGGCTACGCTTACTACACTTTCTTCAGCGGCAATCTCCCTCCCAGACAATAAGGATATACAAAAGACCGTTCCGAACAGGGAGCGGTCTTTTTTGCGCAATGACGTTTATGCTTTTAAACGGAAATATTTTGCAGGATATTATACAGAAATTCATAATTGATTTCTTTTTTAAAATGTACTATACTTATATACGGCGCGGCGGACGGAACACGGGGAGCTTGTTGGGAAAATATGTAATTAATCTTTTAATGTTTTTGCCGAAAAATCACCCTGTTTTTTGTGTAATCCGATAAAATTTCGGATATACCCCGAAAATGTGCAAAATTATAAAAAAATCCCTTGAAATTCGGCTGATAATGATGTATAATTAATAGTATTATAGTATTAGACGCGCATACGGACGATATTTCACGACCGGCAGCGTAAAATTATGCCGACCGTCCGATATATTTCCGCGTGCCGGGATCATATACTTAATATGCTTATATGGAACGCCCGACGGTATACGGCGTTCCCGGCGAAAGCCGAAATATTGTAGGAGGTTATGTTATGAATGAAAAATCCCTGAATACGTTTAAGGGAACCATCGTTCAGGAAGAACAGCTCAAGGCGGTCATAGCCAAGCATCATGACCAGCCGGGCGGACTTATGCCCATTCTCCAGGAGGCGCAGGGCATTTACGGTTATCTGCCTATCGAGGTCCAGACGATGATCGCCGACGGTCTCGGAATTTCACTGTCCGAAGTTTACGGAGTGGCAACGTTCTATTCTCAGTTCTCTCTTACCCCTAAGGGCGAGCACAAGATAAGCGTCTGCCTCGGCACTGCCTGCTATGTAAAGGGTTCGGACAAGATCCTTGAGGCTATCGAAACCAAGCTGGGCATCAAGTCCGGCGAATGTACCGAGGACGGTATGTTCTCGATAGATTCCTGCCGCTGCGTGGGTGCCTGCGGTCTTGCCCCCGTAATGATGGTGGACGAGGACGTTTACGGCAAGGTCACGCCCGAACAGGTCGGAGGAATCCTTGACTCCTACCTGAATAAAAAAGGAGGTGCCGAAGAATGACAATTGCTGAGCTTAATCAAATCAGAAACGAATATGAAGATCTGGTAAAGGTCAGAAAGCTGGTCGCCGAAGAGGGCGCAAAGCTGGCTGAAAAGACCGGCTACCGCAAGCAGATACTCGTGTGCGGCGGTACAGGCTGTACTTCCTCGGGAAGTAAAAAGGTTATCGAGGCTCTTGAAAGCGAGCTGAAAAAGCAGGGACTTGAAAATGAAGTACTGGTCGTAAAGACGGGCTGTTTCGGTCTTTGTGCGCTCGGTCCTATCATGATCGTTTATCCCGAAGGCGCATTCTACGCTCAGGCAACTCCCGAAGGCGTTATCCGCGTAGTAGACGAGCATATCAAGAACGGTAATATCGTTAAAGATCTGCTCTACAAGGAGACGGTTCACGAGGACGGCTCGATCATCTCCCTCTCCGAAACGGATTTCTATAAAAAGCAGCTCAGGATCGCTCTGAGAAACTGCGGCGTTATCAATCCCGAAGATATAAACGAATACATAGCTACAGACGGTTATCAGGCTCTTGCCAAGGTCCTCACGGAAATGTCTCCCGACGACGTTGTAAACGAACTGCTCGAATCGGGCATAAGAGGAAGAGGCGGCGCAGGATTCCCCACCGGCAGAAAGTGGGCGTTCGCAAAGGCGTCCAAGGGCGACGTAAAATATGTCTGCTGCAACGCCGACGAAGGCGACCCGGGCGCATTTATGGATCGTTCGATACTTGAAGGCGATCCGCATGCAGTTCTGGAGGCTATGGCTATCGCAGGCTACACGATCGGCGCACATCAGGGCTATATCTATGTCCGTGCGGAGTACCCGATCGCCGTTCAGCGTCTTGAGATCGCTATCGGTCAGGCAAGAGAAAAAGGACTGCTCGGCAAGAACATTCTCGGCACGGGATTTGATTTCGATATCGAGATACGTCTCGGCGCAGGCGCGTTCGTATGCGGCGAAGAGACCGCTCTTATGACTTCTATCGAAGGTCACAGAGGCGAACCCAGACCGCGTCCTCCTTTCCCGGCTGTCAAGGGTCTGTTCGGCAAGCCTACCGTTCTCAATAACGTTGAAACTTATTCAAATATCCCTCAGATCATACGCAAGGGCGCAAAATGGTATTCGTCAATGGGTACCGAGACTTCCAAGGGAACCAAGGTGTTTGCTCTCGGCGGAAAGATCACGAACGTCGGTCTGGTGGAGATCCCGATGGGTACTACCCTGCGCGAGATCGTTGAGGAGATCGGCGGCGGTATCCCCAACGGAAAGAAATTCAAGGCTGCCCAGACGGGCGGACCTTCCGGCGGCTGTATCCCGGCAGAGCATATAGATACTCCTATCGACTACGAGAACCTTACCGCTCTCGGCTCTATGATGGGTTCGGGCGGACTTATCGTTATGGACGAAGATACCTGTATGGTGGATATTTCCAAATTCTACCTCAACTTCACGGTTGACGAGTCCTGCGGTAAATGTACTCCCTGCCGTATCGGTACAAGACGTCTGCTCCAGTATCTGGATAAGATCACCGAGGGCAAGGGCGAAATGGAGGATCTGGAGAAGATCGAGTCGCTTGCAAATCATATGAAGTCGTCTTCGCTCTGCGCTCTTGGTCAGTCCGCTCCCAACCCCGTACTCTCCACCATGCACTATTTCAAGGACGAGTACATCGACCATATCCAAAACAAACACTGCTCTTCCGGCGTCTGCAAGAGCCTGCTCAGCTACGAGATCGAAAAGGATAAGTGCGTAGGCTGCGGAATGTGCGCAAGAAACTGCCCTGCAAACGCTATCAACAAGACCGACTATATCGCGCCCGGCAAGAAGCTCCCGGCATACGAGATAGATACGGCTAAGTGTATCAAGTGCGGCGTTTGTATCACCAACTGCAAGCTTAAAGCAGTTGTCAGGAAGTAAGCAGAGGAGGTATTATATATATGGAAAATCAGATGATCCATCTTAAAATAAACGGCATACCCGCCGAAGTGCCTGCCGGCTCTACGATCCTTCAGGCTGCAAAGACCGTAAACGTTGATATTCCTTCTCTTTGTTATCTGAAGGACATCAACTGTATCGGCGCGTGCCGCGTATGCGTAGTAGAGATCGTGGGCAGAAGAGGTCTTACCGCTGCCTGCACATATCCCGTTGAGGAGGGCATGGAAGTTCTCACCAACACCCCCGCTGTAAGAAATTCAAGAAAGACCACTATCGAGCTGCTCCTTTCAAGCCACAGCAAAAAGTGTCTGTCCTGCCCGAGAGGAAACAACTGCGAGCTGCAAAAGCTTTCCGTAGCATACGGCGCAGACGAGGACAGATTCAGCGGCGACGGCGACGACAAGCGCTATGCTATCGACGACAGCTCACCTTATCTTGTAAGAGATAACAATAAATGTATCCAGTGTATGAGATGTGTTGCCGCCTGCAAGAACGTTCAGAGCGTTTCCTGCATCGGACCTATCAGAAGAGGCTACAACGTCCACATCGGCTGCGCGTTCGACAAGCCGCTCAACGAGGCTGCCTGCGTCGGCTGCGGTCAGTGTATCGTTGCCTGCCCCGTAGGCGCTCTCACTGAAAAGAGCCAGACCGAAGCGGTATGGAACGCGATCGCCGATCCTTCAAAGAAGGTGGTATTCTTTACCGCTCCTTCGATCAGGGCGACTCTCGGCGAATCTTTCGATATGCCTGTCGGCACGAATGTAGAGGGCAAAATGGTCGCGGCTATCAGACGTCTCGGCGCGGACGAAGTGTTCAATATGGACGTTACAGCCGACCTTACCATTATGGAAGAGGCTAACGAGCTTATCGAGCGTATACAGAACGGCGGTACTCTCCCGATGTTTACTTCCTGCTGCCCCGGCTGGGTAAAATTCTGCGAGCATTATTATCCTGAATTTCTCCCTCATCTGTCAAGCTGCAAATCTCCTCAGCAGATGTTCGGCGCAGTTCTCAAGAGCTACTACTGCGAGAAGAACGGCATAGATCCCAAGGATCTGTTCGTTGTCAGCGTTATCCCCTGCACTTCCAAGAAGTTTGAGGTAACGAGAGAGGAACAGCGCACCCACGACTTTGACGATGTGGACGTTGCTCTTACCACAAGAGAGCTTGCCGCTATGATCAAGCGTGCAGGTATCGACTTTACCGATCTTGCCGATGAGAAGTTTGACGATCCGTTTGAGATCGCGTCTGGCGCAGGTACTATCTTCGGCGCAACGGGCGGCGTTATGGAGGCTGCTCTGCGTACCGCGGCATACAAGCTGGACGGTACTACCGAGGCTGTAGACTTCAATGAAGTCCGCGGAACTCAGGGTATCAAAGAGGCGACTTACACGGTAGGCGGCGTTGAGATCAAGGTCGCAGTTGCTTCCGGTCTTGCAAATGCAAGAAAGGTCGTAGAGATGGTCAAGTCCGGCGAAAAGGATTATCAGATGGTAGAGATCATGGCTTGTCCCGGCGGCTGTATCAACGGCGGCGGTCAGCCTGTCCAGAGCGACGCTGTACGCAATAACGTTGATCTCAAGACTATCCGCGCTAAGGCTCTCTATGACGTTGACCGCAGTATCGATCTGAGAAAATCTCACGAAAGCCCCGTTATGAAACTGCTGTATGACGAATACTTTGAGGCTCCCGGCAAGGAGAAGGCTCACAAGCTTTTGCATACTACTTATGTTGAGCGCAGCGCTCACTGATAAGGCGTAGTTTTATTGATCCCGGTTTTTATTCAAAGCCGGGATCTTTTTTATAACAGGTGATATTTTGTAAATTTTTCATATGTTTTCTTTCTTTTTTTATCGGATATTTGTATAGTCCTACAAAAATTGAGCGGACTGTTGACAAATGCATAAAGGTGTGGTATGATATATACATAAAATCACACTAAACTTATAGGATTTATATGATAATCTTCATAAGTAAAAGGAGAGAGCGTTATGAGAAAATTTTCCGACATCTTTAACACGGCAAGGCGAATGTGCCGCTGTTGACCATATCCCGACAAAATATAATAAATATAATAAATAATGAAAGAGGTAATTACAATGAGTGAAAATAAAAAACTGCATTTTGAGACTTTGCAGCTCCATGTAGGTCAGGAGCAGGCTGATCCGGCGACCGACGCGCGCGCCGTTCCGATATACGCTACGACTTCATATGTTTTCAAGGATTCCGCGCAGGCGGCAGGACGTTTTGCGCTTACCGAGAACGGAAACATTTATACAAGGCTGATGAACCCGACTTCCGACGTGTTTGAAAAGAGGATAGCGGCTCTCGAGGGGGGCGCTGCGGCTCTTGCGACGGCGAGCGGCTCAGCTGCTATAACATACGCCATTCAGAACATAGCAATAAGCGGCGACCACATCGTTTCATCGTCAAATCTCTACGGCGGTACATACAATCTGTTCGCAAACACGCTCGCAGATCAGGGTATCTCGACCACTTTTGTAAATCCGCACGACCTTGACGCTATCGAGGCAGCGATACAGGAGAACACAAAGCTTGTCTATGCCGAAACGCTCGGCAATCCCAATTCCGATGTTATAGATCTGGAGGCGATCGCCGACATCGCGCACAGGCACGGTATCCCGCTTATCGTGGACAACACCTTTGCTACTCCCTACCTGCTCAGACCTATCGAGCACGGCGCGGACGTTGTGGTACACTCCGCGACAAAGTTTATCGGCGGTCACGGCACTGTAATGGGCGGCGTTATCGTGGATTCAGGTAAATTTGACTGGGAGCAGAACGACAAGTTCCCCGGACTCAGCAAGCCGAACCCCTCCTACCACGGCGTGGTATTCACCAAGGCGGCAGGAAACATCGCCTATGTTCTTAAAATAAGGACTACTCTTATGAGGGATATTGGCGCGACGATTTCGCCTTTCAACTCTTTCCTGCTCTTACAGGGTCTGGAAACTCTTTCGCTGAGAGTTGAACGTCATGTGGAGAACGCGCTGAAAGTGGTCGATTTTCTCAGAAATCACCCCGACGTTGAGAGGGTAAATCACCCATCGCTTGCGGACGGCAGAGAAAAAGAGCTTTATGACAAGTACTTCCCCAACGGCGCGGCGTCTATCTTTACTTTTGAGATAAAGGGCGATTCCGACAAGGCTAAGAAGTTCACCGAGTCGCTTAAACTGTTCTCGCTGCTTGCAAACGTTGCGGACGTAAAGTCGCTTGTTATACACCCTGCGTCCACCACACATTCCCAGATGGAAGAACCCGAGCTGCTTGCCGCCGGTATCAGACCCAACACCATAAGGCTCTCTATCGGCACGGAGCATATCGACGACATTATCGACGATCTCGAGCAGGGATTCAAGGCGGTAAGATAATAATAGTAATAATTATAATAATGATCAAAAAAAGCTTGCCAAATCGCAAAGATAAGGCAAGCTTTTAATATTTATACAGTGTGATATTTTCGGCAATAACACTGAAACAGGCTATTATTCCCCCAATGGGGGGAATAACAGCGTTTTATGTCTATACGGCGTGATATTTTCGGCAATAAGTGCGCCACCCCAAACACTTCGTGTTTGGGCTAAAAGAAAATTTCCTTTGCCGACATTATGAGGTCGGCAAAGGAAATTTCTTTCCCACAGATTATTAGAGTAATTACCACAATAAATTTCAGCCGCCCGATTTCCAAAGTCTGACCGCTCCGCACACGGCAGAGGGCGACAAGCGCGCCCGCGCGAGGGCAGCCTTTTTAAGGAAAAGGCTTGATCGAAAACCTTTTTAATATGCCAACTTAATTTTCACCATAAGTGCGGAGCGTGAAATCAGCCTGAGTAGGTACTCTTACCTCTTAAATTACTCTAACTCTTACCACGCCTTCAACAGCCTCGATAGCCGAAACGTCCGCGCTGCCGTTTACATCAAGCATGGTGTACGCCCAATCGCCTCTGGTCTTATTTACCATATTGGCAACAGCTGCACCGACTGCCGAAGTGATCTTGCCCAGTGCGTCGGGAAGATTCTTGTGCAGAACGCATACCAGAGCGTCGCCCGTCTTGGCAAGCTCGGCGTTCGGGAAGTTTACGGAATTTCTGATCGTACCGTTCTCGATATAGTCGATCAGCTCGTGAGCCGCCATAACGGCACAGTTGTCCTCCGATTCGGGAGTAGACGCGCCAAGGTGAGGAAGTACAATAACTCCGTCAACGCCCAGAACAACATCGTCTGCAAAGTCGGTGACATATTTTGCCACCTTGCCGTCCGCTATCGCCTTGACGATCGTCTCACTGTTGATAAGCTCTCCCCTTGCCAGATTGATAATGCGCACGCCGTCTTTCATCATTGCGATCTGGTCGGCATCTATCATATTCTTTGAATCCTTGGTGTAGGGAACGTGAATGGTGATATAGTCGCTGTTCTTATATATATCGTCAATATTTGCGGTGATCTTTACCTTGGGATCGAGATTGACAGCCGCGGCTACCGACAGATAAGGATCGTATCCGATAACGTCCATACCCAGAGCGACAGCGGCGTTCGCTATCTTTCCGCCGATAGCTCCCAGTCCGATTATACCGAGAGTTTTGCCGAGTATCTCGGGACCTGCAAACTTAGCCTTGCCGCCCTCTACCGTCTTGGGCGCGTCGGGAGTTCCCTTAAGTGATGCAGCCCATGCGGCAGCCTCCGTGATCTTTCTCGACGCAAGCAGCAAAGCGCATATCGCAAGCTCCTTTACCGCGTTGGAGTTAGCGCCCGGGGTATTGAACACTACGATACCCTCCTCGGCACATCTGTCAACGGGGATATTGTTTACGCCTGCTCCGGCTCTTGCGATAGCAAGCAGATCGCTGCCGAATTCCATTTCGTGCATTTTTGCGGAACGCACCATTATGGCGGTGGGGTTTTCTACCGCGTCGCCTACCGTATAAGCGGCTTTGTCGAAAATATCCGTACCGCAGGCAGCTATTTTGTTAAGAGTCTGTATATTATACATTGGTATTACCTCTTTCTTACTTAATTTTTCGCAAGGAAATCAGTTTTAAACTTTTATCTAAGTATTTTAATACTTTTTACTTATTCGGGCTGACTTTTCAGGTTATTTTTCCTGCGCCGCCGTAAGAAAAATAATTCAATGTTATATTCTCCGCCGCGCGGGGAGAATATAACAAAAACCTTATAAAACTTATCGGAATATAATTATAAAACCAAAAATAATATTATTATAAAATTGAATTCCGTGAGTTTTTCGCTGAAAGTCAGCTTTTAAATTATGTGATCACCTTTACAATGATGATCCCGATAACGACCGCAAACGCGCAGACGGCAATAATTTTCGCCCTGATCTTATTTCTGCGCCTGATACGTTCCTTGTATTCTTCGCTCAGCTGCATCAGGAATTCTCAGCCTCGAATTTCTTCATAAACTCTACCAGCTTTTCAACGCCCTCGATCGGCATAGCGTTATAGATAGAAGCTCTCATACCGCCGACGGTTCTGTGGCCTTTGAGATTCTCAAAGCCTGCCGCCTTTGCCTCGGCAACGAATTTCTTGTCAAGCTCCTCATTTCCCGTAACAAAGGGAACGTTCATCAGCGAACGGTCTTTCTTCTCGACAGTGCCCTTGAAAAGCTTGCTCTGATCGAGGAAATCATAAAGTATCTTCGCTTTCTTCTCGTTATGTGCCTTCATAGCCTCAAGACCGCCCATTTTCTTGATCCACTTGAACACCTTGCCGCAGATGTAGATACCGTAGCAGGGAGGGGTGTTATACAGAGAATCCGCGTCAGCCTGAGTTTTCCATTTAAGCATTGTGGGAGTACCCTCAAGAACATCGTCGGTGATAAGATCCTCACGGATAATAGCGATGACAACACCGGCAGGTCCCACGTTCTTCTGAACGCCGCCGTAGATAACGCCGTACTTGGTAACGTCTACAGGCTCGGAGAGGAAACAGGAGGAAACGTCCGCCACAAGCGTCTTACCCTTGGTATCGGGCAGTTTCCAGAATTTAGTACCGTAGATCGTATTGTTTTCACAGATGTAAACATAGTCCGCATCTTCGGGAATATCGAGATCGGAGCAATCGGGGATATAGGAAAACGTCTTGTCCGCGGAGGACGCAACAGCTACAGCCTCGCCGTACCTCTGAGCCTCCTGATAAGCTTTCTTCGCCCACTGACCCGTGATTATGTAAGCCGCCTTTTTATTCTTCATCAGGTTCATAGGAACAGCGGCAAACTGCTGGGACGCACCGCCCTGAAGGAAAAGCACCTTGTAATTGTCGGGAATGTTCATCAGATCGCGGATATCCTGTTCAGCCTCTTTGATAATATTATCAAACGCCTTGGAACGGTGGGACATTTCCATTACTGACATACCCGTACCCTTATAGTCCAGCATTTCCTCGGCTGCCTCTTTGAGCACTTCTTCGGGAAGTACCGCAGGACCCGCGCTGAAATTATAAACTCTGCTCATAATTAAAAACCTCCAAATAAAAATATACTGACATAAATATTATAGTACTTTTTACCTGCAAAGTCAAGACTTTTTGGCGCGGCGATATTAATCTTTTGTAAACAGGTTATGTGTTTTCAGCGCAAAAAAGCCGCCCGCGTCAGGCAGGCAGCCACGCAAATCAATTTTTTAAATTTTATGCGAGCATTTTATTTATTTTACTTGTAAATGCAGACTATTGGGTTATTTTTCCTCCGCCTGCGGCGGAGGAAAAATAATTTAATGTTATATTCTCCGCCGTTGGCGGAGAATATAACAAAAATCTTGTCGGAATAGTCAGAATATAATTATAAGACCAAAAACACTCTTATAAAATTGAATTCCGTGGGCAGGCTCAGTGTCATCTCGAATTATCCACATAGTCCACGGTCATATCTTCAAGCCACAGCACCGCGAATTTTTCTTTGTTCGGCGTATCGTCAAAGTAAAATACATAGCACGGAACGGGTTTTATTGTGTCGTTATCTATAACACTGCTCCAAGGCACATCGTCAGACATTGGATCGTCCTTTACATTGCCGGTTCTGAAAAGAACACATTCAAGCTCGACACGCTTTAACTCCAGTTCAAGTTTCTCGGCTAAAGATCTGCTCATATACTGCACGGCGTACACGGGGTCGGGCGCGTTTTGGACTTCTTCGCCGACATTATAATTTTCACAGCAAAACTGCGGAGCAAAAAAGTTCACCTCGCCGTCACAAATATATGCTGCTATTGATACGCTGATAGGGCTGTCATTATACAAATGTTCGCAGGTATTTCCGTCCATAACATATTGCAATACTCCGACATCATTACCTGTCATTTTAAAATCCAGTTCAAAATAGCTGCCTTTATCCGTCTGTGTAACAGCAGCTCTATAAATTTTCAGTCCATTCGGATAATTGCTAACTTCTACAAAATCGTCTGCAAAATCCTGCACTTTCTGCGCAGCCTCCGCCACCGACATTTCCTTATCCGAATCTATCAGTTTATATTTTTCATTGCAGTTTTCAATATCATTACAGCTATAAGATTTTATCGGTTCGGTAACATTCAGACCTTCTTCATAAACATATCTGCTTATATCAAAATTGCGCTGATAGCAGAAAAAACCTATACAGCCGACCGACATTCTGAGGTTTTTATCCGTATCATCATAATCGGGACCGGTCGGATATGAATTTTCATTTATCGTAATTAATTTTTCGTCGTAATCATTAACATAATGCGAAAAAATTTGTTCATACTTATCATCAAAATTATCGGAAACGATCAAATCGCCCGTCAATATTTTCTGCGGTATTTCCACCGAAATGTTATCGCTTATTTTTATATTGTCCAGCTTTAATTCTTTCAGTTTATCGGAATACTCCGAACACTTTTCGCTCATTTCCGAGATCGGCGCACTTTCCGAGCCGCTTATTTCATCTTCACCCTTGACACCGCCTTTTTTGGCGCAGGACGTAAACAGAACGGCGCAGACGCTAAGCAAAGCCGCCGCTGTAAGTAGAATTTTTTTCATTTTTTGCCTCCTGAATTTTATCTCGAATTGTCCACATAGTCCACGGTCATATCTTCAAGCCACAGCACCGCGAATTTTTCTTTGTACGGTGTGTCGTCAAAGTAAAATACATAGCACGGAACGGCTTTGACCGTGTCGTAAGAGCAGTACACAGCCCAATCGGCAATTTCCCTGTCCGTTTGTTTTCCCTCTTGTTTTTCCTCAATATTGCCGGTTCTAAACAACGCATATTCAAGAGATACTCTCTGTAATTTAAGACCCATATGTTCAGCCAGAGTATCGCTGAGATACTGAGTAGCGTACACAGGGTCGGGAACATTGCCTGAGTCCTCATCAAATTTATATTTTTCAACGCCAAACTGCGCAATAAATACATCAATATCCCCCTCGTATATTGACGCCGTACTATTGCTGATTATTAAATTTTCATTGTACAAATGTTGAAAATCATTATATGTCGAATAATATTCCAATATCCTTGTTCCCCACAATGAATGGGTATAATCTATGTCGAAATAGTATCCGCTGTCCGTTTTATAAACGCTGACACGCGACACTTTAAATTCATTGGGATAATTGCTAACTTCTACAAAATCGTCTGCAAAATCCTGCGCTTTCTGCGCAGCCTCCGCCACCGACATTTCCTTGTCGGTATTCAAAAGTTTGTATTTATCTTCGCAGTTAATTGCCTGATAATAATTGTAGACTTTTTCCAGTTTTGGGCTGAATTCGTGGTACACATCGTCATATTTCATCGTATCATAAGTAAAAAACCCGGTGCTTCCTGCTATCATTAGCAATCCTGAATCGGGGTTTTTGTATTGATATGCTATTGGATATGACATTTCATCCATAAAAACATTCTTTTCATCATAATCTTTGTCATAATATGGAAACAGCTCCTTATATTTATCCTGATATCCGTCAGGAATTAGCAGCTCTCCCGTTTTCATTTCTTCCGGCACTTCAACTGCCAATTGGTCGTTCACGGTCATATTATCGAGTTTTAAATTTTTTATCGAATCCGCATATTCCTGTTCCCTGCCCTGCATTTCCTGTACGGTCACACTCTCCGAGCCTGACATATCGGTTTTTTCGGTTTTTGTCGGTTTTGTATCGGGTTTTTTAGCGCACGAGGACAAAAACAGCATAAATATACTGAGAATAGCGGCGGTTATTTTTGTTGTCTTTTTCATTTTTTGCCTCCAATTATTAATAACTATGTTTATCCGCCCTTTGATATTGGCATTTTGTTAATGTATTGTCTATATATCGTCAAAAGAATATCAAGCTTTTGACATTTTATCTGTACATCGGACTCACCTCCTAAAAAAGCTGTCTAATAAATACCTGTCTTTGCGTACATTATACAACACATCAACCGCGCTGTCAATAGCTTTTGTACAAAAGTACCACTAAATAATTACCAAAAAATTTACCGTGAATTTGTACAATTTTCATAATTGTTCCAAAAAAACAGCGCCGCCCGACTGCCGTCAGGTGACGCCGATATACCCGATCATTTTTATTCCTGTCTTTCCCCCGTCAGAGCAATATCTGCCCGTCGACACACTCCAATATAATAGTAAACGGACCGTCGTTGAGCAGGCTGACTTTCATATCCGCGCCGAAAACGCCGCGCTCCACATTGCCCTTTATCTTCCTTTCCAGCATTTCGCAAAAACGGCCGTACAGCATTTGTGCGTGCTCAGGCTTTCCGGCAAGCGTAAACCCTGGACGATTCCCCCGACGGCAATCGGCATACAGCGTAAACTGCGATATTGCCAGCACGTCGCCGCCCACATCGTCAAGCGCAAGATTCACCTTGTCGTTTTCGTCCGCAAATATCCGCATATGCGCTATCTTATCGGTGAGCTTTTCACAATCGCGCTCGCTGTCGCCGTCCGCAACTCCCAATAATATCAAAAAACCTTTTCCTATCTTTCCCACGACTTCGCCGTCGACCTCGACAGCCGCGTGAGCCACCCTCTGAATTACCGCTTTCATATCCTACCGACCTGCTATTATACTGTAGCTGTATTCGTATTCCGCGCCCGCTTCAAGACGTATCGCGTGCGGCTTGCTCTCAATATCCGCAAATTCATCATCGGCATACACCGGAACGGAAGTCCACGGTTCAAGGCAGACAAACGCCGCGTTGTTATCCTTGCCAGGCGACCAGACCGCGATACACCTGCTTTCGGGAAATTCCACCGTCACAAAGCGCGTTCCCTTATCCGACCTGAGCGTCACCGAATCCGACTTCGGAGCGTCTTTCATAATAACGTCGTGATCGAAAAGCTCGCGGCTGAGATCGAGCCGTCTGCCGCCCTCCACAAGAGTACGCTCGCCGCCAGGGATCGGCTGTACGATCGTTTCCTCACGGGAATATTCCACATAGTAATCGTCAAAAGCAAGTCCCGATTCGAGCGGACAATTGAACGCCGGGTGACCGCCCAGATAAAAATACATCGGCTCCGTTCCCATGTTTTTCACCTTGTGGGACACTTTTACCCGACCGTCTGCCACCTCATATCCTGCGGTAAAATGAAAATCGTAGGGATAAACGCGCTTGCTCTCATCGTCCGAATCGAGCGCGAATACCACGGAAGTTTCGTTCACGCTTTCGGGATAAAACCGCCTGTCACGCGCAAAACCGTGATTTGCAGGCATAGTATATTCCCTGCCGCCTGCGCGGTACTTTCTGCCCTCGGGGGAGCATATGAACGGGAAGAGTATCGGCGCGTATCTTTTCCATGGATCGCCGCACTGCCAAAGGTATTCGCAGCCGCCGACCTTTATCGAATGAAGTTCCGCGCCGAAGCTGTCAACGGCGATCTCGGTGTCCTTGCAGCTTAATGTTATCAGCATAAATATCAGTCCTTTTCTTATGTAAAATTTTGAATTTTTATTGCTATACGGTTAATTTTCCGCAGACGTTCTATATATAAAAAGCAGCCTGTCTATAAACAATTATACATTTTTGTATATCCCCCGATATTGCATATCAATCGGCTGTTTTTAAAAAAATACTGCACCCGTTCGGGTACAGTATATTCTTTTTGTCATAAGATACTCACTTGGAATCGGAGCTTTTCTGTCTGCCCGTGTTGTTGCCGTAGCCGTATGAGTAATCCTTGTATTTATACTTGTATTTGTAGCCGTTTTTATATTTGTAGCCGCCCTTGCCCGACTTCATATCAACACGGGTAAGAATTATACCGAGCACATGACCGTCGGCAAAGTCGATAGCGTTTAACGCCTCGTCAAGCGCGTCTCTCGGAGTGCCGCCCTGTCTTACGACCATTACGACTCCTGCGATATAGTTCACCATATTTATAGTATCCGAAACTATGTTGATAGGCGGAGTATCTATAACGATATAATCGTAGTATCTCGACAGCTCATCGAGCAGTTTTTTCATATTGTCGCTCGAAAGCATTTCGGAGGGGTTGGGCGGTATGGGGCCGCTCGTCACAATATCCAGACCGGGAACGACCTGACTGTTAAGCACTTCTTTAAAGGAATTTATTCCGCCGAGCAGTGTTGACAGACCCATTTTATTTTTGAGCTTGAATGTCCTGTGCTGCACGGGTTTTCTCAGATCGGCGTCAATAAACAGCACCTTTGCGTTCGTCTGCGAAAGCGTTATCGCAAGATTGGCGGCGTTTGTAGACTTACCCTCGCTGGGCAGTGCGCTCGACACCGCGATGACCTTGCTTTTTCTTGTGGAAAGCGCGAACACGAGGTTCGATCTCAGCGTTTTATATGATTCGACAACGGCAAAGGGGATATTGTCGTCCAGAAGAGTCATTCTTTTCTGCTTTACGCTTGCAGGTTTCTGATTTTTCTTAATACTCATACCTGGACGCCTCCTTTTCATCCATTTCCAGATCGGGGATCTCGGCTAACACGGGTATAGACCAGCGGTTCCTGATGTCCTCGGCGGTAGATACGCAGTTGTCGAGCAGGTTGCTGATAACAACTATCGCCACGGAGATCACCAGTCCGAGCAGAGCGCCGATAATGGTGATATTTCTTACATTCGGGGAAGAGGGTTCTTCCGGTACTTTGGCGTAGCCGATAGTCTCGACCGAGCCTGCATTGGTCGTCTTTTTGAGCAGATCGGGCGCAATGCTTGCAATGTAAGTGCATATGTCTGAGGAGATCTGCGCCGATTCGGTAGTCGCCTCTATCTGAATGACCTCGGTATCGTTCACCGCAGTCAGCGACACTTTAGACCTCAGCTCCTCCGCAGGGATCTTATATTCACCGTCGCGGTTCTTGCTGACCGTAAAGAAATTTTTCAGATCTTCAACGTCATAATCTTTTATAAGCATATCCGAGACCTGATCGTACACAATGTCGTTTCCGAGAATTACGATGTACGTCCCTGCAAGGCTTTTCGCCGCCATAAGGTCGCTCTGTGTAGCTTGTCCGTTGTTGACCTGCTCACCGGCAATGTTATAGTTCATTACATATATCGAAATAGAAGACGTATACTTGACCGGAAGTACGATCTTGGCGAAAGCAAACGCAGCCGCCATTCCCAGGACAGTCACCAGAATAATAAACTTTGCCTTACTCAGCAGCAGCGAAAACAAATCCTTGAGATCTATTTCCTGTTCCTGTGTTTCCATTTACACGATCACGATCCTTCCTGTAATCCGAAAAATAAGCCTGTTCTTAATTATAGCATACTTTCCGGGTTCTTGTCAACAGCAATCGACAGGTTTTTGTCAATGTTTATTCAATATTAATATTTTATCCCTTTTATGGCAGGACATTCTTATACATAATGATTAACAGCTTTGCCGTCTTTTATTCGCCGCGTTGTTCGCTCAGTCCGAGCAAACGCACCGCGTTTTTGTAAAATATCTTCTCCCTCTCATCGTCCGTAAGATCCAGCCGCTCTATCTTCCGCGCAAGTACGGCGGAGCTTTCCCACGGACAGTCGCTTGCAAAAAGTATCCTGTCCGCACCGTGCCTGCGTATTATCCTCTGCATAAGCGAATCTTCGCAGAAAGACGTGAACGCCGTGTCAAAATACACCTCTCCGTCAACTCCTGCCAGAATATCATACACCTGCTGCCAAGCGTCGTTTCCGCCGAGATGCGCAAAGATCATCTTCATTCCCTTGTGCCGCTTTATCACGTTTATCGCCCTCTGCGGAGGACAATGCACCAACATCGGCGAAATGCAGTCGTACCCTGCGTGGAATATCACCGGCAGGTCAAGCTGCTCTATCATATCGTATATCCCGTCCATCTTCGGATCGTCCGCAAGAAAATCCTGATAATCAGGGTGCAGCTTTACCCCGTGCAGCCCCATATCCTTTATCCTTTGCAGCTCCTCCAGAACGTCCTCCGCGTCCGGGTGAACGCTCCCGAAAGAAATGAATCTCCCTCCGTCCTGCTCTTTCGCCCAGTCGTTGATTATCGTCTGCTGCGACGGCTTTGTGGCGATCGGCAGCAGCACTCCCCTGTCTACTCCCCACTCGTCAAACCGCTCTGTAGTCTGCTCCGTCAGCCCCCGCGTGAACGGCTCTATCCCACACGCCGCCTGTAACTTCGCTACCGCTTTCTCCGCGATCTTGGGATTGAACGCGTGAACGTGAAAATCTATAAGCACCTCTATCCGCTCCTTACCTCATTATTCCCCCATACACCACGAAATATCTGCGCAGAACGGGGGTTTTCTTCTCCATTTTACTGCCGGGGAAAACCTTTCTGAAGAAAGGTTATTCCCCGGACCCTTTTCCAAAGACTTTTAATGATTTTTGCGAGGGGCAATACGCATTTGTAAATAACGCGCAAGCCAAACTCGGTAAATCTTAAAAGCAACGATTGCCCCTCGCAAAAATAACTGAAAGTTTTAGGGAGGGGGTTTGGGGGACGACCCTTTTTCAAAAGGGTCTCCCCCGACAACAGAACGGAAAGGAGAGCTCCCGTCTGCGGAGATATTTTATGACGGGGCGTTACCGAGCTGAGAAAATTCGACCAGATGATTTTGTTCATCGACAAGCACCGCGCAGGTGTAAGGGTGATTCCACTCAAAGTCAGAATCGAGAACATATACGGTGACAGTATCCGGCGATCTCCTGATATTCTCGTCTGCCCAAAGACTGAGGGAGGCGCTCGAACCGCCGCTGAGTTCAAGCAGACGTTGATTCTGCTGATCGCTCATTCGCTCGCCGTTTTCCCACGAGAGCCATTCCCGAAGTGAGCAGACGAACACCGCACGGTTTTCCGCGTAGGTCTTATAGCGTGCTATCTCCTCATCTGCGGCGGTAAAGCTTATGCTGTAATGTCCTGCCGCTTGAAAAAATGACGGCTGGTACTCGGTA
Source organism: uncultured Ruminococcus sp. (assembly GCA_947629455.1). Taxonomy (GTDB): domain Bacteria; phylum Bacillota; class Clostridia; order Oscillospirales; family Ruminococcaceae; genus FB2012. The sequence continues at coordinate 47,231 of CANRDT010000014.1, forward strand.
TGGAAATCGCCTGCCGATTCGGGAAGTTCCTGCGGAAAACATTCTATATCCCCCACGCAGCCTGAGTTTGCGGCATAGTGCCGCTGATAAACATATCTCCATTTCCAGTTTCCCGAAAAGTAACAGGGCATAACAAAGAGAAAAGCCGCCGCCGTGAGCAGGATAAGTCCCAGTACTGCGCGTCTGCCCCTGTATCGGCGGTTGGAGGGGGTTTCGTTTGCCGTCACGACCGCTATCACCGCCGCAAGTATCAGTTCAAAAATGCTGAGCATATATATCCCCAACATCACCGCAGTGACCAACGCGCCAATAAGCACAAGCCCTGCCGCGATCAGCTCGGCGGCAAGCAGCAGCCTCACTGCCGACGCTTTTTTATTTTCCACCGCCGCCGCCCCTTTCCGCTTTGTTTTTATCCTTTTAATTTTATAAACGCATTTTGCGTCCCGAAAATGTTCAGTCGGATATGCCTTTGGCTTTGAAGATAGAACCCGTTACCTTAGGACCTGCGTTTATCGCCACTTCCGCGCCTATCTGAAAGAAATCCGACGGAGGATAACCCAGTTTTTTGGTAAGAGCCTTTGCAAGCTCGTCGCGCACGCCGTCGTCGTTTCCGTAAACTATCGCATAAGGCGTCTGCGGAATTATCTCGCTTGCGGTAAGCTCAACGATCTTCGGGATTATCGCCTTGTCGCCCCTGACCTTTGTTTCGGTAACTATTTTATGATCGTGTATCCTCATAACGGGGCGCAGTCCCATTACCTCTCCAACAAACGCCGCGGCAGAGGGTATCCTGCCCGACTTTCTCGCGTATTTGAGGGTATACGGCGCGAAAAATATCACGCAGTTCTTTACCCAGTCGGAAATATAATCCGCAGCCTCTTTAGCCGAACAGCCGCGCTGTATCTTCATAGCCGCCTGTGTGATCGGAAATCCGTATGCTCCCGTGTAATTTTCGCTGTCTATATTGTATATCGTGAATCTCTCTTTCGCCTCGGGGTGTTCCTCGTAAAAATTCTCAGCCGCCATTACCGCGTTTGAATATGTCGCGCTGCCTTCGCTGTTTATGGTAACGTTTATCACATCGGTATAACCCTCTCCGTAAAGTGAGGAAAATATTTCCTCATACTCAAAAACGGTTATCTGCGACGTTACCGGCACACCGTCGAACTCGTCCAGCATATGATAGAATTTTTCATTGTCAAAATCCACGCGGCTGACGTAGCTTTTGTCGCCCATTACCACCTTGAAAGGCACTACCTGTATGCCGAGCTGCTCCTCCTGTTCTTTTGTGATGTCGCAGGCGGAATCGGTAAGAATTTTAATTTTCGCCATAACATTTCCTCCCTTATAATTTTAATGTCTGATTCACCAGACGTATTGCGTCAGACTGCCGCTCCTGCCGAGATCGGGATAATCCCACTGCCGCAGCACCTCGTAGCAGGCTATCGCGGCGGAGTTTGAAAGATTAAGACTTCTCAGCGTCGGGCGCATTGGTATGCGGACGCACCTGTCCTTATTTTCGTACAGAAGTTTTTCGGGCAGTCCCTTGTCCTCCCTGCCGAAGATGAGAAAAACGTCCCTGTCAACGGGATATTCCACTTCGCTGTGAACGTTCAGTCCCTTTGTGGTGAAGTAGTAAAATTCGCCGTCGTTGCTTTCAAAAAACTCCTGCATATCGTCATATTCGCGTATCTCGAGCTTATCCCAGTAATCAAGACCCGCGCGTTTGAGATGTCTGTCGGTGATAACAAAGCCGTAAGGCTTTATGAGGTGCAAAGCCGCTCCCGTGACCGCGCAGGTGCGCGAAATATTCCCCGTATTCTGCGGTATCTGCGGCTGCGCCAGCACTATATTGAGTCTGCTCATTCAAGCACCCTTTCCGCGCTAATATATCCTGTATATCTTAGCACTCGTTCCTCTGTACTCATCGGGCATATGACCTATATCCCAGCCCCTGTTCGTCGTTTCGATATAATAGTATCTAACGCCCTCATATTCAAAATACGATCCCGAAAGACTGCCCTCGCCCTGTATCCCCACAGCGACGTGATCGTCATAGGCGATAAGCACGTTTCCGTAGCCAAGTTCCTTTAAAAAGGCGGCAAGCAGTATGCTCGAATCCTCGCAGTCGCCGCACTGATCGTAGATCGTTTCAAGCGGATACCTCGGAAATTCCCTCTCTCCCGTCGTATCGGAATCATAACGATATGTTATATTCTGAACAAAATTGACTGTTTCCTGCACCAGCTCGCTCTGTGAATAATCACATTTCTGCGCAAGATCTCTTAGCTGATCGGCAACACACTTAACGATCTCCGCGTTGTTCTGATCGTCTATATAGTTTTTAAAATCCGCAAGATCGTAATATCTCGTAAGCGAATGATAGTATTCGTACATATGCCTGTCGATGCTGAGCGTTATCGTAAAATTATATCGTCCGTCATACGATCCCCACGAAAATGTCTTACTGATATAGTCCGGCGAAGATGTCGGCATATAGTCGGGCACTCTGTCGTCATAAAATCCGAGCGGACCTCCTTCCTGCGGCAGCGTTGTAACGGGCGCAGGAGCAGCGGTGACTGTCGTCGTTGTCGCCGCAGGCGGCTTTGACGTGTCAGTAACCGACTTTTTGGTAGTTGTCGTTTTTTTCGCGGCAGGCTTTGTGACCTTTGCCGTAGTGGTCTGCGTGATGTCAGAGGGGATATGACCGCCTATCTGCTCATCTATACCGTAAAGATCGTCGTCAAAGACATCTCTGCCGAGTATATCCTCAACGCCGCTTTTCCAGTTATCCGCACTGAAAAAGTCACTGTCAACAAGCTGCGGCTGTTCATAATAAAAATACGCTGCAATGCACGCGACAAGTATAACAAGCAGGACTTTTTTCATATCATCACCTCAGAGCGCCGAATAATCCGACAGCTCCTGATACCCCGTGAGCCATGGCAGCTGCGGTTCAAGCATAATGCCGTCCGTCCAGTGCGTCTTATAGCTGTAGGTAGTCTTGATAGCCATTTCGGTAAATGAAGTCGCCCTGTTCATAGCGATAGGCAGGCTGTCACCTCTGAGTATGCCGCCGATAAGTATGCTTGCGAACATATCTCCGCTGCCCGAATAGCTTATCGGGACATATTCGCTCAGTATCTTCCAGTAGCTGCTGTTTTGTTTATCAAAGCCGACTGCGGCGATCTTCCCCGAAACGGTGGGGACGCTGGTTATCACCACTATCTGCGGACCGAGTTCCGAAAGCCTTGCAAGCATGGATTTTATCTCTCCCGTAGAAAGCGGCGCGGTGGGGAAAGGTTCTCCCAGAAGTATTGCCGCCTCGGTAAGGTTCGGGGTGATAATATCCGCGACTCTCACAAGTTCAGCCATTCTCGAGCAAAGCTGAGGAGTATATGTAGCGTAGCTTTTGCCGTTGTCGCCCATTACCGGATCGACTACTTTAAGAGCGTCGGGGTATCCCGAAAAAAATTTCAGGCAATGATCTATCTGACTGCTCGACGCCAAAAATCCGCTGTAAACGCAGTCGAACCGAGTACCCATTTTTTTGTAATGCTCATATGCCGGTTCTATATAATCGGTAAGGTCGCGCATAACAAATTCGCCGTATCCGGTATGTGCGGAAAGCACAGCGGTCGGAACGGGGCAGACCTGTATGCCCATAGCGGAAAGCACGGGGATTATCACGGTCAGAGAGCATCTTCCCAGTCCCGAAATATCATGTATAGCCGCGACTTTCTTGGGACCTGTCATATTCATTATCAATTCAGACCTTTCCGTTTTTCGGTATTTTTCTTTCACAGGATAATTATAGCACAATCGGCGGAATATTTCAAGGTTTTTTTATTAAGTTGTTCTGTCAGCGTAAGGGAAAAATAATCTGTTTCAGATGGTCCTCCCGGACGGGGCAATGCGCCCTCCACATCGTGCGGAGCGGTCAGAACTTGGAAATCGGGCGGTTAAGATTCTTTGATATATGGCTATTTCCTCGCCAACGGCGAGGAAACAGCACATTTTATAGTATTTCGTGTAGGTAAAAGCAGAATTTATTTCACGCCTGCCGCCGCAAGCGGCGGCTATGACAAATGCCTTTCATAGTAGGGAAAGCGCTCTCTTGCAAGCGCTTTCCCTCTTTCCAAACAGTCCACCGGACTGTTTGGAAATTCACCCTTTTCAAGAGCGCACCCCAAACACTGCGTGTTTGGGCTAAAAGCAAATTTCCTTTGCCGACATTATGCGGTCGGCAATTTTTCTTTTGCGTTGCAAAAGAAAAACCGGAAATTTCTTTCTCAACAGATTATTAGAGTAATTGCCGCAATAAATTTTAACCGCCCGATTTCCAAAACTTGACCGCTCCGCAAAATGCAGAGGGCGACAAGCGCGCCCGCGCGAGGGCAGCCTTTTTAAGGAAAAGGCTGGTGCGAAAACCTTTTCTTGATTTCTCACTACTTATCAATCAAACTTTAGAGCGTGAAATCAGACTGCGGCGAATATCTTACTTCTTACTTCTTACCTCTAACCTCTAAAAGCGCAGCGTTCTGACTTCTGGAAATCAAAAATTGATTTCCGTGCGCTTTTCTCTCCGACGCTTGATTTTAAGATCAAAGTATGCTATAATTACACTGTGGATCTTTTTTATTGAAGATCGCCGCCAAAGGAGGTTTTGTATGCGTATTCTCGGAATAGACCCCGGGTATGCCATTGTCGGCTACGGCGTTCTCGATTACGGCGGAGGGGACAGATTTTCCGTGGTGGGATTCGGCGCGGTAACTACGGCGCACGATCTCGATTTCTGCACAAGGCTGAAAATAATATACGAGGACATCACGGAAATAATCGAAACTTATCAGCCGCAGGAAATGGCAATAGAAAAACTCTTTTTCAATTCCAACGAAAAGACCGCCATAGACGTAGCACAGGCAAGAGGAGTTACCCTTATCCCTGCGATAACGCGCAATATCCCGATATACGAATACACCCCTTTGCAGGTGAAATCGTCCATATGCGGCTACGGCAGAGCCGAAAAAAATCAGGTGCAGGAAATGGTGCGCAATATGCTCCGACTGAAAAAGATAATCCGCCCTGACGATACCGCCGACGCCGTGGCTATCGCCATTACACACGGTCTTTCGCTCGGCAGGCGCAGGCTTGAAAGAGCGAACGATCTCGATCATTAAGGAGAATCATTATGATATATTCGCTTACAGGAGAACTCATACATACCGAGGCGGAGCTTGCCGTTGTGGAGTGCGGCGGAGTGGGATATGCCTGCAAGACCACCTTTTCCACATTGCAGAAGATCGCCGGAGAAAATACGGTAACTCTGCTTACGCATATGGTCGTAAAGGAGGATTCCATAGATCTTTTCGGATTTGCGGACAGGGAGGAGCTGCGCGCGTTCAGACTGCTCATTTCCGTTTCGGGAGTAGGTCCGAAAGCCGCTCTGTCGATACTCTCCGCTATGTCGCCGCAGGAATTTGCCCTTGCCGTAGCCACCTCGGACTACAAATACTTTACTCAGGTGAGGGGTATCGGAAAAAAGATCGCCGAAAGGATATGTCTGGAGCTTAAAGACCGCGTAGCCGGAGAAACCATCTCCGTGAGGGGACAGAAGATCGTCGCCGCTCCCTCCGTCGGAGGAAGTATCTCAGAGGCTCTTACCGCTCTGGAGGTTCTGGGTTACTCGTCCGCCGAGGCGGCTCAGGCAGTCGCCGGACTCGATCCGCAGCTGACAGTGGAGGAGATCATCAAAAAAGCGCTGATAAGTCTGGCTAAACTTTAACCGAGGAGGAGCAAAATGATCGAAAAAGGCGATTTCGATATAGATAACCGCATAGTCGCGCCCAAGCAGATAGAGGCGGATACTACCGATGATTTTGAGGTCAATCTGCGCCCGAGAACGCTGGCGGAATATATCGGTCAGGAAAAAGTCAAGGAAAATATGTCCATTTACATACAAGCTGCGAAAAACCGCGGCGACAGTATGGATCATATACTGCTGTACGGTCCTCCCGGACTGGGCAAGACCACGCTCGCTGCGATCATCGCCCACGAAATGGGAGTGAATATCCGCACCACGTCTGGACCCGCGATTGAAAAGCCGGGCGATCTTGCGGCTATACTCACCAATCTCGAAAAAGGCGACGTGCTGTTCATCGACGAGATACACCGCCTTTCAAGAGCCGTGGAGGAGGTAATGTACCCTGCTCTGGAGGATTACGCGCTGGATATTATTATGGGAAAAGGGCCTGCCGCGCGTTCCATAAGGATAGAACTGAACAAATTCACGCTTGTGGGAGCGACTACCCGTTCGGGACAGCTTTCCGCTCCGCTGAGAGATCGTTTCGGGGTCATCGAGCGTCTGGAGCTTTACTCTCCCGAAGATCTTTGCAGGATAATCCAGCGTTCGGCAGTCATTCTGGGAGTGCCGTGCGATCAGGACGGCGCTATGGAGCTTGCCTCCCGTTCGAGAGGTACTCCGCGTATCGCGAACAGATTTCTGCGGCGCGTCAGGGATTTTGCAGAAATTATGGGTGACGGACGTATCACGAAGGACATCGCGCGTATTGCTCTTGACCGTATGGACGTCGATCGTCTGGGACTTGACAGCCTTGACAGGCGTATGCTTGAAATGATAATCAAGGGTTACGGCGGCGGTCCCGTGGGACTGGAAACTCTCGCGTCGGCTATCGGCGAAGAATCGGTCACTTTAGAGGACGTCTGCGAGCCGTATCTTATGCAGCTGGGATTTCTTGCTCGTACTCCGAGAGGGCGCTGTGCCACTCAGCTCGCTTATGATCATCTGGGGATACTCAAAGACGGTCAGACGACGTTTTGAAGTAAAAGCAGCTACGCAGACTGATTTCACGATACGCAGTTTGGTTGATAAGCAGGGAGCAAAATTTAAAAGGTTTTCGCACCAGCCTTTTCCTCAAAAAGGCTGGCGGGGTCGAGGGGCAGAGCCCATCGTCGCCGTCCGCAGACGGCGAAAGCCCCTGCCGTCTGCGC
>CANRDT010000015.1 GCA_947629455.1 uncultured Ruminococcus sp.
GGCAGTTTCCCCTTATGCCCCTGCTGTTTTGCCGCTTGTACAGCAGCTTCGTTATAGGCAGGAGCTTCACGTTCTTCAAAAGTAATTGCACCTGTCGGACAAGCAGGCAGACAATCACCAAGCCCGTCACAGTAATCCTCACGGAGCAGCTTTGCTTTTCCGTTTATTATGCCTATTGCTCCCTCATGGCAAGCATTAGCGCACGCTCCGCAGCCGTTGCATTTGTCCTCATTGATTTTTATGATTTTTCTTATCATAATAATTCCTCCTTTTCCGAGCGGCTTTAGTCGCTCTTGACTTTCTGATCTCATTATAGTATAATATAAAAGAAAAGTCGGTTGTATTTACAACGGAAAAGAGGTTTTTATGAAAAAATATATTTCAACATTAAAACGCACAAAACTCTTCGCCGGTATCGGAGAAGAGGAAATCGCGTCTATGCTGAATTGCCTTAATGCGTCAGTCAAAAATTACAGTAAGAAAGAATATGTGTTTCGTCAGGGAGAGTATATCCGTGATCTTTTGCTGCTTGCCGAGGGCAGGCTTATTATACAAAAAGAGGATTACTGGGGAAATCTCAGCATACTGAATGAAATATGCGTCGGAGAAATGTTCGGAGAAGCCTATGCCGCACCGGACAGCGGGGCCTTGCTTAATGACGTTATCGCCGCCGAAGACAGTACTGTTTTGTTCTTTGATATTGAGAAAATACTGTCCCTGTGTCCGTCTGCCTGTCCTTATCATACACGGCTTATAAAGGCTCTGTTTTACACGATTTCCGAAAAAAACAGAAAGCTCGTACAAAAACTTGGCTTAATGTCACAGCGTACAACGCGTGAAAAACTGCTGTCGTACCTCTCCGACGAAGCGAAAAAGCAAAACAGCAGTTCCTTTACAATATCCTTTAACCGTCAGCAAATGGCAGATTTTCTTTCGGTAGACCGCAGCGCAATGTCAAATGAGCTTTGCAAAATGCGCGATGAAGGAATGCTTGATTTTCACAAAAATAAATTTACCCTTTTTGAAGAACAAAAAATCTGAGACAAGACTCAGACCTTTATTTCCGTCCCGTCCTTGAACGTAAAGCGAATATTATACATCAGATAGTCGGAAAGGAATGCAAAGTTACAAGTGATTTTCTTTCGGAAAGTACGGGGCAATGCCGTTATTATACAGAATGTTCCCGGAAAACTTCAAAAGGGCAGATACAATCTGATGATAGAAATAGAAACAGGCGCTTACAGACTGAAAACTGCTGTTATGTTGTTTGCAGGCGTTTTTGGTATTTTAATATCATCTTGCCGTTTCTGTAAAGTTGACGTGCGTGAAATAATATGTTATAATAATTTTGTCATATAAACTTACCGACAAATCGGAATTTATTTACCGCAGCTGCTTTTCTTTTGGGGAAAACCTTTCTGAAGAAAGGTTATTCCCCATGCCCCTTTCCAAAGACTTTTAATGATTTTTGCGAGGGGCAGCAGTCCGCTTTAAAACGCTGTGCGAAACAGGCTTGCTAAATCTTTGGAAAATCTTTTTGCCCCTCGCAAAAATAACTGGAAGTTTTAGTGAGGGGGTTTGGGGGAGGACCCTTTTTCAAAAGGGGCTCCCCCAACAGCAGAGCAGATATGGTAAACAAAATCCTGATTTATCGGTGAGTTATATTTGAAATAAATTTCTGTCTTGACCGCCGTAAAAAAAGCAAGGGGACTCCGCTCGCAGCTATGGAAATCAATTTTATAAAAGCACTTTTAGTTTTATAATTATATTTCACTCAGTTTTTCAAAAAATTTGCTATATTTTCCGCCGCCGGCGGAGAATATAGCATTAAATTATTTTTCCTCCGCCAACGGCGGAGGAAAAATAACCCAAAAGTCTGCATGAACCGCTAAAAAATATTAAAATGCTTACATAAAATTATAAATTGATTTCCTTGTCTCGGAATCCCCTGATTTTATATTCCGTTTTACTTATCTATCTTCATGGAAATATCAAAAGCCTTTACCGAATGTGTTATCGCGCCGATCGAGATTATATCCACGCCCGTCGCGGCAATGGCGGCAAGAGTGGATTCTGTCACATTGCCCGACGCCTCGAGCAGGGCTTTTCCGTTCGTTATTCCGACCGCCTTTTTCATTTCCTCACAGCTCATATTGTCGAGCATTATTATATCCGCGCCCGTTTCGAGAGCCTGCGAAAGCTCGTCAAGGCTGCCGACTTCTACTTCTATCTTCACTGTATGTCCGAGCTTTTCACGCAGCGCCGCGACCGCTCCGCCAATGCTGCCGTAAGCGTCAAGGTGCGTATCTTTGAGCATAGCGCAGTCGGAGAGATTGTAGCGGTGGTTTTTTCCTCCGCCGACCGTGACGGCGTACTTCTGGAGTATGCGCAGCCCGGGGAGCGTTTTGCGCGTATCGGCGATAACGGCTTTCGTGCCCTCGGTAAGCTTTACGCATCTGTTCGTCATCGTTGCAATACCCGACATATGCTGTAAAATGTTCAGAGCCGTGCGTTCTCCTTTGAGCAGAGCGCGCGTCTTTGCGGTTATCCTTGCGATAATATCCCCCTTTTTAACTTCTTCGCCGTCGTTTATGTACACCTCGGCTTTGCTGCCGCCGTCAAGAATTTCAAAAACGCGAAGCGCGGCGTCTATACCGCAGAGTATACCGCTGTCCTTTGCCACATATCTCGCCGTGGAAACGCTTTGCTCGTCTATCAGAAGATCGGTCGTTACGTCAATGTAGTTTATATCCTCCGACAGAGCCGTTTTGATAATATCGTCGATCTGAAATTGCATAAGTTTCATATCATTTTCTCCTTTATATATTAAATCATACATTAGTATTATTCTTTTTTCTGCTGCGGTGCAAGGCGTATCTTCACGCTTTGCATATGCTGTTCGTCCTCCATAACTACCGTCATATTGAATATCCCTGCGGTGACAAATTCGTTCTGTTCGGGTATGCGGTCGAGCAGCTCCATTATCCAGCCGCCGATAGAGGTGCAGTTGGTTTCAATAGTATTTTCGGGCAGACCGAGCTTGTCCAGAAAATCGCTGACCGACAGTTCGGGAGATACCTGATAGCGGTTTTCCCCAAGCCGGACGAAAGAAGTATCCTCCTCGTCGCTTTCGTCATATATATCCCCCACAAGCTCCTCGATGATGTCCTCCAGCGTGCAGATACCCTCCGTTCCTCCGTAATCGTCCACCACCACCGCCATATGGACTTTTGCTTTCTGCATTTCGCGCAGACCCTCGGAAATGCGTTTGTTTTCGGAAATATACACCGGTTTGTTGAGTACCGGGGTTATATCGCTGCCGCCCTTAAGATACAGCTCGTAGAAATCCGACTGGTGTAGTATACCCACGATACTGTCGATAGTCTTATCGAATATCGGCAGGCGCGAAAATCTGGTCTTTATGAAGATGTCCTTGATATTCTCTATACTTTCGCCTTTTTCCGCCGCGACCACGTTCACGCGCGGCACAAGCACCTTGCTGACGGTTATTTCGTCAAATTCCAGAGCGGAGCGGACAAGATCGGATTCCTGTTCCTCCAGAACGCCCTCGTCCTCGATCTCCTCGATGATGTATTTGAGTTCTTCCTCGGTGACGGACGGCTGACGGTTTTTCTGACCGACAAGGCGGTTTGCGAGTTTTCTCACTGCGGAGAAGATCAAAATAAGCGGAGTTATGATAAACATAAATCCCGAAAGCAGCGGAGCCATTGCTATTGAAAAGCTTTCGGAGTTTTCCTTTGCAAGACTTTTCGGAAGGATTTCCCCGAAGATAAGCACCAGCACCGTCATAACAAGCGTAGCCATACCGACGCTGCCGCTGCCGAATTTCTCGGTAAAGAAAACGGTCGCCAGCGATGAGGAGGCGATATTCACCACATTATTTCCGATGAGTATAGCGGTCAGAGCCTTGTCGAAGTTATCGGTGATGTCGAGGGCTTTTTGTGCGCTTTTGTTGCCCGATGCGGCAAGGTTTTTTAGTCTTATGCGGTTGACGGAGGAGAACGCGGTCTCCGTAGCCGAGCATATCGCCGAAATCGCAAGAAGTACGAGTATCAGCAAAGGAACCATAGAAATTTTTACCCCGTTTCTGAATTTTTATTGCGACTTTAGTATAGCATATATTTCAGCAAAAATCAATATCTTCTTGAAATTTATTAAATGTTGTGGTAAAATAGAAATAAGAGGTTAGAGAAAAGAGGTAAGATATGCTCCGCAGGTTGATTTAACGATACGAGGTTTGCTTGATAAGTATGCGGCAAATTAAAAAGGTTTTCGGTCAAGCCTTTTCCTTAAAAAGGCTGCCCTCGCGCGGGCGCGCTTGTCGCCCTCTGCGATGTGCGTAGCGTTCAGACCTTGGAAATCGGGCGGAGAAAGCTTATTGCGGTACAAAGTCACAATGAGTATTTCTTACATCTGACTTCTGATTTCTTACTTCTAAATGCGCTTGCGACGACGCAGGCTTGAGCCAAAACCTTTTTAATATATCGACTTCATTTTCATAATAACTGCGTGGCTTGAAATCCGCATTTAAAAGCGTGAAAATTATAAACTACATCAATTGTCCAGAGGTAATCAAAATGGAAAACAAAACGGAGCTTGGCGGAACTTGCGAAAGTCCGCAGGCGGCAGAAAAAAAAGACATCTTCGACAGGATAATGTCGCTCGGTTTCTTGAAGATCTTTCAGCCGTTCTATAAAAAAAATAAAGAGATACTTCTATATCTCTTTTTCGGTGCGCTGACAACGGTCATCAGCTATGTGACATACTTTGTCGGACTGAGGGTGTTCGATCTGCCGCAGCTTAAAACGCCGTTAGGCATACTCGATCTCACTATCACCGTAAGCAATACCATCTCGTGGATATGCGCGGTCACTTTTTCATACGTTACGGCGCGGATATGGGTATTCTCCCACGCGGCGAAAGGCACACGGGCGATTCTTTCCGAGGCGGCGACATTCTACGGCGGCAGGGTTTTCACACTTATAGTCGAAACGGTTATGATAAACGTCGGGGTACATTCTTTCTCGGTCGATGAAAGGATAATGAAGATAATCGCGACTGTGGTCGTGCTGGTGCTCAATTACATAATCAGCAAGATATTTGTCTTTAAGGAGAGAGAAAGCTGAGAAATATCCACAAGAACGAGTATGTTTTTTTGTGCAGATTTTTCGGGGAATTTTGTATACAAAGTTAAGAAAGTGTGTTATAATATAAGATGATCCATACCGTTTATTAAAATGAAAACAGCGCGGTCACGAAGATAAATTTATCTGAGCATTTTTGTTATTTTCCGCTTTGGAAAATTGATCTTCGTACAGCGCAGTAAAGGAGGAGCATTTATGAGGTCGATAATCACTATAAGCCGTGAGTTTGGCAGCGGAGGACGGGAGATCGGCAAGACGCTTGCAGACGATCTTGGCATTGCATTTTACGACAAGGAGCTGCTGGAGCTTGCCGCAAAGGAAAGCGGTATCTGCGAGGAGCTTTTTGTAAAGCATGACGAAACGTACACCAACAGTTTTCTCTACTCGCTGGTAATGGGAAGTTATCCCGTCACGCCGGACGGCAGGCTGAATCCCGAACTGCCGCTCGATCACCGTATCTTTCTGGCGCAGTTTGACACGATACGCAAGCTTGCGCAAAAAGGACCCTGCGTAATTGTGGGACGGTGCGCGGACTATGTACTGAAAGCGGACGACAGGGTGCTTAACTTCTTTATCACGGGAAATATGGCGCAGAAAAAGCGGCGCATACTGGAGCGTTACGACATCGAGAAGAACAAGGCGGAGGATTTTATCCGCAAGACAGACAAGCGCAGAGCGAATTACTATAACTACTATTCGGATATGAAGTGGGGAGAGGCGAAGAATTACGATCTTTGCATAAACTCCTCCAAGACGGGGATAAAGGGCGCAGTTGAGCTGATGAAGTCTTATATTGAGATAAAGGAGAACCGCAGGGACGAGGAATGATCTGCAATGGGTTCTCGGGAAGATCTTTTTGTACTATAATGGAATAACGCCGAAGATCACGGGCAAAATAACCGCGAGGTGATCTTATGGATATAAATATGAGCAAGACGCAGTATGCGCAGATGTACAGCGAGGCGAGTGAAAAGACGAAGTGGTATATCACGATACCGAAAGCTTTTGTTATCGGCGGACTTATCTGCACGCTCGGGGAGCTTTTGCTCAACGCGTACTCTCGGTACGGCTTGTCCGAAAAAAATTCAGGCATAGCGGTCTCGGTAACGCTTATACTTCTCTCGGCGGTGTTGACGGGGCTTGGTCTTTACGACAAACTCGCCAAACACGGCGGCGCGGGAACGCTCGTTCCGATAACGGGTTTTGCAAACTCGGTGGTCGCTCCTGCGATAGAGTTCAAGACGGAGGGTCTTGTGCTCGGACTCGGCGCGAAAATATTCATCATCTGCGGTCCGGTCATTCTTTACGGAACGCTGGCAAGTGTGATATACGGAGTGGTCTATTATATTTGCGGATTATTTTAAGGCTATTCTCCCCTCAAATTGGGGAGAACAGCCTTTTTTAATGATTTTAATTTTACTTCGCGATACTTATATCGAGCAGCCCTGCGCCCTCGCTCATAACTATCGTTAAGCTGCTCTCCTGCTGTGCCGACTGCGGAACGGACAGCTCATATTCTTTAAAATCATCGCGCGCGTCTGACGGCATTACCGTGATCTCCGAACTGCCGTTTTTGAAATATACGCTCACCTTGGCAGGCGTTACAGCCGCCGACGCCGAAATAATAATGCGCGTTTTGTCTTTGAGATCGAGTCCTCCGAATACTGCGGAACCGCTCCAGCCTGCCGCTTTTATGTAATGTCTGTGCAGCCGCTTAGAATAGGAAATATCCGCATTTTCCGCACTGTCAAAGCTCTGCGCCTCAAAGCTTTCCGCCCTTTTCGCAAGCCGTTCGCCCTCTATTTCAAGCACACATTCGCCCGTCGTTTTTCTGCTGCTCTGCGCGGTGAAGAAATGATAATTTCCGCTTTCCACAATCATTTTTCCCGAGCGCACGTCAAATATCCTGAGAGCGTACTGCGGAATATCCACCTTTGCAGAAACCGTCTGCCCTGACGGTATGAAAACTCTTTCAAATCCGCACAGCTTTTTTATCGGACGGCTCACCTGCGAATCGGGCAGAGTATAGTACACCTGCACCACTTCAACGCCGTCAAGTGCGGAGGTATTCGTCACATCGACCGTGATGCTCACTCCGTCAGCCGTTTTTTGCGCTTTCGGGATACCGTAGCAAAATTCCGAATAGGACAGCCCGTGTCCGAAAGGATAAAGCGGTTCACCCCTGAAATACATATATGTAGCCTGATTTTTCACAATGTCGTAGTCTTTTATGTCGTGCAGATCGTTGTCGCCTGCGTACCATGTCAGCGGCAGCCTCGCGGAGGGGTTGTTCTTTCCGCTTATCGTGCAGGCGATCGCCTCACCGAGAAAAGCCCCGGCGTGAGAGGAATATATTACCGCGGACAAAGCCTTGTCCTCAGCCGTTATGGAGTACGGATAGCTTGAGATCAGCGCCATTACCGTGTCCGGATTGTTCTTTTGCAGAGTCAGAGCCATACCCGTCTGAACGTTCAGCGCAAGCGTCTTGCGGTCGTAACATTCCTTTGCGGTCTGCAACGGGTGATTGCCGACGCAGTATATTACCAGCTCGTTTTCTTTGGCAAGCTTTTCGGCGCGCTCTTTTGCGGAAGATACCATCCGTATCTCAAACAGGACGTCGGCACATTCGCATTTTATATCCGAGGAGATAACTTTTCCGCTTTCGTCCGCGCAAAGCCTTTTGTGAAAAAGAAATTCCTCCAGTATGACCTTGCCGCTGCGAGAGGGGAGTATATTGAACGTTTCGTGCGTGAACCAGTCGAATATCCTTCTGCCGTGCAGCTTTAAGCAGCCGTCCGACAGCCTGACATACCTTTTATACTTGACCGAGAAAAGACAGTTCCAGTTGCCGCCCCAATCCTGAAGTTCAAAAAGCTCGCTTTCTCCCGCGCTGTCCGAATCGGCGGCGACCGTTCCGTCCTCCTTTGCCGAAAGATATTTTCCGTTGGGAGCTTTCACCGCTATTATGTCCCACAGACTGTCAAAGCTTACGCGGCTGTCCGCAAATTCACGGCGAACCCCCTCGAGGACGGAAATGTCCCCCGACGAATAGCCTGTGTACCAGTCCATATGATTTTCGTCAGCCAGCGCACCGACTACCGCAATGCTCTTCGGAGAAGTTTTCAGCGGCAGCAGACCGTCGTTTTTCAAAAGGCATACCTGCTCCATGGCGGAGGTACGGTTGACGGCTTTATGCTCCGCACAGTCGATAATATCCTTGGAAATGCTGTTGTAGGGGCAATTTTCGTCATACTGACCGAGCCTCAGCCTTGCATAGAGAGTGTTGAAAAGCGTCTTGTCTATTTCCTCCCACGTTATTTTCCCCTCGTCGAGAGCGCGACGCGCGGCGTTTCTCACAAGCGTTTCATTGTCCGTCATACAGTCGCAGCCTGCTCTGACCGCCTCGGCGAACGTTTCGCTGTGACTGTCGGTGTAGCGGTGCGTTTCGTATATCTGCGAAAATCCGCCGCCGTCCGAGACCGTGAACCACAGTCCCCACTGCTCTTTGAGTATTTTCTCCAGATCGGGATTGCACACCGACGGCACGCCGTTCACCCTGTTGTAGGACGCCATAACGCTCCTTGCGCCGCCGTTTACTATCGCGTTTTCAAAGGGAGCGTAGTAATATTCAAACTTCTGCCGCATATCAAAGCGCGAATCGTCCCTGCTCCTGTCCTGCTCGTTATTGTTCGCGCAGAAGTGCTTTAACGTCGGGACGATCTTCACATATCCGTCCTTTTCGTCCGCCATACCGAGCGTGTAAGCCTGCGCAAGTTCCCCTGCCAGAAAAACGTCCTCGCCGTAAGCCTCCTCCGTCCTGCCCCAACGGGGATCTCTCACAGGGTCGATAGTCGGTCCCCACAGACAGAGGTACGTTTTCCCCTCGTCATTGTAGTAGGCTCTCGCCTCGTCGCCCGCTATCCTGCCGAGCCTTTCGAGAAGTTCTTTGTCAAATGTCGAGGCAAGTCCTACCGGCTGCGGAAAGACGGTGGATATTTTGTCCTTATCTCTCCCCACGAAACCTCTTGCCACTTCGCTGCCGATGTAAAATTCGTCAAGACCGAGCCGCTCGACCGCCGCGTGGTGAGTGGTCAGCATACCGAGCTTTTCCTCCTCGGTAAGGCGCGATATTATCTCTCTTGCCCTGTCCGCAGATCTGTCCGCCATTTCCTTACCTGCTTTCTGCTGCGATTATCGGATAGCCGTCTATGTACGGCTTTACATATTCGGGGTGCTTTTCCGCCTCGGCGAAAACGGTATCTGCTATCTCGCCGCAGGTCTTTTTTATTTGCTCTATCGGACGCGTATTTACTATCGGGCAGACGGGCGAAAGGGTAATGACTCGCATACCGTTCAGTTCCATTATACGGAAAGGCCAGATCTTACAGTCGAACGGCTTTTCGCTCCCCATTATGCAGCCTTTGGCGTGGTCGAGCATGGTGCAGTAATAAAGATCGGAATCCTCTTGTTTTTCCATTTTCAGAACGCAGTGCGTCCCCCTGTCGATAAACTGCTGATCTTCCTTGTATCTGCTCGTTATGAGCCGCGCCTTTTCCCCGTCAATGACGGGAGCCTCCCAGATGTCGCTGCTGTCAAACGAACAGCAAAGTTTGCAGTCCGCACATTCCTGCGGTGATAAAAGCGATCTTATCACATTATCCGTCCTTTCCGCTGTGAAGTTTTTACTGTGTGTTCTGTATGCGCGTTACTTCATATCCGCGCTGTTCGAGCAGGTCGATTATTCCGCCGTCGCCTGCAAAATGCGCCGCGCCTACCACATAGAAAACGTCCTTGTCCCCCTCGAGCAGTTCCTCTACGGCGTCCGCCATTCCGACGTTGCGGTCAAAGAGCAGCATATCGTTGTATTCGTTCATAAGCTCTATATCCTCATCGGTGACCTCCGCGCCGCTTTCCCGCGCCTCCTCGACCAGCTTGTCGATGTCGTTTCCGTCCGCGAAAAAGTCGTAGTCGCCCGTTTTCCACGCGTCGTAGGTATCTTCAAGCTCCTGCACAATATCGTCCTTGGTCTGCGCACTGTAGCTTGAAAGTATCTCCATATATATATCCTCCGGCATATCCATCAGCAGATCACCCTGAAATTCCAGCGATTCCACCTCATAGATCTCCTTGCCGTCCTCGTGCGCCATATCCAGAAGATTCATATCTATTCCGAGCTGCGGATCGAGATCGGTCTGCATTATCGCGAGAGTTTCCAGCTGCGAGCTGAGCGACCACGGTCTGAATGTCTCAAAAGCCTTGGGGTCTGCGCCGCACGACTTGATAAATCCCGAAACGCCCTCGTATATCTCGGGGTCGAGGTTCTCCTCTATCGTGCCGCCGTCCTCATAGAACATATTTTCCATTTCTTTCAGCTGAAAGGCGAAGTTTGAAGTGGCGGAGGTGACGTCACATTCGACCGCCAGAATGTCCGCGTTGTCGTATGCCGTCTGTATACATTCCGGCAGAGGATAGACCTCATCTTTGAGCGCGTGCATAGAACCCATAAGCGTTATCTTCGTGCCCTCGTCGGAAGTCACTTCCCACATCATCGGAGTTATCTGCGCATTTTCGGTATCGTCCGCGCTGTCTGTACTGTCTGCATTATCCGTGCTGTCCGTACTTTCTGTATTTTCCGTATTTTCCTCACTGTCCTCGGGAAGTGTCACGGGCGGAGCGGCGGTAGCGGTACTCTGACTGCTGCTTGAATCCTTTTTTTCAGCCGACGAGCCGCAGCCGGTCGTCAGTGCGGCGGCACAAAGTATGGCGGCGATGGTTATCATTATTTTTTTCATAGAGATTCTCCTTTAATTTGCGGTCTTTTTCTTTTTCCTGCTCCTTACGTTCGACTTCTTTTCGCCGAAGCTGAGCGTCATGGTAAATATCTTATCGCTTGTGAACACCTTGATCGCAAAGGACATACAAACGGCAAGCAGTACCACCTGATAGGCAAATCCGATCCAGTAGGTGCTCATATGACCGAAAATGACATTCTCCATAGCCGTGAAGGTGTGTGTAAACGGTATTGCGTAGATGATATATTTCAAAACGGCAGGGAGCGAATTTATATCCAGAAACAGCGAGAGCATATAGGGTATCATTGCCATAAACATAATAGGCATTATAAGCGTCTGTCCCGATTTAGCGTCCTTGGCGAGGGCACCCAGCACCATAGATATCGAAAGCGCGATAAGGATAGTCAGAAACATCTGCAAGCCGATCAATATGTAATCCGCTGCCGAGAGGGTAAGTCCCAGATCTTTGAGGACCGAGTCGAACTGAGAGGTATCTCCCATTGAGAGGGAGGACATCATATTGTTCATACCGAACATAAAGACCGCCGCGTAGAGAGCCGCCACGATAGCCGCGGCAAGCATTTTCGAGCAAAGCACGGACATTCTCGAAACGGGAGCGGAAAGCAGAGTTTCAAGCGTTTTGTCGAGCTTTTCGGTCGATATGGCGTTGAGTATCATCTGCGACGAGTACATTATCAGCATAAAGACGATTATCGGCAGGAACATTCCCTGCATCTGCGTGAGGGAATAGACGAGTCCCGACGCGACTTCCGCCGATTTGCTGCCTACAACGGTCGTTTCATTGCAGGTCACGGGATCGTTGAGCTGCTCGATCTCCTCCTCGGTCATCTGTCCGTGTGATACCTTGTCGGTATACAGAGCGGATTTTACCGCCGCGCCTATGACCGATACCGCCATATCCGAGCCGGTCGTGAGGTTCGACATGGTGGAAAGGGAGGTAAGCTTGCTCACATATTGTATCTGCGCGACTTCCCCCTTGTCTACCGTTTCGGTAAAGCCTTTGGGGATTATCACCACGCTTTTCTTGTCAAGTCGTGCAAGTTCGGCGGCGTAATCGTCGCTTTCAAGCTCCACGAGCGTAACGTCGTTTTCCATACCGTCCGCAGGATTTTTCATAAGCGCGATGACCGACTCGGTGAAATCCGTTTTGTCCTGATCGCAGATAACTATCTTCGAGCTTTCCTCTGTCGCGTCTTCAATAGTGACCGTGAGCGCATCTCCTGCAAAGGACAGCACCAACATTACCGCGACGAGCGCAATGATCGTCTGAGGAGTCAGCATTTCCTTGAGTTCTTTTGCAAGCAGATCAAGAAATTTCATTGTCCGTCACCACCCTTTCAAAGACCTCTTCAAGATTTGCCGTCTTGTATTTTTCTTTCAGATCTGCAGGCGTTCCGATCTCGAGCAGATGTCCCTTTGCGATTATCCCCACTCTGTCGGAAACGTATTCGATCTCCAGCATATTGTGTGAGGAGAGCAAAAAGCTCATACCGTCCGCGGCAAGATCCTTTATCATACGCCTTATTTCAAGCGCATTTATTATATCGAGTCCCGAAGTCGGCTCGTCAAATATCGCCAGAGCAGGCTTTGACATTATCGCCCTTGCCAGCAGCAGCTTGCGTATCATACCTCTTGAATAGCTGCCGATCTTGTCCTCGAGCCGTTCGCCCAGTTCGCAGATCTCGCAGCCCCTCTTTACATATTCCTCCGCCGAGGCTTTGTCCTTCGCATAAATTGACGCCATAAATTTCAGGTAATTCCTGCCCGTCATATTCTTATACGCGCCTGCCTCGTCGGGCAGATATGTAATATTCTCCCTTACCTTGTCCGGTTCGGTCAGGATACTGTGGCCTGCCACGACCGCGTCGCCCTCCGTCGCTTTGAGCAATGTTGCGATCATTCTTATCGTCGTGGTCTTTCCTGCGCCGTTCGGACCGATAAGCGCAAATATTTCCCCTTTGTTTACGTTAAAGCAAACGTTCTGTGAAGCGTACACGCCTTTTTTGTACTGCTTTGACAGTCCCTTTACTTCAAGCACTGTGTTTTCGGTACTCATTATGACACCTTCCCTATAATTTATTTCTCAGCATAATTATAACACAGGTAAATGCTATTTACAAGTGCTTTTTGAAATTATTTTTAAATTTTGTGTGAATTAATCTGGCATTACTTGTGAAATAATATTTATCCACGGAAATCAATTTTTAAATTTTAAGTAAGCATTTTAATATATTTTACTTGCCAATGCAGACTTTTGGGTTATTTTTCCTCCGCCAGCGGCGGAGGAAAAATAATTTAATGTTATATTCTCCGCCTGCGGCGGAGAATATAACAAAAATCTCGCCTGACTGAGCAAAATATAATTATAAGAATAAAAACACTCCTATAAAATTGAATTCCGTGATATTTATCCGAGATATATCGACATTATACCATAACTAAACATAGTTGTCAAGTGACAATTTTGAATTGTTTGAATAACACCTTAATTTTGTTATAATTATAATAAGAGGTGTTAATTGTATGATCGGAAATCTGAAACGGCTCAGGAAAGAGAAAGGTGTTACGCAGAGGACGTTGGCGGACGCGGTAATGGTATCCCAACAGAGCATAAACAAATACGAAAATCACAGCGTAGAACCGGATATTGACACTCTTATCAGGATAGCGGATTATTTCGGGGTAAGTCTTGATTATCTGGTAGGGAGAGAGACCCCCTCGGGTCATTCGGAATGTCAGGCAGATCCGTCCGATATAAGGCGTTTATACGATGCGGTCAGGAGTTTTGCGCAGAAATACTGTCCGGACGCGGTAAGTGCCGACGATGACGCAAGCGTAGAAATATCATAGATAATGTGTTGTAGCCACTGACGCGCAGCTTTCATAAGTAAGATTTGCACTGTAGATTGATTTTCGATACGCGACTTACAAGATAAGTATGTGGTAAATTAAAAAGGTTTTCGCTCAAGCCTTTTCCTTAAAAAGGCTTGCAGGGTCAAGGGACAGCGTCCCTTGTCGCCGTCCGCAGACGGCGAAATCCCCTCTGCCGTTTGCGCTCCGCAAGGGGTGAATTTAAAAACAGTCCGGTGGACTGTTTTTAAAGAGGGGACACCCTTCAAGAAGGGCGTCCCCTGAGTATGGACGGCATTTGTTACTGCTGCCATTTATGGCGGCAGATATATGCTTTCTGCCGAAATCATATGCTCAGCCGTTATTTTCCACAATCTGGAAAAATTACAGATCCGACAGACTTTCCCATCTGTCGGATCTTTTATCATATCTCCACAATAGCTTTCATAGGGCAGGCAGCCTTGCAGGTGCCGCAGTTTACACACTTTGAATAGTCTATCACGGCGTGGTTGTTCTGTACCGATATTGCGCCGTTCGGACATTTCTTTGCGCATATGCCGCAGCCGATACAGCCGCCCTCGCAGATCTTTCTCGTTATCTTGCCGAGATCGGCGGAAGAGCAGGCGACTTCGATCTTCTGGGACTTTCTGCGCAGCACGATAAGGTTGTTGGGACATTCCTTCGCGCACAGACCGCAGCCGATACACTTGCTGCGATCGACTACCGCGATACGGTCAACAATTGAGATCGCGTTCTGCGGACATACCCTGACGCAGTCGCCGTAACCAAGACAGCCGCTCGTACAGGTCTTTGAACCGTTGTAGAATCGGTTGCAGGCGGCGCAGGACTGCACTCCGTCAAAGTCGTATTTATGCGTCGTCACGTTGCAGTTGCCCTTGCAGCGGACGAAAGCCGTTTCCTGTTCGACTTCCTCCACCGCTTTGCCCATAATTTCCGCAAGCTTTGCGGCAGCCTCCGCTCCGCCCGGACGGCACATATTGCAGGGCGCGTCCTTGTTGACAACGGCGTCGGCATAGTCGTTACAGCCGGAAAAACCGCACGCTCCGCAGTTCACCTGCGGCAGAGCCTCCGCGACAGCCTCTACCCTTTCGTCCGTCTGCACCGCGAAAATTTTCGAGGCGGCGGTAAGCAGTATCCCAGCGGCAACGCCAAGCACGGCGAAAAGGATCATCGGTATTGCATATTCCATAGTATTTTCCCCCTTCCGCGCTTACTGAAACAGACCGGCAAAGCCCATAAAGCTGAGCGAAACTATCGAAGCGGCAGCCAGTGTGGCAGGCACGCCCTTGAAAGCCGCAGGTATATCCGACTGCTCGATACGTCCTCTTACTCCCGAGAAAAGTATCAGCGCGAGCGAGAATGCAAGTCCCGTTCCCAGCGCGTTGAAAAGCGACTGCACAAGACCGTATCCCTCGTCGATATTCGATACCGTAACGCCCAGAACGGCGCAGTTTGTAGTGATGAGCGGAAGATAAACTCCCAGCGCCTTATAGAGCGGCGGCATTATCTTTTTCATAACTATCTCCACGAGCTGCACGAAAAGCGCGATAACGAGTATGAACGCAACGGTGCGCAGGTAGGTGATGTTGAATTTTTCAAGCAGTCGGTAGACGGGATAGGTGCAGGCGGTCGCGCAGACCATAACGAAGATGACAGCGCCGCCCATACCGATGGAGGACTTTATCTGCTTTGATACTCCGAGAAAGGGGCATATACCCATAAACTGCGAAAGTACCACGTTGTTGACGAATACCGCGCTCAGTACGATTATGATAAGTTCTTTCATTACGCGGCGTCCTCCTTTCTTTCACACTGCTCCTTGTTTTTTCCGCAGATGGCGGCGGAGGGGCAGTTGTCGCAGCTTATCTCAGCCGGCGGTTTGCGGTTGGCGATCTTGTTTACTATCGCGATAAGGCAGCCCAGCACGAAGAATCCTCCTGCCGGCATTATGAAGATGAGCATCGGGTGGGTGCTTAAAAACGGAATGGTTATGCCCTCCCAGCTGTTAGTCTGGAGCCAGTGACCCGAACCGAGTATCTCCCTGACCGAACCCATGGTAAAGAGGGAGAGGGTGAATCCCAGTCCCATGCCAAGTCCGTCCAGTATTGACGGGAACACCTTGTTTTTCGACGCGAAAGCCTCTGCTCTTCCGAGGATTATACAGTTTACCGTGATAAGGGTAAGGAAAACGCCGAGCGCCGAGTAGAGGGAGGGTATGTATCTTTGCAGGATAAAGCTTATGAGCGTTACAAAGCCTGCTATGATAACGATGAAAGAGGGCAGGCGCACCGCTTTGGGTATCACGTTCTTTAGCAGCGAGATGACCAGATTTGAGCAGACGAGTACAAAGGTGGTGGCAAGTCCCATACCGATACCGTTTATCGCCATTGTAGTCACTGCAAGGGTGGGACACATTCCCAGCAGGGTGACGAGCGTCGGATTTTCCTTGATAAGTCCTTTGGTAAATTCTTTCCACACGGATACCGAAGATTTGTTATCAGCCAACGAAGATCTCCTCCTTATGCTTGGAATAGATGTCGACCGCTTTATTGCAGGCGGCTTTCATACCCTTTGACGAATATGTCGCGCTTGTTACGTTGTCGATCGAATTTTCGTCCGTATCTGCGCCGAATCCCTTGAATTTCTCCACGAACGACCTGTCCTGTACCTTTGTGCCGAGACCGGGAGTTTCTCCGATCTCGAGGAAGTAAATATCCTCCACCGCGCCGTCGGGATTTATTCCGATAAGCAGGTGCAGACCGCCCTTTGCGTAGCCGTCCTGCACAAGCTCGATAAGGCACTTGCTCTCGCCGTCCGTGATTATCGAGATAACGCCCTCCTCGTCAAACGTCACGGGAGTTTTCTTTTCCGCGTCGGGTTCAAGGAGTATCGAGTAGTCGCCCTCTCCGAAGATCGTTTCGCAGCCGTTTTTAAGCTCGTCGGTCATAACGCCCGTGGTATCGACATATGTCTTGTTGTACGCAAAAGAGAGCAGTCCCGACACCACGACGCATATGATCGTCAGCACGAGCGGCGGCATAATATAGTTTTTCATTCAGCCGCCTCCTTTTTTCCCTTGCGTTCTTTCGGTTCTTTATGCGTTACCGCGCCGATCGGCTTGCTGCCGGTGAACATATCTATGTAGGGGGTAACGATATTCATAAGCAGTATCGAGTAGGAAACACCCTCGGGAGCGGAGCACCAGAATCGTATAACGCAGGTGATAAGTCCGCAGCCGATACCAAATATGAGCCGACCCTTTGAGGTGATAGGTGTAGTGACGTAATCGGTCGCCATAAAGATCGCGCCGAGCATAACGCCGCCCGAGAGTATCTGATAAAGTCCGTCGCGTCCCGTCAGCTGAGAGAATACATAGACCGTCGCGATGAATGCAATCGGAGCGTGAGGAGTTATCACCCCGACAGCCACCAGATAGCAGCCGCCGATAAGCAGAGCCGCGGCGGAAACCTCTCCCAGACAGCCGCCCGTCAGTCCCAGAAACAGATCCTTGTATTCAGCCGCCCCATTAGCCAGAGGAGTCGCGCTCGTCACAATGTCCTGCGGATCATAGAAAGGCACTACCCAGTTGGTCATAGCCGCAGGGAAAGAGAGCAGCAGCACGATACGTCCGACAATGGCGGGATTTGCGAAATTATGTCCCAGACCGCCGAAAAGCTGTTTTGCGATAACTATTGAAACAAAAGTACCGATAGCGGCGATCCAGTAGGGCAGCGTTACCGGGAGATTGAAAGCAAGCAGTATGCCGGTAACGGCGGCGGACATATCACCGGTGGTGTCCTGCCGCTTTGTCACGAGGTTGAAAAGTCTTTCCCAGATCATAGAGGTGAGTATGCAGAATCCGGTGAGCATAAGCGCTCTTCCCCCGAAAACGAAAGCCGATACCAGCAGGGCGGGGCAGAGGGCAATAAGCACATGTGTCATTATCTTAGAAGTCGTCGCCTCGCTGCGAATGTGAGGCGAAGGACTTACCGTCAATTTTTCCAAAATGCCGTCCCCCTTTACTTACTGAGTGCAAAGCCCTTGGCAAGCTGGTTTTTCTCGGCAAGATCGCGCTTTGCCGGGCAAACGTAAGAGCAGCTTCCGCAGTTCATGCACAAATTTATCTTGAGCTTGTTGAGAGCCTCCCTGTCGCCCCTGTCGTATGCTCTTTCAAGAGCGGCAGGCATAAGTCCGAGAGGGCAGGCTTTTATACATCTTCCGCAGCGTATGCAGTGCGTCTGGTTCTGCGAAACGACGATACCTTTTATAGAAACGGGTTTCTTGAAACAGAGAAACGCGTTGTTCGTCTTGCAAAGCGGAGTATCGAGATCGTACACGCCGATACCCATCATCGGTCCGCCCGAAATGATCTTGTGTATGCCGTCAGGGTTGGTATCGGTGAACGCAAGCAGGTCTTTGAGCATAGTTCCGATAGGCGCGCGGACGTTGCAGGCGTGGTTCACGGCGTCGCCGTCTATCGTGAGACGTCTGCTGACAAACGGCATACCCGTCTTTATGTACTCGTTGATAAAGGCGACCGTCGAAACGTTCATCACTATGATACCGTGATCGGACGGCAGGCTGCCCTCCATAATTATCCGTCCCGTGGCGTAGAATGCGATGACCTTTTCCGCACCCTGCGGATATGAAGATTTAAGCCGCAGCACCTTTATATCGTCCTCGCCCGCGAGCTTTTCCTCAAACAGAGCGATAGCCTTCGGCTTGTTGTCCTCGATACCGACGACCGCTTTTTCGATGCCGAGTATATTCTTTATGAATTTTATGCCGTCGATGACGTTCTGAGAATTTTCCATCATCTCGCGGTAGTCGCTCGTGATGTACGGTTCACATTCGGCGGCGTTTATGACAAGCGTGTCGATGTGGCATTTTTCCTCATTGTAGTTGAGTTTTATGTGCGTGGGAAAACCTGCTCCGCCCATACCGCAGCAGCCCGATTCCCTCACGGCTCTGACAAGACTTTCCTTATCGGTGACGGACGGGGGAGTTATCCCCTCCCAGACGGTCTGTTTGCCGTCGCAGTCGATCTCGACCACCTTACAGGACTTTCCGTTTGCCAGCACCATATCGTTTATCGCCGTGACTTTTCCCGAAACGCCCGAATGAACGGGGCAGGTCATAAAAGTTTCGCAGTCGCCGATCTTCTGACCGACCTTTACCTCGTCGCCCACCTTTACCAGCGGTATGCCGGGCGCGCCCATATGCTGCGACATAGAGATCCTCACCTTTTCGGGGCAGGGCATTACGGCGGTCTCAGCAATTTCCGTACCCTTCTTATGGGGCAGGGATATTCCGTTAAGCCTCATATCTTTCCTCCTCAGCCGGATATTCTCATATCCGGATCAATAATTTCAATATCGTCTTTAAGCTGTTGTGAACAGTATACCTGATGTTTGTCGTCTATAGCTATTATATATATATCTTCCATATCGAGATAACTTTCCAGACTTTCCGTTCCGCCGATGAATATGCAGGTGGAGAGAAAGTCGGTCAGCAGTCCGTCGCTTTCGGAAATGACAGTCACCGATTTAAGATCGGTAACGGCAGGGTATCCCGTGCCGAGGTCGAATATGTGGGAATACTTTTTCCCGTCCGCCTCAAAAAAGCGTTCATATCCTCCCGAAGTGGAAAGGCAGCAGCTGCCGAGTTTTACCGTAAGCACATTTTTCTGCGGATCGTCCGGATCGGCGACAGCCACTTCAAAGGGAGAGCCGTCCGGTTTTTGTCCGTACAGCAGAGAGGACGAGCCGAAAGAAACGACGGCGCAGCCGCAGTCGGAGTTTTCAAGCCGCTGTCTTACCTTATCGAGCGCATAACCCTTGGCGCAGCAGCCGAAATTGAGCATACAGCCGTTTTCAAGAAAAAGCTCCCCGTCCTCTTCCTTTATATTATCATATCCCACGGTTTTCAGCGCAGCGGCTATCTCCTCGTCGGACGGTATTTTCGGTTCGCCGCCGTTTATATCCCACAGATCTATCAGTCTGCCCGAGGTGCAGTTGACGGCAGGGAAGAGCCTGCTGAGATCGACGCAGCGTCCGAGCAGTTCTTTGGTATATTCGTCCGCAGCGGCTTTTTCCCCCGAATTAAGTTTGTATATGCAGCTGCTTTCGGAATATGCCGAAAGGCTGCCGTCAAGCCGCGATATAAATTCTTTCAGATCGTCCGCGCAGCCGCCGTCCCCATAGACCGTTACCGTGCAGGCGGTATCCATAGCGAAAAACGTCCGCTCGGCGCGTTTATCGTATCCTTTGCCCGTCTTTTGCAGCGCGGTCATTACCGCTCCGACGGCGATCAGAGCGGCTGCTGAAGTGAGCGCAATATATTTTCCCGTCATTGCAGTACGCGCCATAAGACCGCCCTTTACATTGTTATTGTCATAAAAATTCTTTTAAAATATCCTCGCACCTGCGGATAAATTCCCTTAGTGCAGGCGAATATTCCTGCGGTATCTCCAGAGCGGACGATCTTTTATCTGCTTTGATAAGAGCGGCGATAAGTTCCGGCTCGTGAGAGAATATCCTTTCGCACGCGCGGCTTGCTTTATCCTTATCGAGAGAAAAGATCCTTTCCGAGTTATGCGGATTGCTCGCATAAAGAGTCCTCAGCATATGATAAACGCAAATGTCCACAAATCTGACCGCAAGATCCTCCTGACCGTCGGGAGCAGCCCCCTGCGCAAGCAGGATAAGCAGCATAACGGAGGGGATATTCTCATACTGCGAAATATCGGTCTGCGCGTTATCAAAATTATCCCGACCGCCCAGCAGCTGCATAGGCGAAATTTCATATGCCGCCGCCAGTTTCAGCAGTTGTGAAACGGTAAGTACGGCACGGTTATTTTCAAGTCGGGAGATAGTTTTCTGCGACAGACCGGAAATTTGAGCGGTCTGCGACTGAGTAAGTCCGCTTTTTTTGCGTGCGGTCAGCAGGCGTTTCGCGATAAGAGCGTCCGTATCTGATGTCTTTGCGGCAGTCGGCACAAGCACACCTCTTTTCATCTGTGTCCGTTGCGCGGCGCCGTCCTGCGGAAAGCCGCTCATAATATATAGTATACTACATTTTGTCGGATTTGTAAAGCGGTTTTGACTTAATTTTCGATATGGCAAAAAGTGTTTTATATGATCTGTTCTCCCCCCCTTGGGGAGAGAACAGCCAATTTCAGGCGTATATTCTCCCTAAAAGAAAAAATGCCGTATAGAGGTATATGCCTGCCGCCATAAATGGCGGCTGTAGCAAATGCCACCAACACTCAGGGGACGCCCTCTCTTACAGGTCGTCCCCTCTTTCAAAACAGTCCACCGGACTGTTTTGAAATTCACCCCTTGCGGAGCGCAGACGGTTGGGGCTTTCGTCGCCTGCGGGCGACGACAAGGGACGCTGTCCCTTGACCCTGCAAGCCTTTTTAAGGAAAAGGCTTGATCCAAAACCTTTATGATTTGCCAACTTCTTTCTCGCCGTAAGTATAGAGCGTGAAATCAAAGCGATTGCCGTCAAAACTTTTTGATAATAGAAAAAAATCGCAGGCATCGTCCCCGCCTGCGAAAAACCCCGCTTTTAACCCTTGCCTATCATCGCCATACTTCCGTAATACTCCGACAGCCGCCGCGCAAGGTCGTTTAACAGCAAAAGCGCCTCCGTCTTTACCGAATTATTGGAATATATCCCCTTCTCCGCAAGCTCCGCCGCCCTGCGCGCATGATCTGCCGCCCGACGCATTGCCTCCTCGGAATTTTCCTCCGACAACCGCTTTGCCAACGCAAGACAGGACTTTGCGGATATAGCCCACAGCTCGTCCGACGGTACGCCGCTGTTCTCGTCGTATTCAGCCGCCTGCTCGTATTTTCCGCTGCGGTAAAGCTCCTTTAACTCCTCCAGAGCCGCCGCCTGATCGGCAGGAACGCCGACCGAGCCGTCCGCCATAAGCGTGTCGAGCGGTATTTCAAGCACATGACTGAGATAGTCAAGCGTCTTTACCGACGGCGACGCAATGCCGCTCTCTATCTGACTAAGCATATTTCTGGTGATAAAATTTCCGACGACTTCCGACTGCGTCATCTTCTTTGCAAGCCTTGCCTCTTTGATACGCCTGCCCAGTTCAGCCTTGTTCATGCCGCTCGTCCTTTCTGTAAATATCATTTACATATATAATAGCAGATTACAAAGAAAAAATCAAGTACTTTATATAAAATTATCAAAAAAATGTGTAAAAAGTTTTTGTGACCGCGAAATGCAGACCCTTTTCCCTTTGCCGTGATATTCCGAACGGCTGCGCAGGATTTTTAGCTATTTTCCCCTGCGGGGAAAAACAGCAAGTTGTCTGTAATATTTCTTTGTAAGAATATGCAGCTGACAAAGTGATTCTTACTTCTTACCCCTTACATCTTACTTCTTACTTCTTACCGCTTACTTCTGAAAGCGGCAGAATTTTTAGCTATTTTCCCCTGTGGGGGGGAAAAAAACAGCAAGTTGTCTTTAATATTTCTTTGTAAGAATATGCAGCTGACAAAGTGATTCTTACTTCTTACCCCTTACATCTTACTTCTTACTTCTTACCGCTTACTTCTGAAAGCGGCAGAATTTTTAGCTATTTTCCCCTGTGGGGGGAAAAACAGCAAGTTGTCTTTAATATTTCTTTGTAAGAATATGCAGCTGACAAAGTAATTCTTACTTCTTACCCCTTACATCTTACTTCTGAAAGCGGATATTCCCCACGCTTTGAAATTCGACAAAAAAATTTAAAAAATTGCTTTTGCCCTCTTGACAAATATAATAAAATGCATTATAATTAATGTAAATTAGATTTACACGAGCTGATTTGAAATGAGGTGGCGTTTATGAATGAATGGTGGGACGGACTAAGCGCGCTGCTCAAGGTGCTTTACTGTATTGCCGCGCCCTCTACACTGATACTTCTCATACAGACGATACTTTCGCTCGCAGGCTTTCACGACGGCGGCAGCGGAGTAGATCTCAGCGATACTTCCGGAATTGATTTCGGCGATACTTCGGGGGCGGATCTCGGCGATATGGGTTCGCACGACTTTTCCGCACACACGGGACATGATATGCTGGACGGCGGAAACCCTGCGGATTTTGCCTCTATGAGAATGTTCACCCTACAGACGATCGTGGCTTTTCTGACGGTTTTCAGCTGGTCGGCGATCGTATCTATCCAGTCGGGTATGCCCTCTGCGGCTGCCATTATTCTGGGAGCGGTGCTGGGATTTGTCACAATGTGCGCCGTTGCTAAAATAATACAGCTTTCGGCAAAGCTTGCGGAAAACGGCACTCTCGATCTGCGCAACTGCATAGGTGAAAGCGCAACGGTCTATGTGCCGATACCTCCCAAAGGCTCGGGAGAGGGCAAGGTCACTATCACGGTGCAGGGGCAGTTCCGCGAGCTTTCGGCAGTATCGGTCGAAACGGAGCAGCTCAATACCGGCACGCAGGTGCGTATCACCGATCTGCGCGGCGATTCGGTAGTGGTCGAAAAGGACTGATGTATATACATATGCGGACTATCCCCTTTTAAAAGGGTATTGTGATAGAATTTTATTTTCAGGGAGGAATATTTATGGACGGAATTGAACCTTTGGTAATAATCTGCATTGTGGTGATAGTGCTTTTCGCCGCAGTGGCAGGCATTTTGTCGCGGTACAGAAAATGCCCCTCGGACAAGGTGCTTGTCATCTACGGTAAAGTAGGTATCGACAAAAACGGTCAGACAAAAAGCGCGAAGTGTATCCACGGCGGCGCGGCGTTCATTATACCGGTAGTTCAGTCTTATCAGTATATGGACCTTACGCCGATCTCGATCAACGTCGATCTTAAAAACGCGCTTTCAAAACAGAATATCCGTATCGACGTTCCGTCAAGATTCACGGTCGGCATTTCCACCGAACCGGGCGTAATGCAGAACGCTGCCGAAAGACTGCTCGGGCTGAAGCTTGTGGAAATTCAAGAGCTTGCAAAGGACATTATCTTCGGTCAGCTGCGTCTTATCATCGCGACAATGGACATTGAGGAGATCAATTCCGACAGAGATAAATTCCTTGTCGCCGTTTCAAACAACGTTGAGATAGAGCTTAAAAAGATAGGTCTGCGGCTGATAAACGTAAACGTTACGGATATTACGGACGAGTCGGGGTATCTCGAATCGCTCGGTAAAGAGGCTGCCGCAAAGGCTATCAACGACGCGAAACGTTCGGTTGCGGAAAAGCACAGGGACGGTGAGATCGGTCAGGCGAACGCGCAGAAAGATCAGCGTATCCAGGTGGCTGCGGCGAATGCGTCGGCTATCGACGGTGAGAACTCCGCGAAGATAGAAGTCGCCCAGTCGGAGGCTAACAGGCGCGAGGCGGAGGCGGAGGCTCTCAGGAAAGCTACGGCTGCCGAGGCGGTACAGGCTGCAAAGGCAAAGCAGGAAGCTTACATAGCGCAGCAGGACGCGGAGCGTACCCGTGCTGAACTGGAAATGGCAACGCAGCAGGCGGACGTTATCGTAAAAGCGCAGGTACAGAAACAGCAGGCTGAGATCGCGGCAGAGGCGGAGGCTGAAGTTACGCGCCGCAAGGCAAGGGGCGAGGCAGACGCTATTTTCGCGAAAATGGAGGCAGAGGCGAAAGGTGCGCAGGAAATACTCGTCAAGCAGGCGGAAGGTATGCGTCAGCTGGTCGATGCGGCAGGCGGCGACGCCGATGCGGCAGTGCGCCTTATAATCGCGGACAAACTGGAACAGCTCGTTGCGATACAGGTCGAGGCGATAAAGAACATCAAGATAGACAAGATCACCGTCTGGGACAGCGGCGCAGGCAGCGACGGAAAAGGCTCTACGGCTAATTTCCTCAGCGGACTTATGCAGTCGATACCGCCGCTCAGCGATCTTTTCAAGCAGGCGGGAATGGAGCTGCCGGAATTTATGGGCAGGGAGATAGACGACGCGGTGGCAAAGTCGCGCGAAGAGGCGATAAGACAAGCCGCCGAATATTCCGACAATGCGCAGGACGCAAACGATATTGTCGAAGTGGTGGATAAATAAAATTCAAACCAAAACAGTCGGTCGGCTTTGAATGAATTGCCGCACCGGCTGTTTTTATTATGCTGTTATTTTGTTATGCTGTTTATGCTGTTATGCGCAAAAGCGGCTCTTCTCCGCGAACAGAGAAGAGCCGTATTTTACTTGGTATGTTTCCCAAAAGCTATCAGTTGACAACAGCCTTTTCGGTCTCCTTATCAAAGATATGGATCCTGTTGGGATCGAGAGCGACCTTGATCTCGTCCTGAGGTCTTGCAGTCGAGCGGGGCGATACTCTCGCGGTAAGCGGAATACCCTCGCAGGTCAGGTACAGATAAGTTTCAGCACCCATCATTTCGGTTACTTCAACGGTGGTGTTGATAACGCCCGTCTTAGCAGTCGAGAGGAACATCTCCTCGTCGTGGATACACTCGGGACGGATACCCAGAATGATCTCCTGATCTACCAGCGGATCGAGAGCCTCTGCGTCAGCCTTGGCCTCGGGTACTTCAATGGTGTACTTAACGCCTCTTGAATTCTTGGTGTCCTCCGAACCAAATTCAACGATGTACTTGCCGTTCTGCTTGAGCAGCTTGGCGTCGATGAAGTTCATCTGAGGTGAACCGATGAATCCTGCAACGAACTGGTTAACAGGGTTGTTGTAAAGATTTGTAGGAGTATCTATCTGCTGAATGTAGCCGTCCTTCATAACAACGATCCTGTCGCCCATCGTCATAGCTTCCGTCTGGTCGTGGGTAACGTAGATAAACGTTGTTCCCAGTTTCTTGTGGAGCTTGGAGATCTCGGTCCTCATCTGCGCACGCAGTTTAGCGTCCAGGTTGGACAGAGGCTCGTCGAGCAGGAACACCTGCGGCTCACGAACGATAGCTCTTCCGAGCGCAACACGCTGTCTCTGACCACCCGAGAGAGCCTTCGGCTTTCTGTCGAGCAGATGTGCGATATCGAGTATTCTTGCAGCCTCTTCAACCTTTCTTGCGATCTCGTCCTTGGGTACTTTACGCAGTTTAAGACCGAACGCCATATTCTCGAAAACGGTCATATGAGGATACAGAGCGTAGTTCTGGAAAACCATAGCAATATCTCTGTCCTTAGGCGCAATATCGTTTACCAGTCTGTCGCCGATGTAAAGCTCGCCTTCGCTGATCTCTTCCAGTCCGGCGATCATTCTCAGAGTTGTGGACTTTCCGCAGCCGGAAGGTCCAACCAGAATGATGAATTCTTTGTCCTTGATCTCAATATTGAAGTCCGAAACAGCGATAACTCCGCCGGCGTACTTCTTATAGATCTCTCTCAATGATACACTTGCCATTGTATAAGAACCTCCTGTTTAAGATTCACTAATCTTCATTAGCTATAATACTATCATAACAAATTTTTCATAGGTATACAAGAGTTTTTTTTACTAAAGTTTAATACCGCTCTTTATAAATAATGACGAAAAATCACAGGCGTTTTACATTTTCTGGAATGTGTTGCGTTAAAGTGCTGTAAGTTTTTCAACATCTTTGTGCAATATTTCTAAACACCCTCCGAGCGGTAAAGTCGTGTCAAGAGGGAGTTTTCCAATGGCTGTACGCTTTAAATACACCACTTTGTTGCCCAGCGCGGCAAACATTCTCTTCACCTGATGATATTTCCCCTCGCGAAGTATGAGCGTACATTCGCACGGCTCGTCCGAAAAGAAAAACTCCGCAGGCAGGCACTTCTCGCCGCCGTCTATCGTCATTCCTGAGGAAAATGCCTGCGGATAGTCCTCGCCGCACGGTCTCTCTAACCTGACAAAATAAGTTTTCGCAACGTGCGAAACGGGCGACAGCATACGGTGGGCAAGCTCCCCGTCGTCGGTAAGCAGAACAAACCCCTCCGTGTCCTTGTCCAACCGCCCGGCAGGAAACATTCCCGGACGCGCATACTCCTGCGGCAACAGACTGAGTACCGTCGGCGACAGACCGTCCTTTGTCGAACAAACTACCCCCTGCGGCTTGTTGAGCATTATGTACAGGTGCTTTCGGTAAACTATGCGCTCGCCGTCAAGCTCTACCTCGTCGGCATTCTCGTCTACCTGCCTGTCGCTCTTTAACGCGATCTCGCCGTTTACCCGTATGCGCCGCGCTTTGCATAACTCCTTCGCCGTACTCCGCGTTATCTCCGCTCGCTGCGAACATATAAACCTGTCTAACCTCAATGCTCTCAACCCTTTCTGCCTCAAGACGGCTTTTTACCGTGGGGAAGTTTCTTACGGGGGAGCCTCTCGGGGGAAGTTTTTTCGGGGAAAACCTTTCTGAAGAAAGGTTATTCCCCGTACCCCTTTCCAAAGACTTTTAATGATTTTTGCGAGGGGCAGCAGTCCGGTTGAAAACGCTGCGCGAAACAGGCTTGCTAAGTCTTTGGAAGATCTTGTTGCCCCTCGCAAAAATAACCAGAAGTTTTAGGGAGGGGGGTTCGGGGGGACGACCCTTTTTCAAAAGGGGCTCCCCCGAGAGGCTTCCCCGGAAGACCCCCTAGAAGAAAGTCTCATACAAGCAGGCCGCGGATACCGTTTTGGCGGAATGCGTCTTTATAGTAGTCAAGTTCCTCTTGGATAAGGTCGTCGATCACCTGCATACCGAGGAGTTCGACGGGGGCTTTATCGTCGGTAAGGACAAGTTTACCTGCGCGGTACGGGGAGAGATTATCCGCGACATATTCCATAAGACTTTTAAGCTGTACATTATCCAGAGCGGCAGTATTTTTGAGCAGAGCGTCGGTCATATCCGCATTATCCGAGGCGAACAGTTCGCGGTTGGTAGAGCCTGCGACATCGACGGTAAATACGCTGCCGAACACGGAGGAAATAGTATCTCCGAGGTAGTCGTTTATACTGCCTTTGCGGTCTGATTTCATATTCATATTCACGACCATTACGCCGCCGTCGGAGAGGTGTTCCTTTACCAGTGTAAAAAATTCGGCTGAGGACATCTGAAACGGTATAGTAATATCCTGATAAGCGTCCACCATTATCACATCATATTTTTTATCCGAAGAGTTTAAGAACGCTCTGCCGTCGTATGTAGTGACCTTTACGGAATCGGGAAGATCGAAATATCTGTGTGCAAGATCGGTTATCTTTTCGTCTATTTCGACCCCCTCCACCGATACGCCGTCAAAATACGTCCGGCACTGTGCGGCATATGTACCCGTACCCATTCCGAGAATAAGTATATCGGTATTTTCTCCGTTTGCAGGGGCGTTTGCGCACATCAGCGGAGCAGCCATAGCGTAATCGTAATACAGACCCGAAAGCTCACCCGAGCGTATATAGACCGACTGCACGCCGAAAAGCACGTTTGTGGAAAGCACCGTCTTTTCGCCGTCCTCCTTGACCTGTAGATAATTATAGACCGACTCGCCCTCGTAGGTAAGTCCTTTTTCCCAGAAAGCGAATCCCATAGAAGTGGAAAATACCGCGCATAATCCAAACAGCGCCGTGCACACGGCAATTCTTAACGCCCTGCGTCTTACCGCGACAAAGTAGAATATCCCGAGCAGGAGAAGTATCCCCGAAAATATGAGAAAAGTCACCGCCGTACCCACTGCCGGAATGGAAATAAACGTCGGTACGAACGTGCCGATTATGCTGCCTATAGTGTTTGCGGCGTTTAAGTTTCCCACCGTTTTGCCGCTGTCGTCAAGGCTGTCCACGGTATATTTGACAAGCGAGGGAGTGACCGTACCGAGCAGGAAAAGCGGAAAGACGAATATAGCCATACACGCCAGAAACGCGGCGCAGACGAGGAAATTGGTATCTATAGTAACGACGAGCAGAGCCGAGATGCCGAGTATGATAAATTTTCCTGCAAAGGGTATTGCCGCGATCCAGACGGCGGCGACAAGCAGACGCGCATAGAGCTTGTCGGGATCGGGGTCTTTATCCGCACGGCGTCCGCCGAAGATATTTCCGAGAGCCATTGCGATCATTATCGTACCGATGATGATAGTCCAGACGATCTGCGAGGAGCTGAAATATGGTGCAAGCAGTCTGCTCGCGCCAAGTTCGACTGCCATGACCGACATTCCCGAGAAAAATTCCGTCAGGTAGAGGTATCCTTTCGGTATGCGTTTTGCGAACAGTCCGCGCGTTTCCTGTGCATTTTTATCGGTATTTGTATTTTCATTCTGTGGCAGAATATCGTCAGGCATAGTTATCACCCACAAGCTTTCTTTTTTTATATTTGTATTTTCCACTGACTATTGTACCATAAAGAGGAGTATACGTCAAGGTCCTCCCGGACGGGGCAATGCGCCCTCTGCGATGTGCGGAGCGTTCAGACCTTGGAAATCGGGCGGTCAAGGTTCTTTGGTATATGCTGTTTTCGGCAGCCTGAACATATACCTGCCGCGCAAAGTCACAATGATCATTTCTTACATCTTACCACTAATTCTTACCTCTAACTCTTACTTCTTATCTCTTACCTCTTATTTCTAACAGTGCTTGACTATCTGCCAAAAATATATTATAATGATATTATACCAAATACCGACAACCAAATTTAAGGAGTGAAACGAATGTCAGGACATTCAAAATGGGCAAATATCAAAAGAAAGAAAGAAGCTACGGACGGCGCGAAAGCGAAGATCTTCACTAAGATCGGACGCGAAATGACCGTCGTTGTAAAAGAGGGCGGCCCCGATCCCAATAATAACGCAAAGCTGAGGGATCTTATCGCAAAGGCGAAAGCGAACAACGTCCCCAACGACAATATCGACCGTATCATCAAGAAAGCCGCAGGGGACGGCGACAAGAACAACTATGAAGAAATGGTGTACGAGGGTTACGGTCCGAGCGGAGTGGCGGTCATCGTGGAATGTCTTACCGACAACAAGAACCGTACCGCAGGTGACATACGCCATTACTTTGACAAGTTCGGCGGAAATCTGGGAACGAGCGGCTGCGTGTCGTTTATGTTCTCCTCGCAGGGTACCGTCATACTTGAAAACAGCGGCGCGGACGAGGATAAGATGATGGAGGACTGTATGGACGCAGGCGCGGACGATTTTGACATTGCCGACGATGTGGTAGAGGTCACCTGCGATCCGAACAGCGTCAGCGAGGTGAGCGGCGCACTTACCGCGAAAGGGTACAAGGTGCTGTCTGCCGAGTCGGAGAAAGTGCCTTCTTCCTATACGAACCTTGACGACGAAGAGGCTGTAAGGAAGATGACATTGCTGCTGGAGCATCTCGAGGATAACGACGATGTGCAGAATGTTTATCACAATTGGGGAAATATGCCCGAGGAAGATGAAGAGGACTAAACGTATCAAGGCGCGGCTGCAAATGCCTGTATCGGTCGGAGAAATGCCATAGACAAGGCGTTTTTCGCTGTCGGTGCGCATTGATTTTGTCAGTATATTTTTCGTCGACTGCGGCGGAGAGCATAAGAAAAGGGGACTGAAATAGTCCCCTTTTCCCGGTATTGAGAAGGATATGTTCTGTGACGAGGACTTTGTTATGGCGACCGTCCTCGTGAAGTCTATGGCTTTGTGTATATTGCGGTTAGCCTTAACTAACTCTATATATTATTATACGCATTTTTTGCGGAATGTCAACCGCTTTTGAAATATCCGACAAAAGTTTGTGCATATGTACAAATGAATCGCTTTGTAAAATGTGATATTTATTAAAAACGCGCAGGAATATACGCATTGGAGTGAAAAATATGCAATAAAATCAACGTGAATAATAGTTAGTTTAGGATAACCAGACTGTTTGTCTTTAAACGAGGCTGTTGTAAATGCTTTCTCCCCCCGTAGGGGAGAATAGCATATATAATAATTTTTAAATTTTTATCGCCAAGAGTTCCCAATGACCAACTCTTACTTCTTATCTCCTATCTCTTACATCTAAATAGCAAACTTATTTACGGCATTTTCTCCGACAGCATATATAGTCGCATATGAAATTCTTACCTCTGTCCTCTTATCTCTTACTTCTAACAGCTTACTTCTAAAAAAAGCCGCCGGTTGTCCGACAGCTTTTTTTACACTATTCAAGCGGATATGTACCTGACCCCAAAAGGTCTTGCGCACATTATTCTGCTTTGGGAGCGCCTACGGGGCAGGTGCCTTCGCAGGAACCGCAGTCAATGCAGGTTCCGGCATCGATCTTTGCCTTGTCGCCGTCCATTGAGATAGCGCCTACGGGGCAAGCGTCTACACAAGCGCCGCAGCCGATGCACTCATCGCTGATCTGATAAGCCATAGTAAATTACCTCCTCAAATATTTTTACAGCCGCACCCGCCGCAATACCGACAGAGGGCGCGGATATATCTGCTCTCACGGTGTGCGCCGTTGGGAACAAGTTCTTTTCCGGACTGCCGGACTCGCCGACAGCCTATAATATAATAATAACATATTTTCAGAAAAATGCAAGTGCTTTTTTAAGAATATATTGTATTTTTTTAGTTTTTCCGATATTTTTAGATAAAAAATCACTTTTTCTTACAGCTTAGCCAGTTCCTGCTGCGGAATTACCCTGAATCCTCCTTCGGTCAATGCCCTCGCCGCGCTGTCGTTGTCGTCAACTCTCAGTATGAGATATGCCGTGCCGTCTTCCTTGCTGATAGTTGCCGAATACATATACTCTACGCTGATATTGTCCTTGTAGAGCGTTTCCATAGCGGCGGCAAGTCCGCCCGGCTTGTCGCTTATGCATATAGCAAGCACGTTCGTGCAGGTGACGGAGCAGCCTGCCTTCCTGAGAGCCGCAAGCGCTTTGTCGGGATCGTTCACAATAAGCCTGAGTATGCCGAAATCCTTGGTATCCGCAATACCTACCGCTCGAATGTCGATCCCGCTGTCGCCCAACAGCCGCGTCACAGCAGAAAGCCTGCCTGCGCGGTTTTCCACAAATACCGATAACTGTTTTACTGTCATATTACTGACCTCCCTTTAATTTTTATTTTCATACGGACGATCTCACACCAGCTTGCGATTGTCGATAACGCGGACCGCCTTGCCCTCCGAGCGCGGTATGCTCTTAGGCTCGACAAGCAGTATCTTCGCCCTGATACCGAGTATGGAGTGTATATCGCCGCTTATTTTCTTTTCCAGATCGGTCACGGACTTTATGGTATCGGAGAACATATCGTCCGAGATCTCGACTTTTATCTCGAATGTGTCGGTATTTCCCGTTCTGTCCACAACTATCTGATAATTGGGAGTTGCGTTGCTCATCTTCATAAGCACCGACTCTATCTGCGACGGGAATACGTTCACGCCCTTGATGATAAGCATATCGTCCGTTCTGCCCATAGGCTTTGTCATTTTTACGAGCGTTCTGCCGCAGGAGCATTTTTCCCGACTGAGTACGCAGATGTCCCTCGTTCTGTATCTCAGCAGCGGAAAAGCCTCCTTGGTAATGCTTGTGAACACCAGTTCGCCCTTCGTTCCCTCGGGGAGGACTTCTCCCGTATCGGGGTCGATTATCTCCGCGATAAAGTGATCTTCATTGATGTGCATACCCGTCTGTTCCTCACATTCAAAGGAAACGCCCGGACCGCTTATCTCGGTAAGTCCGTAGATGTCGTATGCCTTTATGCCGAGCAGTTTTTCTATCTCGCGGCGCATTTCCTCCGTCCACGGTTCTGCGCCGAAAATGCCGGCTTTGAGCTTGATGTCTTCGGGACCGTAGCCCATTTCGTGCAGGGTCTCGCCTATGTACGCGGCGTAAGAGGGGGTACAGCAGAGTATCGTCGAGCCGAGATCTCTCATAAACTGTATCTGCCTTTCGGTATTGCCCGAGGACATCGGCAGAGTAAGACAGCCGACCTTGTGCGAGCCGCCGTTAAGTCCCGGACCGCCCGTAAACAGTCCGTAGCCGTAGCATACCTGACATACGTCCTCGTTTGTGCCGCCTGCCGCGACTATCGCTCTTGCACAGCAGTCCTCCCAGATGTCGATATCATTTTGCGTGTAGAATGCGACTACTCGTTTACCCGTCGTTCCGCTGGTGGATTGTATTCTCACGCAGTCGGAGAGGGGTTTTGCCAGCAGTCCGTAGGGGTACGCATCGCGGAGATCGGCTTTTGTGAGGAATGGCAGCTTGTGCAGGTCTTCGGTCGAGCGCACGTCGTCGGGGGTAAGCCCTTTTTCCTCCATAAGCTTTCGGTAGTACGGCACGTTTTCAAAGACGTGTTTTACCTGTGCCGCAAGGCGTTCGTCCTGGAGTTTTTTCATTTCCTCACGGGACATACATTCGAT
This sequence comes from uncultured Ruminococcus sp., assembly GCA_947629455.1. GTDB lineage: Bacteria > Bacillota > Clostridia > Oscillospirales > Ruminococcaceae > FB2012. The sequence continues at coordinate 33,142 of CANRDT010000015.1, forward strand.
TTTTTCGTTCCAGAATCTGCTCAAAATAAAATCATCTCCTAATTTAATAAATTTTCAGTATCAAATGTAAAGGTAAAATATCCTATCGCGATATATACCTGAGATATGAAACTGTTATCTCTTACATCTTACAGCTGTTTCTTTTTTATAGAAAAGGCCCGATGATCAAAGGCGATAGAATAAGTATCAGCGCGGCGGCAAGAACGATCATACTTATCCTTTTCGATACATATTTTTTGCTGTCAATGTCGGCATCTTCATTTTGCCGCTTGCTTTTTGCGTAACTGACCGCAATGGCAATGATCGCCGTGACAATAACGATCACGAGAGCCAGCAAGATATAATAGGCGATCACCGCGTCGGCTATAACTTTGAATATCGGACCGTAAAAATTCGACTGATTGTCCATTGGCTGAAACCTCCTTCTGCATTATTGCGGACTGCATATCACTTGCGGCGGAGGATATATGCTTGAAAGCTATTTCCCGACAGAATATACAGCCGTATATGAAACTCTTACTTCTTACCTCTTACCCCTTACCTCTGACTCACATATCTTCTATCTTCGGCGTTTCCACTTCGTCAAGCGCGTTGCTGTTCTCAACAAAGCCTATCGAATCGACATCGGCAGTCATACCTATATCCTCGATACCGCCCTGCGACCTGCTCCTTGTGCCGAAATCCGCCGTGTCGTTTGCGTAAAAATTGTATTCGCCGCTTTCGCCCGTTATCGCATTGTCCATACTCTCTATCTCATAATGCTCCATATCATTGAGCGAAACGTATATCGCACTGTCGCTGCCGTCATTGCCCTTTATGTAGTAGTAATACATACGAAAACTGCCGAATGAACCCTCGTCCCTTGAAGTAAAACGGTTGAGCTCTTTGCAGAGCTTGATCTCAAAGTCTTTTTCGGTGCGGCAAAGCTTGTTCATATTCCGTATGCAGTCCTCGGCAGAAAGCGATTCGTCCTTTTCTCCTCCGCATACGGCGGCAAGTATATTGCGCAGATCGCCCGTGATAACATACTTCCTGCGCGATAAAACGGCATACTTGCCGTATTTTTCTATAAACCGATATGCCTTTGCCTGTTCGCCCTTAAAGAGTGCGCTTATCCTTACCGCCGCAATGCATATAAACAATATCGGCATTACGGCATAGAATATCGGCGACGCTTTAAGAAGATGTACGATCAGTATACCCCCCCCGCAAAAATTGCGCAGATCACGCCGAACTTTACGGCAGCCGCTTTCTGCTCCTTGTAAAATTCCTCAGCCTCGTCCGGCTTTATTCCCCATACACCTGTTTCACTGACTGTCATTGTTATACTCTCCTGTCTGTTTATTATTATATATTATAATTATTGTACTGCCGCTCTGCCGAGATCGAATGCCTTTTTGTTGAGATCGATAAACTTCGGCGGAACACATTCCTCCAAAGCCCTCTGCCAGAGCTGACCGTCCATATCCATTTTCTGAGAAACTACTCCCATAAGCACCACATTCGACGCTTTCGCGCTGCCTGCCTCTTCCGCCAGAGCAAGCGCGTCCACGGCGATAACGTCTATATCCTGTGCGCGTATCTTTTCGATTATATCCTCGGGATAGACCGCCGCCCCCGTTATCACGGGCATGGGGTCTATTTTCTGAGTGGAAGTCACCAGATGTCCGCCTTTTTTCAGATAGGGCAGCCACCTTGCCGATTCAAGCTGTTCAAAGCTGATGATTATATCCGCCTCTCCTTTTGTCACTACGGGGGAGAATACCCTGTCGCCGTACTTGACATAGGTCACTACCGAGCCGCCGCGCTGGCTCATGCCGTGCACCTCGCTGACCTTTACGTCAAACCCCTGCGAGAGCAGAACGTTTCCTATAAGTCTTGACGCCAACAGACTTCCCTGTCCGCCGACCCCGACTATCATTATAGACTTAGTTTCCATAATATTTCTCCTAAATTAAAGTTTCCACCTGTGTGATCATTTTTTCTTTACAAAATTAGCGATTATAGCGGCAGAAGCAATTATCGTTACAACATATCCGAATGCCAGATCCTTTTTGAACTCGTCGCTGTATCTTACGTCAGTTCCCACCTTCGCGAGCAAGTCATCATATGTATCAACATATTCGCCAAAATCTAGAAATATCTCAAAAGTAGAAACATCGGTATCAAGCCCTAAAACCTCAAACGCCGCAGCAACATCTCTGTCGTCCTCAAAATCCTTATGGAGCTGCATAGCATAATTCATTCTTGTTCCTACAAAAACGGCTATAAGCACAAATACCGCGCATATTACTATTCCTATCTTGTCCATGCTTTTGCCGAGCAGCTTATATCCGAAAAAAGCTCCTGCGGCAAGCGCAAGTCCGCCTATCCACGATATATAGCCTGCCATTCCTATCAGGCACCATACTATCAATCCCAAGACAGTGCCGACTATTCCTCCGATTATTCCCATTATCTTATTGCTTTGTTCCATTACAAATCTCTCCTTAAATATTTTTTGTATGCTACAATGCTATTTTTCTATCGCTGTCAGCCTGCACATTTCCGTGCATATTCCGCAGCCGACGCACTGAGTATGATCTATAACGCACTTGCCGTTATGTATCGAAATGGCGGGACAGCCGATCTTCAGGCACTGTTTGCAGCCGACGCATTTTTCACTGTCGACTTTAAGCGGCTTTTCGTGCTTGACGTATTTCAGCAGAGCGCACGGTCTGCGCGAGATTATCACGGACGGTCCGTCTTTTTCAAGTTCCTGCGCTATGATCTCTTTGGTCTGCGCCATATTGTACGGATCGGCAACTCTCACGCTCTTTATGCCGATAGCTTTGCAAAGCTCTTCCAGATCTACCGCCGCCGCAGGATCGCCTCGCAGATTTTTTCCCGTAGTGGGATTCTGCTGATGTCCCGTCATACCCGTAATGGAATTGTCGAGTATTATCACCACGGAATTTGTGGCGTTGTACGCGATGTTCACAAGTCCCGTCATACCGCTGTGCATAAACGTGGAATCGCCAATGACCGCAACGGTGTGCTTTTCTGCGTCCGCGCCCCTTGCCTTGTTGAATCCGTGCAGCCCGCTGACCGACGCGCCCATACAAATGGTGGAATCCATAGCTTTAAGCGGAGGAGTCGCGCCGAGAGTGTAGCAGCCTATATCGCCGCAGACGGTGACTCCCAGCTGCGACAGGCAGTAGAATAGTCCTCTGTGCGGACAGCCTGCGCACATCACGGGAGGTCTTACGGGGACGTTCTCCGGGAAGTCTGTTGTTTCGGGCAGGATACCGAGAATTTTCTCTCTTATTATCATCTGCGAGATCTCTCCGCAAAGGCTGAAAGTATCCTTGCCGTGTACGTCAAGACCAAGCTTGCGGCAGTGCGTTTCGATCACATCGTCAAGCTCCTCGATAACGTAAACGGTCTCGCACTGCGCGGCAAATTCCTCGATGATATGCGACGGCATGGGATTGACAATGCCGAGTTTAAGGTAGGAGGCGTTTTCTCCGAGAGCCTCTTTTGCATACTGGTAGGAAATGCCTGAGGTTATCACGCCGATCTTTTTGTCGAAGTACTCCGTCCTGTTGAGCGGCGAAGTTTCGGCGTACTTTGCAATATCTTTCAGTCGCTGTTCGACTACCGGGTGACGTTTTATCGCGTTGCCGGGCATCATAACGTACTTGGCAGGGTCTTTTGTATAATCTTTGAGAGGTATCTTTTGCGGTTCGCAAAGTTCCACCGCCGACTGCGAGTGGGATACTCTTGTGGAAAGTCTGACTATTACGGGGGTATCGAATTTTTCCGACAGTTCAAAGGCGGCTTTGGCAAATTCCTTACATTCCGCCGAGTCGGACGGTTCGATCATCATAGTTTTCGACGCGATAGCGTGGTGGCGTGAATCCTGTTCGTTCTGTGAGGAATGCATACCGGGATCGTCCGCGACGGCGATGACCATACCTGCGTTTACTCCGGTATAGCCTGCGGTATAGAGGGGATCGGCGGCGACGTTAAGTCCGACGTGTTTCATAGCGCAGAAGCTCCTTGCGCCTGCGATAGATGCGCCGAGCGCGACTTCCATAGCGACTTTTTCATTGGGAGCCCATTCGGCGTAAACGTCTGAAAACTCCGCAAATTTTTCGGTTATCTCGGTGGAGGGAGTTCCGGGGTAGGAGGAGGCTATCCTGCAATCCGCCTCATAAAGTCCCCGTGCGAACGCCTCATTTCCAAGCATTAGTTTCTTCATAATTTTCTTCCTTTCGATTTTTGCTGCGATTTTCACAACAATAAGACAAAATGTTTATAATAAATGTAAACATCTTCATAACATTTATTATATTATATCTTAAAGAGCCTGACTTGTCAAGCGATTACAAGTTAGTTGTTATAAATAATACGGTATGAATTTTCGGACGGCAGTATATGCTTTCATAAAAACGCATAAATCAAAGGCTGTTTTCTCGCTTGCGGCGAGGAAATAGCCTTTAGTGTACGATATTATTTTCGGCAAAAAGCGCGTTTCCTCCGCCGCAAGCGGAGAGTTTTTAGATAATGCTGTTCTCCCCCTTGGGGGGAAATTATATCCGCAATATTTTCGGCAATAGGTGCGTAGCTGCTGCCGCAAGCGGCAGCTGTAGCAAATGCCTTTCATAGTAGGGAAAGCGCTCTCTTGCAAGCGCTTTCCCTCTTCCCAAACAGTCCACCGGACTGTTTGGGAATTCACCCTTTTCAGAGCGCCTCCGTATGGGGTATTTCGCCGTCTGCGGACGGCGACAAGGGGCTCTGCCCCTCGACCCCGCCAGCCTTTTTGAGGAAAAGGCTGGAGCGAAAACCTTTTTAATATGCCGACTTTGTTTTCACAATAACTTCGGAGCGTGAAATCAGCCTGCGGAGCTGCTCTTACTTTTAGCACCTATCCTCTTTATTTATCCTCCGATCGGGTATCTCCGCCGTTTTCCTCTTTATTTTCTTTCTGCGGAATGTTCTGCTGATTCTTCAGCTTTGCCATCTTGAACAGGAACACCTCCACCGAAATAAGCGCGATAACAACGCACAGCGCAATGACGATTATCAAAATGATCGTGCTGTTCTTGCTGCCGCCGTCCTCGTCCTTGCCGCTCTTTTCGGTCTTGCTGCTGCTCTTGCCGCTGTCCTCATCGTCTTTATCCGTTTTGTCCGACTTGTCATTGTCCGCATTATTTTTGTCATTATCCGCGCCGCCCGAGTTCTTATCCGTATCGCCGTTATCCTCCTTGTCCTTATCGCCGGAGGTGTCGGGCGCGGACTGGTCTATCCCCGTGCCGTTGCCCGTTGCGCCGATAACTATGCCGTCGTCGCTGCCGTTTTCAAGCAGAAACGCCGTCAGCCACGCAAGCGGAGTATTCCAGTTTATGGTACATTCGTTTACCGACCAAGCCTCAACGTGATCGAGATAGCATTTCTGCGGAGCGATCTCTCCCTTTTTCCAGCCCGAACCTTTTACCCAAGGATCCTGCATACCCGAGTTCGGACCGCCCGTAAGCACGCCGCAGGGAGCTTTCGGGAATGTCGCGTCCACCTGATTCGACCACCAGCGGTGGTGCGGATTCTGCGAGGAATGTTCTCCGTAGCCGGTGACGTAGGACTGATCCATCGCGTTCCTGCCGAGCAGATAATCCATACCCGACACCGCGCCGTCAAAGTATTTTCTGTCGCCCGTGATATTCATAGCATACGCAAGCACTATGGAATTATCCGCCACCACGGAATTTGAGCCCCATACATAGCCGGTGTCGCTGTCGTCGTAGCCGATAACGCTTTGACCGTAAGGCAGACCGTATCCCTGCGAAGATTCAAGCTGAAGATAATGATCCGCCGCTTTGACGATGTTGTCAGACGCCTTTTCATAATCGTCCGACGAGAGGGGAGTATCTTCTCTGACTGCCAGCGAGAGCGTACCCAGCGCGGCGGTGTTTCCCCAGTCAAAGCTGCCTATGGTGTCAACGTGTTCTCCGCCGCCGATAGTAGTCGGCATTTCAAAACAGTACTCCGAGCTTTTCATCTTGTCGAGATATTCCTCGTCCCCCGTCGTGAGGAAAAGCTCACATTCCGCCCAGTAAAATTCGTCCTCGGCGTTGGTATCTCCGTATGCGCCGCCGCCTATGGATTCGTCGAGCGGAGCGTACATATCGGGGTGCTTTTCCGCCGCGGCAAACGTCCTCTTCGCTATATCAAGACATTCCTCCGCGAAATCGTCGTCAATGCCTTTCCACAGTCTTGCCGCCTGAGCCGCGCAAGCCGACACATTGAGAGTAGCCGCCGTTGTGGGCGGTTTCAGCACGCGGTTCATATCGTCCTCGGCAGGCGGAAGCGCCAGCGCCGTCCACTTCTCATCGTGAACTTTATGGTACGCCATATCCTTATAATCGCCGTCCGCCACCAGCATTGTGAACATCCATTCCATTTCCCAACGCGCCTCGTCCAGAAGATCGGGATAGCCGTTTGAGTTTTCAGGAATATTCATACTGCCGTCCGCAAATGCCTTTTCATATCCGTGCGCAAGTGCGGTCTCGTACTGATTCTGCATAAGCCAGAGGGATATTCCGCCGTTCACGACATACTTTCCGTGATCGCCTGCGTCGTACCAGCCGCCTGCTACGTCCTGCGTGCCGCTGCTGCCGCTGTATCCCCACGTCTGCTGGATAGTCGCGTTATCCGAAACGTGTCCCGCGCTCCTCGCGAGAGCATCCGCATCGCCCGAAGTGATATATTTGCTTTCAATATCTATTGCGCTGCGGCTCTGATAGAAATAATTCAGCGAATCGTAGAGCATTGCGGAATATACGTCCGAAACGCCTATCGAAAAGGTCTTTGACTTTTCGCCATTTTCAGCCTCTATGTAGTAGCTGCCCGGTTCGTCAAGCTCCGTAAAATCAAGAGTATGCACCTTATCGCCCGAATCGCGGTCTGTACCGAAAGGCTTGCTCGTTCCCGAAAACGCCTCTTCGCCCGAATCCGCATTCTTTACGCTGAAAGCTATCCCCTTGCCCTCGTCCGACAGCAGGGTAGCCTGTTTGCGGCTTTCGGGGAAATAGCCGAGCTGATTTGTCATTATCCCCGAGCGCACATATTCCTCGGGAGGCTGATAATCGTTTTCGCTGCCCGAAAGATCTTCAAGCGACATATTGTCAAAGGTTATGACCGTACCTTCCGGAAAGCAGCCGCCGGGAGTATATTCCCCGTCGCCGCCGAGGTGGAACGCCCATTCGGCAACATCGAGCGACTGTGACGCGGTGAAGGTGAGATCGACCTTTTTGGTTTCGTTTGCGTTTATCTGGATAGGGTCCCATGTGGAATCAAAATCTCCGCTGCCCGTGGACATATTGTGCCAGATCTCGACATCGCCCTCAAGGTTGCCGATCTTGGTGTAATATTTTCCGCTGTTAGAGGAGGTTATCTCATAGCGGACGCGGTACTGATGACCCGAAACTATTTTCAGTCCGCGGTGACGGAACTGGCAGTCCCACCTGTCCTCGCCGCCGCGCGACGCTCCGCCCGGGTTGATTATGGTTATGCGGTAAACTCCGCCGTCGATCTCGAAATCCATTTCGGCAGGTTCGGATTCGCAGAGATGCCACGGCAGTCCCACGCCGTCGTCAAAATCGTTCTGACCGAGCTGTTCGCCTGCGTGGGCAGTCATCAGCCAAGATGACGCAGGGGTCAGCAGCATTGCCGCCGACAGCAGCGCAGCCGCCGCTTTCTTTATAAACATTTTTCTGACCTCCGTTTTAGAAATTGGTTTATGGATATATTATAGCATATCGGCGAAGATAAATCAACAGGTAGGCAAGGGCTGAAGTAATAGATAAGATTTGCTCCGCAGAATGATTTCACGCTCAACAGTTTGATTGATAAGCAGTAGGAAATCAAGAAAAGGTTTTGGGTCAAGCCTTTTCCTCAAAAAGGCTTGCAGGGTCAAGGGACAGCGTCCCTTGTCGCCGTCCGCAGACGGCGAAATCCCCCCCTGCCGCCTGCGTCCGCAAGGGGTGAATTTCAAAACAGTCCGGTGGACTGTTTTGAAAGAGGGGACGACCTACAAGAAGGGCGTCCCCTGAGTATGAGCGGCATTTCTTTCCTCCGCCGCTTGCGGCGGAGAGATTTAGAGCAGAGCAATGCACCTACATTATACCTACCAAAAACAAACGGCGGAATCAACTTCCGCCGCTTATTGCTGTATCAATTTTACCCTTACTTTCTCTTTCTGCTTACTGCCGCCAATGCCGCTGCCGTCAGCAGAACAGCCGTCGGTATAGCGTCCGCTCCTGTGTCGGGAGCTTTGTCATTGTCCGGCTGAGGAGCAGGCTCGGGCTCTGGAGCAGGCTCGGGCTGAGGTTCAGGCTCAGGTTCGGGAGTCGGCTCGGGTTCGGGTTCTGGAGCAGGCTCGGGTTTGGGAGTCGGCTCGGGTTCGGGAGTCGGCTCAGGTTCGGGAGTCGGCTCGGGTTCGGGATCAGGTTCGGGCTGGGGTTCGGGTTCGGTAACAGGCTCTTCCTCGCCGCATACCGAGCAAACGCCGTTCTCGTACTTATGACCTTCCGCCGCGATGACCTCGCCTTTCTTGACCGTTTTGCCGCATACCGAGCAAACCTCGTCGCCCGTGTAGCCGTCAGCCGTGCAGGTCGCGTCGGTCTTGCCGACTACCTCGACGGTGTGTTCGCCCGTTGCAGGGATCACCTCGCTCACATTGTTGATGACCTTATCGCATACCGAGCATACCAGAATGCCCGTTTCGCCGTCCTCACCGCAGGTAGGCTCTTTGTGACCTCTGTAGACCTCGCAGTGACCGAGCGGTTCAGTCTCCGCCGCGCCAACGAGTTCTTCGCCGCAGCGTTTGCACTTTTGCGATTCCGTCCTGCCCGGCTCGGTGCAGGTAGCCTCTTTGCCGGGGATGATTTCTATATCGTGTCCGAGAGGTTCTATTACTCGGCTTTCCTTGACCGCGCCGCACTTTGAGCAGTGTATCGACTTGCTGCCCTCGGTTTCGCAGCCGGGTTCTTTATCGGTCTTGTACTCGCTCTCCCACGAATGACCTTCCGCATTTATTATATCTGATTCGGTAAATCCGCATACCGTGCAGGAACGCTCGCGCGAGCCGCTGTCGCCGCAGGTGGGAGAATCTATATCTTTCCAATCGCCGAACTGGTGACCCTCCGCCTTGTCGACAACGCTCTTTCTGCTAAGCTCTTCGCCGCATTCCGTGCAGCGGATCACCTCGTCGTGCGAACCGTTTTCCGTACAGTTGGCAGGAACGATATTTTCTTTCACCATATTGCCGGGAGTATGTTTATGCTCCTCCTTGGCAAGCTCTACTGTTATGTGAACGCTCTCCGCAGTTTCGGTCGACGCTCCGAGGTGCGCGGTAACAACTACCTTGTATCTTCCTGCATCGTCCTTTGTAAACTTTTCAATAGTGAGCGTTTCGCCGATCTGTCCTTCAAGTATAACGTCGTCCTTGTACCATTGGTAGGAAAGAGCGTCGCTTCCATCGGCTGTCACTGTCGGCTTGATGGTTACTTTTTCGCCCTCTTTTGCAAATACTTTATTGCTCTCGAAAGATATTTCAGGCTTTGCCGCCTTGGGAGCGACTGCCGTTTCATTTCTCTGAGCCTCTTTTGCAAGCACCGTGCGCGCCACGAATTTAACTTCCACGATCGCGCTGTTCTCGGTAATGTCCTTGTAAGAAACGGTAACGTCCATTTTCTGATCGTTTGTGATCTTTACATATTTTCCGCCCACGATAACGGACTCAATCGCATAGCCGTCGTCCGCAGTGACCGTGAGAGTTTTCTCCTCGTCGGGAGCAAGCTTGAAAATGCTTTCGCCGCTTACTTTTCCGTTGGAGGTGGGAGTTACGACAACGTCCTTATTATCGTCCGCTTTGCCGTTATCCTCGACAGCCGCTATCATAAACGGGCTGAACGAGTCGCAGGTAACTATCAGACCGTAGGGGGTTATCACGCAGGGTATCTCCTCCACGTCGACAACTTCGTCTTTATCGTTCTTGATAAAGTGGTACGCCTTGAATGTCACGCCTGCATCGTTCGGACCGTATCCGGCAGGGAATCCCAGTGAGATCCTTACCGACTGACCGGGCTGTACTACCTGTTTCTTGCAGACTGTCAGGCTGATGTTGTATGTTTCGCTCTTGAGGATATTTTCATTCAGTTCGGGGCTGTCCTCTACCATATCCTCCATAAGTTTGCCCTGATCGTGGGGAGCGGAAGTCGCCACAAGCACCATTCTGTGTTTCAGTTTTTCACTTATCTCTTCGCCGTCGGAGGTCTTCCAGCCTTTGGTGGAGAGATCGTCGCTTTCAAGCAGAGAGGGCTTGCCGTAAACGTTCCAGTCGATACCCACGCGCCTGTAGCAGCAGGTGGCAGGAGGGAATCCGCAGGAGAATGTAATATCGTTGGGAGCTTTCGCGCTGTCTACACCTGCAAGACCGTTAAGGGTAAAGGTGTAGTGCGCGTCGTCGTCCATATACATATTGCTCGGTCTGAAATCAAACTCGATCGTTCTGTCGCCGTCCCACGAGAAATTACCCACATAGCTGTTTTCCTTTGCGGTATTTTCAAAAAGCTGTGTGTAGGCGGAGAAAGAGAGAGTAGGCTCTTCGCTGCCCGTTTTTATCAGACGTTCGCTGTATCTGGCGGTAACGTGGTAGGTCTTACCCGTTATGTAGAGATTACCGCCGTTTTTCGGCGAGCAGGAAACTACGCTCGGCGGAGCTTTGTAAACGCCGTTTAAGTTGTGCAGCATACCCGAATCCGCGGTGAGCATAAGCGGATCGCCGTGGAAGAAGAAGTCAAACTTTGTGAAATCTCCGGGCGGTATCGTGGTTATGCCGAATTCCGCATATTCAACGTGCGCCATTGGCAGGATAAGCTGCGTTTCGGAATCTTCCACCGCTCCTGCAAATTCGGGAGTGATGTAGTACCAATCCGTTTCCTGATAGCCGTCCTCGGAAGTGACCGTCGCGTTTTTCATCAGCATATAGTAGCCTTTTTTGGCAGCCGCCGCGCAGCCCATTCCGTCGTAGCTGATTATGAATCCGCCGCCCGTGATGTCGTCAAGTTTAAGATCGCTGCGGTACTCGACGCTAAGGCTGCTGTTTTCCGTGACCTTGCCCGAGCCGTAGTCAGCAGCGCCCATCATCGGATATTCAAATTCAAATTCCGCCTCGGACATAATTCCGCTCGGATAGTGGTGTACGTTCATCACCGAGCTGCCGGCAAGCAGATAGTCGTGATTTTCAAAACCGTCCTTGCCGTTAAGCGAATAGTTCGGATTTATCGGATCGTCCATAGTAACGTCAACGCCGTACCATTCGTCGTCAAGCTCCACGCTGCACCACATATGCAGTTCGGGCGAATTATCCGCATGTACATACGCGCCGTTTATCAGCACGCAGGGAATATCCAGTCTGTCAAGCACCGTCTTGAACGCTCTCGAGTAGCCCTCGCACACGCTCTCGCCCTTTACGAGAGCACCGTATGAAGTCCTGATGAGGTTGATATTCTCCTCCTTGCAGGCGTCCTCCAGACGGTAGGAAACACTGTTTGTGATAGCGTCGTGTACATATTCTATTTCGGCAGCCTCTTTTGACCTGAGCTGATCGCCCTGCTGCTCCTTCGCCTTTGCCGCGAGTGCATCGGCAGCCTTGTCAAGTTCGGCAATAGCCGCATCTACGTCCTTAACGGAAGTAAATCCGGGGGTGTAGTAGTTATCCCGTCTGCCCGCGCCGAGATAAGCGTGATAGCCGTCTTTATCTTCTGTGATCCTCACCGACAGCGCGGAAAAGTCCACATAGAAAATATCGGGATAATCCATATAGAACGCGTCTCTTGCAGCGCCGAAATTCTGTAAAAGCTTGGAATTTCCTCCGCCGAAGTCCGCGATATACTGCTGCGTAAGATCGCCGTTCGCGATAAGGTCGTAATCCTCCTTACCGGTCTTCATAGTTCCGTTTTTGTACATTTTGTACATAGCGTTATAAAACGGCACGGCGTCCTCGGTCAGCTGACTGTAGAAGTAGCGGTAATCGCCCGAACCGTCCGGAGCTGCAGCGGCGGTATCGGCGGCGTACACGCTGAGATCCGTATCATAGAATGAGGGCAGCGACGCGGCATAAGTGAACGCGACTGCTGCGGCGGCAGCGGCTGCTGCCAGTCTGTGGGAAATTGTTTTTTTCAAGTTCATTCCTCCCGTCGAAGTTCTTACCGAATGTCCCTGCGGCGCGTTATCCGCCGCCGGAATACATTCTGTATTATCTATAATAAAGAAAAATTTCCCGTCTGTCAAGAGCAAATTTAAATAAATTTCGCAAATTCTGAAATTTAACATTTGATTCATAACTGGTAGAATTTCAAGCCGCCAAATTGCTGAAAATCGCGGCAAAATCGGGAAAAATTAATGTATGCGTCAAAACTTTCAAGGAATTAACATTTTGTTTCCATTCGGCGATTTAAAACAAAAAAATGGAAAAACGCCGCTTGCGGCGGCAGGTACATATTAAACAACATTACAATATTTACGGCATTTTCCTGACAACATTGCAGCTTCGGAGCAAATTCTTACCTCTTACTTCTTATTTCCTACCTCTTTATCTTACTTCTTACCTCTTATTTCTTAAATTCTAAATGTTTCTCTTGCATTTATCGAGAATATGTGTTAGAATATATATATGAAATATATGAATTAAAATTCGGAAAGGTCGTGCGTTTTGTGAAGATCTCCACCAAAGTAGAATGCGGCATAATCGCTCTTATAGATATTGCGCTCAATTCCGAGGAGGGCAAAGCGGTGTCTATTGCCGGTATATCGGAAAGACAGGATATTTCGGCAAAGTATCTCGAACAGATACTTATCGCGTTCAGACAGGCAAATCTTATTAAAGGTCAGAAAGGCTCGCGCGGAGGATATACTCTCTCAAACAAGGCGGAAAATATAACTTTCAAAGAAATACTCAACGCTCTTGACGGTACTATCCTGAGCGATGTGGAGGAGGACAAGTCCTCTTTCCCGGGGTACCGCAGCGTACTCAAAGAATGTCTGTGGGATAGAATGAATGCTTATCTTGTCGATTTTGCGGAAAATACCACGCTTAAAGATATTGCGGAAAAATGCAGATCGCAGACGGACAACGGCAGCTTTATGTACTATATTTAATATCGGAAAAATCAACTTCAAAAAAGGACTCCCGAGCGGAGTCCCTTTTTGATTTGTATCCTTATCTTGTCGGAAACGGCGCGTTTTTAATTGCAGATCACGACTTATCGTTTATCATCATAATGAGTATCGCGAACCAGTGGAAAACCGTTCCGCCTATCGTGAAAAGATGCCATACCGAGTGGAAATAGCGGATCTTCTTAATGGCGTAGAAAATTATCCCGACCGTATAGAACGCGCCGCCTATCAGCAAGAACCACAGCGTAATGCGCGGAACGCTGTTAAGCATAGGCTTTATAGCGAAGATTATCGCCCAGCCCATTGCAATGTAGCATACGACCGACGGCTTGCGGAATTTTTCGAGATTTATTGAATTGAGGACTATCCCGAGTATTGCCGCGCCCCACACGATACCGAAAAGCGTCCAGCCGAGAGGACCTCTTAACGCCACAAGGGTTATCGGCGTGTACGTTCCTGCGATGAGCAGAAAGATCGTATTGTGATCCATTATGCGGAAAAACTTTTTCGCCTTAACGTTTGTGATCGCGTGGTAGAGAGTAGACATCGTGTAGAGAATTATCATACTTGCCCCATAGACCGCCGAGCTTACCACTCCCCATGCGTTTGAATATATCGCGGCGAACACTATTAGTATCGCCGTGCCTGCGATCGCCAGCAGTCCGCCTGTTCCGTGAGAAACTGCGTTAAATATTTCTTCTCCGAGCGAGTAACGCTTTACGGGCGCGTCCGCCGTATGTTCGTTCATAGTTTTTGTGACCTCCAGACTTATCAGAGCGTTGTTTTTGATCTTCGGGATATTTTTCGGGATATTTTCCCGATAGAAGTATTCCCGTATATTTCCTGTTTGATACTTTTATATTAGCACAAATTTACTGTTAAGTCAAGTTAGAAATAAGAGTTTAGATGTAAGAAGTAAGAGTTAGAGATAAGAGGTTAGAGGTAAGAAGTAAGAGAATCTCCGCAGATCGATTTCACGCGCTGAAGTTTGTTTGGTAAGTAGTGGGAAATCAAGAAAAGGTTTTGGATCAAGCCTTTTCCTTAAAAAGGCTTGCGGGGTCGAGGGGCAGAGCCCATCGTCGCCGTCCGCAGACGGCGAAAGCCCCAACCGTCTGCGCTCCGCAAGGGGTGAATTTCTAAACAGTCCGGTGGACTGTTTAGAAAGAGGGGACGCCCTGTAAGAGAGGGCGTCCCCTAAGTGTGGGCAGTATTTCTTTTTTCCGCCGCTTGCGGCGGAAGGCATATACCGCTATATGGCATTTCCCTGTTTTGGGAGAATATGCACCTGAAATTAGTCAGCACATTTGTTTAAATTTTTTCTCCAAGAGTAACAGTGGCATACTATTTCTTCGCCGCATTGAACAGCAGTCCTGCCGCAATGATCAGTACCACGGCGAAAAAGTACATCACCGCCGTTCCCCGTCCGCCTGTGGAGGGGAGCAGAAAACTCTCGAAATTGCTTATCTTCACGTCAACACAGCCGTTCTCTCCGGCGGAGTCCGCAGATACCTCCACCCTGACCGCCGTCTGCGGCAGAACGAAACCGGCAGGAGCGCGGCTCTCATACAGATAATATACCCCCTCGGCAAGGTAGGCAAACTCCGCGCGTCCCTCCCGATCGGTCACGGAACTTTCATTTCCTGCGGCAGGGCTGTCCTCCGAATATTCTGCGCCTGCATTTTCCACCGCCACCGCGTCTATCAGCCCTCCGTCCGCATCGGCAGGGATACTCACGCTTTTCCCCTTTGCTATATCGTCCGCGGTCGCAGGACGGTATAATCTGAATTCCGCGCCTGCAAGCGGCATTTCGGAACCGTCCGTTTTTCTGACGGTTATCGCGTAGGTGTGAAAAACGGCGTCGGCGTTCTGTGCCGCATACCCCTGTCCGGTGTCGCAGGCATACAGCAGCGTCGCCGTATCCCTGTTCTCCGCTCCGAGCTGCGCACCCTCGGTCAGCAGGACGGCGTCATACCGAACGATAATTTTTTCGTACTTATCAAGAGTATCATAATGGCTGCGCAGAAAACAGATATTGAAATAATTCTCCGTCTGTGTGTGTACGACATAATTCTCATCGGCGGTCAGGAGCGTTTCGCTTTCGCCGGAAACTCCGTACACCTTTAAAGAGGACTGCACGAGAGAAGTCCCCTGCGCCAGGCTGTCGGTTATCATAAAAAGCTGCTCCTGCAAAAAATCATCGGTATAGAGCGGCTTTAAAAATTCGGTCGTAAAGCTTATCCTGTCGCCTGCGCTGAAAGAATCGCCGCTTATCCGTCTGCTTATCCGCACGGAGGTGTGTTTTGCGGAAATGTCAAACGTACTTTCATTGTCAAGGACGTATTTGCCGTCCCTTATTTCGGGCTCTATCGGCAGGAACATAGGAGAATAAATATCCTCCGACTCAGCCGCCGTGACGAGATAGCCGCCGAGGGAAACCTCTCCGAGATCAGCCTGTACGCCGCCCTCCGCCGCCTGTGCCGGCGCGGAAGTGTAGTCGGGAAGTATTGCGCTCTGCGCGGAGACATTCAGCCACACGTTTATCCTCGTCAGGATATTGCGGAATTTCGGCGGATCGGTATCGGCAAGTGCGGAAAATTCCTGCGGCGTGATATAACCGCTTTTCAGCGGCGGTTCTGCTCTGCTGCCGTCGGGATTTACCGTGCTGAAAAACGGAATAAAGCTTTCCGCCCACTGTCTTTCAAGAGTATTGTTTTCTTTGTTCCATATTATATCTATTATCCGGTACGCCCGGAAAACGTCGCCTTGTGAAGCGTTTGTCACTGTAAGCCGTACTTTCTCCTCTCCCGACGGTTTATACGCGGCGGAAGAAGTAAACGTCAGGGCGAGGCAAGCGGTAAGGACAAGCGCTATGATTTTAACTGCTTTCATTTATCTCACCTTTCTGCACGGAAATCAATTTTTGATTTCCGGAAGTTAGAACGCTGCGCTTTTAAGAGGTAAGAGGTAAGACAAGGAGCGCCTGCGGCGCATATTTTAAAGATATTTTAAAATATTATTCCGCTTTGCAGACTTTTTTCTTACTTCTTGTCACTAAAGAGCTTGTTTCATCAGATCGATTCTGTAAAAAATGATTTCCGTGCCTTTCTGACTGATATGACTAACTTTTTATTTATTGGAATTTCACTTCCGTTTACAGAATATGTAATAAATCGAAAAATGTGACAAGCACAATTAGAAGTAAGAGGTTAGAGGTAAGAGGTAAGAGTAGCTCCGTAGGTTGATTTCACGCTCCGCAGTTGTGGAAAAAACGAAGTTTGCATATTAAAAAGGTTTTCGCTCCAGCCTTTTCCTTAAAAAGGCTGGCAGGGTCAAGGGACAGCGTCCCTTGTCGCCGTCCGCAGACGGCGAAACTCCCCATACGGAGGCGCTCTGAAAAGGGTGAATTCCCAAACAGTCCGGTGGACTGTTTGGGAAGAGGGAAAGCGCTTGCAAGAGAGCGCTTTCCCTACTATGAAGGGCATTTTTTACAGCCGCCGCTTGCGGCGGCAGATATACCCAAAATAAGAGATAAGAAGTAAGAGAAACTCCGCAGGGTGATTTCACGCTATATACTTATGATATGGACAAATTTTGTCAAAAAACAATAACCGCTTTCCATAAATAATAACGAATTATAACCATTGTGTAAAATTTAGAAAACCCCTTGAACGGAATTAGTTTTTATGATAAAATAAACGTATGTATAATTTCATTAACGGCGGACGAGGGATTTTTCCGCTCTGATGCCGACGAAGGGAGCAGATGATGTGAATATACTGAAACGGACGGCTGCACGCGCGGTCAGCCTCGCGGCAGCTCTGGCAATGACGATTTCTTTCCTGCCTGCGGACCTACTCACCGCCGCAGACGAATTTCCGCTGCCGTCAATGACGACCTCTGCGGACGCTGAGATAACTTTGACAGGTAAAGGAACGCAAGAACAGCCTTATGAAATATCCACAGCACAAGAGCTTGCGAAAATGAGAGATCTTGTCAATTCGGACGACGAATCTTACCGCAAGGCTTATTATGTGCTGACTGCCGATATTAACCTTGAAGATCTCAAACTGAAAGAACTTAAAGACGGTAAAGGCTACACCGGCTGGAAACCGATAGGCAGATCGGATACGTCAATGTCGGCGATAAGGTTTGAGGGAACGTTTGACGGCGCGGGTCATACCATTTCGGGACTGTACATAAGTATGGAAAGCTACGGCAGAGATAACTACCGAGGACTTTTCGGACTGAACGAAGGAACGATAAAGAACCTTGCGGTCGAGGGCGATATTGAAAAAGCCGGATTCGGCGTCGCGCTCATCGCAGGCGTAAACGACGGCACTATTGAAAATTGCTATGCGTCGGGCAGCGTTTACGCGCTTATGGCAGGCGGAGGTATCGCAGGCTATAACAGCGCAGAAAACAGCATACTCCGCAACTGCTACAGCGAAGTGACCGGCAAGGGCAATTCGGTAGGCGCAGTAGTGGGATATCTCCCCTCGCCGACCGATACAAGATATGCCGAAAACTGTTACTACACCTCCAATGTAAACGGACACATGGGTACGGCGGATAATAATGAGAGTATAATAAAGGTATCGGATACCGATCTTGCCTCGGGTAAGATCGCCTGGCTGCTCCAGAACGGAGCAGGCGGTGAAACGGCTGTCTGGGGACAGGAGATCGGCAAAGACAATAAGCCCGTACTTCTTACGTCTGACGAGCAGGACAAAAAAGTCTGCAAGATAACCTACAATCTCGGCGAGCAGACTATCGGCGAAAGCTATGTAAACGTGGGCAAGACGATAACCGTTCCCGAGTTTGCACAGTCGCCCGACGGCTACACAGCAGGCAGCAAGTGGTATAAGGATATAGGACAGCAGACCGAATGGGATATTGATACGGAAACCGTTAAGGAAGATACCACTCTTTACAGTGAGAGAACGCTTGAAAAGTATACTGCCACTCTAAATCTCAACGGCGGCGAACTTTCGGAAGAGGACAAGGCAACGTGGGCTGATAACAAGCTGGAGTTTACGGTAGATTCGGAGATCAAACTCCCACACCCCACAAAGAAAGGCTGCGAATTTGTCGGCTGGACGAGCGACGACGACGATCACATTATCGGCGACGCTCAGCTTGATGTTACCATTAAAAAAGGCAGTCAGGGCGACAGGACTTATGTTGCGCAGTACCGCGACGCTACCGCCCCTGACGTTTCGATAACTTTAGGCGAGCATAAATGGGATTATTTTGACGCCGACCCCTCTGCCGATCTTTTCTACAATACCGATCAGCAGGTGACTATCACGGCTGAGGACGATCAGGACGAGACCGTTGACGAGATCTGGTACTATATCAGCAAGAACGCGCTTTCGCTTGAAGATGTAAAGGAACTGAAATTTTATCAGTGGACGGAGTATAAAGAGCCTTTCACTGTCAAAGCTCCATCGCCCGATACGATAATCTATGCAAGGGTAAGGGACGATGCAGGAAATTACAACTACATCTGCACTTCCGATATTGTGATAGAAATAACTCCCCCTGCGATAAGCGGAGCGGGAGAGGGCGCACAGTACTGCGTTTCGGTACAGCTTAATGTTTCGGATATAGCGATAGACCGCGCCACAGACAACGGTCAGCCGATACTTTCCGATCAGGAGATAAGAGCTGCCGAAGAAGCGGACGATGATCTTAACGTTATGGCGGCAAAGGTAAACGATGTGCGCACCTACACCATAAGCGGCGCAGGAGAGCATAATTTTGTAGTTTATGATAAAGCCGGAAATTCGTCGACTATCACCGTCAATATACTCGGCGAACATCAGAGAGTCATCAGGATAAGAGAGTACATCAGATACCCCGACTGTGACGATCAGGGATTTTACCATATCCATAAGAGATGTCTGACCTGTTCGCAGGAGATCGGCGTTGAGGAGCATTACGAGCCGGCAAAGGGACATTCTTTCGGCGAATGGCAAACGGTAGTTTCCCCCGACTGCACAAGCAGCAGCGGTCAGAGACAGCGCGAATGCAAGGTATGCAAGTATGTGGAAGTGGAAAACTTCACCGAGGACGGTCACAAGTGGGCGGACGATTATACTATAGATAAGCCTGCGACCTGCACCGAGGCGGGAAGTAAGTCTATACACTGTCTTAACTGCGACGCGGTCAAGGACAGCGAGATCATACCCGTATTGCCGCATAATTTACAGCCTGCCGTCAAGGAAAACGAAACGGCTGCCACCTGTACGGCGGACGGACGTTATGACGATGTGGTTCGCTGCGCCGACTGCGGAGAAGTGATAACTTCAGTTTCCGTAACGGTACCCTCGCCCGGTCATCAGTGGGGCGAATGGAGCACGGTAGACGCGCCGTCCTGCACCGAGCAGGGTATGCAGCAGCGTGTCTGCGACGCTTGCGGTCTGACGGAAACGGCGGAGCTCGACAAGTCGGAGCATAGCTGGGAGGAGCAGCCGACGATCGACAAGCAGCCGACCTGCACCGAGGAGGGCAGCAAGTCGGTACATTGTAAGAATTGCGATGCGACGAAGGACAGCGAAACTATCCCTGCGAACGGTCACACCGGCGACGAAAAGGTCGTAGAGAAAAACGTCCTGCCGACCTGTACCGAGGAGGGCAGCTACGAAGAAGTTACCTATTGCAAGGACTGCGGCGCGGAGCTTTCGAGAGTGCATTTCACAGTTATAAGAACGGATCACGACTGGAACGACTGGGAGAACGTTTCAATGCCCGACTGCGACGATTCCGGTTCGCAGATGAGGAGCTGCAAAGTCTGCGGCGTAAGCGAAACAAGAGGCGTTGATCCCACGGGTCATAAGTGGGCGGACAAGGCGACGGTCGATGTAGAGCCGACTTGTACCACAGAGGGAAGTCAGTCGATAAAATGTACCGTCTGCGGAATTGCGCAGGAGTCGGAAGTTATCCCTGCGCTCGGACATAAGTGGAGCGATTGGAAAACCGTTGATATGCCCGACTGCAGCGACGACGGAACGGAAGAGAGATACTGCGAGGTATGCTCGACGATAGAGACCAGAGGACTTATTTCGTCGGGTCATAGCTGGAATGAAGATTACACTATCGACAAGGCTGCGGACTGTACCACGGACGGCAGCAAGTCTATACACTGCTCAAAGTGCGATGCGGTAAAGGATACGGAAACTATCCCTGCGCTCGGTCATACATTCGGCGAGTGGGAAGAAGTCAAGACGGCTGACGGCAAGAGCAACGAGCAGAGGAAGTGTACCGTCTGCGGTTATACCGAAACAAGGGGTACAGACCTTGAAAATCACAAGTGGAACACGGAATATACAATTGACGTTGAACCTACCTGCACGACAGAGGGCAGCAAGTCCATACACTGCTCAGTCTGCGGATTTACCAAGGACAGCACTGTAATTCCTGCAAAGGGTCACGACTGGGGCGAGTGGAAAACAATATCTTCTCCCGACTGTGATGACGAGGGTACACAGGAAAGAGAATGTAATGTATGCCATACCAAAGAGACAAACGGTCTTGCGGCGAATGGTCATACATGGAACGAAGATTACACAATAGACAAGGCTGCGGATTGCACGACTGACGGCAGCAAGTCTATACACTGCTCAAAGTGCGATGCGGTAAAGGATACGGAAACTATCCCTGCGCTCGGTCATAC
>CANRDT010000016.1 GCA_947629455.1 uncultured Ruminococcus sp.
AGGGTGAATTTCAAAACAGTCCGGTGGACTGTTTTGAAAGAGGGAAAGCGCTTGCAAGAGAGCGCTTTCCCTACTATAAACGATATTTGTTACAGCCGACGCTTGCGGCGGCAGGCATACCGCCGTTGGCGGAAAATACACTGTCCAAAACGGCTATTTTCCCCAACAGGGGGGAAAATAGCGAATTTCTATAGAGAGCTATTCTCCCCAATGGGGAGAATATACTCCCGAACATAAAATGCCTCAAATGCTTTGCATTTGAGGCATGGCGCGGATTGAGAGATTTGAACTCTCGCGCCGGTTTCCCGACCTACTCCCTTAGCAGGGGAGCCCCTTCACCACTTGGGTAAATCCGCAAAAATATAAACGGACAGGGTGGGATTCGAACCCACGGTACGTTGCCGTATCACCGGTTTTCAAGACCGGCTCCTTAAACCACTCGGACACCTGTCCACTGTCCGCAATGCCGCCGCAGCATAATAGCATAATTCTCCGCCGCTACGCGACTTATTTATTTTACCACATTACGCACGCTTTGTCAATACCTTTTGAAAAAAATTATCAAAAAATCCGCCGCAGACCGCAATATCCCATTTTTAAAATATAATAAACTCATAGATCAAAACAGACATATCCCGGTTATTTTCCCCCAAAGCCGCAGAAAAATCCCCCCGAAAAAAGGCTGCCATTCCCCCAAAAACAGAGAATAACAGCCCGATAGTCAAAATATAAATATCCAAAAATAAAACATCTTAAATAAAAACTCATTTTCGCGGCAGCCGATAAGCGGATAAGAGCTCTGACTTGCCGCGCTATATCTTCTCGCCCTCGAAATATACACCATACCACACAAGGAAAGTGAACACAGTCCAGATCTTGCGCGAATAATCATAATGACCTGCGCGATGCTCGTCAAGCAGCTCCACAAGCTTTTTCGTCTTGAAAAACTTTCTCGCGGCAGGAGATGTGAACTTCTTCTTCACCAACTCGTAGTACTTGTCTTCCTTCAGCCATACCCTTATCGGCACGGGAAAACCCAACTTCTTTTTGTTCGCCGTCTGCGGAGGACAGGCTTTCAGAGCCGCAATGCGCATGGCGTACTTGGTGTTCTCGGGAGTTACGCGGTGCTTTGTCGGTATCTGCTCCGCAAGAGCCATGACCTCCTTGTCAAGAAAAGGCACTCGCAGCTCGAGCGAATGAGCCATACTCATTTTGTCCGCTTTTAACAGAATATCCCCCGTCATCCACAAGTGAAGATCGAGATACTGCATCTGCGTCACTTCGTCGTTTTCGGCGCACCTGTCGTAAAACGGCTTGGTTATCTTCGCCGGAGAGGGCGCGTCGGTGGCGATCTTCAACAGCTCCTTGCGCTCCTTTTCCGTGAATATAAACGCGTTTCCGATAAACCGCTCCTGAAGATCCTGAGAACCGCGTATAAGGAAATTTATACCGTGCTTGTGCGGAAGATGCTGCGCCGCTGCCCCTACCGCGCGCCTTATCGGCTTTGGTATCTTGTTGTACGCCGCCATATCGGCAGGATTGTGATATATATTGTATCCGCCGAATATCTCGTCCGCGCCCTCGCCGCTCAGGACTACCTTTACTTTCTCGGAGGCAAGCCTGCACACGAAAAACAACGCCACTGCGGCAGGGTCGGCAAGCGGTTCGTCCATATGATACTGTATCTTCGCAAAATTTCCCCAGTATTCCTCGGGAGTTATCACTTTTGATGTGTTTTCTTTATTTATGTACTTTGAAAATTCCTTGGCATATCCTATTTCATTGTACTTTTCGTCCTCGCCGAAACCGACGGTAAACGTCTTGTCAACGTCGGCGACTGCCGCCACATAGCTGGAATCCACGCCGCTCGAGAGGAAAGAACCCACCTCTACATCGGCGATCTTGTGAGCCTCTACCGAATTTTTAAACGTTTCTGTGATACGGTCTACCCATTCGTCAAGCTGCGGCTTGTCGTCGGGATCGAACTTGACCTCCCAGTAACGCTTTATGCTCAGTTTTCCGTCCTTGTAAATGAAATAATGCGCCGCAGGCAATTTGTAGACGTTCTTGAAAAACGTTTCTTTCGTGGGGGAATACTGGAAGGTGAGATACGTTTCCAGCGCCGATTCGTTAAGCTCCTTGACAAATGCAGGGTGATCGAGAAAGCTCTTTATCTCAGAGCCCCACATAAACACATCGCCCATTTTCGCGTAGTACATCGGCTTTATCCCGAAAAAGTCCCTCGCGCCGAAAAGCTGATCCTTATTTTTATCATAAATGACGAAAGAAAACATTCCGCGCAGCTTATCGAGCATTTTCGTTCCCCACTGCTCGTAGCCGTGAACGAGCACTTCGGTATCGGTATTGGTATAAAAAGTATGTCCCTGCTGCAAAAGCTGTTCTTTAAGTTCGCGGTAGTTGTATATCTCTCCGTTGAACGTGATCGCCACCGACCTGTCCTCGTTGAAGATCGGCTGGCTGCCGTTTTCCGAAAGATCAATTATCGAAAGTCTGCGAAAGCCCATAGCCACCGAATCGCAGACAAATTTTCCGTCCGAATCGGGACCGCGGTGTTTTATCCTGTCCATCATTTTTTCAAGTGTTGCCGACGCGTCGTTTATATTATTGGTAAATCCTACAAATCCGCACATAAAACAAATCACCCATTTCTTATGGCATTTGAGCGAAACGCCCATAATACATATTATACACCAAGCGGCTGAAATTTGCAACCTTTTTATTGCAGGGGGAGGGAAAATGTATATGTTTTCCTCCGCCGCAAGCGGCGGAGAGAAAGTCCTCACCAATCAGACTCAGGGGACGCCCTCTCTTGCAGGGCGTCCCCTCTTTCTAAACAGTCCACCGGACTGTTTAGAAATTCACCCCTTGCGCGACGCCACCCCAAACACTTCGTGTTTGGGCTAAAAGAAAATTTCCTTTGCCGACATTATGCGGTCGGCAATTTTTCTTTTGCGTTGCAAAAGAAAAACCGGAAATTTCTTTCCAACAGATTATTAAAGTATTCGCCGCAATAAATTTAAATCGCCCGATTTCCAAGGTCAAACCGCGCCGTACATAGCAGAGGGCGACAAGCGCGCCCGCGCGAGGGCAGCCTTTTTAAGGAAAAGGCTGGTGCGAAAACCTTTTCTTGATTTCCCACTACTTATCAATCAAACTTTAGAGCGTGAAATCAATCTGCAAAGCATAATTATTAAAACATATTCCTGAAAAACTCCGCCGTTTGCGTAAGATCGTCAAACCTGCGAACCGCCATTGACAGCATTTCACCGTCAGGCACAACGAGATCGGGCACAAGTATCGGGGCAAGTCCGGCTCTGTATGCCGAAATTATACCGTTGCGCGAATCCTCCACCGCAGCCGTTTCCTGCGGCGGACAGCCAAGCTCCCGACAGGCGGTAAGGTATATCTCGGGATCGGGCTTGCTGTGAGCTATCATATCTCCGCCGATCACCACGCTGAAATACTTCCTCATATCAGCCCTGTCAAGATGAGCGCACACCTTTTCATATGCCGTGGAGGACGCAAGCCCCACCCTGCACCGCAGCTCTTTGAGCATATCGAGTATCTCATACGCTCCCTTTTTGACAGGCATACCCTTTTCGTTTATACGCCTGCTCACTATCTCCCCGATCTCGCGATGATATTCGGCTATCGGGAAATCCTCTCCGTAGGTTTTTCTAAGCATTGCCTCCGTGTCCGTAACGCTCAGTCCTATGCATTTTACGGCAGTATCCTCTATACCGTCAATGCCCTCCCTGCCGCCAATGATACGCCACGCGTCAAGAAACATTCTCTCGGTATCGAACAGTACTCCGTCCATATCGAACACTACTGCGGTGATCTTTTTCATAAAAATACTCCTCATGAAAGTCGTCGGCACGTTTAGATATAAGATGTTAGCGATAAGATGTAAGATATAATATGTCAGAAGTAAGATCTGTATTTTAAAAATCTATATCCCTGACATCTTCCGCCGTGACCGACATCAGCTGCTCGTCGCTGACATTCTCCATACCTGCTATCCTGTCCGCCTGTCTTGAAATAGTCTTTTCAAAGAAATTGCGCACATCTCTCGCATTTGCACTGCCTGCGTCAGCCGAACCGCACCTTTGCCCGAAAAATTCGTTTACATATTCCACCGCCTCACGGCTGACATCAAGACCGTATTCGCCGCAGAACGACATAAAAATCTTTGTAAGCTGCTCGGCGTTGTAGTCGTCAAAATGTATAAATCGGTTAAATCGCGAACGCAGTCCCGGATTGCTTTCGAGAAATTCCTCCATAAGCTGCGTATACCCTGCGCAGATGACCACCAGATCATCGCGGTGATCCTCCATAAATTTCAGCAGAGTATTCACCGCCTCCATTCCGAAATCGTTTTTGCTCTCCGCAGATGTCAGCGCGTAAGCCTCGTCGATAAAAAGTACCCCTCCCAACGCGCTTTCACACACTTTCTGAGTTTTTAACGCCGTCTGTCCCACATAACCGCTGACAAGTCCCGATCTGTCTACCTCTACCAGAGTATCGCTGCGTATCGCTCCCAGTCGGTTATATATCTTCGCGATCAGGCGTGCGACAGTTGTCTTGCCCGTGCCGGGATTGCCCGTAAAGACAAGGTGCAGCGAGATCTCGGGCTGGCGAAATCCGCGCTCCTCACGCATTTTCCTGACCTTTATCAGATTGGAAAGGCTGTAGATCTCTTTCTTTACGCCCTCCAGCCCCACCAGTGAATGAAGCTGCTCCATAAGTTCCTCAAGAGTTTCGCCGCTCTTTTTGGTATTGCGGACTGTATCTGCCGCCGCGCCGCCGTCCGCTTTGTGCTTGTTTTTGTCGGAGGTTTTCAGGTAGGAATCGCAGAATATCCGCAATCTGAAAATCAGCGAACCGAGAATGGCGGTCTCGCGCTCGTCCGCTTTGCCGTCCGCAGCAATAAACCCTATGCCTATCGTGTTGACCGACTCCATAAAAAGTCCGCAGCTGATGTCCGTTTTGCCCTCCGCCTGCGCTTTTGCAAACACCGCGCACAGCTTGTGAAAACTCTCCGTGACGGAATTTGCAGTCAAACTCTCGCCGCCAAGTCTTACAACGTCCTTTCTTTCAAGGCACAAGCCGAGCAGGTCGTTTATAAAGCCGATCTCCTCGTCCGTCGCCTGCCTGTCGGTCATGGTCAGATATGTAAGCAGCTTTGTCACGCAAAACCGCATATATTTCTCGGGATCGCTCATATCGTCCTCGACCGGATACCCTGCCGCCGATAACTTGCGGCAAGCGTCCCTCAACCGCTCAAATGCAGCGGTTATCTTTTCGTCCATATTCTTTACCTCCTTTTTTGGATAAAACTTTTTTGGAGCGTACAGTTTTTCTCTTCGGGAGAAACCCTTTTGAAAAAGGGTTATCCCCCGTAACCCCCTTCCTAAAACTTTTGATGATTTTTTGCGAGAGGCACATTTCTTTTATTTGTCTGAGATATGGTAAATTCGTCATTCTGCCAAACTATCTGTACCTCTCGCAAAAAATAATTAAGGCTTTAAAAAGAGATCACGGAAATAATTCTTTTCAAGAAGATACCCTCCAAAAAGAAAAACTATATACCCCGAAAAAGGTCTATTCAAAAAACGTTATACATCTGAAAAATACATATACAAATTACATTTAATCATACCGTTATAGAGTTTACGTTTTTTATCTGCCTTTCTGCCGAAAAGTTTTTCAAAGTCCTCATGCGGCGAGATGATACAGCAGGGTGAATCGGACGATGGTTTTATGCGCCTGCCCATTTCCTGATATAGTTTTTCCGCCTGCCGCAGTTCAAGCAGACGTTCGCCGTAAGGGGGATTACAGATAGTTATCATACCGGGCTGCTGTACGAACGAGGATATTTCCCTGCGCCTGACCTCGAGCCTGCCGCCGACGCCTGCTTTTTTTGCGTTGGAGAAAGTAAGCTCCACTGCGTTTTCGTCCATATCAAAACCGTATGCTCTGAATTTTGCTTCGCGCTTTATCATATCCATAGCGTCAGCGCGTTCACGTTTCCAGATCTCGGAGGGTATCTGCCGCCACTTTTCAGCCGCAAAACTTCGCCGCGCCCCGGGTGCGATATTCAGCGCCTTGTACGCCGCCTCGATAAGCAAAGTCCCCGAACCGCACATAGGATCGCACACCTGTGAATCCTCCCTCACACGCGCAAGATCGACTATACCTGCGGCAAGCGTTTCCTTGATAGGCGCGTCGTTTGAATTGCGCCGATAACCCCTCTTGTGCAAGCCCTCGCCCGAAGTGTCGAGATAAACGGTGCATATGTCCTTGTGGATATTGAACTGTATCTGATGTACCGCTCCCGTTTCGGGCATACGCTCCTGACCGTACTTCCTCCCCAGCCGCACCGCCGCCGCTTTTTTGATTATCTTCTGACAGTCGGGTACGCTTTTCAGCCGCGAATTTAAACTGTGCCCCTTTACCGGAAATGCATCGTCTTTGCCGATAAACTCCTCCAAGGCTATCGCCGACGTTCCCTGAAATAACTCCTCAAAACTCTCCGCACGAAAACTCCCAAGCTCGATAAGTACCCTCTCCGCCACCGCAAGCCGTATGTTCGCCCGCGCTAATGTGTCGTAACCGCCGCTGAAACTTACCCTGCCGTCGGTAACACTTATCTCCTCGCCGCCTATCCTGCCGACTTCAAACTTTAATACACTCTCTAACCCGAAATGACACGGACAACTTAACCTTATCTTCTCCATTTTTTAACCTCTTTCCTCCGACCATTCCTGCCGCCTCGCGCATATGTACCCTCTGTATATAAGCCTTATTCATACCTGATTTACCGTTTCTGCTGTGTTATTGGGGGAGACCCTTTTGAAAAAGGGTCATCCCCCAAACCCCCTCCCTAAAACTTTCAGTTATTTTTGCGAGGGGCGTCACAATCCTTGAAATGCTGTGCAATATCGGCTCAAAAAACTTTATAGAGCAGACTTCCCCTCGCAAAAATCATTAAAAGTCTTTGGAAAAGGGTCTGGGGAACAACCTTTCTTCAGAAAGGTTTTCCCCAGCAGCATAGTGGAACGGTAGGTCAGACACGGATAAAACTCATATGCAGTGGGATATATGTGTGCAGGGCGGTAAGATACGGCGGATAAAAACGGCTGCAAGGTCCGCAAATGCAGACTTTGCAGCCTTATAGCGCTATTATCGGAATTACTGTTTTGTGGTGGACTGCGCCGCGATTTAAGCAGCAGTTCAATGTCTTCCCGAGCAGTAGCCGGGGACGTTAGTCTGCTTGTAGTAGCCGACCTCGGTGCTGCCGCAGTTATTTCCTGCGAGGAGTCCCGTTTTCGTGCAGTACCTTGCCTCCACGACGGTATCGGGCATTTCAAAGTCCTTGGTTTCCTCAGTTTCGGCAATATCCCCGAAAATATTCTTCCAGATCGCGCCGATATTCTGATACTCGCCTGTCGGGATAGTCTCCTGCTGATCGAAACCTATCCATACGCCGCTCACATAATCGGGAGTACAGCCGACGAACGAAAGGTCTTTCCATTCGGAGGAAGTACCCGTTTTTGCCGCAAGGACGGTATTATTAAGACGAGCGTAACGCGCGGTGCCCTGTTCCTGATTTACCGCCTGACGCATCATTCTGTTCATAACATAGGCGGTAGATTCGCTTATCGCCTGCTTGTAGCCGTCGTTTTTCTCGAAGATGATATTACCCTCCGCGTCCTCTATCCTTGAGATGTAGGTGATCTCATACTTCTTTCCGCCGTTGCCGAAGATCATATATGCGCCGACCAGTTCTTCAAGCTTTGTACCGGTGGTAAGACCTCCGACCGTGACGGGCGAATAGTCTATATCAGTCTCTTTGAGAGTGGAAATATCGAGCTTTTCCTTTAAGAAATTGTAGGAATACGCAGGCGTCATCTGCTGAATAAGCTGCGCCGGAGCGGTATTGAGCGACTTTGCGAGCATCTGCCATGTGGTGTACTGATTATAGCTCCAGTTTTCGCTCGAACCCGTTTCGGAATAGTTTACAGGCCACTTTTTATCCTTGCCCGAATCGTCCTTTATGGTAATAGGCTTATCGGTAAAGAGTGTGGAATAGGTCATAAGATCCTGCTCCAGTGCAGGGGCGTAAGAGGCTATCGGCTTTATGCATGAACCGGGGGAACGCTGAGCGTCCGAAACGTTGCTCCAGCCGAGCGAATCGGTCTTTTCCGTTCGTCCGCCGACAGTCGCCTTTACATTGCCCTCGTAATCCATTGCGATAAATCCCGAGAGCAGTTCGTCCTCCGCAAGAGGATAGCTCTGGAAATTGGTGGGATCGCGCATTTCCTTTTCTATTTTCTCCTGCATCTGTATATCCACGGTAAGATACACATTGTAACCGCCGCCGTAAAGCTCCGCTCTCGCCTCTTCGTAATCTATTCCTCTGCGTTCGGATATTTCGTCTATCGCCTGATCTATCGCATCGTCCATAAAGTACGAAGTCGGTCCCTGATTATCAAGATCCTCCTCGTCGATGTCCTGACGGCTGGAGAAATCCGGATCGCCCGTAACGACAAGCTCCTCCTCCAAAGCCGCCTCGTATTCGTCCTCTGAGATCCTGCCGTTGTCATACATCTGTTTGAGCGAATACTTGTTGCGCCTTTCCTTATTTCTGTCGGGATTGGTAAGCGGATTTGTATTGGCAGGCGATTTGGTCATCGCCGCAAGGCTTGCCGACTCAGCTATCGTCAGTTCGGTAACGTCCTTGCCGAAATAATAATTCGCCGCCGCCTGTATGCCGATAATATCCTGACTTCCGTCGCCGAGTGGGATAATATTCAGATAAGCCTGCAAAATATCGTCCTTAGTATACACCTTTTCAACGTTGAACGCGCGGAATATCTCGCGTATCTTACGCTCCACGCTCTCCGCGCCCGAACGCGCGTCGTCGCCGGTAATATTCTTGATAGTCTGCTGGGTTATGGTCGAGCCGCCCTCCTGAGTGCCGAGTATCGTCTTGACTATCGCCGCGAAAGTACGCTTGAAGTCAACGCCGTCGTGCGCCATAAAACGCTCGTCCTCCGTATACACAAAAGCGTCCTGCGTATGCTGCGGTATCTCCGAAAGATCCACCCACATAACTTTCTTCTGGCGGTTTTTCAGAGCGTAGTAAATGAGATACTCTTCCGAATTTTCGTCGTCGGGATCGTAATCGGGGTTCTTATACAAAAACTTCGTGATGTTGCTCGACACCACGCCCCTGTCCAGATTGATAGATATATCCGTATCCGCAAAATTGAGGATATAGATAGTCAGAGCCGTAGCGAAAATACAGCCTGTGATTATTACGATAAGGAACACCGAAAGCACCAGCGTGCCGAATACCTTGAGTATCCTTACCGCCGGATTGTCGGATCTTCTCTTTTTCTTTTTCTTCTTTACTGCCGCACTGCTGCGGACGGCTCCGGCTTTGCCGTCAGGTTTTTTCCCCGAAGCCCCGGACGCTTTTTTTCTGCTGTCATTTCTATCCTTTCTATCCATAGTACGGCTGCCTCCTTTCGTCTTTGCGGTTAAACGTGTCAAACGCCCTGCCGCTGCGATATTCAAAAACAAAGGGGACGAAAGCTCGTCCCCAAAACGATCCGCATAAGATCTGTCCGGCGCTTTACGGCGTCTGCGAATACATTATCCCTGTGCGGTAAAGCTTTCAAGGGAGCGGCAGACGATCTGCGCAGGATCTTCACCCGATCATTCTTCTCCGCTTTCGGCTGCGTCCTCGGCAGTTTCCTCCGCTTCTGCGGTCTCTTCGCCGTCATCGGCATCGTCATCGTCATTGTTGTTATCCGCAAGCAGTTCTCTTATCGAAAGACTGATCCTCTTCCTGTCATAGTCGATATCCGTGATCTTGACATCTACTTCCTGACCGACTTTCAGAACGTCGGCAACGTTCGCGACTCTCTCGTCCGCGATCTGGGAAATATGGATAAGTCCGTCAACTCCGCTGATGATCTGTGCAAAAGCGCCGAAAGAGGTGACTGATACGATAGTTACCTTTACTACCTGACCTTTTTCGTAATTTGCCTTGAAGATCTCCCACGGATTCTCGGAATCTTTCTTATAGATAAGCGAAACCTTCTTGGTCTCGGGGTCGATATCCTTGATCCTTACTTCTATCTTCTCGCCAACGCTCACAACGTCGGAGGGACGCTTGATCCTGTTCCAGCTGAGGTCGATCTTTCTTACCAGACCGTCCACGCCGCCCAGATCGACAAATGCGCCGTACTCGGTGAGCGATTTTACTTCGCCTGTTATAACGTCTCCGGGAGCAGCTGTTTCAAAGAACTTAGCCTGCGCAGCCTCGCGCTCCTCAGCAACGACTCTGCGTATCGAGCCGACAGCCCTCTGTCTGGAGTCGTTTACCTCGATGACCTTGAAAGATACCTGCTGTCTGAGCAGAGTATCGAGGGGAGTATCTCTCCTTGCGACAGCCTGCGACGCGGGAATGAACACCTTTATACCGTTTGAAGATACCAGCACGCCGCCCTTTACGACATTGGTGACAACGCCCGTCAGCACCGTGCCCTCTTCCTTGGCTGCCTTTACCTTTTCATAGCCGAGAGCCGCGTCAACCTTTCTCTTGGAAAGCGTTACGACTCCGTCCTGATCGTTCGTTTTAAGCACGATAAGATCAATGGTATCGCCCGGCTTTACCACGTCCTCCGGCTTAGCCGCAGGATCGTCCGAAAGCTCTGACGCAGGTATAACGCCCTGCTGCTTGGTTCCCAGATCGACATAGACCTCGTTTGCGTTCACGCTGAGAACAGTGCCGGTCACCCTCTTTCCGATATGTATCGGTTTAAGAGAATTTTCCATCTCCTCAACCCAGTTAAATTCTTCCTCATTATTCAGTAATTCACTCATGGTATGTTGTACCTCCTTGATTATATAAGCCGGAGTCGATGCACCGGCAGATACTCCGATAGACCGAGCGCCTTTAAGATCGAGCTTTTTCAGCTCGTCCGCGCTCTCGATAAGATAGCACTTGCAGTATTCCCGACACACGTCGCGCAGCTTGAGAGTATTTGAGCTGTTGCGTCCGCCGACGATTATCATAGCGTCCGCCTGAGCCGCCAGCCGCCTTGCCTCCTCCTGTCTGTCGGAGGTCGCATTGCAGATGGTGTCGAAGATATGCGCCTGCGGCAGCAGCCTTTCCGCCAGACGGCAGCACTGCTCCCACTTCCTTTTATTATACGTTGTCTGCGCGAGAATTGCAAGCTTTTTTGATGAAAAATCATGGCTTTTCACCAAATTTTCAAGTTCCTCGCAACTGTCAAACACAAAACTTTCGCCCACGCAGTGACCTCTTATGCCCTCCACCTCCGGGTGAGCGGCGTCCCCTGCGATAAGCACCGTATATCCCTGCGCCGAACGGTCGGCTGCGATCTTGTGGATCCTTGCCACGAACGGGCAGGTAGCGTCCACCACCTGACAGCCCGTCTGCGCCAGACGCTCATACACCCGAGCGCCCACGCCGTGAGATCTGATTATCACCGTCTGCCCCGGCTGCACCTCGTCTATAGATACCGAACGGCAGCCCCTGTTTTCAAGATCGGCAACCACAAACTTGTTGTGGATTATAGGTCCCAGCGTTACCACATTATTACGGCTATCTAATTCATTATACACTATTTTTACCGCTCTGTCTACACCAAAACAGAATCCTGCGGTCTTTGCGATACAAATTTTACAATTCTTTAACATTTAATACACCAATTTAGTAATATCTTCCATAATTTTCTTCTTCAATTTCCTTAAATTTTCGGGAGAGGTGTCCGTAACTCCAAGCTTTGAGGGGATTATCGGCTTGCCGTATCTCACCACGACTTTCTTTTTTCTGGAAAGCTTTTCCCCCTCAAAGTTTATCCCGACTGGAACGACCTTCGTCTGTGCGACCGCCGCGACAAGCGCGACACCCGTCTTGCCCTTGCCGACCTTGCCGTCCTTTGAGCGCGTACCCTCGGGGAAGATAACGAGATTCCTGCCCGAGTCAAGTTTTTCCACGGAAGTATCTATGACCGCCGTATCTCCCGTACCCCTCTTGACGGGGAACGCTCCCCACGCTTTTATCAGCAGCGTAAAGAAAATATTCTGTTTAAAAAGCTCCTCTTTCGCCATATATGAAA
Organism: uncultured Ruminococcus sp.; assembly: GCA_947629455.1. GTDB lineage: Bacteria > Bacillota > Clostridia > Oscillospirales > Ruminococcaceae > FB2012. The sequence continues at coordinate 12,183 of CANRDT010000016.1, forward strand.
TAGGCACTCTCGTCATAAGCGCGATAAACACGGGATCGCCGTAGCTGCGGTGATTTGAGGCGAAGATATTTCCCCCGTCTTTCGGAACGTTTTCCACGCCCTCGTAGGAGAGATCGAACCAGCATTTAAAAATAAACCTCACTATCGGTCTTGCAAAGCTGTAGAATCCCTGTCTGATCGGGTTTATCTTCCTGTTCTTTTTTATCGGGCGCACCGGCATAATTTCCATTGACGCGCGCGCGGCAGACTTTACGGAGGTCTTTTCGGTATTTTTTGTATTTTCGGTATTTTTAGTCTTTTCGGAAATGACCTCAGTTATCTTTTCTGCGACTTCTTCTATCGTCATCGAGGTAGAATCGACAAGCACTGCGTCCTCCGCCTGTCTGAGTGGAGCGGTTTCGCGGTGGGTGTCGTTATAGTCGCGCTGATTTATGTCCTCAAGCACCTGTTCGTATGTAGAGCCGTCGCCCTTTTGGGAGAGTTCTTCAAATCTGCGTCTGGCGCGTTCTTCCGCCGCGGCAGTGAGGAATATCTTGACCTGTGCGTCGGGGAGAACGACCGTGCCGATGTCCCTGCCGTCCATAACTATATCGTTCTTTTTGGCTATACTGCGCTGAGTATCCAGAAGAAATGCCCTCACCGCAGGCAGAGCCGACACTGCCGACGCAGCCATAGAGATCTGCGGAGTGCGTATCCCGTCCGAAACGTCCTCTCCGTTGAGCAGTACTTTCTGTGCGCCGTTTTCGTAAGTAAGTTCTATATTCAGATCGTCCAGCAGGGGGGGGACCTGTTCTTCGCTGTGAGGGTCTGCTCCCTTGGATATTACATAATACGCCAATGTACGGTAGAGTGCGCCGGTATCCACATAGACATAGCCGAGTTTTGCGGCAACGGCCTTTGCTATCGTGGATTTTCCTGCTCCCGACGGTCCGTCGAGCGCGACATTGATTCCCATTTTCAATACCTCCGATAGATCGTAGAGTAAAAATATACCAAACGTCATTTCGATTCGTTATCGCGGCGGAAAGCGTTCGGCAAAATTACCTTTAATAATAATATCACAAAAAATTAATAATGTCAAGTATGCGGCGCAGCGGAAATGAAAGAGTATATTCTCCGCCGTTGGCGGAAAATACACTCTCAAAGACTGTTCCCTCGCCGTTGGCGAGGAAACAGCCTATAACCCTCTCCCTCACAACGCCCCTGCGCAGGCATATGCCGTAGAAAATGCGATCTGGAGATTGAATCCGCCGGTGTAACCGTCCACGTCAAGCACTTCCCCAATGAAATAAAGCCCCCTCACAAGCTTTGACTCCATGGTCTTGGGAGATACCTCCTTGACGTCCACTCCGCCGCGCGTGATTATCGCCTCTTCGATCGGGCGCAACGATCTGACATTATAGTCAAGCCCTTTGAGGACAGCCCCCAGCCTGCGCCGCTCCTCGCGGTTTATCTCGTTCACCCTGCGAAAAGGCTCGATCTCCGCCCTGTGCGCAATGACCTCCCCCATAGCCGCAGGCAGCAGACGTTTAAGCGCGGTCGCAAGTTCGCGGTTGGGAAATTCCCTGAAATCGCGGACAAGTCTGTCGTCCAGCTTAACGCTGTCAAGACCGGGTTTAAGGTCTATCGCGATGCGGTACCTGCCCTCCTCAACACCGTCCATATGTGCGCTTGCCGAAAGCACGAGCGGTCCGCTGAGTCCGAAATGCGTAAAAAGCAGCTCCCCGAGCTGTGAAAATATCGGCTTGTCCCTGCCGTTTTCATACAGAGATAACGTGCAGTTGCGCAGGCTTATCCCCGTCATGGCGGCACATTCGTCCTTTTCTCTTACCACTATGGGACACAGCGAGGGGGATATTTCCGTTACGCTGTGCCCTGCCTGTCCTGCGAAAATATATCCGTCCCCCGTCGAACCTGTCAGCGGATACGAACAGCCGCCCGTCGCGACCACGACTTTATCCGCACGGTATGCCGCCCTTTCGCAGATAACGCCCGATACCGCGCCGTCAGTGATGTCAAGGCTCACGGCTTTATCGTTCACAAATCGTACTCCTGCCTGCTTTGCCGCGTCAACAAGTGCGCCGCATATGCTCTGCGCCTTATCGCTTTCGGGGAAAACGCGGTTCCCCCTCTCGGTCTTCAGCGGCACTCCCAGACTTTCAAAAAAAGCCATAGTGTCCTCGGGAGAGAATCCCGACAGAGCGGAATACATAAATCTCGGATTGCGGGGGATATTTTTCATAACGGTCTGAGCGTCGCAGTTATTCGTGACATTGCACCTGCCCTTTCCCGTTATGAGCAGCTTTCTGCCGCAGCGTTTTTCCTTTTCGATAAGAGTAACGCTGTGTCCCTGCCACGCCGCCTGCACCGCGCAGAATAATCCCGACGCGCCTGCGCCGATGATAACTGCCTCGTCCGAGCGCACGCCCCTTTCAGTCATATGCGTTCCTCCGCTCCTGCGTCAGACAGCTGTGTACTTTCGGTATTCTTTTCATACACGTCGTACTCCTCCCAGATCTGCTCCAGACGTTCAAAGCTCTTGGATACCTTGTCGCGGTCTATGATAGATACCGCCGCGATGAGCGCGTTTATCAGACTGAGCGGCGCAACGAGAGAATCCACAAAAGACGCCATATCGCTTTTTGCCAGCAGCAGTTCGTCCGCGTACTGTGCAAGCGGCGATGCAGAAGAATCGGTTATCGCGATAACGTCCGCGCCCTTGTTGTGGGCGTACTGCAAAGCCTTGACGGTCTGTCTTGAATATCTCGGGAATGAAATGCCGATTATAACGTCACGCTCGTCCATATGCATTATCTGCTCGAACATCTCGCTTGTGGTGGTGTTGCGTATGAGTTTGACCCTCGGGAAGATGAGGGTGAAATAATAATTGAGAAAGCTTGCGAGCGGCGCGGAGCTTCTTGCGCCGAGAATGTATATCGTATTGCTTGCGACTATCCTGTCTACCGCGCGGTTGAAATCCTCGCGCGAGGTGACTTCGAGCGTTCTGCGTATCTTGTCGATGTCCAGAGCAAGCACTCTTTCCAGCACCTCGTCGCGGTTCATACGGTCGAGCGTGACTTCTATCCTCTGGACTGCGGTAAGCTTGTTGCGCATAAGATCCTGCAGCGCCCTCTGCAATGCAGGATAGCCGTCATATCCCAGTTCCGCCGCAAATCTCACCACGGTGGATTCGCTCACTCCCGTTTCCGCGCCGAGCTTCTGCGCGGTCATAAACGCCGCCTTATCGTATTTTGAAAGAATAAAATTAGCTATCAGCTTATGCCCTTTGGAAAGTCCGGGCAGCCGTTCTTCTATCAGTGAAAAAAGATCCTTTTCCATTAAGATCATACCCCTTCCCCACGGAAATCAATTTTCAAAATATATAAGAGCTATTCCCCCGCCTGCGGCGAGGAAACAGCACATATCAAAGCACATTGACCGCTCTGTTTTCAGAATTTGAACGCTCCGCACAGCGTAAAAAGCACCCGTGCGAGAACATTTTAATCATCAAACAAAGCCCGCGTTCTCTTTGCGTTTATTTCCCTGCGGCTGCGCGTAAGCTGCGGACAAAGTCCATACCCCTCGGACGTCTTTTCAAGAATATCCCCCTCCCTCACGGGCGGCAGATCGGTCATTTTTACATCAAAAGATCTTCCCTCTTCGTCAATAAGTACCGCGGTATCTCCCTCTGTCCTGTCAACGGTATAAAACATCAGTCATTCTCCCTTTCCGCCTTTAATCCTTTTCCGTCCGAAACGAACACCACGCCGCCGTCCTCTGCGGTTATCCAGACTTTCTCCGCGGTATTTTCAAGTCTTTTAACGGTATCGTCGTCAGGGTGACCGTATTTGTTATCAAGACCGCAGGAGATGACCGCATAATACGGATCGACCCTGTCGAGCCACTGCTGCGTACTGGAGGTATCGCTGCCGTGATGAGCGGCTTTGAGCACATCTGCGCTTATATCACAGCCGCGTTCAAGAAACTCTTTTTCCTCCTCTTTTTCGCAGTCGCCCGTTATCAGAAAGCTGTTATCCCCGTGAGTTATCTTCACAAGCAGCGAATAATTATTTATATTGCTGTATTCTCCGTGCGGCGCGAATATCTCGGCTTTGCAGCCGCCAAGTTCAAAGCTTTCGTCCCTGCCTGCACGGAATTTGAGGTGTTTATCCTCCATAGCGTCAAGCAGAGCGTCATATGTCGCGGAGGTGGGGACAAGTTCGTCGGGAAGCCTCGGCATAATGACAGTTCCTATATCAAATTGCGAAATGATCTGATCAGCCTCGCCGATATGATCTGCGTGAGGGTGTGTGATAACAAAATAGTCTATCCTTTCAACGTCCTGTTTTTTCAGGTAGTTCACTACCTTGTCCATTTTGTCGCGGTCGCCCGTATCTATGAGCATTACTTTATCCTGCGAGATAACGAGCGTGCTGTCACCCTGACCGACGTCGATAAAATGCACCGCCGTATTTCCGTTTTGCACTTCTGCTTTATAGCGCTGTGCTCTGTCGTCCGACACCGAGAGGACGTAAATTATCACCGCGCTTATTGCTACCAGTACCGCGAAAATTATATTTGCCTTATCCCTTTTATTCAAAAGTTTTCGCTTTCTGAAAGACCTTTCCGACATATTTTTCTCCGTTCTTTTTTATCGGTATTTTGCCGCGCAGATCATTTTAAAATTTATTATGTAGAGATTTTCACGGCGGTCAGATGCCTGCATATCGGGCAGCGTTTTGTTATTTTTCCCCTGCGGAAATAAAATAATCTGACATTATGCTATTTTCTCCCCATTGGGAGAAAAACAGCCCTTTTCGGTGTTATTTTTCCGCTTTTGCGTATAAGTTCAATATATTTTGAAAATCAATTCCTCGGTATGCCTTATACCTGCCTGCGGCGTTTCTTTCCGCCCGTTTTGCGTGAGCCTTTTCCGTCAGACTTTGCGCCGCGCCTTTGCAGCTGTGCGGCGTATTCCCTGTCGGGCTGAACGAGCTTTCCCGAGCCGCTGCCGATAAGATCGCGCCTGCCTGCCCTGCACAGAGCGTCGATTATCCTGCGGCGGTTCTCAGGCTTGTAATATTGCAGCAGAGCACGCTGCATGGCTTTCTCTTCGCCGCTCCTTGCCACATAGACTTCTTTCATGGTATACGGATCGAGTCCCGTGTAGAACATACAGGTCGATATCGTCCCCGGTGTGGGGTAAAAATCCTGCACCTGTTCGGGACGTATCCCGTTTTCTTTAAGAAACAGCGCAAGTTCTACCGCGTCTTTAAGTTCCGAACCGGGGTGCGACGACATAAGATACGGCACAAGATACTGCTCCTTGCCCTTCTGCCGCGTGATCTCGTAAAAGCGTTTTTGGAATTTCCTGTATGCCTCGATATGCGGCTTTCCCATTTTATCGAGGACTGCCGCCGAACAATGCTCGGGCGCGACTTTGAGTTGACCGCTTATGTGATGTTCTATAAGCTCGTTTAAAAATTCGCCGCTCTTATCCTCGAGCAGATAATCGTACCGTATACCCGAACGTATAAACACCTTTTTAACGCCGGGCAGTTCCCTCAGCCTGCGCAGCATATGCAGATACTCGCTGTGATCGGCGCACAGATTCGCGCACGGTTCGGGCGCAAGGCATTTCTTTCCCTTGCAAAGACCGTATTTAAGCTGTTTTTCGCAGGACGGTCCTCTGAAATTGGCGGTCGGTCCTCCCACATCGTGGATATACCCCTTGAAATCGGGCATATGCGTAAGCTTTTTCGCCTCGGCTATTACGGAATCCTCACTGCGCACCGTAACTTTTCTGCCTTGGTGCAGCGCAATGGAACAGAAATTGCAAAAGCCGAAACATCCCCTGTTGTGCGTAATGGAAAAGCGCACTTCTTCTATCGAGGGAACGCCGCCCTCGCTCTCGTACATCGGGTGATACGCCCTCTCATACGGCAGGGAGTATACATGGTCAAGTTCCTGCGTATTCAGTGAAAGCGCGGGGGGATTCTGCACCAGCATTTTATCCCCGTGCCGCTGTATGACCGTCTTGCCGTAGACCTCGTCCTGCTGGTCGTACTGTATGCGGCAGGCTCTGGCGTACATCTCCTTGCTGCGCGAAACTTCCTCAAAGGAGGGACACTGCGCCGCGCCGAGAGGGGTCTGCGAAGTATCGCACATATAGCAAGTCCCTCTCACGTCGCGGATAGTACTTATATCCTCCCCTGCATTAAGGCGGTCGGCAACTTCAACGGTCGAGCGTTCGCCCATACCGAACATAAGCAGATCGGCTCCGCAGTCCGCCAGCACCGACGGCATAACGCTGTCGCTCCAATAATCGTAATGGGCAAACCTCCGCAGCGATACTTCAAGTCCTCCGCAGAGTATGGGTATCTCGGGCGCGGCTTTCCTGCACATTCTGCAATAGACTGTCGCCGCGCGGTCGGGTCGTCTGCCGTTCTTTCCGCCGGGGGAATATGCGTCGTCCTGCCGCCTGCGCTTTGCCACGGTATAATGCGCCACCATGGAATCTATATTTCCTGCGGTCACAAGCCACGCAAGGCGCGGTTTTCCGAGACGCAGGACAGAATCGGCGGTTTTCCAGTCGGGTTGGGATATTATCCCCACAGTATAGCCGCGATCCTCAAGCACTCGCGAAATGATCGCCGCCCCGAAACTCGGGTGATCGACATACGCGTCGCCGATTATGTATACAAAATCAAGCTGAGAGATACCTCTTGCTTTCATATCCTCTGCCGATACCGGCATAAACGCCATATCATCACCATCTTTTTTGGAATAATTTGTTTTGGGGATATGTTCTCCGCCGCATTTACGGGATATGCAGTACTAATTTTTTAAAGTTATTTGCCGATCTATTTTCGGCATAGGTGCGCAGCTGCCGCCATAAATGGCGGCTGTGACAAATGCCTCCCATACTCAGGGGACGCCCTCTCTTACAGGTCGTCCCCTCTTTCAAAACAGTCCACCGGACTGTTTTGAAATTCACCCCTTGCAGAGCGTACCCCAAACACTTCGTGTTTGGGCTAAAAGCAAATTTCCTTTGCCGACATTATGCGGTCGGCAATTTTTCTTTTGCGTTGCAAAAGAAAAACCGGAAATTTCTTTCCCACAGATTATTAAAGCATTTGCCGCACAAAAATTTTAACCGCCCGATTTCCAAGGTCTATGCCCTCCGCCGCAAGCGGCGGAGAAAAGAAATGCCGCCCACACTTAGGGAAAGCGCTCTCTTGCAAGCGCTTTCCCTCTTACCAAACAGTCCACCGGACTGTTTGGTAATTCACCCTTTTCAGAGCGCCTCCGTGTGGGGAATTTCGCCGTCTGCGGACGGCGACAAGGGACGCTGCCCCTTGACCCTGCAAGCCTTTTTTAGGAAAAGGCTTGAGCGAAAACCTTTTTAATTCTCCCCCTACTTATCAAACAAACTGCGTATCGTGAAATCAATCTGCTGAGCAGCTCTTACTTCTTATCTCTTACATCTTATTGCTTACTTCTTACCTCTTACATCTAAATCCCACTGTATAAGCTTTCTTATCGCGCCGACCGCGCAGGCAATACCCCTCGAATTGTCATACGTCACCTTGTCGGGCAGACCGCGCTTTGTGCGCTCGACGTTCCACAGGGCGGTCAGCACTGCGCCGCACCGCGCTTTTCTCGCAATTCCTACCGCGAACACTGCCGCACATTCCATTTCCGAAGTAAGACAGCCGCACCTGACATACCCCTCCCAGCGGCGTAAAATGTCCTGCGATACAGGGGAATTTTCAGGCTCGACTTCTCCGTAAAAGCTGTCCTTGGAATGTACGACGCCGACATGATACCTGTTTCCGTCCTCGTCGGAGGAAAGCTCCCGAGCCGTCTGCGCCAGAGCGGAAACCACGCTGTAGTCTGCTGCGGCAGGATACCCCTCGGGAAGATATTCCGCAGTAGTACCCTCTCCCCTCACGGCAGCCGACGCGATACACAGATCTCCGCCGCTCACTTTCAGGTCGATACCGCCGCTCGTGCCTATGCGTATAAACGTATCCGCACCGCATTTTATAAGTTCCTCTACCGCGATAGCCGCCGAAGGACCGCCTATCCCCGTGGAACAAACAGTCACTTTTTCCCCGTCAAGATACCCCGTGTAAACGTTGTACTCTCGGTTGGAGGCGACCTGCTGTGCATTGTCGAGCAGCTGCGCTATCGCCGGTACTCTGCCCGGATCGCCCGGAAGTATAACATATCTGCCCACCTCTTCGGGAATAGTCCTTATGTGAAATTGCCTTTCACCGTCCATTATCCCTGCCATTATCTCACTTCCTCAAAAAAATACTATTCGTCGCGCAGCCCTTCGGGCAGTCCGTCGTCATATACCGCCGATCTTTTTCTGCCGCGCGCCAACATGATAAATCCCCCTATGCCTATCGCAAGCGATATTCCGCCTACCGTAAAGAATACCACGGAAAAAACAACGCCCGGTCTGTCCGCATCAAACGAAATAAACTCAGGGTCGTCGGGGTCGTACATTATCTGAACCCTGTCCCCTGCCGCATACGGACAAGGGGATATGTATACTCCCGTGTCGGAAACATACTCCCTGCCGTTCACCGTGTACTTAAATCTCGGCATATATCCGCCGTCCTCAGACTCGCCGCCCGAATTGCGTTTTTCCGAGCTCACGATCTTAAGAACTACCGCGTCCGCCTTTTCGGTACACCTCTTGTCCACCACACCGAACGCCGCTTTAAGACCGATAATGACTATCAGCAGGCACAGCCCGACTGTCGTGAACACTGTCGAAACGATGTACATTACCCTGCGCGCTCTTTCATCACCGAGCGGATATATCGGGTAGATGTCATATAAAAATTTTCTTGAATATTTTCTCATATCTGCATCTCCGTAGCTTTGAAGATTCAGCCGTACATAGAGGTCTGACCGGTGTAGGAATAAACTATCTCCTCATCGGCAGACGGCTGCTCGCCCTTGGCGTAGAAAAGCTCCGAAACGGTGACGAACTCATACCCCTGCTTTTGCAGCTCGGGGATTATGATGTCCAGAGCGGCTACCGTCTTGATGTTGCCCTCGCTGTCGTGCAGAAGTATTATCGCGCCGTCTTTCGCCTGCTCGAGCGTTCTCTGCGCCCTTTCCTCTATCTGCACCTTTGCGTCGTAATCGTTACAGCCGTAACCGCTTATGAACGGCACGCCGATATTTTCAAACATATCGCTGTTGACATCTATGTATGGCGGACGGAAAAACTTGGGACTTTCCCCCGTTATCTCCTTTATCCTGTCGGAGGTGTATTCAAACTCCGCGGCGATCTCCTGCGGCGTCATTTTAGTCATATACGAATGAGTGCGCGAATGGTTGTCTATCTCGCAGCCCATATCGTGAGCGCGTTTTACAACCTCAGCCGACTCGGGAGTGATGTTGTCGCCTATCAGGAAAAAGGACGCTTTTACGCCGTATTCCTCCAGCTTGTCAAGTACTCTTACCGTAGTGGTGGTGTTCGGTCCGTCGTCAAAGGTGAGGGCGATGACTTTGCCGTACTCCTCAGGCTTTTTTTCATAGACGCTCTCCGCCGCCTCCGACTGCTCCGCGAAAGACTCCGCCCGAGAAGCTGCCTGCGGCGTTTCACCGCCCTTTTGCGCACAGGCGGACGATAATAAACTTATACACATAATCATACCTCCGATCAGCGTATTCTTTGCAAATGCAATACTTTTTCTCAATTCTATCACTCCGTATATCTTACCTGCGGATATATCTTCCCTCTTTGGGAGGAATCTTCTTGAAAAGAATTGTTTCTTGAATCTCTTCTCAAAGCTTTAGTCATTTTTGCGATGGACGGTGTAATTTTCAAGAGTTGTAAAGTTTGTCCGATACGCATTTCAACGACTTTGCCGTCCATCGCAAAAATCATTGAAAGTTTTAGGAAAGGGGTCAACCTCAAACGCTGCGCTTTGCTCCGCGTTTGAGCTGAAAGAAATTTTCCTTTGCCGACATTATGCGGTCGGCAATTTTTATTTTACTTCGTAAAATAAAAACCGGAAATTTCTTTCCCTCAGATTATTAAAGTTTACTGCCGACAAAAAGTCACAATTACCAATTCTTACCTCTGTCCTCTTACCACTTACCTCTAAACGGGGTTTGCCCCGAAAAAGGAAGACATTTCCTACAGATCAGGTATTTGCCATAATAAACTCTTTAGCTATTTCATAGAGGGCGTAGAGGAAGTAGACTATCATAAAAACGTTAGTGAACACTGCGGCGTATCTCTGTGAGGACGGGAGGGCGTATCTGTTATCATTTTTAAGGCGCAGTTTCCAGCCGCTGACGAAAAGCACATAAACGCCTGCAAGAATAATTGCAATTTCCAGCGCCATAAGTATCTCATCGGCGTATTTCCAGCCGTAAACGGCGGCAAAATCGCTGTAGCTTGCCACCATATTATTTGCGATATGGATAAGGATAGTCGGTATGATGGAATTGCACTGTACGGCGATTATCCCGAACACGAGCGCACCCGTGAACGCCGATGCCGCCTGCGGAATGTTGCCGTGCATTATACCGAATATCAGCGCAGAGAAAAACACCGCCATAAACTTTCCGTAGGGCTTTAAGAGCGTAAGCACCACGCCGCGGTAAAGCAGCTCCTCCGCAACAGGTCCGATCACCACCACATAAACAAACTGCACGACCACCGCCGCCGTACTCGGAGTAATGGTAAAATCGCTCTCGGGTACGGTTATGCCGAAACCGCTCATATACAGCGTGAAAAATGCGATAACTATGCTTGCTGCGGTGTTGAGAGTCATACAGAGCGGAAACCACTTGACCGCCTGCAAAGCCTGCCCCCTGCGCGGTTTAAGCATTTCCGAAAAATCTATCTTCATCGCGAATTTCGCTATGAGCATAACGGGTATCATCGACATGACCACGATGAACAGATTGCCCGACATGGAAAATAACGACGAGCTGACTATCTCCTCGTGATCCGAGAGAAAACGCGCAGCCTCGGCAACACTCAGCGTCAGCCTGCCGCCCTTTACCGCATAGACCACAAGATAATAGACATAAACCATAACTTTCATAAGAAAATTATATATCAAAAGCAGACCGCCCAGCTTTGAACAGTTGACGAACAGTCCCCTCTTTTCCCTTTTCTGCGCCTCGGCAAGCTGCGCGAAATAGTCATAGTACGCCATTCCGCCGCGGTCGGTGCCGAAATCCGAATTGTAATTGTTGTCATAGTAAGGCAAGACCGTCACCTCCCTGCCGCGTCATCTGAGCGACTCCACCGCCGAAAATATCCTTTTGGCGGTCTCCGGCTTGTTCATTGTGTAAAGATGTATGCCGTCAACATCGTTCGCGGCAAGATCGACTATCTGATCTATCGCATATGCTATGCAGGCGTCCCTGAGAGCCTGCGGATCTTCCTCGTAGCGGTTGAGTATCCTTGCAAGCTTTTTCGGTATCGACGCGCCGCACATAGATACCATTCTCAATATGCCGCTTTTGCTCGAAACGGGCATTATGCCTGCCTCTATCGGAACGTTTATGCCTGCTATCGCGCACTTTTCGCGGAAATCATAAAAATCCTCATTGTCAAAAAACAACTGCGATATGAGGTGCTGCGCTCCGCAGTCCACCTTGTGTTTTAAATTCAGTATATCGCTCACCGTGTCAGGCGAATCGGGGTGTCCCTCGGGATAACAGGCGGCGGAAACGTAAAACTGCGGCGCTCTGCTCTTTATGTAGGAAATGAGATCGCAGGCGTATTCAAAATCGTGCTGCGGCTCACAGCCGGGACGAAGATCCCCTCTCAGCGCAAGAATGTTCTCCACGCCCGCCTTTGCAAGACTGTCGAGTACCTCGTCTATCTGTTCCCTTGTGCTGTTGACGCAGGTGAGGTGCGCTATCGCCGGAATGTGATAGTTTTCCTGAACTATCCTGCATATGTCGCGTGTTGAGCTGTCCGCAGGATTGCCGCCTGCGCCGTATGTGCAGCTGATAAACGCAGGACGGAGGTCTTTAAGTCCGTCAAGCGTTGAATATATGGTATCTATTCCGCCCTGATCCTTTTTCGGCGGAAATATCTCCAAAGAGAATCTCGGTCTTTTTTCATTGAAAAGCTGTGTGATATTCATTATTTTTTTCCTCTCATTAATAGTCGCATCGCCGCGTGCGCAGAAGTAAGAGCAGCTCCTTACTATGATCTCACCCTCCGCATTTGCGGCGAAAACGAAGTCGGCAAATTAAAAAGGTTTTCGCTCCAGCCTTTTCCTTAAAAAGGCTGGCAGGGTCAAGGGACAGCGTCCCTTGTCGCCGTCCGCAGACGGCGAAATACCCCTGCCGTCTGCGCTCTGAAAAGGGTGAATTACCAAACAGTCCGGTGGACTGTTTGGTAAGAGGGAAAGCGCTTGCAAGAGAGCGCTTTCCCTGCCTTGAAAGGCGTCTGCTATAGCTGCCATTTATGGCAGCAGATATGCACCTTTAAAATCGGGCGATCAAGGCGCTTGATCATGTTCTTCTTTCTATTATAACACATTTGCAAAGGTAAATGCAATTTATATCGGGATAAGTTTTATTAACAATAAGTAAATAAAAAGTATCTATTTTGTTATATCTATTGCATTTTAAAGCAGACGTTGTATAATAATAATTACGGTTAGCACTCTAAGCGCAAGAGTGCTAAAAAATATACTGAAAGGAAAAATGCATATGGAAACCAAACAATTCAAAGCCGAATCAAAAAGACTGCTGGATATGATGATAAACTCGATCTATACCCACAAGGAGATATTTCTCAGAGAGCTTATCTCAAATGCAAGCGACGCGATAGACAAGCTTTATTTCAAATCGCTGACGGATACGGGTATGGGAATAAGCAAGGACGATCTCGCCATTCTGATAGAAGTTGACAAGGACGCGCGCACCCTTTCGGTAAGCGACAACGGTATCGGTATGGACGAGCAGGAGCTTGAAAACAATCTGGGAACGATAGCAAACAGCGGCTCGTTCAATTTCAAGAAAGACAACGAGCTTGGCGAGGACGTGGATATTATCGGTCAGTTCGGCGTGGGATTCTACTCCACTTTTATGGTCGCAAAGGAAGTTACGGTACTCACCAGACCTTACGGTTCGCAAAAGGCGTGGAAGTGGCAGTCAAACGGCGTGGACGGCTACACGATAGAGGAGTGTGACAAGGAGGGCTTCGGCACGCAGATAATCCTCACCCTCAAAGACAACACCGACGACGAGAGCTATGACAAGTATCTCGATCAGTATCAGCTGCAATCGCTGGTAAAGAAATATTCCGACTATATCAGATTCCCGATAAAAATGGACGTAGAGCATACCCACTATCCCGACGACGAGAACGCCGAGCCGGAAAAGCACGTTGTAAGGGAAACGCTCAACAGTATGACGCCTATCTGGAAAAAGAACCGCAGCGAATTAAAAGACGAGGACTACAATAATTTCTACACCGAGAAGTTTATGGATTATACCCCTCCGCTTGCACACATACACAGCCATAACGAGGGTACGGCGACTTATGACGCGCTGCTGTACATTCCGTCAAGAGCGCCTTTCGATTACTATTCCAAGGACTATGAAAAGGGCTTGCAGCTTTATTCGAGCGGCGTTATGATAATGGAGAAATGCGCCGATCTGCTCCCCGATTATTTCAGCTTTGTAAAAGGTCTGGTGGATTCGGAGGATCTTTCGCTCAACATCTCAAGAGAGCTTTTGCAGCACGACAGACAGCTCAAACTCATCGCAAAGAATCTTGAAAAGTCTATCAAGAACGAGCTTGCGAAAATGCTCAAAAACGACCGTGAAAAATATCTGAAATTCTACGAGATATTCGGTCTGCAATTCAAGTTCGGCATATATCAGTCCTACGGCGCGAGCAAGGATACACTTGAAGATCTGCTGATGTTCCCGTCCTCATTTGACGGAAAGAACGTAACACTTGCGGAATACGTTTCGAGAATGAAAGAGGGTCAGGAGGATATATACTACGCCTGCGGTGAAAGCATACCGAGGATAGAAATGCTGCCGCAGCTTGAAAGGGTAAAGGAAAAAGGCTACGAGGTGCTTTACTTCACTCAGGACGTGGACGAATTTGCAATAAAAGTTATGATGAAGTACAAGGACAAGAATTTCAAGTCCATATCAGACGGCGATCTCGATCTCGAAAGTGAAGAGGAAAAGGAGCAGAACAAGAAAGCTGCCGAGGAAAACAAGGATATGTTTGAATTTATGACTAAGGCTCTCGACGGCAAGGTCAAGGCGGTCAGACTTTCCTCAAAGCTCAAAAGCCACCCGGTATGTCTTTCGGCGGAGGGCAGCATAACCATTGAAATGGAAAAGGTGCTCGGTTCTATGCCGCAGAACGAAAACAAGGATATAAAAGCCGAAAAGACGCTTGAAATAAACGGTTCTCACCCGATATTTGAAAAGCTGAGAGAGCTTTACGGCACGGACAAGGACAAGCTGGGCGAGTATACAAAGCTGCTTTATTCGCAGGCTCTGCTTATCGAGGGGCTGAGTATCGAAGACCCTGTGGAATTTGCAAATCTGGTATGCGGATTAATGGTCTGATACAATTTATATTTAATGCAATACGCGCGGACGGAGGTCATCTTTCGTCCGCGTTTTTTATAGAGTATCTCCGCAGTTTGATTTCACGGTATGCAGTTGTGTAGAAAACGAAGTCGGCGTATTAAAAAGGTTTTCGGTCAAGCCTTTTCCTTAAAAAGGCTTGCAGGGTCAAGGGACAGCGTCCCTTGTCGCCGTCCGCAGACGGCGAAAGCCCCTGCCGTCTGCGTCCGCAAGGGGTGAATTTCTAAACAGTCCTGTGGACTGTTTAGAAAGAGGGGACGACCTGCAAGAAGGGCGTCCCCTAAGTCAAGGCGGCATTTCTTTTCTCCGCCGCTTGCGGTGGAGGGGAAAAGCCTTCTCCGCCAACGGCGGAGGGAAAATAACCAAAAAGTACGATTTGATACAATTTAAATTTATATGCAATACGCGCGGACGGGGGTCATCTTTCGTCCGCGTTTTTTATTTATATGGAAAAGACAGCCGCAAATTTTACATTTTATTTACACCCTGCGGTAAAAGTATATAAAAAAATACGAAATTATGCAAAAATATTTAAATAGGTTTCAAAAAGCGATATTTAAATTAATTTTCTGGTATACAAAAGGTTCACATTGTGATATTCTAATAACAGACCGAGCAAAGGGCTCGGAAAAGAACGGTTATTTAAAATAATCAATAGGAGGAATCATTTATGAAAATCAAAAAGTTACTTATCGGAATGACAGCGGCGGCAATGGCTGCTACATGCCTCTCAATGAGCGCATCGGCAACAAAACTTCAGGACGTTCTCGATCCCAGTTCTGAAGACTACTACAAAGTAGGCGGCGCAGGTTTCTACATGGGACGCGGTTGGGTATGGAATCAGAGCGACTGGGTAACCATTGCAGAAGACGGTATGTTTGAAGTTGACTATGACATCAGTTCCGTTCTCGCTATGAGCTCACAGAACACTCTGGGCAGCTTCGGTATTATGATCAACGGATTCCCTGCCGACAACTACCCCTACACCATTGACGTTCAGGAAGCATCTTTCACACCTACAGACGGCGATCCTATCGAGTTTACTTCCCTGCTCGGCGTTCAGGATATTGAAGAATCGGCAGAGGGCGGCATAAGATTCGTTCTCAGAATTGATGATGAAGTAGACGCGACTACAGGCGAAGTAAAGACCGCTGCTTGCCCCGAACTTGCCGGATATGAAAGCTGGATAGGCGAACTGGACGATGCCGGAGCTATCACTGCTCCCGGTGACTTCCCGGGCGGAAAGCTGCACTTCAAGATCGACCTGACACCCGAAGAAACTGCTGATACCGAGGAACCCACACCCGAGCCCGAAACTCCCGACAGCGAAGAGCCCGCTCCCGAGACTCCCGACAGCACCGAGCCGGAATCTCAGGCTCCCTCCGATTCAACGGCTGCACAGACTCCTTCGGCTAACCCCGAGTCCGGTGCAAGCGCAGGTATCGCACTTGCAGGCATAGCTGTTGCAGCGGCGGCTCTGGCAGTATCCAAGAGAAAATAAGTAATTAAGCGAGGTATCCGAAATGAAAAAACTTAAAAGAGCGGCTGCCTGCGCGGCGGCGCTGATGATGGCTATCGGCGTTTCCTCCTGCGGAAAATCCGGCAAGGACGACAGCTCGTCAATGCCCGAGAAAAAGCTTGAAGAAAGTCAGCAGGAGATCGTTCAGCGTCTTGCCGACAGCATTACAAACCCGAGAGAGCTTACAAACAGCACGATAGAGTGGATGTCTTTCTACGACATCAACCCTACCGCCTCCGAGGATAAGGAGATCGGCGTAGACCTGGCTATCTTCCAGACAAAGTATAACGGAAAGATCACCTACAGATCGACCACCTGGGAAACCAAGTTCCAGGACATCGCAGCTGCGGTAATGACGAACGATTCTCCCGACTTTATCGGCGCGGACGATATGGATATATTCCCGATAGGCGCGATCAAACAGATGATCGAACCGCTCGACGATTACATCAACTTTGACGATCCCCTCTGGGCGGACGTTAAAGAGGCGAACGAGCAGTTTGTTTACAAGGGCAAGCACTACGTTGCGGTATCCCGTATCGACCCGGCTTACATCTTCGTATACAACAAAAAGACTATAGAGGACAACTCCATGGAGGATCCTGCCAAAATGTACGCTAACGGCGAGTGGAACTGGGATACTTTCGCGGATATGTGTACCGAATTTACCGACGCGGAGCAGGATAAATACGCTCTTGACGGTTGGTACTACGATCTTGCGCTCAACCAGTCCTCCGGCAAGCCGATAGTAGGTATGGACGGCGGTGAGATCAAGAACTACATATCCTCCGCCGAGCTTGAAAAGGCTCAGACGTTTATGTACGATCTCCAGAAAAACGGCGTTGTATATCCCAAGCACGAGCATGACTGGAAGATCAGAGACGACGTAAACGGCGGCGGTATGGCGTCGGGACTTACGCTGTTCTATCCTATCGGTCTGTGGGCTCTCGAGGACGCTCCCTCCGTTACCAAGCCGTTCGGCGATCTTTCAAGCGGTGAGGTAATGTTCGTTCCCGTTCCCTGCGCTGCCGACAGCGACGCTATGTACGCTCCTTCAAGAGTACACGGCTTTGCGATCTGCAAGGATTCAAAGAACCCCGAAGGCGTTGCGGCGTGGATGGACTGCACGAGATATGCGGAGACTGACGAACCGGCTCACAACGTAACGATCGAACAGTATCAGAAAGACTACGGCTGGACGGACGAAATGCTCGAAATGCGCGAGGAAGTATACAGACTTGCGGCGGAGCACCCTGTATTTGAATTCAGCCAAGGCGTTTCCACAGACCTCAAGAGCGTTGCGGAGAATGCCGTAAAGGCGACGATGCACCCGTCCGATCCTCAGACCTGGTCGCAGGTAGTTCAGGCAAATCAGCCGGTCATCGACTTCGCTATCGAAGAGGCTCAGAAGAATATAGATTCCTGAGCTTCACAATAAGAATTGCATTTAGAGATGTGATTTTTCCCATCTTAAATAACCTTCTTATTCAAGAGAAAGCGGCGTGTGCAGCTATGCAGCGCCGTTTTCTGCAAATAAGAACTTGTTCTGAAAAAATAGCCCGAGCGGGGTATTGCAATCAGGAGCGATCCGTTGTATAATATTACACAAGAGCAAAGTCCTCCGCCCATTGCAATACCCTCGCAGCACGCGGCTGAAAACAGGGGTGAGAAGTTATGAGCATAAACAAAGAGCTTTCCGACAGAGTGCAGTTCCAGAGCGAAAATAATATCAGACACCTGCCTTTTTCGCAGGAAATGCAGTTTTATTCCGCAGTGAGAAACGGCGATATAAATAAAGTACGGGAACTGTTTACTCCGCTTGCTCAGGAGGGCTACGGAGTTATCAGCAGCGATCCCATACAGAATATAAAATATCATCTGGTGATAACCATAGCTATGCTGACGCGTTTTTGTATCGAAGGAGGACTGCCTGCCGAGACCGCCTACACCATAAGCGATATATACATCAACCGTATGGACAACTGTGCGGACGAACGGCAGCTTGCGCAGATACATCAGGAGGTCGTTTTCGACTTTACCAAGAGAATGCAGCTGATAAGCTCGGGCGACGCGTATTCAAAGCACGTTGTAAGGTGCATAGATATTATCTACGAAAACATCTACAGCGGCGTGACCGTTTCAATGATCGCGCAAAAGCTCGGTCTGACACCGCAGTACATCTCCAAGATATTCAAAAAGGAAGTCGGCATAACGATCTTTGAGTTTATTATGTCGCGCCGCATACAGGCGGCTGAGAATATGCTCAAATTCTCCGAGTACAGTTCTGTCGAGATCGCAAATTATATGAATTTCAGCTCGCACAGCCATTTCATCTCGGTATTCCGCAAATACACGGGTATGACCCCCAAGCAGTACCGCGATAAATATTTCCGCACCAACTATTCCCCTACAGACGGTGCGGAGAAAGCTTTACCCACCCCCGACGATTTAAGAACAGAGGGAGAATAAGCGCTCCCCTGCCAAAAACTGACTTTAACGAAAGGAACACTGTTATGAGAAAATATTTACTGATACTCTTAGCGGCGGCGACCGCTCTGTGCGCCGTATCCTGCGGCAAGGACGACAGTTCGTCCGACGGCGCGGCGCAGTCCGGAAAAGAACAGACCTCTCAGTCCGAAAACGGCGGCGAAGAGTCCCCCTATACTCTTGAAGCCGATTTTTCAAAGGGCGCAAGCGACAAATTTTCCTGCTCCGACGGCTGGTCGAACGGCAATATGTTCAACTGCACCTGGACAAAGGACAGCTGCACCTTTGAGGACGGACTTCTCAACCTCACTATAAACAAAAATATCCTCGATCAGTACACTGCCGGCGAATACCGCTCCAACGACTTCTATCACTACGGTCTTTATGAAGTATCCATGAAGCCTATCAAAAATAACGGCGTGGTATCTTCAATGTTCACCTACACGGGTCCCAGCGACAGCAATCCGTGGGACGAAATAGATATTGAATTTCTCGGCAAGGATACCACCAAGGTACAGTTCAACTACTACACGGACGGTCAGGGCGGTCACGAGTATCTCTGTGATCTCGGATTCGACGCGGCTGAGGATTTCCACACCTACGGTTTCCGCTGGGAAAAGGACAAGATCACCTGGTATGTTGACGGCAAGGAAGTCTATTCGGCGACCGAAAATCTCCCCTCCACTCCCGGCAAGCTTATGATGAACGCCTGGAACGGACTGGGTGTTGACGCGTGGCTGCTCCCCTATGACGGCACTGTGCCGCTTACCGCTCAGTATCAGTGGGTAAGATTTACCGCTGAGGAATAAAATTATTTTTAGGAGGTTTCCCAATGAAAGAATTCAAAGGCTATAAAAAGGGCGTAAATCTTGGCGGCTGGCTCTCGCAGTCGGACTATGCCGCACAACATCTCGCGACGTTCATTACGGAAGAGGATATAAGCCGCATTGCCTCGTGGGGGGTAGATCACGTCCGTCTGCCCGTTGACTACAACGTTTTTGAGGAGAAGAACGGACAGTCTGCTCCGGGGTACGGCTACATAGAAAAGACTATTGAATGGTGCAAAAAATACGGACTTAATATGGTGCTCGATCTTCACAAGACGTTCGGATTTTCCTTTGACGATCAGGAGAGCGAAAGCGGTTTCTTTGAGAGCAAGACTCTTCAGGAGCAGTTTTACGCGCTCTGGGAGGAATTTGCAAAACGTTACGGCAGCTGCGGCAACGTTGCGTTTGAGCTGCTCAACGAAGTGACCGACAAGAAGTTCTGCGCCGTCTGGAACGGTATCATCAGGGAATGTATCTCGCGCATAAGGAAGTACGCTCCCGACAGGATAATACTTGTCGGCGGCTACTGGCAGAACAGTCCCGACGCAGTACCCGATCTCGACGCGCCCTATGACGACAAAGTGGTGTACAATTGCCATTGTTATGCTCCGCTTGAATTTACTCATCAGGGCGGAGAATGGGTAAAGGAGCTTGATCCGTCCGTTCGTCTGAGTTTTGACGAGTGCGGCATTACGGCGGAGCTTTTCAGGAATATTTTCAAAAACGCCTGTGCCGCCGCAGAGAAGAACGATACCTGTCTGTACTGCGGAGAGTACGGCGTTATCGACCGCGCACAGCCGCAGGACATACTCAAATGGTACAAGACGATCAATTCGGTATTTGAGGAGCTTGGCATCAGCCGCTGCGCGTGGAATTACAAGGAAAAGGATTTCGGTCTGAGCGACAAGCGCATGGAGGACACCATACCGGAGCTTGCGAAGTATTTATAAGCGCGATAGTTAACAGCAAAATTTATCCCCTCTGCCGTTGGCGGAGGGGATTTTTGTTTGTATTTAGTAGTATTTCCCTTCGTGGAAAACAGAATTTGGTATATGCCGCCGCCATAAATGGCGGCTGTAACAAATGCCTATTATAGTAGAGAAAGCGCTCTCTTGCAAGCGCTTTCCCTCTTTCTAAACAGTCCACCGGACTGTTTAGAAATTCACCCTTTTCAGAGCGCCTCCGTATGGGGTGTTTCGTCGCCTGCGGGCGACGACAAGGGACGCTGTCCCTTGACCCTGCCAGCCTTTTTAAGGAAAAGGCTGGTGCGAAAACCTTTTTGATTTGCCGACTTCATTTCCTCCATACTGCGCAGCGTGAAATCACGGATTGAGCAAAAAACCTACTTTTCCCTCTCCTCTTTCCCGAAAATGTACCACTCGCCCTCTAACTCCGACTGCTCGAAATAGTCCTGCGGAAAATAGGAATACCTGTCGCGGCAAGCCTCGGGAAAATAACTGTAGCCGACGTTTATGTCAATGTAAAACCTGATCTCCTTTTCGTCCGTGCCCGTGTAAGCAGCCGCCGATATGGAACGCACGCCGCACTTGTCCGCCAAAACGTCAAGATGACCGTTGAACTCCTCCGCGTTCTCTAACCCTGCGTCAGTCGGAAGATAAAAGCTGTCTATCCCTGCTTTTCCGCCCTTTCCTATCTTCGTCACAAACTCCTCGGGAAAGACGGAATCCTCATTCTGAAGATAATCGTTGACATATTCAAAACTTTCTCTATACTTGTCAAACCGCGAACGCATAACGCCGTCAGAATGGCGGAATACCTCATATCCCATACCGATAACGAAAACCGCCGCCAGCGCTAATATCACCCAGAACTTCACACTGCGCTTTTTTGAGGACTTTCCGATCGGCGGCGCGCTCTCCCGAGCTGTTTCCTCACTCATTCAAAAACGCCTCCAGTCTGTATATCGGCAGCCCCCGAGAGGAAAATTTTTCCTCATATTCGGTGACTATATTCCCCTCAAAGTCGGAGGAATGAAGATCGAGCGAAATGTTTTTAAGCATCCAGCCGTTTTGGGAAAACTCCTCCAGCGAAAATTCAAAGAAACTGCGGTTGTCCGTTTTCTGATGCACTTCTCCGCCGCTGACGAGCAGTTTTTTATAAATTTCCAAAAAATTGCGGTGAGTGAGCCTGTGCGACGCATAGCTGTTTTTCGGATACGGACAGCTGAAATTCAGATAGATAAGCTCCACCGAACGGGGAGGGATATAGCAGTCAAGGTATTCCGCGCCGCCCCTCAGAAAGATGATGTTTGGTATTTTTCGCTCTATAGCTTTCTCGGCTGCCTCGACTATCACATTCGCCGATTTTTCCACCGCGATAAAATTCACATTCGGCTCTCTTGCGGCGATCTCGCAGGCAAATTGCCCCTTGCCGCAGCCTATTTCAAGCCTGAGCGGATTTTTGTTTTTGAAAAGCTCCTTTATATCGAGGATATTTTCATCGTCCTTGATACTGAAATTGCGGTCCTCGCGCTCCATATATATTATCCTGCCGCCGCACGCGGCAAGCCGTTCTTCCAGACGTTTTTTGCGTCTCATTCTCATTGCGGATCACCTGTTTTTCATAACGAAGATAATTTAAATATTATATAAATATTTTCGTTTCGGATAGTTATATTTCGCCGAACAAGGCAGAATTTTGTTATTTTTCCATTTAGAAAATAACGCTGTATCAAAGCACCTTGACCGCCCGATTTCCCAAATGCGTACCCTCTGCCGCAAGCGGCAGAGATAAGATATACCGCCCATACTTAGGGGACAACCTCAACCGCTGCGCGTATTTGAGCTATCCCAAACACAAGTGTTTGGGATAAAAGAAATTTTCCTTTGCCGCCATTACAGAATATGCAATTTTTATTTTACTTCGTAAAATAAAAACCGGAAATTTCTTTCCCACAGATTATTAAAGTAATTGCCATCATAAATTTTAAACCGCCCGATTTCCAAGGCTTGACTGCTCCGCAAAATGTAGAGGGCGACAAGCGCGCCCGCGCGAGGGCAGCCTTTTTGAGGAAAAGGCTTGATCCAAAACCTTTTTAATATGCCCTCTACTTATTAACCAAACTTCTGAGCGTGAAATCAAACTTCAAAGCGTAAAACCGCTCTTTCACATCATCTTGATCGGTCAAGCCTGTGCAGAAACCAGTCGGTGTCGGAAGTACAGGACTTCCACTGCACCGCCAGCCCGTTCATGGGATTCTCGACAGGGTAGACGGTTATCATTACCTCGCTGTCCTCTTTTCCCTTGTAATGGGGAATTGTCTTGAAACTGATCTCGGAGGTGAGCTGGGATATGAACTCCTCCTCCGTCTGACGGCGCAGCGAAAATAAAGGGTCGCTCTTTCCCAAAGGAATGACGACCTCGGGAAAACGCGACTGATAGATCTTTTTCCCGTCCGTTTTGATATGCTCGGAAAATTCCCTGCGCGCGGTCTTTACCTTCATACCGTTCATAAGATTAAGCTCAATGAAATCAAAGGTCAGCTCGCCGTTCTCGACCGCCTCGCCTGAAATGGATACCACAAGCCCCTTGTCGGACGGTATGCCGATACTCTGCACGCCGAAAGAAAAAGGCAGTCCGTCTATCATTACCTCGCCGCAGGTGGAAAATTTCAGCCTGACCTGCGGCGAGGTGAGATCTTTTATTCCTTTTTTTAGTCCCCTGAAAGGATTTTTCATATCGCACGTCCTCCCCTGCTGCTCTCCTGCGGATATATTCCCTCCAGCCGCAGCAGTTCTCTTTTTATGTCGGTACCGCCTGCTCCGAAACCTTTCAGACTGCCGTCCGCGCCGACTATACGGTGACACGGAACAATGAGAAGTACGGGATTCTTATTGAGCGCGGAGCCTGCCGCCCTTGCCGCGCCGCGTCTTCCTGCTCTTGCCGCAAGTTCTCTGTAGCTGAGCGTCTGACCGTAGGGGATCGTTGCCGCAGTCCTCCAGATGAGCTTTTGAAACTCCGTCCCCGACAGGGAGATCGGTATATCGAACACCCTGCGCCTGCCGTCAAAATATTCCCCGAGCTGTAAAATACATTCGTTAAGTACCTTCTGCGAACGGGCGCAGTCCGAATCGTCAGAAGTCATACCGCCGACAGCCTGCTTTTCAAGGCAAATGCGGACGATATACCCGTCCTGTGCAAAAACCGCAAGCGTACCTATCGGGCTTTCATAAAATGCGCACATCATCTTTTCGCACCGCTGAAATAAACGCATATGTCCGCTAATGGGCAGATACCGCACTTTTCGCCTCTCGCCTTGCAGTACTCTCTGCCGAACAGCACCAGTCTGTGACAAAAATCGGAGGACTTTTCTAAAGGAAGTATCCTGCGCAGATCGCTTTCCACCTTGACGGGCTCGGTATTCTTCGTAAGTCCCAGTCTGCCGCTTATCCGTATGCAGTGAGTGTCCGTGACTACCGCAGGCTTGTGGAAAACGTCCCCCATAATGAGATTCGCAGTCTTTCGCCCTATCCCCGGAAGTTTCGTCAGTTCCTCTATCGTCGAGGGTATCTCGCCGCCGAAATCTTCCATTATACTGCGGCACATACCTACTATAGATGCCGCCTTGGTCTTATACAATCCGCACGGACGTATGATCTCCTCGATGTCCTTAACGTCCGCCGCGGCAAATTCTTCAATGCTCTTATATTTTGCAAAAAGTATCGGCGTGACCTGATTCACCCTCTCGTCGGTACACTGCGCGGAGAGTCTGCCCGCTATCATAAGTTCGTGAGGGGCATAGTATGTAAGCGAACACACCGCGTCGGGATAGATCTCCTCGAGCCGTCCGCAAACTATTTCCGCTCTCTCTTTCCTCGTCATTTTATGCACCTCGCTGTTATCTCACGGAAATAAATTTTTGCTCTCCGTAAAGTCAGAACGCTACGCATTTAATTTGAAAAATTTTTGTTATATTCTCCGCCGAAGGCTGAGGAAAAATAAACCAAAAGTCAGCCTGAATAAGTAAAAAATATTAAAATACTTACATAAAACTTTAAAATTGATTTCCTCAGGCGTGCGGATAGGTAAGATCGACGTGAGAACAGAAGATACCGTTCGGGGCAATATCCACAAAAGCGTAGCCGGGTTTTCCGCCGTCGCGCGGACAGCTTGCGCTGCCGGGATTAAGTATGTAAACGCCGTCCTCATAAGCAAGGCTGCGGCAGTGAGTATGCCCGAAGAGCGCGACGTTTGCGCCGATCTCCTTTGCCTGTAAAAACAGTCTTGTCATTGAAAATTTAACGCCCCAGTTATGACCGTGAGTATAGAAGATCTTTGCGCCGTCGGTCTCATAAACGCCCGAATCCGGCAAAGACGATCTGTAGTCGCAGTTTCCTGCGACGCTGAATATTTTTACGTCCGGATATTTTTCCTTTGCGGCGTTCAGTTCGCGTTCACCGTCGCCGAGAAAAATAAATGCCTGCGCGTCACGGTTGCGCGAAATGATCTCGTTCACGGCGCGCGAATCACCGTGGGTATCCGAAAAAACGATTATTCTCACAGCGTTCAGACCTCCCCAATGCGAAAATGGCTGCGAATGTGATCCGCCGTAACGGGAAAAAGCAGTCACATAACCGACAGCAGCCGAATATTATATAATATTATAACATAAATATTTATAAATGCAATAGAAAAAAGGAGAATTTTTTATGAGCAATTTTAATAATACCAACGCCCCCGATCCAAAGACGCTGCAGGCGCTGCTCGGCATAGCCTCGAAAAAGCTCGGGACCGACCCCAATACTCTGCAAAAGCAGCTGACGGACGGCACATTTGAGAAAGCGCTTTCCAATATGCCGGGGAAAGAAGCCGCCGCGCTGAAACAGGCTCTGTCCGATCCCAAGTCGGCTGAAAGGATACTTTCCACACCTCAGGCGAGAGCGATCTACAGCAAGCTTTCAGGAGGAAAACGCTGATAAATACCCGGAGGAAAATACAATGGACGATCTGATGTCAACCATTCAGAACGTGCTTAACGATCCCGAGAGCCTCAAACAGGTGCAGGAGCTTGCGGCAATGCTCGGTCAGGGAATGTCGGATCAGCCGCAGACGGAATCCCCCGACGTTCCTGCGGCTGCCGCGCCGCAGGCTGCACGGAACACGCCGACTCTGCCCGTACAGCCACAGCAGGCGGCGAATGCTCCCATGCCCGATCTTGCAAAGCTTATGCAGTTAAGGGAGATCGCCTCGCAGGCAGGCAGTTCTGATAACAATATACGTCTTCTTACCGCGCTCAGACCAATGATGAAAGCGGAGAATCAGGCGAAGATCGACAGGCTCATCAAGCTTTACCGATTAATGGCGATCTATCCCGCGCTGAAAAAAAGCGGACTTCTGGGAGGTGATCTGTTTGGACTACTCTGACGCCGACACATTCGGAAAAATGCAGCAGGACGCTCTCAGACGGGCTATGGATATGCAGCGCAGATCGCGTCAGTACGGTATGCAGCAAAACGGATCCTCCCCTGCGCCGTTCGCAGCCTCCGATACTCCCTCCCCTGCGCCTGCTGCCGCGCCCACGGATAAGCCCTCCACCGATGCTCCTCACGGCGGAAGTCAGGGGTTATCGGGACTTCTCGGCAGTCTTGGCGGCAAAGGCGGAGAACTGTTCAATATTGCAGGAATACCGATCGACGAGGAGAAGGCTCTCATCGGTCTGCTGATCTACATACTATACAAGCAGGGCGCGGATATAAAGCTGCTGCTCGGGCTGGGGTATCTGTTGCTGTAAAATATAATAAATATGGGCTGCCGATTTCGGAAGTATGTTCTCCCCAACTTGGGGAGAATATACATTAAAACTGTTTACCTCCGCCGCTTATGGCGGCACTATATCTATATCCTAACGCTGTTATTCCCCCCATTGGGGGAATAACAGTCCCACCAAACACAAAACGGACAGGTTTTCTGTCCGTCTTTTCGCATTATTCCGATATGTCGGGAACATATTCCCGATTGTCTACCACATAATCTATTACCTTCGCATAAAATTCCGAGGGATTCATAAGTATCCGCGCCTTGATATGCTCCGCCTGCTCCTTGTCGGGAGCGAACAGCGTCATATCCATAAGCGTTATATCTCCGTCCTTACAAACACATCTTACCTGATAGCCTGCACCGCCCGGAGTTATCTCAAACCGCGCGTCCTGCTCCGCTTTAAGACGGGCGAAAAGTTTCAGCCCTGCGGAATATATCCTGTCGCGCACGCTTTTTATAACGATATTTTTAAAGCTCTCCGCGCCTTTTCTGCCCTGCTCGGTAAGTATGTAGTACTCCGTACCCTCCTGCTCGGTAAGGCTGATAATGCCGCCGTCAAGCATCTGCGAGACCGATTCGGTATACAGAAAATAATCGACTATACCGTCGCCCGTCGCGATCTGCAAAAGCTGCGCAGGCGTTACGGGGCGGTTTATCCGCGCAAGAAAATAAGCGAGAAGTATCTTGACTTCATAAACATCGACCGGATAGTACCCCGTCGGACTTACGTTAAGATCAGAGCGTTCCGTATCCAAAATAACAACTCCCTTTCAAGATACTGCCCATTGTCCGCAAAATCAATTTTTAATTTATATGCGAGCATTATTTTTGTCCGCCATATTTACAGTATTTATAACAGCAATTTTCTGAAAGTTATTTTCCCCCCCTTGGGGAAAAACAACCGAAATTTATCCGTCTGCCGCAGAAACTCAGCTTTGTATCTGAAAACTGAATCCCATACCAATAGTCCGCGTCAGAAATCAGAAATTCGGATAATCCATCATATGATTGAGCAGCGCGATGTTCACCGCAGCCTCGACGCACGGTACGGCTCTCGGGACAACGCACGGGTCGTGACGTCCCTTGATAGCAATGGTTTCGTTTTTCATGGCGGAATAGTCCACCGTCCTCTGCGGCTGTGAAATGGAGGGCGTGGGCTTGAACGCCACTCTGAGCGTAACAGGCATACCCGACGAGATACCTCCCAGTATACCGCCGTGGAAATTCGTTCTTGTCACCACATGACCCTTGTCGTTTACATAAAACTCGTCGTTATTCTCCGAACCCAACATTTTCGCCGAGTTAAAGCCTGCTCCGAACTCCAGACCCTTTACCGCCGGAATACCGAAGATAAGCTGCGCGATAGAATTTTCCAGACCGTCGAAAATGGGAGAGCCGATACCTGCCGGCACATTGACCGCGATACATTCCACAACGCCGCCGACGCTGTCCTGAAGCTCCCTCACCTTTTCTATCTCGTTTCTCATCATTTTTCCCTTTTTGTCGGAAATGGTGGGGAACTCCTTTTCCCTGACCGCGATTATATCCTCTCTCGAAACGGTTATCGGATCAAAGCTTTCGTCCTTTATCTTATGTATCTCAGCAATATGCGCTCCGACGTATATTCCGCGCCTTTCGAGTATCTGACCCGCGACAGCTCCCGCAAAGCAAAGCGGCGCCGTGAGCCGTCCCGAAAAATGTCCGCCGCCCCTCTGGTCGTTGAATCCCCTGTATCTCAGCGCACCGGTATAATCCGCATGACCCGGTCTTGCAAGGCTCTGCATTTTTGAATAATCCTGAGAATGCTGGTCGGTGTTTTGTATAAAGGCGCAAAGCGGCGTTCCCGTAGTCTTGCCGTTAAAGAATCCCGACATTATCTGCGGAAGATCCTTTTCTCTGCGCTGCGTAGAGGTCTTATCCTTTTTGGGAGCGCGTCTTGCCATAAACTGCATAAGCTTGTCCATATCAAGACTTTCTCCCGGGGGAACATTGTCAATGCATACTCCTATAGCGGGACCGTGGCTTTCACCGAAAACCGAAAATGTGATATTATTGCTCCATGTTGACGACATCAAAATTCCTCCTGTAATTAGTTGTTAAGATCGTATCAGTCTGCCGTTTCAAATTCTCCGCCAAGCTGCGCAAAACGCTCCCAGAAATCCGGGTAGGATTTTTCAACGCACTGCGCGCCTTTTATGACGAGCGGAGCGGTACACCTTGCCGCCGCCACCGCCATAGCCATAGCGATACGGTGATCGTTATGAGCGTCGGCTTCTCCGCCGTTAAGACTTTCCACCCCGTCGATAACAAGGCGGTCGTCATACTCACACACCCTGCCGCCGAGAGCGTTAAGGTTCTGCGCCATTGCGTGAAGTCTGTCACATTCCTTTATTCTCAGTCGGGCGACGTTATATATCTTCGATCTGCCCCTGCAAAAGCTCGCAAGCACCGCAAGGACGGGAACAAGATCGGGTATATCCGAGCAGTCCAGCTCGAACGGCTCAAGTCCGCCGTTATTATTATACACTATATCGCGGCAGATTTCAACGATTTTTTTGTCGCCCTGATATGAATTTTCATCAAGACCTCTTATATCAATATCCGCGCCGAGGCAGTTGGCGACTTCAAAGAACGCCGCGTTTGAATAGTCCCCCTCCGTTCGGCAGTTACAGGCGCGGTATTTCTGACCGCCCGGGATATGATAACCGCTGCCGTCCGCTTTCTCCTCGACCTTAACGCCGAATTTTTCCATACAACCGAGCGTTATATCCACATAGGGCTTTGATTCGAGCGGAGAAGTCAGCAGCACCTCGCTGTCCCCCTCTATGAGCGGCAAAGCGAGCAGCAGTCCCGTGATAAACTGAGAGGATATATTTCCGCTTATCCGAAAAACGCCGCTTGTCAGTTTTCCCTTTATGCCAAACGGCATAGTGTTATGGTAATCAAATTCCACGCCGTGTGAGGGAAGCGCCGAAAGATACGGGGTAATAGGTCTTTCGGGGAGCTTTCCCCTGCCGCTGAAAACACATTGCGTTCCCAGAGCGGCGGCAGCCGGGATAAGAAATCTCAGCGTAGAGCCCGATTCGCAGCAGTCTATTTCCGCCTTTTCGGGGATATTGCTTATTCCGTTTACCACGGCGCAGCCGTTTTCAAGCCTGACATCTGCGCCGAGCGCGTTCATTGCATTCGCAGTGGCTGAAATATCCTTTGACGGGGCGATATTTTCAATGACCGAGCGTCCCTGCGCCATAGCCGCGCAGATAATGAGCCTGTGCGCGGCGCTCTTTGACGGCGGCACCTGCACGCAGCCGCCTTTCATTCCCGAAGTAATTTTTATATCCAATCCGATCACTCCCTTTCACGGGTATTCTCTATCCATACATCTATTTCACTGCGGTCGGGCTTTTCAAAGAGTCCGTCCGCCTTTTTTGCAAGTCCCTCGTCAACATAATACGCGCAAGTCTTACCCTCGGCGACACTGCGGTTGCGCTCCTCTATATTTCTGCGCCTGTCGCTCTCGGAAATATCTATAAAATAAAATTCGCACAGGATACCCCTTTGACGGTAAAACTCCCTTGCGCCGTCTCTTTCCTTTTTCTGCCAGAATCCGAGATCGAGGACGACATTTATCCCCGTCCGTGCAAGCTGGATCGATTTTTCGTACAGATATTCTTTGACTTTCTGCGCATATCCGTCAAACTTATCGCCTGCGTCCTGCCCGAAAAGCGTTAAGGTTATCTCGTCCGCCGAAAGCAGGGCGGCTTTGTTTTCCTCCGCAAGACGCCGTGCAAAAGCGCTTTTTCCGCTGCATATATTGCCGCACATACACATTACCTTAGCCATAGCACACCCCGATGTTACTGAGAAAATAACTTTTAGTATATACACACCGCAAGCCCCTATATCTGCCTTATTACCGCGGCGATCTCGTCCTCGGCGATCTCTTTGGAAAAACAGTTTTCGCCGAACTGCATTACCTCTCCTATCTCTTTCTGGAAAACGAATCTCAGCTTTCCGTCCCTGACCTTTTTGTCGGTGTAGAGTTTTTTCACAAGCGCGTTTTTGTCGATGTAATCGGGTATCGCGACAGGCAGCCGCGCTCTTTTGAGCAGCTCTTCAACTCTCGCGCGGTTGTCGGGGGATATATACCCCAGAGTCTCGCCCAGCCTTGCCTGTGCGCAAAGACCTATCGCGACCGCCTCACCGTGCAGCAGGCGGTAATCCGAGACCGTTTCTATCGCCCTGCCGACCGTGTGACCGAGGTTGAGTATCTCCCTCAGACCGCTTTCGCGCTCGTCTTTCATAATTACGCGGTACTTGACCTCGCAGTTGTGCCGCGCTATATACTCGCAGGCGGCGCGGTCACCCTCGAAAATCTTTTCTACATTATTTTCAAGATATTCAAACAGTTCCCTGTCGCCAAGACAGCCGTGCTTTATCGTTTCGGCAAGGCCGCTCGCCGTCTGTTCCGAGGGGAGGGTCTTCCAGGTATCTATATCGAGATAGACCTTCTTCGGCTGATTGAAAAGTCCGATAAGATTGGTGGCAAGAGGCGTATCGACCGCGGTTTTTCCGCCCACAGACGCGTCAGCCGCCGCAAGGAGGGTAGTGGCATAATTGACAAAGGGCACTCCCCTGCCGAACGTGCCTGCGGTAAATCCTGCAAGGTCGGTGACTACTCCGCCGCCCACCGCGATGATACAGCAGTCGCGGCGATAGCCCTTTTCAAGCATAGAATCCTCCAGAAATTCTTTCATGGCGCGCGTTTTGGACTTTTCCCCCTCGGGGATAACGAAAATATCCGCATTGAACCCATTTTCAAGCAGATCTTCATACACCGCCCTGCCGTAAAGCTTTTCGACTATAGAATCCGTGACAACGGCATAGCGGTTCGCCTTGCCTGCAAGACCGTTTTTAAGATCGTCTATAAGAGTAGGGCGCAGCGAATGTCCTATCTCGATGTCATAGGAATCGTCCACCATACGTTTAAGCTCGCAGAAGAATTTCATTATACGTCCCTCCGAAAGAAGTCCCGAACGTAAAATTGTCCGTTCGGCGTTATACAATAATAGTATATCATAAAAACGCGCTCTTGTAAACCGTTTTTGAGGTCATATCCGCAAATCAATTTTTAAAATTTTATTTAAGAAGCGGTCAGATGTAAGAAGTAAGAGCAACTCCGCAGATTGATTTCACGCTACGCAGTTTGGTTGATAAGTAGTGGGCAAATCAAAAAGGTTTTCGGTCAAGCCTTTTCCTCAAAAAGGCTTGCGGGGTCGAGGGGCAGAGCCCATCGTCGCCGTCCGCAGACGGCGAAACACCCCTGCCGCCTGCGTCCGCAAGGGGTGAATTTCAAAACAGTCCGGTGGACTGTTTTGAAAGAGGGGACGACCTGCAAGAAGGGCGTCCCCTAAGTTTCATTGCTGAGAACTTTATCTCTGCTGCTTGCAGCAGAGGGTATAGACCTTGGAAATCGGGCGGTTAAAATTTATGATGGCAATTTCTTTAATAATCTGTGGGAAAGAAATTTCCGGTTTTTATTTTACGCAGTAAAATAAAAATTGCCGACCGCATAATGTCGGCAAAGGAAATTTGCTTTTAGCTCAAACACGAAGTGTTTGGGGTGGCGCACCTATTGCCGAAAATACCACCAGCCCAATTTCCATAACCGCATTACTTTAGTAATTTTACCCCGAGGACGAACATATACTTGTACAAATAACACAGAAAGGAAAGTGTACATATATATGAAAAGAAAAAGAATACTGACGGCGGTGTGCTTTGCACTGATACTTGCGGCAGGGATAGCAGGCAGCAGTCTTTCACAAAAAAGAATAGCGGTAGAAACTTCGGCAGGTATCAAAAAATCTCCCGAAAAGCCCGTTGTAGTCATTGACGCAGGCCACGGCGGAATGGACGGCGGCTGCGTATCGGCAGACGGAACGCCCGAAAAGGGCATAAATCTCAACGTCGCCTTAGAGCTGAGGGATATACTCAGCATAATGGGGTATCAACCCGTCTGTACGCGTGAGACGGATATTTCCATACACGACGACGGCGTGGAGGGGCTTGCAAAGCAGAAAAAGTCGGATATGGAAAACCGTCTTGCGATATTCAACAAATACGACGGCTCGATAGCGGTGTCCATTCACCAGAATCAGTTCACCGACAGCCGCTACTACGGAGCGCAGATGTTCTACAGCGCGGACGATCCGCAGAGCGAACGCCTCGCCTCGATAATGAAAAGCCGTTTCGTTTCAGCGCTCCAGCCGGAAAATACCCGTGAGATCAAGCCTGTGGGCGACGAGCTTTATCTTCTCCACAACAGCAAAAATCCGGCGGTTATGATCGAATGCGGTTTTCTCTCGAATCCCGAGGAGGCGGCTAAGCTGTGCGACAAAAATTATCAGGGACAGTTGGCGCTCACCATTTTCAGCGGAATATGCGAATATTTCTCCTCCTGAAAAAGCACATTCCCACAAAGCAAAAACAGGGGCTGCAAAGACAGCTCCTGTTTTTTTGGAAAGTATGAAAAAGAAAAGAGCAGGCAACACGCCGAAAACGGCGCGGTCGCCTTATGGAAATTACTCGTCAACTTCCTCGACTTCGTCCTCGACCTTGTCAAGATCTTCCTCAACGTCGTCGGTAACAACAGCCTCGTCAGCCTTTTCGGCATCGTCGGCAGTCTCTTCTGTCTCGGCGGTCTCTTCGGTATCCTCAGCTTTCTCTTCGCCCTCGTCGGCGCAGTCCTCACAGCCGCAGCAATCGTCAAAATCGTCGTCTAATTCCTCGTAATCGTAATCCTCCAGCTCCTTGCGCTTCTTGATAGCGAAAACAGCCGCTGCGCCCGCTGCAACAGCGCCGAGAGCTGCGATAAACTTCAAACCTTTAGCCATTTTCAAACACTCCTTAAATTTCTATTGGCGACCTATCGCCTTTTCAAATCAGATTATTAATATTATATCACACCGCTTTTCAATAATCAAGCTTTTTTCAAAAAAATAAATTATTTTAGCAGTGTTTTGTACAATTTCCACAAAAAGTCTTATAAATTTTCTACGCTCACACCATACCGCGTTATCCAAGATCGCCCGTAAGGTACATTATTACGCTTATCGCCGCGATCGGGGCAGTCTCGCACCTCAGTATCCTCCTGCCGAGCGAGAGAAGTATCAGACCGTTTTGCTCTGCGGCGCGCGCCTCCTCTTCTGAGAATCCGCCCTCGCTGCCGATAAGCAGAGCCGCCGTCCGCACGCCCGAGAGCATCTGTGCCGAGAGGTGTTCTCCGCCCTTTTCGTAGCACATCAGCGCGGTATCGTACTCTTTCATTTTCGCAAGGCAGTCCTCAAATCCGATAACTGCGCCGATCTTCGGGATAATTCCCCTTTGCGACTGTCCTGCGGCAGATGCGGCTATCTTCTGCCAGCGCATTACCTTTTTTTCCGCAGCCGCCTTATCGGGACGTGAAACGCACCTTTCGGTCAGCACGGGGAAGATCTCCGCCGCTCCCAGTTCGGTAGCCTTTTGGACTATCATATCCATTTTATCCGATTTTGGCAGCGCCTGAAAGAGCGCAAGCTTTACTGACGGTTCGTTCTGCGTCCTGCTGCTCGAGATTATCCTGCACTCCACAAGACCCTCCTTTATATCCGTTATCTTTGCCAGATGATCCTCTTCTCCGCAGCAGAGCGTCAGCTCCTCTCCTATCCTCATACGCAAACTCCTGCCGATATGATTCGCGTCCTCCCCCGTGATGATCGCTCTGTCGCCGTTCAGTTCCTCTACAAAAAAGCGCGGCATAACACCCTTCACCCTTTCTTTGACTTCAAAAAAAATTCAATAAATTTCATACTTAATCCGATAAGTTTTCACATCAATATCACATTAATGAGTTACTATAATTACAGTCGGACAGGCGATGAGCCTTCCGCTCAATAAGATATGTTGGCTTTTTACCCCAAGCCTTCATATATTCAGCTCAGTAGATCAATTCTACTGGCTTCTCCCCTATAATTTTTTATGTTTTACTCCCGTCGGTTTTCCGGCGGGAGAATCCCTTTTAGAGGGGGTTTTTAGACAATTAAATATTATTTGATAAAGATTAGATTGAGCTTTCAAAGTTTGTTGATAAGAGGTTAGAGGTAAGAGGTAAGAGTTAGAAGTTAGAAGTAAGAAGTAAGAGTTAGAGAACAGAAGTCAGAGTTATTAGAAATAAATTACATTTATTACTCAAAAAGGCGGCCGAACTGACCGCCTTTATTTTTTTCATTCCGTTTATTCCCCTATACCTGCCCCTGTCATTCGTAAGTACACATTATCTCCTCAAGCTTTTTGACAGCCGCGTCCCTCACATACTCGGGAGCGAGTATCTTCGCCATCGGACCGAACTGGAACAGCCAGCCCCAGAATGTCGGCGAAAGCTGCACGTCGCAAATGATATAAAAGCTGTCCTCCGAATTTTTATGGCAGATGACCTTTTCGCCGAAACGGTCTATCACAACATTCATCAGCGAATTGTCAAACTGTATCCTCACCGTTTCGAGCTTGCCGCCGTACATCGAATAAAGCGAACGCTGATTTTTCAGCTCCTCCTCTTCTTCATCGGTGAGCGCGCGCCTCTTTGTATCCGTCACCGATACCGTCGTCATTCTGTCAACGCGGTAGCGGCAGATCTTGCCGTGCTTGTGGCAGAAACAGGCGAGGTAGTAATTATCGTTTTCCCAGATCAGCTGATAGGGCGATACCACATAGGGGTCTCCCCCGTGACGCAGCTGTTTTTTCTTATCTGGATCGTATTCAAAATACTTGAACGTGATCTCCCTCTCTCCGTATATGCCGTTCTGTATCGTATTTATATTATAATATATCGACTCGTTGAACGTCTTTGTACGGTTATCGACGTAGATAGATCTTCTCAGCTGTGCCGCCTTATGATCGCTCGTCAGCGTCTGTAACTTCCTTATCAACTCATTAGATTTCTTGATCGTCAGAAACTTGCAGGACGCCACCGCGTCCGCAAGCACAAAAAGCTCCTCGTCCTGAAACAGCCGCTCCGCCAGATAATACGCGTTTGAATGTCCGCTCTTGGTCGTTTCGATACCGAGTCCGCTGTCGCAGAGCGTGGCTATATCGTCGTATATCGTCTTACGCTCCGCCTTTATCCCCTCCGCCTGGAGCATATCAATAAGCTGATTGCCCGTCAGCGCGTGGGACTCGTCCGTCCTGCGGTTAAATATCTGTTCCATTCTCAGCAGCTTTTGTTTTTGTCTGGATACCCCTGCCAACTATATTCCCTCCTTGCTGCGTTTCCTGTCAGAAACCCTGACCTGCGAGCCGTCCGGCTCTATGATCGTCATACTTTCAAGCTGCCTGATGAGATTCCCCGTGACCTGCGCCCGATATTCGCCGCGCAGAAGTTCCCTCTCCGACTTCTCCTCGTCGGTGAGTTCCCTTTTTCTGGAAATTGCAGTCAGCTCCGACAATCTGTCCAGTTTTTCTTTCTCCATAAATTTTTACACTGCTCCTTACGCTTATCGCGTTACGCGGGCGCGGTATTTATGTTATATGCGCCTGCTTATGACCGGCTCCGCTGTTGTCGCTGCGGCGGTGAGGTCTGCGGACATCTCTTATATATTTTTTTATTTTTTAGTCCACAAAAACGCCCACTATAAGTCGGCATAATCTATTATACCACATCGTTTCGTATTTTTCAACGGCAAATTGCACAAACTGTCCATTATATTTCCCTCATATTCACCAAAAATTATTAAATTTTTTTGACCTCTTGACTTTTTGAGAATTTGTGGTATTATTAAATCAGAGGGTATCGAACAGATGTTCTTAGGAACTAATGTTCTTACACGCTGATCCTTTCCGCAAACGTCTGTCGGTATGTCCTCCTATTCGATCTACAATTTTGACAGTAAAGGAGAAAGACATGGAAAAGATTTTAAAAAACTACGAGGAAATTATCGAACAGCTTGAACGGCGTATAGAAATGCTCGTACAGATGTCTAAAGACAGCCGTCTGACACCTGCGGAGCATAACGACGTCACCGCAAGGATAGAACTGCTGCGCAGTGAGAAATACGATCTTATGCATACGGCGGCGCAGATAAGGCGTCACCTTGCGCCAAAGCCGCTCAGTCCCAGTCAGCTTGCCGCAGAAAGGAGGAATGCGTCATGAGAAAACAGTCCGTACCGCAGGAGGAGGGGGAACTTATCAGAGCCTACAGCAACCGTTTCCCGGGGGCTGCCGCCAGACTTGCGGTACTTTGTCTGAAAGAAAATTTGACTAAAAAGCAAAAATATTATATAATTCTATATTATAGGAACAAAATGACCATTCCGGAGATAGCGCGGCTCTGCGGCGTCAACCGCTCCACCGTTTCACGCACGATAAGGCGCGGTATGGACAAGCTGCGTCCTGCAATGCACAGGCATATGCTGGCGGATATGCTTGGCGGCAGCGGCTGCTCCGACAGCGAGGAGGATACGGATATTTATGTCTGAAATAATGCCGATCTGCGATTTCACAAGCGGCTATGCCAAAAGCGGCGCGGTAAGATTTCATATGCCGGGGCATAAGGGCAGAGTTATGCACGGTCTTGAACCGCTCGACATCACCGAAATAGACGGCGCGGACTATCTTTACGGGGCGGAGGGTATCATACTGCAAAGCAGGCGGCTGACCTCCTCACTCTACGGTTCAGCAGAAACGTTTTACTCCGCCGAGGGTTCGAGCCTTTCGATAAAGACAATGCTCGGGCTGGCGCAGCGGCTGTACATACAAAAGGGCGGAAAGGGCAGAATGAAAATACTTGCTGCGCGAAACTGTCACAGGGCGTTCATAAGCGGCTGTATACTGCTGGATATTTCTCCGATATGGCTTTATCCTCCCAACGGGGAGGGTTCGCTCTGCGCCTGTCCGATAACCGCCGATACGGTAAGAGCCGCGCTGGAGAAAGAACCCGACTGCGGCGGAGTGTACGTCACTTCTCCCGACTATCCGGGGAATATGGCAGACATTGCGGCGATCTCGCAGGTGTGCAGGGAGAAAAACGTTCCGCTTATGGCAGACAACGCTCACGGCGCGTATCTGAAATTTGTCGGCGAAGGGCTGCACCCTCTCGATCTCGGAGCGGATATGTGTGCCGATTCCGCGCACAAGACGCTGCCCGTCTACACGGGAGGAGGATACCTGCATATCTCAAAGGACGCTCCGGAAATTTTTTCGCGCTGCGCCGAGGAAATTATGGCGATGTTTGCTTCAACAAGTCCGAGTTATCTCATTATGGGTTCTCTGGACAGGTGTGCGGCTGAGCTGCGCGGCGATCTTCCGCAGAGAATAAGACAGTGCTGCGAAAGAGTCGCGCTTTGCAAAAAAAGGCTTGCGCAGAGCGGCTGGAATATCGGCGGCGGAGAACCTATGAAGATCACGGTTTACCCGTCGGAAATGGGATATACCGGAGATCGGCTCGCGCAGATACTGCGTGATGATATGATAGAATGTGAATACAGCGACCGCGGCGCTCTTGTGCTTATGCCCTCACCCTTTAACGGTGAAGAAGATTTTCTGCGGCTGGAAAAGGCTATGGCGAAGATCGAGCGTAAAGAGCCGCTTTCGGACGGCGTTATCCCACTGCCGAGGGCGCAAAAAGCCTGCGAACCAAGGCAGGCGGCATTTTCCGCGCAGGAGGAAACGGACGTTTCTCGTGCAGAGGGGAGAATATGCGGAATGTCGGCGATAAGCTGTCAGCCGTCCGTACCGATAATAGTGAGCGGAGAAATTTTTTCCGATAAAATAATAAAAATTCTCAAAAGCTATAGCATTTTTAAAGTAAATGTGTTAAAATAGAAAGTGAGCGTAAGATGTGCGGTAAAAACGCCGCAGTCATATGGGAAGGCATGGAAATCAATATTTGATTTCCAAGAAGTCAGAACGCTGCGCTTTTAAGAGGTAAGAGGTCAGACAAGGAGCGCCTGCGGCGCATATTTTAAAATATCATTCCGCTTTGCAGACTTTTTTATTGCCTCTTGTCTCTAAAACTCTTGTTTTTTAAGATCAATTTTGCAAAAATTGATCTCCGTGTATGGGAAGGAGAATCATTATGAAACTGGTTTATGCTATCGTAAACAACGACGACACCTACGCCGTGTCCAAGGGGCTGCTCAAAAAGGGCATACGCGCCACAAAGCTTGCCTCAACGGGCGGTTTTCTCTCGGCAGGAAACACAACATTTATGATCTGCTGCGAGGACGATCAGGTCGATACGGTCATAGACGCCTGCAAGGAACATTCACGCAAGCGCAAACAGTTTGTCCCCTCCTCCACGGTACTCGGACCTGAGGGCGGCAATTCCTACCCCGTTGAGGTCACTATCGGCGGAGCGACTATTTTCGTTACCGACATAAACCGTTTTGAACAGGTCTGAAAAATGCATATATACTCTAACCTGACGAACAGGCGGCTGATAGCCTCCATGATAAAAAAGGGGCGCGAACCCCATTCCATACTTATCTGCGGCGAAAAGGGGCAGGGGCGCAAAACGCTTGCGAAGTATATCGCCGCCGCGCTTATGTGCGAAAGGCATAACGGCGAACCCTGCGGAGAATGCCGCTCCTGCCGTATGGCGGAAAACGGCAGCCACCCCGATCTGATAACCGCCGTTCCCAACGAAAACGGAAACTATCAGGCGGAAACTATCCGCGCCCTTGCGTCCGATACGCTTATTCGTCCCAACGAGAGCGATTTTAAAGTGTACCTGATACCCGATCTTGACAAATCGACAAGCACGCTCATACAGATACAGAACATTCTGCTAAAGACGGTGGAAGAGCCGCCGCCCCACTGCGTTATCATTATGACGGCGGCGTCGAAACAGAGTTTTCTGCCGACTATCATATCCCGTGCTCTATGTCTGACCGCCGAGCCGTGTACACCGCAGCAGGCGGAGGAATGGCTTGCCGCAAAGGGAAAATATCCCACGGAGCAGATACTTCAGGCGGTAGAATGTTGTCACGGCAATCTCGGCAGGTGTGAGGAATTTTTAGAGGGGAAAACGCTTTCAGCCGCATTTCACATAGCGCGGGACTGTACGGACAGGATAGCCGACCGCAGCGAATATGATATGCTGCGCACTCTCGCCGCGGCTGACGGGAAAAAGCAGATACTCAGGCAGGCGATAGAGTTTATTGGCGAGATCGCGCGTGACGCCTGCGCCATACAGCTGGGAGAGGACAGGCTTTTCGGCTGCTATCGGGAGGGTTCGCAGCGTTTGTCGCAGATGCTCGACGCGCAGTCCTGCTGTCTTTTGTACGAGCTTTCGCAGGAATATGCGTACCGTCTTGATGCGAACTGCACGGCGGCGCTCACGGCGGACAGCTACGCCGCCGAGCTTTTCAGGGTAGTGAATACTTCTATCAGAAGCGCGATGTGAGGCGGAGATAAATTTGGTCGTTTTCCCCCCATTGGGGGAAAATAACACTGAGCTTTACAAAAATCGCTGTCAGCTATTATAAGTACTGTAATGCGGCGCGGAAAAATGGCTGTATAATAAATATCAGATCAGGCGCGATGTGAGGATATTATAACAATAACTTTCAGGAAAGGAAGTTTAAAATGATGACAATAATCGGAGTCCGTTTTAAAGCCGTCGGAAAAATATACTATTTCGATCCGGCAGGTCTGGACGTTAAATTAAACGACAAGGTGATCGTGGAGACCGCAAGGGGCGTAGAGTGCGGAGATGTCGCGATCGCGCAGCGTGATATAGACGAATCCGAATTTCCCAATCCCATAAAGCCGATAATCAGGATCGCCACGAAAGCCGATCTTGCAGTGCTTGAAAAGAACGCACAGAAAGAAAAGGACGCGTTTAAGATATGCGAAGAGAAGATCGCCGCTCACGGTCTTAAAATGAATCTGGTGGACGTGGAATGTACCTTTGACAACAACAAGCTGCTGTTTTATTTCACTGCCGAAAACCGTGTGGATTTCCGCGAACTGGTGAAAGATCTGGCGTCCGTTTTCCGCACGAGGATCGAGCTGCGTCAGATAGGCGTGCGCGACGAGGCGAAAATGCTGGGCGGTCTGGGAATATGCGGTCAGCCGTTCTGCTGCTCGAGATTTCTGGGCGAGTTTCAGCCCGTTTCGATAAAGATGGCAAAGGAGCAGTCGCTTTCACTCAATCCCACCAAGATAAGCGGCACCTGCGGCAGACTTATGTGCTGTCTGAAATACGAACAGGACAGCTACGAGGAGCTTTTAAAGACCACCCCGAAAGCGGGCGCGCTCGTCAAGACAGCCGACGGCAAGGGTATCGTGGAGGGGGCAAATCTGCTTACCGGCAAGCTG